>NZ_BSYI01000041.1 GCF_030270585.1 Paralimibaculum aggregatum
GGCCTGGCCGGGTGGCGGGCCTCGCCGGGCGGCACCGGGCCGCCGGCACCGGGGCGCAGGCGCCGGGATGCGGGTGGCTGGCTGCAGGCTGCGGGCGCGGGGCCTGGCCGGGCGGCGGGCCTGGCCGGGCGGCGGGCTTTACCAAGTGGCGGGCCTTGCCGGGCGGGGCTGGCGGTGCGGGGGCCGACACGGCTTCGGGCTGCGGCAGGTCGGACATTGCATCGCCTGCCGGCCGCTGCCACTCTCGCGCGAGCGAGGGCGGCCCATGCGTATCTTCCACAACCCCGACCACGACCGGCACGACAGCCGCTCCGAGCTGCATGACGGCCAGCTCGGGCGCAGCTTCGAATGCCCCGAGCGCATGGCGGTGATCCGCGATGCGCTCGCCGCCGCCGGCTTCGCGCCGCCCGCGCCGCCGCCCGCCCCGGTGCCGCGGGCGCTGCTCGAGCGGGTGCATGCGCCAGCCTATCTGGATTTCCTCGAGACCGCCCATGCCCGCTGGGTCGCGGCGTATCGCACGCCGGACGCGATCGCCTTCACCTATCCGGTGCCGGGGCTGCGCCGCACCGCGCCGCCGGCCCCGATCGCCGCGGCGCTCGGCTACTGGAGCTTCTCCGTCGACACCTGCATCACCGAGGGGAGCTGGGGCGCCGCCCGCTCGGCCGCTGCCTGCGCCCGGGCCGCCGCGCTCGCCGCCGCCGAAGGCCCGGCCTTCGCGCTGGCCCGCCCGCCGGGGCACCACGCGCATGGCGATCTCTTCGGCGGCTACTGCTACCTCAACAACGCCGCCATCGCCGCCGAGACGCTGCTGGAGGCCGGTGCCGCCCGCGTCGCGGTGCTCGACATCGACTACCACCACGGCAACGGCACGCAGGCGATCTTCTATGGCCGCGGCGATGTGCTCACCGTCTCGATCCATGCCGACCCGGTGCAGGCCTTCCCGTATTTCCTCGGCCATGCCGACGAGGGCGGCACCGGCGCGGGCGAGGGCTGCAACATGAACCTGCCGCTGCCCGAGGGCACCGCGATCGCGGCCTGGCGCGCGGCGCTCGACACCGCCTGCCGGCGCATCGCCGGGCACGGCGCCGAGGCGCTCGTGGTCTCGCTCGGGGTCGACACCTACGAGGGCGACCCGATCAGCCGCTTCCGCCTCGCGGAGGGGGACTTCCCCGGCATCGGCGCGCGCATCGCCAGGCTGCGGCTGCCGACGGTCTTCGTGATGGAGGGCGGTTATGCCATAGCTGCCCTCGGGCGCAACGTGGCCGGGGTGCTCGGGGGCTTCCTCGGGCGCTGAGGCCGGCCGGCGCCGGCGCGCCGCCAAGCGGAGGGGAACCGAAGACGATGCCGAGGCTGCTGAGCCATCACCCGAAGCGCTATGCGCTGACCAACGAGCTCCACGCCCGGCCGTTCCAGCCGATGCCGGCGCCGGGCCGCGTGACGCATCTGGCGTTCAAGATGCCCGAGAAGGCCGCCGACCGCGACCCGGAGATCGACCGCGCCCATCTGATCGACCTGATCGACCGCCACGGCGGCCCGCATCCGGCCCCCGGCGCCAATCACTATGCCAACGATTTCGGCCGCTTCCGCTTCACCTGGGAGCGGCATACCGAGTTCGTCTCCTATGCGCTCTGGGAGCGCGGCCCGGGCGACGAGCTGTTCGGCGGCGAGCTGGTCGAGCTGTTTCCCGAGGACTGGCTGGCCGCCGCGCCGGGCCGGGTGGTCGCCGCCACCGAGATCGAGATCATCGAGGCCGCGACCCGCGAGCAGGCGCGCCAGCGCATCGAGGCCAGCCTGCTGCGCCGGTTCAACCTCGAGAGCCTCGCGATCGCCGACGTGCTCGACGGCAATGCCTGCGCGCTCGGCGATTTCCGCATCGACCAGGAGGGCTTCACCCGCTTCGCCGTGGTGGTCTACGGCGATGTCGGGCCGCGGCGGACCGGCCGGCTGATCCAGCGGCTGATCGAGATCGAGACCTATCGCAGCGTCGCCATGCTGGCGCTGCCGCTGGCGCGCCGCACCGCGCACCGCCTGAACGAGATCGAGACCCAGCTGACCCGGCTGATCGAGCAGGTGGCGCGCGAGACCGGCGAGCGCCCGGAGGCGACGATCCTGACCGAGCTGACCGCGCTCGCCGCCGAGCTCGAGGCGCTGTCGGCGCGCAGCGCCTTCCGCTTCGGCGCCGGCCGGGCCTATGCGGCGATCGTCGAGGACCGGATCGCCTCGCTGCGCGAGGAGCGCTATGGCGGCTCGCAGCTCTTCTCGGAGTTCATGGCGCGGCGCTTCGCCCCGGCGCAGCGCACCTGCGAGGCGGCGGAGCGGCGGCTCTCGGAGCTGGCGGTGCGCACCAGCCGGATCTCCGAGCTGCTGCGCACCCGGGTCAACTTCGCCGTGGAGGCGCAGAACCAGCAGCTGCTCGAATCGATGGACCGGCGCGCCGCGCTGCAGCTGCGCCTGCAGCAGACCGTGGAGGGGCTGTCGGTGGTGGCCATCAGCTACTACGCCGTCAGCCTGGCGAGCTATCTGCTGGTGCCGCTGGCCAAGGCGGCGGGGATCTCGAAGGAGCTGCTGACCGCCGCCGTGGCGGTGCCGGTGATCGCCGGGGTCTGGGCCTTCGTGCGCCGCATCCGCAAGGGGATCGAGCACGGCGGCGAGTGAACGCGCCGCCGGGCCGGGCGGCTCAGTCGCCGCCGCAGCCGCCGCCGTCGCCATCGCCGCCGTCGCCGCCATCCGAAGCATCGGATCCGACGCCGACCTCGACCGCAAAGGCCTGCGCGCCGCCGAGCCCGAGCAGCGCGCCGAGGGTCATCGCTCCGCCGACCAGCATCAGGAAGGCGCCGAAGCCGAGGGGCAGCGACCAGCCGGCGCCGATCCCGCCGGCGAAGAGCAGGCTGCCGGCCGACATCATCGCCGGCGCCGCGATCAGGCGCCGCGGCATCGCCCGCTCGCCGTGCGGCGCGAACAGCCTCGGCTCGCTCCCCGCGGCGAAGCGCCCCTCGGGATGCGGCCAGAAGCGCAGCGGCGGGTCCTCGCCGAAGACCCGGCGGTAGCTCGTCAGGGTCCTGGCATAGTCGGCCTTCAGCCGCGCCGCCTCCGCCCTGCCGCCGCCGGAGGGGCGGTGGTGCAGCGGCCGGCCGAGCACATCGCCGCAGAAGCGCTCCCAGTAGCCCCGGGTGTCGGCCAGATGGGCATGCCAGACCAGATCCACCGCCACCGAGGGCACCGCCCGGTGCGGCACCAGCACCGCGAGATAGGCGAAGCGGCGGTACTCCGCGATCGCCGCCTCGGCGGTGCTGCGGCGCCAGCGGCACAGCGCCGCCAGCCGCTCGGCGAAGCCGCGCTCGGGAGGCCGCGCCCCGGGCTCGGGATCGTGGTCGAAATCATAGCCGGCGACCCGCTCCCAGAGGGCGGGGTCCGGCAGCGCCGGCTGGCTGCGGCTAGAAGAGCGCATCCAGGAACAGCCCCGCGGCGAAGGCGAGCCCGCCATAGCGCGTCTGCCGGAACAGCTGCAGGCAGAGCTCGGGGTCCTCGGTGTCGAGCCGGCGGAGCTGCGAGACCATCTGGCCGACCAGCCCGGCAAGGCCCAGCAGCCCGAACAGCCCGCCGCCCGCCACCAGCACCGCCAGCGCCCCCAGCAGCGCCACCGCGGCCGAGAAGATCTGCAGCCATGTGACGGTGTCGTCCTCGAACAGGCGGGCGGTGGACTTGACGCCGATCAGCGCGTCGTCCTCGCGGTCCTGATGCGCATAGATCGTGTCGTAGTGCAGCGTCCAGGCGATGCCGGCGAGATAGGCCAGGATCGCCGCCAGCCCGAGGCTGCCGCCATGCGCCGCATAGAGCAGCAGCGCGCCCCAGTTGAAGGCGATGCCGAGGAACACCTGCGGCCACCAGGTGAAGCGCTTGGCGAAGGGATAGACCGCCACCGGCACCAGCGCGAGCACGCCGAGCGCCACCGCGAGGTCGTTGAAGGTGAGCAGGATCAGGAACGAGACCAGCGACTGCGCCACCGCCCAGAGCACGGCATTGGCGGCCGAGACCTGGCCGCTCGGCAGCGGGCGCGAGCGGGTGCGGTCGACCTTGGCGTCGATGTCGCGGTCCACCAGGTCGTTCCAGGTGCAGCCGGCGCCGCGCATCAGCAGCGCGCCGATGGTGCAGGCCGGGAACAGCCAGAGATCGACCCAGGCCCAGCCCTCGGCGTTCGCCGCCAGCAGGATGCCCCACCAGCAGGGCAGCAGCAGCAGCCAGGTGCCGATCGGCCGGTCCATCCGGCTGAGCCGCATGAACGGTCGCCAGCGCTCCGGCGCGAAGGCGTCGACCCAGTTGCGGGCGGTGGCGTCCTTGACCCTTCCCTCGGGCAGGGCGACGCGGTTTATTGGCAGCTCCTCCATGGCCCCGGATATCGCACGAGAGGCAGAAGAATGCAGCCGAAAATACGCCTCCATGTCGATCTTCCGCTGGCTGCGGAGGCCGAGGTCGGGCTGGCCCGCGAACAGGCCCACTACCTGTTCTCGGTGATGCGCCTCGCGGCCGGCGACCGGGTCGCGCTGTTCAACGGGCGGGACGGCGAATGGGCCGCCGAGGTGGTCTCCGCCGGCAAGCGCGCCGGGGTGCTGGCCTGCCGCGAGCGGCTGCGGCAGCAGACCGTGCTGCCCGATCTCTGGCTGCTGTTCGCGCCGCTCAAGAAGGCGCGGACCGATTTCGTCGCCGAGAAGGCCTGCGAGATGGGCTGCGCGCGGCTCTGGCCGGTGTTCACGCAGCACACCAATGCCGAGCGGGTGCGCCCGGACCGGCTGCGCGCCCATGCCGTGGAGGCGGCCGAGCAATGCGGCCTGCTCGCGGTGCCCGAGGTCGCCGAGCCCTGCCCGCTCGCGGCGGCGCTGGCGGGCTGGGACCCGGCGCGCCGGCTGCTGTTCTGCGACGAGCGCGGCGGCGGCGTGCCGGCCTTCGCGGCGGTGCAGGCCGCCGGCCCCGGCCCCTGGGCGGTGCTGGTCGGGCCCGAGGGCGGCTTCTCCGAGGCCGAGGCGGAGCGGCTGCGCGCCCTGCCCTTCGCCCATGCCGCCAGCCTCGGGCCGCGCATCCTGCGCGCCGACACCGCGGCGGTGGCGGCGCTGGCGCTGCTGCAGGCCGCCGCGGGCGACTGGCGATGATCCCGGAGAAGCTCGCCCGGCTCCTGCCCTGGGCGGAGCCGCTGGCCACCGGGCTCGCGGCGCTCTGGCTCGGCTGGATCGGGGCCGGGCACGCCGCGGCGGGCAACGTGTTCGCGCTGCTGCCGCTGCTCGGCGCGGCGGCGGCCGGGACCTGGGCCTGGGCCTCGGCGCGGCGGCTCAGGCTGCGGCTGCGCCAGGCCGGGCTCGGCCCCGGCCTGGTGCAGATCGAGGAGGGCCGGGTGATCTATTTCGGCCCCGAGACCGGCGGCGTCGCGGCGCTCGACCTGCTCTCGGCGATCCTCGTGGTGGCGGATGCCGAGGGCGGTGTGGCGCGCTGGGTGCTCGAGGACGAGCGCGGCGGGCGGCTCGAGATCCCCGGCGGCGCGCTCCGGGCCGAGCGGCTGCCCGACCTCTTCGGCGCCCTGCCCGGCTTCGCCCCGGACGCGGTGCTGCGGGCCCTGGCCACGGCACGCGCCGAGGGGCGGGCCGCCCCGGTCTGGCGCCGCCCGGCAACCGGCCCGCGGATCGTGCGCGGCTGAGGCCGGCCCGGAGCGGCTGAGGGCCAGCCAAGGGCGACCCGCGGCGGCAGAGGGCAGCCCAAGGCAGCAAAGGGCGACCCACGGCGGCAAAGGGCGGCCCATGGCGGCAAAGGGCGGCCCGCGGTGGCAATGGGTAGCCCGCGGCGGCAAAGGGTAGCCCGCGGTGGCAAAGGGTAGCCCGCGGTGGCAATGGGCGACCCGTGGCAGCAGAGGGCAGCCCGTGGCGGCAAAGGGCGGCCCGCGGCGGCTGAGGGCGGCCCGGAGCGGCTAAGGGCGGCCCACGGCAGCCGAAGGGCGGCCCGCGGTGGCAACGGGCGGCCCATGGCGGCAAAGGGCGGCCCGCGGTGGCAATGGGTAGCCCACGGCGGCAATGGGCGGCCCATCGCGGCAAAGGGCGGCCCATCGCGGCAATGGGCGATCCGTGGCAGCAGAGGGCGGCCCGGAGCGGCTGAGGGCGACCCGCCGCGGTAAAGGGCGGCAGAGGGCGGCGGAAGGCGGATCAGCCCCGCGGGACGGCGCCGCGGCGCAGCCCGATCAGGTTCTGCGCCAGCCCGAGCCCGGCGAGGATCAGCACCGCCGCCACCGCCAGCCGCGGCGAGGGCGTCTCGCCCAGCACCGCCCAGCCGAACAGCACCGCCCAGATCGGCACCTGGTAGTTCACGTTGGACAGGAACCCCGGCCCGGCCGAGCGGATCACCTGCAGCAGCATCACCGTGGCCAGCGCGGTCGGCGCGATGCCGAGATAGACCAGCGCCGCCAGCCCCTCCGGGCTCGCCTCCGCCGCCAGCGGGTCCTCGAGCAGGAAGGCCAGCGGCAGCACCATGATCGCGGCGATCATCAGCGCCGCGGCGGCGAAGGGCAGCAGCCCGAGCTGCGGCGCGCGCTTCGAGACGATCGAGCCCGAGGCATAGCCCAGCGCGGTCAGCAGGCAGGCGCCGATCGCCAGCGCCACCGGCGAATCGGAGCCGGCCGGATCGGGCGCGGCGAAGGCGGCCGGGCCGATCAGCACCAGCACGCCGCAGAAGCCGAGGCCGAAGCCGGCCACCTTGCGCGGCGTGATCCGGTCTCCCGGCACGAAGACATGCGCCAGCGGCAGCACGAAGAGCGGCACCGTCGCCATCAGCACCCCGGCCAGCCCCGAGGGAATGTGGCGCTGCGCCCAGGCGAGGCTGGTGAAGGGCATCGCGTTGGCGAGGAAGGCGACCGCCGCGGCGGCGAGCCAGAAGCCGCGCTGCTCGGCGGTGGCGAAGCCCGGCAGCCGGCGCCCGGTGGCCCGCATCACCCCGAGCAGCATCGCCGCGCCGAGCGCCAGCCGCACCCCGGCGATGGTCAGCGGCGTGAATTCCCGCGCCGCCACCGTGGTCGCCATGAAGGCCGCGCCCCAGATCATTCCGAGGCACAGCAGGAAGGCCCAGTCGCGGCGGGTGGCGGACATCGGTACTCCTGGGGCTGCCCCCCCGCCGCAGCGCGGCGCACCGGCAGCGGCCACGGGAGGGATGCGACACACTGTCGGCGCTAGCCGACATCACCCGCTTGCGCAAGCCCGCGCCGCCTGCTAGCTGAGCGGTGGGCGCGTCGCCGGGTATGGGCAAGCGGCGGCGGGCTCAGCGATCTTGCCCTGACGATGGAGCGCGTCTCATGACGTTCCCCGAGAAGGCCGCCGCGCGGCCTGCGCAGAAACCTGCGCGTCCCGAGTTTTCCTCCGGTCCCTGTGCCAAGCGTCCCGGCTGGTCCGCCGCCCGCATCGCCGAGCTGGCGATGCTCGGCCGCTCGCACCGGGCCAAGGCGCCGAAGGCGCAGCTCGCCGCCGCCATCGAGCGCACCCACCGGCTGCTCGGCCTGCCCGAGGACTACCGCATCGGCATCGTGCCGGCCTCCGATACCGGCGCCTTCGAGATGGCGATGTGGACGATGATGGGCGCCGCCCCGGTCGACATGCTGGCCTGGGAGAGCTTCGGCAAGGGCTGGATCACCGATGCGGTGAAGCAGCTCCGGCTGGCCGACTGCCGCACTCTCGAGGCGCCCTATGGCGCGCTGCCGGACCTCGCCGCGGTGCGCCCCGATGCCGATATCGCCTTCACCTGGAACGGCACCACCTCCGGCGCCCGGGTGCCGGATGCCGACTGGATTCCCGCCGACCGGCAGGGGCTGACCTTCTGCGACGCCACCTCCGCCGCCTTCGCGCAGGCGATCGACTGGCCGAAGATCGACGTCGCCACCTTCTCCTGGCAGAAGGTGATGGGCGGCGAGGCGGCGCATGGCATGCTGGTGCTCTCGCCCCGCGCGGTGGCGCGGCTGGAGAGCTTCGTGCCGGACCGGCCGCTGCCCAAGGTGTTCCGCCTCACCAAGGGCGGCAAGCTGATCGAGGGCGTGTTCCGCGGCGAGACCATCAACACCCCCTCGATGCTCGCGGTGGCGGACTATACCGACGCGCTCGACTGGGCCGAGGAGATCGGCGGGCTGGCGGCGCTGACCAGCCGCGCCGACGCCAATTTCGCGGCGCTGCAGGGCTGGGTCGAGGAGACCCCCTGGGTCGAGAACCTGGTGGCCGAGCCGGCGTATCGCTCGAACACCTCGGTCTGCCTGAAGATCGTCGACCCGGCGGTGGCGGCGCTCGACGAGGCCGGCCAGCGCGCCTTCGCCAAGCGGATGGTGGCGGCGCTCGAGGCCGAGGACGTGGCCTATGACATCGGCGGCTACCGCGATGCGCCTCCGGGCCTGCGGATCTGGTGCGGCGCGACGGTGGACACCGCCGATGTCGCCCGGCTGACGCCCTGGCTCGACTGGGCCTTCGCCGCCGCCCGCGCCGAGCTCGCCGCCGCCTGAGCCGGCCCGCGGCCGCGCCGCGCCCCTTCCAGATGCCGCGCGCGCCGGGCAGCCGGCGCCCGCAGCCTGTTCCCCTCGCATCGACCGCGCCCGCGGGCGCACAGGAGACGTTCCCCATGCCCAAGGTTCTGATTTCCGACAAGCTGTCCGACGCCGCCGTCGCGATCTTCCGCGACCACGGGATCGAGACCGATTTCGAGCCCGATCTCGGCAAGGACCCCGCCGCCCTGAAGGCGCGCATCGGCGCCTATGACGGGCTCGCCGTGCGCTCCGCCACCAAGGCGACCGCCGAGATCATCGCCGCCGCCGACAATCTCCGGGTGATCGGCCGCGCCGGGATCGGCGTCGACAACATCGACATCCCCGCCGCCTCGGCCCGCGGCATCGTGGTGATGAACACCCCGTTCGGCAACTCGATCACCACCGCCGAGCACGCCATCGCGATGATGATGTCGCTGTGCCGCCAGATCCCGGAGGCCAACGCCTCGACCCATGCCGGCAAGTGGGAGAAGTCCCGCTTCATGGGCACCGAGATCACCGGCAAGACCCTCGGCGTGATCGGCTGCGGCAATATCGGCTCGGTGGTGGCCAGCCGCGGCATCGGGCTGAAGATGAAGGTGATCGCCTACGACCCCTTCCTCAGCGAGGACCGGGCCCGCGATCTCGGCGTCGAGAAGGTCGAGCTGGTCGATCTGCTGGCCCGCGCCGACGTGGTGACGCTGCACCTGCCGAAGACCGAGAAGACCGCCAACATCCTCTCGGCCGAGCGCATCCGGCTGATGAAGCCCGGCGCCCGGCTGATCAACTGCGCCCGCGGCGGGCTGGTCGACGAGGACGCGGTGGCCGAGGCGCTGAAGGAGGGCCGCCTCGCCGGCGCCGCCTTCGACGTCTTCGCCAGGGAGCCGGCCAGGGAGAACCCGCTCTTCGGCCTGCCCAACGTGGTGGTCACCCCGCATCTCGGCGCGGCGACGGCGGAGGCGCAGGAGAACGTGGCGCTGCAGGTCGCCGAGCAGATGTCGGACTATCTGCTCAAGGGCGCGATCTCCAACGCGATCAACGCGCCCTCGATCACCGCCGAGGAGGCGCCACTGCTCAAGCCCTGGGTGCGGGTCGCCGAGGTGCTCGGCGCCTTCGCCGGGCAGCTCACCGAGGAGCCGATCTCGGCGCTGGAGATCGAGTATGTCGGCAAGGTCGCCGATCTCAACCTGAAGCCGCTGACCGCGGCGCTCACCGCGGCGCTGCTCACGCCGCAGCTCGGCGCCGGCGTCAACATGGTCTCCGCCCCGGTGCTGGCGCGCGAGCGGGGGATGCAGATCGCCGAGACCCGCCGCGACGCCCAGGGCGCCTACGGCACCTATATCCGGCTGCTGATCACCACCCCGGCCAAGACCCGCTCGGTGGCGGCGACGCTGTTCTCCGACGGCCGGCCGCGCTTCATCCAGATCAAGGGGATCGGCATGGAGGCCGAGCCGATGCCCTACATGCTCTACACCGTCAACACCGACGAGCCCGGCTTCATCGGCGCGCTCGGCATGAAGACCGGCGAGATCGGCGTCAACATCGCCACCTTCCATCTCGGCCGCGCGGCCAAGGGCGGCGAGGCGATCACCCTGCTCGGCGTCGACGAGCCGCTCTCCGCGAAGGTGCTGGAGGAGATCGCCGCCCTGCCGCAGGTGCACGAGGCCCGCGCGCTGGTGTTCTGAGCCGGCCCGCCGGGGCGGCCGCCCCGATGCCCGCCCCCCTGCCCCTAGCGGTGCCTGCCCGGCGGGGCGGGCACCGCGCCCATCCCCCTGGGCGCTCCGCCCGCCGCGGTGCCGTTTTCGTCTCCGTCAGGGGCCCCAGGCCGTTCACGGAGGCGGAGATGACCCACTGCACCCGCATCGCCGCCGCGCCGGCCCTTGCCGGCGGGCCGGGCGCATCCCCCGCCGCGGCGGAATTCCTCGGCGCCTGCGGTGATCTCGCCAGCCACCACGAGGCCGCCGGGAACGGCCCGCAGGCGGCGCTCCCGGTGCCCGGCCGGCGCATCGGCACCGCGGTGTTGGGGGAGCGTCCGCCGCCCCTGCGGGCGCGGCCTCGCAGCGCCGCGCCGCCCAGAGCCCGCGCGGCCAGGGCTCGGCGCCAAGACCGGGGCCGGGGATTTCCGCCGGCAGCACGGGGGCGGTCCCGCCGCCTCCATCCGCGCGGCGGAGCGCGCCGGGATGGTGCTGGCCGGCCGGGCCCTCGGCGGCAGCGAGGCGCTGTCCTGCATCGCGCTGGCCGACGCCGGGCGGTTCGGGGGCTTCGCGATGCCCGGCGCCGCGCCAGAGCGCACCGGCACCGGCAACGCCGCCTTGTGGGTCTGGTATCGCCGCGACGCCGCCGACGGCTTCGCCGCCTGCTTCACATCGGGCCGCTGCTCGGCCGGGCCGGAAGGATCACCGGCTTCGCCGGGTGGATGCTGGCGGACCAGACCTAGAAAGCCATTGATTATATTGTAATAATTCCGGAAGCGACCGACGCCGCGACGAGCGCGCCGCGGAACGCCGCCGGGGCGCATGAGGGTCACGGCGCGCGGCGCACCGGGCGCGCGGGACCGGTGCCGCTGCCCCATCTGGGGCGCGGCGAATGGCGCGCGCTGGTCCCGTCCCGGGCCGCCGGGCACACGCCTTCGGCCACGGTCTCGGCCGCGGCCACCGTCACGGTCTCGGCCATGGTCTGGGCCAGCCGCGCCGCGCATGTCGGCTTCCGGAAAGATCCGGAGCCGTTCAACGCCGGGCCGGCCGGCTTCCGAGCCGGGCTCGGCTGACCGGCCGCGCGCCCGGCGGGCTCACCACCGGGCGCTGCAAGCCCTTCATTCCTCGGCGAAAATCCCGCGCGCGATGGCCAGGAGCTCGTCGGCCGCGGTGAAGTTCCGGTCGGCGCAGCGGCTCTCGGCCAGCGCGATCAGCTCCTCGCCGGCGGTGCGCGCCTTGTCGCTGACCGAGGCGGCGGCAGCGGCCTCACCGGCATCGGCGAGGGCGCGGGTGCAGCTCTTCGCATCGGTCACCACGGCGCTCGCGGCATTGGCGGCGGGCAGGACGGTGAGGGCAGGCAGGGCGGCCACGAGGGCGGCGAGAAGGGCGATGCGGCGCATCGGCAACGGTCTCCGGGGCGCTCCGGCCGGACCATCCGGCCCCTGGCGCAGCGCGGAAATGGGCGGCGCCGGGGCCCGCGAAAAGGGGTGCGACAGCCTGCCGCAGGCGCGCGCCGGGCAGCGCCCGGACCGGGCGCCTGCGGCCGGGTTTCGCGGGCCGGTTTCGCGGGCGGACAGATGTTCGCTTCCGATGTTCGCCCCGGCAGGGAAAGTTCCGGCGAACCATCGGCCCGCGAACCTCCGCACGAACCCCGAACGAACCTCGCACGAACCTCCGCACGAACCCCGGGCCGGCCCTCCGCGCTGGACGCCGCGGCCAGCGGTGCTAGCCTCTCCGCGCAGCCCCAGCCAGTCGGAGGACAGACGATGAGCGAGGAGAAAGCCGCCCCGGTGGTGGCGCAGACGGCGCCCTACCCGGTCGAGGTCGAGGCCGGCAAGCCCCTGTTCTGGTGCGCCTGCGGGCGCTCGGCGAACCAGCCGTTCTGCGATGGCGGCCACAAGGGCACCGGGCTGACCCCGGTGAAGCACGTGCCGGAGAAGGACGGCCGCGTCTTCCTCTGCGGCTGCAAGCAGACCGGCAACGCCCCGCTCTGCGACGGCAGCCACAAGGCGCTCTGAGCCCGCCCCGGAAACGCCGCCCGAAACCCGCCCCCGCAACGCATCCCGGAGCGGCGCCCCGATACGCGGTCCGGAGTGGCGGCAGCCGGCCCCGGGGCGCCTGCCCGCCGCGCCGCGGGCCTCAGCCGGCCCGGCGTCCGGCGAGGTCGAGCCCGGCCAGCCCGGCCAGCAGCAGCGCCGCCGGCGCCGGCAGCGGCATGTCGGCCGCGGTACCGGATACCGTGCAGCTGAAGCTGTCGCCCGCGGTGAGGTGGATGCCGCGGACGTCGACCCTCAGGCCGTTGCCGGCGAAGGCGATCTCGGCGGCGCCGATATTCGTGATGCCGGCGCCCGCGAGATCGTCGATCCCGGGAAGCGGCTGCGATGGCAGGCCGAGGCCGGTGATCGTGCGCATGCATGCCGGCGCGGAGAAGAACCCGATGCCCGTGCTGGCGCCGCCGCCGTTGTCCCGGCTCTCGGTCACCGCGCGGTCCGATAGGTCGATGGCGAGGAACCGGGCCGCGGTGGAAAGGCCGGCGATTTCCGGCGTGCCCGTCGGGTTGTCGATGGCGCCGTGGACGATGCCGCCCAGCCCGCCGGTCGCGGCGCAGGCGAGCGTGAAGCCGACCGGCGACGCGCCCTGCGCGCTGCCGGCCAGGGCCAGGGCCAGCAGCCCGAGGTCCGTGACCGCGCCCGTCACGCTCTGACGGAACGACAGGGTATCCGCTCCCCTTTCCATGAAGAGAATGCCGGCACGGTAGTCGATTTTTCGTTTCGATAAAGAATTTACACGCCGCGCCCACTGCCCCGCCGGGCGCCGCCCGGCCGGCCCGGCGGCGCCCGGCGCGGCCGAGCCCGGCGAGACCGATAAACAGCAGCAGCACCGGCGCCGGCAGCGGCACGCCGGCGATGCCGAAGCCGAGCCCGTCGCCCGGGGCGATTGCGGTCCGGCGCGATGGCGGTGCTGCGGAGACCGGTCGTCAGGCCGCTACCGGCGAGGGAGCGCATCGAGGCGCCGCGACCGGGCATGCCGGCATTCCGCAAGCGACGGATCGCGGCGACGGGCCGGGACGGCGCGCCGGGGCCGGTGATCGGGAGGATGCACTCCGGGTCGCCGCCGGGCATCGCGGGGAAGGCATTGGCGCCGGCACGGTCCCGGGTCGCGGCCCCCCGGCGGTCCGCGGCGTCGATGACGGGGAACCGGCCGTCGCAGGCCCGAAGGCCCGAAGGCCCGAAGACATGTCTCCGCCCGGCCCGGCAAGGTGCCGGTGGCGCCGCCGATGGCGCGGACCGCCGGGGCGGCCTGCACGCCCGCCGGCGTGGCGCCGGCCGGCGATGCGCCCGGCGCGCTGCCGGCCAGCGCCGGCCGGCCGGGCCACGCGCGCGCCGGCCGGGTCTCGACGGATCGGGACGATCCCGGCGCCCTGCAAGCCGGTGACGCAGCGGCGCCCGGAACGCCCCCGGATCGAGGCCACGCGCCGGGCGGGCCGCCCGGCCGGCCCGGCGGTGCCCGGCAAGGCCGAGACCACCGAGACCGCCGAGACCGCCAAGACAGATGAGCGGCAGCAGCGCCGGGGCCGGCAGCGGCGCCGCGATATCGAGGCCGGGCCGACGATGCCCGGGAGCACCGGCGAGGCCGGCGCGGCGGTGGTGTCGACCTGGCCATCGAAGACGGCGATGTCGAGCCGGCCGGTGCCGTCGATCGGCGCGATCGCGGCTTCGGGGCGGCCGCCGGTCGCGGTGACGGTGACGGTGACAGTGACGCTGGCGGCGCTGCGGCGGCGCGGCCCGCCGGCATCCCTGGGCGTGCAGCCGATGCTGGCCCCGACGAACCCGGCCGCCGCTGTCGGGACCGTGCCCGACAGGGCCGCCGCAGGCGCGGCAAGGAAACCCCGCGTCATGTGCCCACTCCCACCCGGTTGCGCGGCGAGGCCGGACAGCCCCCCGGGATGTCGCAAGGGAAATGCATTGCGCGCCGCAGCCCCCGCCCCCGGCCGGCGCCCGCCGTGGCCCGGCGGCGGCCGCGTCAATGGATCACGGCCGCGCTCCCGCCCGTGCTCCCGGCGAGGGCGACGGGCGGCTATGGCGCGGCGACGGCGCGGCAGGGGCGCGCCAGGGGCGCGGCGAAGAGGGGCGACGCTGGGGCTTTCGCCGCCCGGCAAGCTGGCATATACACGCGCGGTTTGAGCCTTGGGAGGGGCAGATGGCGAATGTAGCGGTTGTGGGCGCCCAGTGGGGCGACGAAGGCAAGGGCAAGCTCGTCGACTGGCTCTCGGAGCGGGCCGACGTGATCGTGCGCTTCCAGGGCGGGCACAATGCCGGGCATACCCTGGTGATCGGCGACACCACCTACAAGCTCTCGCTGCTGCCCTCGGGGATCGTGCGCGAGGGCAAGCTCTCGGTGATCGGCAACGGCGTGGTGCTCGACCCCTGGGCGCTGCTGGCGGAGATCGAGCGGCTCGGCGCGCAGGGCGTCGCGGTGACGCCGGAGCGCCTGCGCATCGCCGAGAACGCGCCGCTGATCCTGCCGGTGCACCAGGATCTCGACCGGATCCGCGAGGAGGCGGCGGGCGATGCCAAGATCGGCACCACCGGCCGCGGCATCGGCCCGGCCTACGAGGACAAGGTCGGCCGGCGCGCGCTGCGGGTCGCCGATCTCGGCGATGCGGCGACGCTGGAGGCGCGGCTCGACCGGCTGCTGGCGCATCACGACGCGCTGCGCCGCGGCCTCGGCGCCGCGCCGATCGACCGCGCCGGGCTGACCGAGCGGCTGCTCGAGGTGGCGCCGAAGATCCTGCCCTATGCCGGGCCGGTCTGGCGCGACCTGGCGGCGGCGCGGGCGGCCGGGCGGCGGATCCTCTTCGAGGGCGCGCAGGGGGCGCTGCTCGATGTCGATTTCGGCACCTATCCCTATGTGACCTCCTCGAACACCATGGCCGGGATGGCGGCGGTCGGCTCCGGCATGGGGCTCGACGCGATCGACTTCACCCTCGGCATCGTCAAGGCCTACACCACGCGGGTCGGCTCCGGCCCGTTCCCGACCGAGCTGACCGATGCGGTGGGCCGGCATCTCGGCGAGCGCGGCCGCGAGTTCGGCACGGTGACCGGGCGCGAGCGTCGCTGCGGCTGGTTCGACGCGGCGCTGGTGCGCCAGACCTGCCGGGTCGGCGGGGTCTCCGGCATCGCGCTGACCAAGCTCGACGTGCTCGACGGCATGGCGGAGCTGAAGATCTGCACCGGCTACCGGCTCGACGGCGCCGAGATCGACCACCTGCCGATGGCGGCGGCGCAGCAGGCCCGCGTCGAGCCGGTCTACGAGACCCTGCAGGGCTGGTCCGGGAGCACCCACGGCGCCCGCCGCTGGCTCGACCTGCCGGCCGAGGCGATCAAGTATGTCAAGCGCATCGAGGAGCTGATCGAGACCCCGGTGGCGCTGCTCTCCACCAGCCCCGAGCGCGACGACACCATCCTGGTCACCGACCCCTACCGCGACTGACCCCCGCCCCCGCCGGTCCCGGTCGCGGCCGGCTCCTTCCGCGGCCAGCCCCCTGTCACGGCCGGCCCCCTGCCACGGCCAGCCCCCTGCCGCGGCCGGACCCCTGTCACGGCCGCCCTCCTGCCACGACCGGCCTCCTGCCACGGCCGGCCCCCTGCCACGGCCAGCCCCCTGCCACGGCCAACCCCCTGCCGCGGCCGGCCCCCTGCCACGGCCAGCCCCCTGCCACGGCCGGACCCCTGCCACGGCCGGACCCCTGCCACGGCCGGACCCCTGCCACGGCCGGACTCCTGCCACGGCCGGACTCCTGTCGCTATCGGTCCGTGTCTCGACCAGTCCCTGTCACCGCCGGACCCTGTCGCGACCGAACGCCGTCGCGGCCGAACTCTGTCGGGGCCGGACCCTGTCGCTGTCGGTCCCAGTCTCGACCAGACCCTGTCGCCGCCGGACCCTGTCGCGATCGAACACCGTCGCGGCCGAACTCTGCCGTGGCCGGACCCTGTCGCTGTCGGTCCCAGTCTCGACCAGACCCTGTCACCGCCGGACCCTGTCGCCACCGCACCCTGCCATGACCGGCCGCAACCGGCGGGCCGGCCTGCGGAACCGGGGGCGCGAGGGCGCGCATCCCGCAGGCCCCACCCCTGCACCGTCGCGGCGGCGTCGCCGGCATCGCGGCCCACCCGCCTGCGGGATGCGCGCCGGCCAGCGCAGCGCCGGCGGCCGGGCGGCAACCGCTCGCCCCCCGCGCACGCCGATCCACCGGATGGACGGCCTCCGCAGGGCGGGACCATCGCAGGGCGGGACCATCGCAGGGCGGGACATCACAGGGCGGGGCAATCGCAGTGCGGGACATCACAAGGCGGGGCATCACAAGGCGGGGCATCACAAGGCGGGGCATCACAAGGCGGGGCATCACAAGGCGGGGCATCACAAGGCGGGGCATCACAAGGCGGGGCAATCGCGGAGCGGGGAGATCGAAGGGCCGGGCTATCGCAAGGCAGGGCTATTGCGAGGCGGGATCATCGCGAGGCGGGGCCCGTTGGCCGGTCCGCCAACCGGCCTGCCCCGGCGCTCCGGCCCGGCCGGACCGGACCCGGGGGCTCCCCATCGGTCCGGGTTGAAGATCTGCCCAGCGGCCGGGGGGCTGCCCGGCAAAGGGGGGGCTGTCCATGGGTCGGCCGGAGGTCTGCCTTGCGGACGGGGAGCATGCCCGGCGGACCGGGGCGGGGGCCGTTCATCGGATCGGGACGAGAACTGGCACAGGAACCGTGCAGAGCCTGAGCATGGGACCGGGCCGCAGGGCCTTTCCGCTGGGCCAGGGTGGGGCCTTCGCGCAGGACCGGGGCAAAACGCCTGACCACCAAGCCGGGCCCGGCCAGTGCGTGGGACCAAGCCGGGAGGCCCGCCCACAGGACCGGGAGGGGCCTTGTGTCTGGGACCGGACCGAGCGGCCCACCCGCCGCGACAGCGCGGGGCCTCTGCGTTAGGCCGGTCCGGGAGGCCTGCCCTCCGGATCAGGCGGGGCCTGTGCGTCGGCCCAGGCCGAGGGGCCTGCCCTCCGGACCGGGCGGGGGCCTGTGCGCAGGACCGGGCCCGGAGGCCTGCCACCAAGCCGGGGCGGGGCCAGTCCATAGGGCCGGTCGATGGCCTGCCCACCGACCGGGCGGGGGGCTGTGCGCAGGACCGCGCCCGGAGGCCCCCCACGGAACCGGGGCGGGACCTGTTCGCAGGGCCGGGCCGAGGGTCTGCCCACCCGGCCGGGCGGTGGTCTGTGAACAGGACCGGGCCGGGAGGCCAGTCCACCGAACCGGGACGAGGCCAGTCCATAGGGCCGGGCCGAGGGTCTGCCCACCAGACTGGCGGTGGCCTGTGAACAGGACCGGGCCCGGAGGCCTGCCACCAAGCCGGGGCGGGGCCAGTCCATAGGGCCGGTCGATGGCCTGCCCACCGACCGGGCGGGGGGCTGTGCGCAGGACCGCGCCCGGAGGCCCCCCACGGAACCGGGGCGGGACCCTTCCGTGGAGCCGGTCGAGGATCTGCCCACCCGGCCGGGCGGTGGTTTGTGTACAGGACCGGGCCAGAAGGCCAGTCCACCGAACCGGGGCGGGGCCAGTCCATAGGGCCGGGCCGAGGGCCTGCCCGCCGGGCTGGGGCGGGGCCTGCGCGTTGGAATGAGCCGGGAGGGCCTCCCCCCGCCGGACCGGGCGGGAGCCGGTTCCTCGAACCGGGCCGATGGGGCTGCCCACCGGGCCGGTCGGGATCTGTCCGGAGAGCCGGGCCGGGGGCCTGTCCACCGAGCCGGGGCGGGGCGGGCCTGCGCGTTGGAACGAGCCGGGAGGGTTTTCCCCCGCCGGACCGGGCGGGAGCCGGTTCCTCGAACCGGGCCGAGGGTGCTGCCCACCGGGCCGGTCGGGATCTGTCCGGAGAGCCGGGCCGGGGGCCTGTCCACCGAGCCGGGGCGGGGCGGGCCTGCGCGTTGGAACGAGCCGGGAGGGTCTTCCCCCGCCGGACCGGGCGGGAGCCGGTTCCTCGAACCGGGCCGAGGGGGCTGCCCATCGGGCCGGTCGGGATCTGTCCGGAGAGCCGGGCCGGGGGCCTGTCCACCGAGCCGGGGCGGGGCGGGCCTGCGCGTTGGAACGAGCCGTGGGTGTCTGCCCGCCGGGCCGGGCGGGAGACTGTCCCCGGGACCGGGCCGTGGGCGCCCGGCCGCCGGGCCGGGATGGGGGCCGGGATGGGGGCTGCGACCCTTTGGCCGCGCGACGCGGGCGCCGCGGCAGCCTATCTGGAGCGTCATGAGCTACAAGGCACGCAGGTTCTGGTCGGCGGTGGTGCTCCTGGTGGGGCTGCCGCTCTATATCGTGGTCGCGCTCACCGTGGTGGGCTGGTTCGACAGGCCGCCGGTCTGGGTCGAGCTCGCGGTCTATGTCGGGCTCGGCATCCTCTGGGCGCTGCCGTTCCGGCGGCTGTTCCGCGGCATCGGCAAGCCCGACCCGGACGCCGCTCCGGACGCTGCCGCGCCGCGATCCGGCGAGCCGCGCCCGCCGGCCTGACGGGGCGCCTTCCGGCCTGACGGGTCGCCAGGCCTGACGGCGCGCCCGTGCCGCTCAGCCGAGCAGGCCGCGGAAGCGCGCGCGCTCCTCCTGGCTGAGCGCGAACTTGCCGTCGTCCACCAGCACCAGCACGCCGTTGCGCACCAGCTTGCCATAGCCCTTGATGCGGGCCTCCAGCGTGCGCGGGTGGTCGCCGGGGAGCTGGTCGAAGATCTCCATCACCTCGCGGCGGCCGAAATTGCTGCGCCGGTCGACGAGGGTCAGCCAGGCCGCGGCGGCGGTGAGCAGCTCCGGCACCGAGGCGGCGCCGGCCCGGTCGGCCAGCTCCTCGGGCGAGACCGAGCTGCGGGGCTCGGGCGCCGCCGCGCCGGGGCCGTCGGCGCCGCCATCGGCCGTGCCCTCCGCCGCGGCATCCGCCTCGGCGCGGCTCCCCGCGCGCAGCCGCGACATCAGCGAGCCGAAGCGCTCCGAGACGCCGGGCTCCGCCGGCTCGTTCGGGTCGTCGATCCAGCGCGGGCGCGGCGCAGCAGGCTCGGGGCCGGGCTCGGCGGTGGCGGCAGGTTCGGGCTCGCCGCCCGGCACCCCGGTTTCGGGCGCCGCGAAGAGGTTGGGCTCGGCCGGCGGTGCATCGGCGCCGCCCATGCCGCCGAAGATGTTGACCTCGGCCACCGGAGGCTCGGACGGGGGCACGGCCTGGGGTTCTGCGGGCCGGGCCGGCGCGGGGTCCGCCGCCGCGGGCGCTGGCGGTCCCCCGGGAGCGCCAAAGATGTTCGGCTCCGCCGGTTCGGGGGCGGCGGCGGCGACCTCGGCGGCATCCGGCGCGCCGAAGATGTTGGTCTCGTCGGCCGCTGCGGCGGGCGCCGGCGCCGGTTCGCCGGGGCCGCCGAAGATGTTGGTCTCCTCCGATGCCGCGGGGGGTGCCGCGGCGGGGGATGCGGCGGGCGGCGCGGATGCGCCGAAGATGTTGGTCTCCTCCGCGGCCGGAGCGGCGGGCGGCGGCGCGGGCTCGCCGGGGCCGCCGAAGATGTTCGGCTCCTCGGGCGGCGGCGCGGCATCGGCCCAGGGCGGCGATGCGGGCTCGCCGGCACCGCCGACGAGGCCCGGCGCGGCGGGCTGCGGCGGCGCCTCCGCGGCACCCTCTGCCGGCTCGCCCCCGGAGGCGGCCGCAGGGGCCTCGGCCCCGGGCTCGGGTTCGGCCTCGGGCTCGGCGGGGGCGCTCTCGGCGCCGAAGATGCTGGTGGCCGCGCCGGGCGCCACATCGGCATCGGCAAAGAGCTCCTCGACGCTCGGCTGCGGGGCCGGGGCGGCGGGGTCTGCGGCATCCGCCTCCGCGGACGGGAAGGGATCGCCAGCGGCGGAAATTTCCGGCTCGGCGGGCGCGGCCTCGGCAGGCTCGGACTCCACAGGGGAAGGCCCGGCGGCAGTGCCCCAGGGCGCGGACGCCCCGGCGGGGTCCGCCTCGAACGGCGCCGCCTCGGCAGTCTCGGCATCCTCGGCCTCGGGCTCCGCCGCGGCGGCGTCGTCCCCTGCCGCGCCCTCGGGGCCGAGGATCTCGCCGCGCAGCGGGATCACCCCGGCATCGCCGGCATCGGCATCGGCGCCTGCAGGCGCGACCGTATCCGCGGCCTCGGGCGGGTCCACCGCCACCGCGGCATCGCCGGCCATGTCCTCCATCGCGGCGGATGGCGCCGGATCGGACCCCTCGGTCTCGGCGCTCTCGGTCTCGGCGCTTTCGGTCTCGGGGCTCTCGGGCCCGGGGCTCGCGGCGGCATCGGGCCGCGGCGCCTCAGCCGGCTCGCCCCTGCCGCGCAGGAAGGAGAGCGGATGGCGCATCACATCGGCGAGGCTCGCCGCCGGCGCCGCGGGGGGTGCTTCGGCGGCCTCTTCGGGACCATCTTCGGGGCCGTCTTCGGCAATGGCCCCGGGGATATCCTCGGCACCGGCCGCCGGGGCGGCGGGCGCCTCCGGCATCGCGGCCGCCTCGAGCGGCGCGCCGGCATCGGGCGGCAGCACCGGGGTAGCGGGCGTGGCATCGGCTGCGCTATCGGCCGCAGTGTCTTCTGCCGCGTCCTCCGGCGGGTCCCCTGCCGTGTCGGCTTCGGGCTCCGGCGCGGCATCCTCCGCCGCGGTCTCCGCGGCATCCCCGGCATCGTCAGCATCGGCCGGCAGACGCTCCGCGGCGCTGTCGGCCAGCGCCGCCTCCGCCGCCATCTGGGCCATCGCCGCCGCGGTTGCCGCGGTCGCCGCCGGGGCCACCGCGGAAGCCGCCGCAGATGCCGCCCCGGCGGCCTCAGCCGCGGCCGGCGCGGGCTCCGCCGCCAGCGTCTCGCCGGATTTCAGCGACAGGATCAGGCCGGGCACCGCCTCGATATCCTCGCGCGGCAGGCGCAGACGGCGCGCCGTCTCGGCGATCATCTCCTCGATGCGCTCGTCGTCGAAGGCCAGGCCGGTCTCGGCGATCTCCGGCGTCTCCTCGACGAGGCGCTGGAGAAAGCGCAAAACCTGCTTGATCGGAGCGACAGGGTTCTCGAAGCCCTGTGCGGAAATCGCGAACTCTCCGTAACGCAGATCGATACGCCTGGCCGGCTCCGGCATGGTTCCCCTCGCAGCTCAATATGCTAGTGCCTTGCGTTGAGCCGGAGCGTGAACGATTTGCCGCGCCCGGTCAAGGCACGCCCCGGTTGTGCCGGCCCCCCGCGGGCGGGCGGCGCAGCCGGCAGAGGAAGGGCGAAACCATGGCGAAACGCTTCGACGAGGCGGTGTGCCTGATCGGCGGCGGACCGCTCGATGCCGGGCTGCTGGCCCGCGCCGAGCGGCTGGCCCCGGTGCTGGTCGCCGCCGACCGCGGCGCCGACCGGCTGCTGGAACTCGGCCGCCGCCCGGCGCTGGTGATCGGCGACATGGACTCGATCTCCGATCTCGCGGCCTGGCAGGCCGGCCCCACCGAGGTGCTGCACCTGGCCGAGCAGGACACCACCGATTTCGAGAAATGCCTCTATGCGACCGAGGCGCCGCTCTATCTGGCGCTCGGCTTCACCGGCGGGCGGATGGACCACACGCTGGCGGTGTTCCACGCGCTGCTGGCGCGGCCCGGCAAGCGCGTCGTGGTGCTCGGCGAGGGCGAGGCGATGACCTTCCTGCCGCCGGGGCGGGGCCTGCGGCTGGCGGCGCGGCCGGGGATGCGGGTCTCGGTCTTTCCCTTCGCCGAGACCACCGGCATCCTCTCCGAGGGGCTGGAATGGCCGGTGGCGGGGCTGACCTTCGCGCCGGGGCGGCAATCCGGCACCTCGAACCGGGCGGTGGCGGAGACCGTGGCGCTCGGCGTCGACCGGGGCGGGGCGCTGCTGATCCTGCCGGAGGCGGCGCTCGGCACCCTGCTGGCGGCGCTGGCCGCGGCATAGGCGCCCGCGCCCCTGCGCACCGCCGCCCGCGCGGCCGGCTGCGCCCGCAGAGCCGTGCCCCGGCCCACCCGACGGCGGTGCCCCGTCGCCCCGGCAAAGCGGTGCCATGTCGCCCCCGTACAGCGGCGCCCCTTCCCCCACGCGGCCGCGCCCGGTCGCACCTCGACAGCGGCTCCCCGTCGCCTCCGCGCAGCGCCGCCGAGTCCTCCCCGCGCAGCGGCGCCCCGTCGCCTTCGCACAGCGGCGCCCCGTCCCCCTTCGCAGCGGCGCCCTGCCCCCCGTACAGCGGCATGCCGCCCCCCTTGCGCAGCCGCGCCCCGGCGCCCTCGCACGGCGGCGCGGCGTCCCCCCGGGCAGCCGCGCCAGCCCCGCCCCGGCGGACAAACATTTGAAACACGGCCGAGGCGGCAGCGAAACGTCGCTGAAAACCGGCCCCTCCATATCGCTCCCATCCCGGATGCAGCGCCGCGGCGCACCGTCCGGACCCGGCAATGAGAGATATGGAGACACCAGATGAGCATCCTGAAGATCGGCTCGAAGGGCCAGCCCGTCCTCAACCTGCAGAAGGCGCTGATCGACCTGAAGATCCGGCCGCGCCCGAAGGCCACCGGCACCTTCGACACGGTGACCGAGGACGCCGTGCGCGCCTTCCAGAAGACCCACAGGATGAAGCGCGACGGTAAGGTCGGCACCAAGACCGCCGCCCGCATCCGCGCCGCGGTCGAGCAGGCGCGCCGGCCGATCCAGATGTCGGTGCCGGACTACGCGCCGATCATGAAGCACACCGAGCAGAGCTACGAGAAGGTCCGCAAGGACTGGATGAAGACCCTGGCCATGGTGAAGCGCCACGACAACCCGGTGCTCAACCTCCTCGGCGACGAGTACCGCTACTACTTCACGCTGTTCGAGAAGCAGCACGGCGACTGGCGCAAGTTCGCCAAGAAGGTGGGGATCGAGCAGGCCGGCTACGACAAGACCATCGACACCGATCCCTGGAGCGCGCGCGAGCACGTCAAGCGCTGCCGGGACTTCCACAGGAAGGCCAGCGCCGCCAACAACGCCCGCGACGGCGCGGCGGAGTTCAAGAAGATGGCCGACCCCAAGGTCAAGGGGATGCTGGCCGAGCTCGCCCGCTGACCCCCCGGCCCGCGCGGATCGCCCGGGCGCCGGCCCGCCGCTTCCCCGCCCCGCGCGGATGGCACCGCGCGGATCGCCCGGTGCGGATCGCCCCCGCGCGGATGGCACCGCGAGAAGGGCGCCGTGCGTTGGTCCCGCGCCAGTGCCGCGGGGAAGGCTCCGTACGAACGGTCCCGCGCAAGTGCCGCCGCGCAAGGTCCCGAACGGATGGCCCCGCGCGGATGGCCCTCGCACAGGTGGCCGCACGCGGATGTTCCCTATGCGGATCGCGCCGCGAGGAAGGCGCCCCCCGCCCGGTCCCGCACACGTACCGCGGCGCGCCCTGCCCCGAGCGGATGCAGCCCGAGCGGATGCCCCCCAGCGGATGCCCCGGTGCGAAGGGCGCCGCGCAAGTGCCGCCGCACGCCCGGTTCCGATCGGACGGCCCCCGAGCGGATGGCCTCTGTGCGGATGGCGCCGCGCAAGTGGCGCCGCACGTCCGGTTCCGAACCGATGCCCCCGAGCCGATGACTCTCGCACGGATGGCCACGCGCAGATGTTCCCCGCGCAGAAGGCACCGTGGGGAAGGCGCCGTGCACCCGGCCCCCGTGCAAGTGCCGCCGCGCACCCGGTTCCGAACGGATGGCCTCCGCGCGGATGGCGCTCGCACAGATGGCCACACCCAGATGTTCCCTATGCGGGTAGCACCGCGAAGAAACGCCCTGCGAACGGCCCAACGCAAGTGGCGCCGCGCGTCCGCTCCCGAACGGACGGCCCCCGAGCGGATGACCCTCGCACGGATGGCCACGCGCAGAAGGCACCGTGGGGAAGGCGCCGTGCGCCCGGCCCCGCACAAGTGCCGCCGCGCACCCGGTTCCGAACGGATGGCCTCCGCGCGGATGGCGCTCGCACGGATGGCCGCACGCGGATGTTCCCTATGCGGATGGTGCCGCTGGAAACGCCCTGCCTACGGCTCCGCGCAAGTGCCGCCGTGCGCCCGTTCCCGAGCGGATGGTCCGTGCGGAAGGCCACGCGCGGATGCCGCCGCGAGGAAGCGCCGTGCGCTTGGTCCCGCGCAGGTGGCGCCGCGCGCTCGGTCCCGATCAGATGACCCTCGCACAGATGGCGCCGTGCGGATGGTCCCTGTGCGGATCGGGCCGCGAGGAAGCGCTGCGCGCGCGGCCCCGCGCAAGTGCCGCCGCGCGCACGGTCCCGATTGGATGGCGCCGTGGAGAAGGCGCGGTGCGTCGGGCCTCCGCGAAATTGGCGCCGCGTGCCGGTTCCGAGCGGATGCCCCGTGCGGATGCCTCCCGTAGGGCTGGCCACGCGCAGATGGCGCCGCGGGGACGGCGCCGTGCGCACGATCCCGCGCAAGTGGCGCCGCGGGCCTGGTCTCGAGCGGATCGCCCTGAGCGGATGGACCCGCGTAGAAGACGCAGCGGGGAAGGCGCCGTGCGCGCGGTCCCTGCAAGTGCCGCGGCGCGCCCGGTCCCGAACGGATGGCCCCGCGCGGATGGCCCTCGCACAGATCGCCACGCAGGGATGCTCTCTATGCGGATGGCGCCGCGAGGAAGCGCCTTGCGCACGGCCCCGCGCAAGTGGCGCCGCGGGCCTGGCCTCGAGAGGATGGCTCTCGCGCAGATGGCCCTGAGCGGAGGGCGCCGCGTAGATCGAGCCGCGAGGAAACGCTGCGCACGCGGCCCCGCGCAGGTGCCGCGGCGCGCCCGGTCCCGAACGGATGGCCCCGCGCGGATGGCCCTCGCACAGATCGCCACGCAGGGATGCTCTCTATGCGGAGGGCGCCGCGAGGAAGCGCCGTGTGCACGGTCCCGCGAAGTGGTGCCGCGGGCCGGTTCCGGGCGGTTGGCCTTCGTAGGTTGCGCCGCGGGGACGGCGCCGTGCGCGCGGTCCCGCGAAGTGGTGCCGCGGGCCTGGTTTCGAGAGAATGGCTCTCGCGCAGATGGCCCTGAGCGGATGGACCCGCGTAGATGGCGCCGCGGGGAAGGCGCCGTGCGCGCGGTCTCTGCAAGTGCCGCGGCGCGCCCGGTCCCGAACGGATGCCCCGCGCGGACGGCCCTCGCACAGATCGCCATGCAGGGATGCTCTCTTTGCGGAGGGCGCCGCGAGGAAGCGCCGTGAGCCCGGTCCCGCGCAGGTGGCGCCGCGCGCCGGTTCCGGGCGGTTGGCCTTCGTAGGTTGCGCCGCGGGGACGGCGCCGTGCGTGCGGTTCCGCGCAAGTGGCGCCGCGCGCCTGGTCTCGAGAGGATGGCCCTCGCGCTGATGGCCCTGAGCGGAGGGCGCCGCGAGGAAGCGCTGCGCGCTCGGCGCCGTGCGGGTGGTGCCGCGCGCACGGTTTCGAGCGGATGGCCCCGTTCGGAGGGCCCGGTGCGGAGGGCGCCGCGGGGACGGCGCCGTGCGTGCGGTTCCGCGGGAGGGGCGCTTTGCGCGCGGCCCCGCGGGAGGGGTGGCGTGCGCCATGTCCCGCGGGAGGGGTGGTGTGGGGCCGGGCCCGGCCGGGGGGGCGAGCGGGCGCCGGGGCGCGCGGCTCAGCAGTCGGGCACGTTCACCGCGAGGCCGCCGAGCGAGGTCTCCTTGTACTTCTCCGACATGTCGCGGCCGGTGTCGCGCAGGGTGGCGATGCAGGCATCGAGGCTGACGATGTGCCCGCCATCGCCGCGCAGCGCCAGCGAGGCGGCCGAGACCGCCTTGATCGCGCCGAGGCCGTTGCGCTCGATGCAGGGCACCTGGACCAGCCCCTTCACCGGGTCGCAGGTCATGCCGAGATGGTGCTCAAGGGCGATCTCGGCGGCGTTCTCGACCTGCTCCGGCGAGCCGCCCATGGCGGCGCAGAGCCCGGCCGCGGCCATCGCGCTGGCCGAGCCGACCTCGGCCTGGCAGCCGCATTCGGCGCCCGAGATCGAGGCGTTGTGCTTCACCAGCCCGCCGATCGCGGCGCCGGTCAGCAGCATGTCGCGCATGCCCGCGCGGGTGGCGCCGACCATGTGGTCCTGGAAATAGCGCAGCACCGAGGGGAACACCCCGGCGGCGCCGTTGGTCGGCGAGGTCACCACCTGGCCGCCGGCGGCGTTCTCCTCGTTGACCGCCATGGCATAGGCCGAGAGCCAGTCGTTGCAGATATGCGGCGGGCTGAGGTTGCGGCCGCGCTCCTCGACGAGCTGGTCGTGGATGCGCCTGGCGCGCCGGCGCACCTTGAGCCCGCCGGGCAGGATGCCCTCGGCGGCCAGCCCGCGGTCGATGCAGGCCATCATCACCGCGATCACCCGGTCGATGCGGGCGTCGAGCTCGGCCGCCGGGATCCGGGTCGCCTCGTTGGCCCGCTTCATCTCGGCGATCGAGAGGCCCGAGCGCGCCGCCATCTCGAGCATCTCGGCGGCGCTGGCGAAGGGATAGGGCACGCCCGGCAGGCCGTCGACCGGCGCCAGCTGCGGGTCGGCATCCATCTCCGCCTCGGTCAGCACGAAGCCGCCGCCGATGGAATAGTAGGTCTCGCGGGCATGGAGGTTGCCCTCGCCGTCCCAGGCCGAGAGCACCAGCGCGTTGGCATGGCGCTCGAGCGCCGGGCCATAGTCGAACACCAGGTCCGCCGCCGGGTCGAAGCCGAGCCGGCCGAGCCCGGGCACCTCGATGGCGGCCTCCGCGGCGATGCGGGCCAACGCCGCCTCGGCCCTGGCGGCGTCGATGGTGGCCGGCTCGAAGCCGGCCAGCCCGAGGATCACCGCGCGGTCGGTGGCATGGCCCCGGCCGGTGAAGGCGAGGCTGCCATGCAGGCGGCAGCCGAGCCGCGCGGCATCCCCCGCGCCGGGGATGCGCTCGCCGCCGCGCAGCCGTTCGAGGAAGCGCGCCGCCGCCACCATGGGCCCCATGGTGTGCGAGCTTGACGGGCCGATGCCGATCTTGAAGATGTCGAAGAGGCTGAGGAACATCGCTGCCTTTCCCTTGGTCGCGAATGGACAGGTTACCACCGGGAGGCGCGACCCATGCCGCTCAATACCGAAGATCTGGAGCATGTCTACGGCGCCCGCACGCCGGAAGAGGCGCGCGCCGCCTATGACGGCTGGGCCGAGCGCTATGACGGCGACAACCTCGCCGGCGGCTTCCGGCTGCCCGGCGTCGCGGCCGGCTTCGCGGCGCGCCATGTGCCGAGGGGCAGCGGGCCGATCCTCGATGCCGGCTGCGGCACCGGGCTGGTCGGCGAGGCGCTGACGGTCTTCGGGTTCGGGCCGCTGCACGGGCTCGACCTGTCGCCGCGGATGCTGGCTGCGGCGGAAGCGCGCGGGGTCTACGAGAGCCTCACCGAGCACCGGCTCGGCACGCCGCTGCCGTTCGCCGACGGCGCCTTCCGCGCGGCGAGTTGCTTCGGCTCGTTCGGCCCCGGCCATGCGCCGCCCGAGAGCCTCGACGAGCTGGCGCGGGTGGTGCGGCCGGGCGGGCACGTGCTGTTCAACCTCGTCGAGGCGAGCTATGAGGCGCAGGGCTTTCCGGCGGTGATGGAGCGGCTGGCGGCGGCCGGGCGGTGGCGCGAGGCGGAACGCTCGCCGGCGTTCCGGGCGTTCCTGCTGACCGAGCCTGAGCTGCTCTGCCGGGTATTCGTCTTCGAGGTGCTGACATGAGCGATCCGGGAAAACAGGCGGCGGCGCTGGCCGCGCTCGAGGCGGTGGAGGACGGCATGGCGCTCGGCCTCGGCACCGGCTCGACGGCGGCGCTGTTCGTCGATGCGCTGGGGGCGCGGGTGAAGGCCGGGCTGCGGGTGACCGGGGTGCCGACCTCGGCGGCCACCGCGGCGCAGGCCGAGGCGCTCGGCATCCCGCTCACCAGCCTCGAGGAGGCCGGGCGGCTCGACCTCACGGTCGACGGCGCCGACGAGATCGGCCCCGGGCTGGCGCTGATCAAGGGCGGCGGCGGGGCGCTGCTGCGCGAGAAGATCGTCGCCGCCTCCTCGGCGCGGATGCTGGTGATCGCCGACAGCTCGAAGCAGGTCGCCGCCCTCGGCGCCTTCGCGCTGCCGGTGGAGATCGTGCGCTTCGGCTGGCGCAGCACCGCCGACCGGGTCGATGCGGCGCTCGCCGGGCTCGGCTTCTCGGCGCCCTCGGTGGTGCTGAGGATGCGCCACGGCGCGCCCTTCCTGACCGACGAGGGCCACCTGATCCTCGATTGCGCGCTCGGCACGATCCCCGACCCGGCGGCGCTCGACATCGCGCTGAACGCGGTGACCGGGGTGGTGGAGACCGGGATCTTCGCCGGCATCGCCGGGGCGGCGATCCTCGGCGCGCCGGATGGCAGCGTGACGCGGCTCGGCGCGGCGTGAGCGGCCGGCGGCGGCGCTGAGGCGGGGCCGGCCGGCCCGCTTCCCCTCCCGCTCCCCCACCCCCGGGCGGGGCCGGCGCGGGGGCCGGAAGCGGCGGGCGCGGGCGGCGAGGCGGCGAAACTCCGTGATCGGGGGTTGAGCCCCGTGGCAGGCCGCGCTTTATAAGCGTGGTCCGACAAAGGGAGTGGCCGCATGGCAGAATTCGACTTTGACCTCTTCGTCATCGGCGGCGGCTCGGGCGGTGTCCGGGCGGCGCGGATGGCGGCGGAGGCCGGCGCGCGGGTCGCCATCGCCGAGGAATTCCGCTATGGCGGCACCTGCGTGATCCGCGGCTGCGTGCCGAAGAAGCTGCTGGTCTATGCCTCGCAGTTCTCCGAGAGCTTCGCCGATGCCGCCGGTTTCGGCTGGAGCGTCGGCGAGACCTCGTTCGACTGGCCGAGCCTGATCGCCGCCAAGGATGCCGAGATCGCCCGGCTCGAGGGCATCTACGTGCGCAATCTCGGCAGCGCCGGGGTCGAGGTGTTCCGCGGCCGCGCCACGGTGGCCGATCCGCATACCGTCCATCTCGCCACCCATGCCCATCCGGTCCGGGCCAGGCACATCCTGGTCGCCACCGGCGGCACCCCCTTCGTGCCGGACTTCCCGGGCAGCGAGCACGCGATCACCTCGAACGAGGTGTTCGACCTGCCCGACCTGCCGGCCTCGGTGGTGATCGTCGGCGGCGGCTACATCGCCTGCGAGTTCGCCGGCATCCTGAACGGGCTCGGCGCGGCGGTGACGCTGGCCTATCGCGGGCCGCAGATCCTGCGCGGCTTCGACGACGAGGTGCGCGCCCATGTCGCCGACGAGATGCGCGCCAAGGGCGTCGAGATCCTGACCGGGACCGATGTCGCCGCCATCGACAAGGGCGCGGACGGCTGCGCGGTGACGCTGGCCTCGGGCGAGACGCGCCGGGCCGGCACCGTGCTCTATGCCACCGGGCGCATCCCCAACACCGCCGGGCTCGGGCTCGAGGCCGCCGGCGTCCGGCTCGGCCGGCGCGGCGAGGTGGCGGTGGATGCCTTCTCGCAGACCTCGGTGCCGTCGATCTATGCCGTCGGCGACGTCACCGACCGGCTGGCGCTGACCCCGGTGGCGATCCGCGAGGGCGCCGCCTTCGCCGAGACGGTGTTCCGCGGCAATCCCACCAGGGCCGATCACGCGCTGGTGCCGACCGCGGTGTTCACCCAGCCGGAGATCGGCACCGTCGGGCTCTCCGAGGAGCAGGCCCGCGCCGAGGGCGAGATCGAGGTCTACCGCGCCGCCTTCCGGCCGATGAACACGATCCTCGCCGGGCGCGACGAGCGGATGCTGATGAAACTGATCGTCGCGGCGGATAGCCGCCGGGTGCTGGGCGTGCATATTGTCGGGCACGGCGCCGGCGAGATGATCCAGCTCGCCGGGGTCGCGGTGAAGATGGGCGCCACCAAGGAGGACTTCGACCGCACGGTGGCGGTGCATCCGACCGCGGCGGAGGAGCTGGTGACCATGAAGACCCCGGTCGGCGCCCCGCCGGCCCGCACCAGGACGGCGGCGCCCGCCCCGTGACGGGCCGGAGCGCGCAGCCGGGGGCGCATGCCCCGTCGCAGGGGGTTGAACCACTCCGCCCGCGTCCCAGTTCAGTTGGGACACCGGGCGGCAACAGACCGTCGCCGGAGGCTGCGCGCATCGCGGCCTCCCGCGCTTACGAGAGGTAGCACATCATGCCATTCAACAGCGACAAAGGCGGCGGCCCCTGGGGTGGCGGCGGCGGCAATCGCGGCGGCGGCCGCAATCCCTGGGGCGGCGGTCCCGGCGGCGGCGGCCCGGGCGGCGGCGGCGGCGGCGACCAGGGCCCCGATCTCGACGACCTGATCCGCAAGGGGCGCGACCAGCTCAAGGTGATCCTCGGCGGCCGCGGCGGCGGCGGCGGCCCGCGCGGCCCCGGCGGCGGCGGGCGCGGCCCGAGCTCCGGCATCGAGAAGCTGCTGCCGATCGCGCTGCCGGCGGTGCTGGTGCTGGTCTGGCTGTTCCAGTCGTTCTACCGGGTCGATACCTCGGAGCAGTCGGTCGAGCTCTTCCTCGGCAAGTTCTCCGGCATCGGCGAGGAGGGCCTCAACTTCGCGCCCTGGCCGCTGGTGACCTACGAGATCGTTCCGGTGACCCGCGTCAACACGGTGAACATCGGCCTCGGCGGGCCGACCGCCGGGCGCGGCGACCGCGGGCTGATGCTGACCGGCGACGAGAACATCGTCGATATCGGCTTCCAGGTGCAGTGGAACATCGCCCGGCCCGACGATTTCGTCTTCAACCTCGCCGAGCCGGAGCAGACCATCCGCGCGGTCGCCGAATCGGCGATGCGCGAGGTGATCGGCCAGCGCGAGATGAAACCGATCCTCAACCGCGACCGCGCGGTGATCTCGGCCCAGGTCGAGGAGCTGATCCAGTCCACCATGGACAGCTACGCCTCGGGCGTGAACATCGTCCAGGTCAACTTCGAGGAGGCCGAGCCGCCGGCCCAGGTGATCGCGGCGTTCCGCGACGTGCAGGCGGCGGCGCAGGACCGCGACACCGCCGAGAAGGAGGCCGACCGCTTCGCCAACGTGGCGCTCGCCGAGGCCCGCGGCGAGGCCGCCCGGATCTTCCAGGACGCCGAGGCCTACCGCGCCCAGGTGGTCAACGACGCCCGCGGTGAGGCGGCCCGCTTCAAGGCGATCCTCGCCGAGTATGCCGCGGCCCCCGAGGTGACCCGCAAGCGCATGTTCCTCGAGACCATGGAGACCGTGCTCGGCGGCGTCGACAAGATCATCATCGACCAGAAGGTCGGCGGCGACGGCTCCGGCGGCCAGGGCGTGGTGCCCTATCTGCCGCTCAACGAGCTCCGGCGCCAGTCCGGCGGGGAGAACAAGTGATGCGCAAGCTTCCGATCCTGATCGCCCTCGTCGGCGTCATCGTCGTCACCGTGCTCTCCTCGGTGTTCATCGTCACCGAGACCCAGCAGGCGCTGGTGCTGCAGTTCGGCGAGGTCAAGCGCGAGATCCGCGGGCTGGTCACCACCGAGGCCGAGATCACCGCCGCCACCGAGGCCGGCGCCGAGGCCCCGCTGGAGGGCGGCGGCGTGGTCGGCTCGGCCGATCCCAATGCCGAGGTCAGCTACGACAGCGGCCCGGGGCTCTACTTCAAGATCCCGATCATCCAGGACGTGGTGTACTACGACGACCGCATCCTGGCGCTCAACACCTCGCCGCTCGAGGTGACGCCGATCGACGACCGCCGGCTGGTGGTCGACGCCTTCGCCCGCTGGCGGATCTCCGACCCGGTGCAGTTCCGCCGCGCGGTGCGCGACGAGCGCTCGGCGCTGACCCGGCTCGAATCGATCCTCAACGCGGCGCTGCGCGAGGTGCTCGGCTCGGTGCCCTCCGATGCCGTGCTGTCCTCCGAGCGGACCGAGCTGATGCGCCGGATCACCGATGTGGTGCGCGAGAACGCGCTGGCCCTCGGCGTGCTGATGATTGACGTGCGCATCAAGCGCGCCGATCTGCCCGAGGAGAACCTCGAGGCCACCTATCGCCGCATGAACGCCGAGCGCGAGCGCGAGGCGGCGGACGAGCGGGCGCGCGGCCAGGAGCGGGCCCAGGAGGTCCGCGCCACCGCCGAGCGCGAGGCGGTGGTGCTGGTCTCCGACGCCCAGCGCCAGGCCGAGGAGATCCGCGGCGAGGCCGATGCCGAGCGCAACAGCATCTATGCCGAGGCGTTCGGGCGGGACCCGGAATTCTTCGCCTTCTACCGCTCGCTCAAGGCCTATGAGCGGGCGCTGGGGGGGCACAATTCCAGCATGGTGATCACCCCGGACAGCGAGTTCTTCGAGTATCTCAAGTCCGATGGCGGCATTCGCGGCGGCGGCATCACCGGCTCGGTCCCGGGTGCGGTGATGGGCGCGGTCTCGGGCGCTGTCTCCGGCGGCCTGCCGCAGGCGGTGCCGGGCGGCGGCAGCGGCGGCGACGGCAGCGCGCCGGCGCCGGCCCCGGAACCGGCCGGGGCGATCGAGGAGACCGAGGCGCCGCGCGCCGAGATCCAGCCGGCGCCCGAGGCCCTGGCCGCCGAGCCCGTGCCGGTCGAGCCCGAGCCCGAGCTCGCCGCGCCCGTGCCGGTCGAGCCCGAGCCCGAGCTCGCCGCGCCCGCGGCGGCCGAGCCCGAGGCTGTGGCGGCCGAGGCGGCCGAGCCCGAGGCAGCGGAAGCCGAGGCTGCGGAAGCAGAGGCTGCGGAGCCCGAGGCCGCGGAAGCAGAGGCTGCGGAGCCCGAGGCAGCCGGTGCCGAGCCCGCGGCGGACGCGGGGGCCTCCGAGGCGGCCGCCGGCGCGGCGTCCGAGTAGGGCGCGGGGCGCGGCTCGGCGATGTCGGGCGCGGCGCTCGAGGATCTGGCGGCAGCCCTCGGGCTGCTGCTCGTGCTCGAGGGGCTCGCGCTGGCCTTCCTCGGGCCCCGGCTCGGCGCGGTCGTCGAGGCGCTCCGGGCCGCCGGCTCCGAGCGCCTGCGCTGGGCCGGGCTTGCCATGGCGGTCGGCGGCATGATCGTCTACCTTCTGGTGCGCGAATGATGCAGGGGCTGCCCTGCGCCTGTCCTAGGATGGAGGCATGAGCCTGATGATTTTTCGCAGAGTGGAGCGCGGCGCGCCGAAGGCGGCTCTCGGCCTCTTCGCCGCCATGTCCCTGGCGCTCGCCCTGATCGCCCTGCCGGCGCCGGAGGCGCTCGGCCGCGACGCGCCGGGCAGCTTCGCCGACCTCGCCGCCAAGCTGAGCCCGGCGGTGGTCAACATCTCCACCAAGCAGGCGGTGGACGAGCCCCCGGGGGCCGAGGCGCTGCCCGACGGGCCGTTCAACGACCTGTTCCGCGACTTCTTCGACCGCAACCGCCCGCGCGGGCCGGTGCAGTCGCTCGGCTCCGGCTTCGTGATCTCGGCCGACGGCTTCGTGGTGACCAACAACCACGTCATCAAGGACGCCGACGAGGTGACGGTGAACTTCCCCGACGGCGCGTCGTTCCAGGCCGATGTGATCGGCTCCGACGACAAGACCGACCTCGCGCTGCTGAAGATCGACGCCGGCAAGCCGCTGCCCTTCGTGCCCTGGGGCGACAGCAACGAGAGCCGGGTCGGCGACTGGGTGCTGGCGATCGGCAACCCCTTCGGCCTCGGCGGCTCGGTCTCGGCCGGCATCATCTCGGCGCGCAACCGCGACATCCGCGCCGGACCCTATGACGACTTCATCCAGACCGATGCCGCGATCAACCGCGGCAACTCCGGCGGCCCGCTGTTCAACCTCGCCGGCCAGGTGATCGGCGTGAACACCGCGATCATCTCGCCCTCGGGCGGCTCGATCGGCATCGGCTTCGCGGTGCCCTCGGCGCTGGCCCGCAACGTGATCGCGCAGCTGCGCGAGTTCGGCGAGACCCGGCGCGGCTGGCTCGGCGTGCGCATCCAGGAGGTCACCCCCGACATCGCCGAGACCCTCGATCTCGAGGCCGCCTCGGGCGCGCTGGTCGCCAGCGTCACCCCGGACGGCCCGGCCGAGGGCGCCAACATCCAGCCCGGCGACGTGATCCTGCGCTTCGACGGGCGCGACGTCTCGGAGATGCGCGACCTGCCGCGGATGGTGGCCGAGACCCCGGTCGGCAAGACCGTGCGCGTGGTGGTCTGGCGCAAGGGCAAGTCGGTGACGGTGAAGGTCAAGCTCGGCCGGCTGGAGAACCAGGACACGCTCGCCGCCGCCGCCCCGACGGGCGACGAGGGCGACCCCGGCGGCAGCAGCCAGGGCGCTGAGGTGCCGGGCGCCGGCATGGCGCTGGCCGCGCTCACCGCCGAGATCCGCGCCCGCTTCAGCATCGCCGACGACGTGGTCGGGGTGGTGGTCACCAGCGTCGATCCGCGCGGCCCGGCCGCCGCCAAGGGGATCGCCGCGGGCGACGTGATCCTCGAGATCGGCCAGGACCCGGTGAGCGACCCGGCGGTGATCGCGCAGCGCATCGTCGAGGCCCGCGAGCAGGGCCGCAACTCGGTGCTGCTGCTGGTGCAGTCGGGGCCGGACCTGCGCTTCGTGCCGCTGCCGGTGGGCGGCTGACCGCCCCCACCCCCTGCCCCATGCCCTGCCGGGCCGGTCCGCCGGCCCCGCAGCCCCTGCCCGCCCCGCCAGAGCCCGGAGCCTCTCCCATGCGCCTTTCCTCCCGCATCCAGCATGTCGTGCCCGGCGGCGACGACGGCTGGGAGATCTACTACCGCGCCCGCGCCATGGCGGAGGCCGGCGAGACCGTGACCATGCTCTCGATCGGCGACCATGACATCGGCCCGGATGCCGGGATCGTCGCGGCGCTGACCCGCAGCCTCGCGGCCGGGCATACCGGCTACACCCCCGTGGAGGGCACCGGCGAGCTGCGCGCCGCGATCGCCGCCACCCGCCCGGAGCCGACCGCGCCGGAGCAGGTCGCGGTCACCTGCGGCGGCCAGGCCGGGCTGTTCGCGGCGATGATGGCGGTGCTCGACCCGGGCGAGAGCTGCGTCGTGCTCGACCCCTATTACGCGACCTATGCCCAGACCGTGCGCGCCGCCGGCGGCGTCCCGATCATCGTGCCCTGCCGCGCCGCCGACGGCTTCCAGCCCGATGCCGGGGCGATCCGCGCGGCGCTGCGGCCCGACACCCGCGCGGTGCTGCTGAACACGCCGAACAACCCGAGCGGCGCGGTCTATGACGCCGAGCGCATCGCAGCCCTGGTGGCGCTGGCCGAGGAGCGCGGCCTCTGGCTGATCTCCGACGAGGTCTATGCCAGCCAGGTCTGGGCGGGCAGCCATCGCAGCCCGCGCGCGCTGCCGGCCGGCGAGCCGCGCACGCTGGTGGTCGGCTCGATGTCGAAATCCCACGGCATGACCGGCTTCCGCACCGGCTGGGTGATCGGCCCGCGTGCCGCGGTGGACCGGATCTGCGAGCTCGGCGTGACCACCACCTACGGGCTGCCGGGCTTCATCCAGGACGCCGCCGCCCATGCCCTCAGGCATGGCGAGGCGGCCGCCGCCGAGATCCGCGCCCGCTACGGCGCCCGGCGCGCGGCGGCGCTGGCGGCGCTCGGCAGCGGGCCGGGCTTTCGCGTGGTGCCGCCGGCGGGCGGCATGTATCTGCTGCTCGACATCCGCGAGACCGGGCTCACCGGCGACGCCTTCGCCGCGCGCCTGCTCGAGCGCTGCCGCATCGCGGTGATGCCGGGGGAGAGCTTCGGCGCGGCGGCGGCGGGGCATGTGCGCATCGCGCTCACCGTGGCCGAGCCGCTGCTGCTGCCGGCGCTGCGCGAGATCGCGGCGATGGCGGCCGGGCTGGCGATGCCGGCCGCCGCCGGCAGCTCCGCCGGCTGAGCCGGCGCCCGGGAAACCCCGGCCCGCGCGGGCCGGGGCGGCCGGCTCAGAGCCCCTTGGCCTGGTAGGTCTGCGCCACCCGGTCGATGGCGATCACGAAGCCGGCGATGCGCAGGTCCGGCACGTCGTCGCGCGCATGCCAGACCTCGCGCATCGCCTGGTAGGCCACCCGCATGGTGTCGTCGAGGCCCGAGCGCACGAGGTTCAGCTCGTCGGCGCCGCGGCTGAAGCGCTGGCGGAACTCCTCCGACACGGTCTTCCCGGTGAGCCGCTCGAGTTCGTCCATCAGGATCTGCTGGCGGCTCTCCTCCTCGCGCCGCTGCATCCGGCCGAAGCGGATATGGCTGAGGTTCTTGACCCATTCGAAATAGGAGACCGTGACGCCGCCGGCATTGGCATAGAGATCGGGGATGATCACGCAGCCCTTCTCGCGCAGGATCGTGTTGGCCCCCGCGGTCACCGGCCCGTTCGCCGCCTCGATGATCAGCGGCGCCTTGATGCGGTGCGCGTTGGCGAGGTTGATCACGCCCTCCAGCGCCGCCGGCACCAGGATGTCGCATTCCTCCTCGAGCAGCACCGGCCCGTCCTCGCGATAGGCCGCGCCGGGGAAGTCCTTGACCCCGCCGGTGGCGCCGATATGGCTCCGCACCGCCTCGACCGAGAGCCCGCTCTCGCTGTAGATCGCGCCGTCGCGCTCGATGATGCCGATGATCTTGCAGCCGTCCTCCTCCTCGAGGAACTTGGCGGCGTGATAGCCCACATTGCCGAGGCCCTGGATGATCACCCGCTTGCCGCCGAGGCCGGGGGAGAGGTTGGCGATCTTCACGTCCTCGGGGTGGCGGAAGAACTCGCGCAGCGCGTATTGCACGCCGCGCCCGGTGGCCTCGACGCGGCCGGCGATGCCGCCCGAGTTGCGCGGCTTGCCGGTGACGCAGGCGCGGCTGTCGATATCGGTGGTGTGCATCCGGGCATACTGGTCGGCGATCCAGGCCATCTCGCGCTCGCCGGTGCCCATGTCGGGTGCCGGCACGTTCTGCGAGGGGTTGATCAGGTCGCGCTTGATCAGCTCGTAGGCGAAGCGCCGGGTGATCTGCTCGAGCTCGTGCGCGTCCCATTCGCGCGGGTCGATGCAGAGCCCGCCCTTGGAGCCGCCGAAGGGCACCTCCACCAGCGAGCACTTGTAGGTCATCAGCGCCGCCAGCGCCTCGACCTCGTCCTGGTGCACCGCCAGCGCATAGCGGATGCCGCCCTTCACCGGCTCCATGTGCTCGGAATGCACCGAGCGATAGCCGGTGAAGGTGTGGATCTCGCCGCGCAGCCGCACGCCGAAGCGCACGGTATAGGTCGAGTTGCAGACCCGGATCTTCTGCGCCAGCCCCCTCGGCAGGTCCATCCGCTCGGCCGCCTGGTTGAACATGATGTCGACGCTGTCGCGGAAACTCGGCTCGTTGGTGCCCTGATAGACGGTCTGGGCCATGACGCTCCTCCCCTCTTTCGCGACGCCTCGTCTGGGCAATCGCCTGTTTATGGTGCCGATCCTGCGCCGATTGCCACGGGCGGTCAATCGCGAGGCCGGTGCCCGCAGCCTTGACCTTCCGGGGTTTGCGTTACTTCCATTTTCACCCCCAAGGCACGGAATTTCCCGCCCGCCGCACGGGAGCAGACCCGAGAGCGCCGCGCCGATGTCCGACAGCCCCGCCGCCACCATCCTCTGGCTCCGCCGCGACCTGCGGCTGGCCGATCACCCGGGCTGGGCCGCGGCGCTGGCCGGCGGCGGGCCGGTGATCCCGGTCTTCCTGCTCGACCCGGTGACCGAGCGCCAGCTCGGCGCGGCGCCGGCCTGGCGGCTCGGGCAGAGCCTCGCCGATCTCGCCGGCAGCATCCGCGACAAGGGCTCGCGGCTGGTGCTGCGCCGCGGCGACGCGCTGGAGACGCTGCGGGCGCTGATCGCCGAGACCGGCGCGCGCCGGGTGGTCTGGTCGCGCCTCTACGACAGCGCCAGCCGCGAGCGCGACACCGCGGTGAAGGCGGCGCTGAAGGCGGACGGCATCGCCGCCGAGAGCGTCAACGCGCATCTCCTCTTCGAGCCCTGGGAGGTGGCGACCAAGACCGGCAGCTTCTACAAGGTCTACACGCCGTTCTGGAAGGCGGTGCGCGGCGCCGATCTCGCCGAGCCGCTGGTCACCCCGCCGGACCTCGCGCCGCCCGGGCGCTGGCCGGCCTCCGAGGATCTCGCCGACTGGCGCCTCGAGGCGGCGATGGACCGCGGCGCGGCGATCGTGGCGCGCCATGCCGCGGTCGGCGAGGCGGCGGCGCGCGGCCGGCTCGGCTGGTTCACCGGCGAGGCGATCGGGCGCTACCGGGCGGAGCGCGACCGGCTCGACCGCGACGCCACCTCGCGGCTCTCGGCCGCGCTCTCGCTCGGCGAGATCTCGGCGCGCACGGTCTGGCATGCCGGCTGGCGCGCCGCCGGGCGGCTGGGCGGCGGCGCCTCGGCGGCGGCGGAGAGCTTCGTCTCGGAGCTGGTCTGGCGCGAGTTCGCCTATCACCTGCTGCACCACACGCCGCAGATCGAGCACCGCAACTGGCGCCAGGAATGGGATGCCTTCCCCTGGGCCGCCGACAGCGACGCCGCCGAGCGCTGGCGCCAGGGCCGCACCGGCATCGAGGCGGTCGATGCGGGAATGCGCGAGATGTATGTCACCGGCACCATGCACAACCGCGCGCGGATGCTGGTGGCGAGCTTCCTGACCAAGCACCTGATGGTCGACTGGCGCGCCGGCGAAGCCTGGTTCCGCGACTGCCTGGTGGACTGGGACCCGGCCTGCAACGCGATGGGCTGGCAATGGGCCGCCGGCACCGGGCCGGACGCCGCGCCGTTCTTCCGCGTCTTCAACCCGGAGACCCAGGCCGCGAAGTTCGACCCGGACCGGCGCTATCGCGACCGCTGGATCGCCGAGGGCCGCGCCGCACCGCACGAGGATGCGCTAAGCTGGTTCGGCGCGATCCCGCGCGGCTGGGGGCTCTCTCCCGGCGATGCCTATCCCGCCCCCGTGGTGGGTCTCGCGGAGGGGCGCGAACGGGCGCTCGCCGCCTACAAGAAACTGCGCGCCGCATGAGCGCGGCTGCATCCGGAGCCCGCCCCGGCGGGTATCGTCTGCAGGCAACCGGACAAGATCAACAGACCAAGGCACAGGACCGAGCATGAAGATTGCAATTGTGGGCGCCGGGATCTCCGGGCTCGGCGCGGCGCTGGCGCTCTCCGAGCGGCACGATGTGCGGATCTACGAACAGGCCGGCCGGCTGGGCGGCCATGCCAACACCGTGGAGGCGGCCTTCCCGGACGGGATGCAGCCGGTGGACACCGGCTTCATCGTCTACAACCAGCGCAACTACCCCAATCTCTGCGGGCTGTTCGCGCATCTCGACGTGCCGACGAAATGGTCCGACATGTCGTTCGGCTTCTCGCTCGGCGGCGGCGCCTGCGAATATGCCTGCGACAACCTCGACAAGGTGTTCGCCCAGCGCTGGCGGGTGTTCGACCCGCGCTTCATCCGGATGACGCGCGAGATCCTGCGCTTCACCAGGGTCGGGCAGGCCGATCTGGCGGGCGGCCGGGCCAACGACCTGGCGCTCGGCGAATGGCTCGAGAGTCGGCGTTTCTCGCCCTGGTTCCGCGAGCGCTTCCTGCTGCCGATGGGCGGGGCGATCTGGTCGACCTCGGTGGCGCGGATGCTCGATTTCCCGGCGCGCAACTTCCTCAACTTCTTCTGCAACCACGACCTGATGACCGGGCTCGACCCGGCGCAGCGCTGGCGCACGGTGGATGGCGGCTCGCGGGAATATGTCCGCCGGGTGCATGCCCGCCTCGGCCCGCGGGTGCAGCTCGGCCGCGCCGCGGCGCGGGTCGAGAGCGCCGGGGCGCGCCCGCGGATCCGCTTCGCGGACGGCACGGCGGAGCGCTTCGACCAGGTGGTGCTGGCGGTTCACGGCCCCGAGGCGCGCCGGCTGCTGGCCCGCCCGGACGCGCAGCAGGCGCGCCTGCTCGGCAGCTTCCGCACCACCGAGAACCGCGCCGTGCTGCATTCCGACACCCGGCTGATGCCGCGGCGCCGGCGGGTCTGGTCGTCGTGGAACTTCCTCGCCGACCGGCACGAGGCCGAGGGCACCCGCCCGGCGCAGGTGACCTACTGGATGAACCGGCTGCAGGGCATTCCCGAGCACCGGCCGCTGTTCGTCAGCCTCAACCCGCGCGACGAGATCGACCCGGCGCTGACCCATGGCGTCTACGACTATGCCCATCCCTTCTTCGACCTCGCCGCCTTCGAGGCACAGCGCGGGATGGATGCGATCCAGGGCCGCGGCGGGGTCTGGTATGCCGGCGCCTGGCTCGGCTACGGCTTCCACGAGGACGGGCTGCGGGCCGGGCTGCGGGTCGCCGACGCGCTCGGCGCGCGCCCGGCCTGGGCGGCCGATCCCGGCCCGCCGATGGTGGCCGCCGATGCGGCCTGAGCCGGGCATCCGGGCGGCCGCCCCGGCACCGGCGGAGGCGCCGGCCGAGACGCTGGCCGAGACGCCGGCGGCCTGCCTCTATCCGGGCCATGTGATGCACATGCGCCTGAGCCCCTTCGCGCACCGCTTCCGCTACCGCGTGTTCACCCTGCTGATCGATGCCGACCGGATGGCGGAGACCTGCGCGCCGCTGCGCCTGCTGGGCTTCGAGCGCCGCCGCCTGCTCAGCCTCTGGCGGCGCGACCACGGCCCCCGCGACGGCACCGACCTGCGCCCCTGGGTCGAGGCGCGGCTGGCCGAGCGCGGGCTGCCCCGGCCGGCGCGGATCTGGCTGCTGAGCTTCCCGCGCATCCTCGGCTATGCCTTCAACCCGCTCTCGGTCTATTTCTGCCACGACGAGGCCGGCGCGCTGGAAAGCGTGGTCTACGAGGTCAAGAACACCTTCGGCGACCAGCACGCCTATGCCCTGCCGGCCCGGCCCGGGCGCGACGGCACGGTGCGCCACGAGACCGACAAGGGCTTCTTCGTCTCGCCCTTCATCGGCATGGACCAGCGCTATGCCTTCACCATCCGCGCGCCGGGCGAGCGGCTGGCGCTGCGCATCCGCCAGGGCGACGGCAGCGGCCCCTGGCTGATCGCCGCGCAGACCGGCCGGCGCCGCCCGCTCAGCGATGCCAGCCTGCTGGCGCGCTGGCTGTCGCACCCGCTGATGACCGTCAAGGTCTTCGCCGCGATCCACTGGCAGGCGCTGCGGCTGTGGCGCAAGGGCGCGCGCTTCCACCGCTATCGCGGCCCCTATCCGCAGGCCGACGCCGCGGCGCGGCAGACGAATTTGGGCTAGGCGAGACGTTGGCCAGGGTTTATTCATCGCATGACGACGGGAGAGGTGTGAATGGCGCTGAAAAGCACCAGGGGACAGACTGCCCTGCCTCGGCGGTTCGACCCCTTTTTCGCGATTCTCGAGCGGATCGAACACGGCAGTGTCGAGGTCGGCCTGCCGGACGGTCGGGTATTCCTCGCCGAGGGCGAGGCCCCCGGCCCCGCCGGCCGCTTCGACGTGGTCAACCCGGAGATGTTCGCGCGGCTGATCCGCGAGGGCGAGCTCGGCTTTGCCGAGATGTTCATCGACGGCTGGTGGACCACGCCCGACCTGCAGCCGCTGCTCGACGTGCTGCTGCTCAACAACCGGGCGATCGGGCGCAACTTCACCGGCATGGGCCTGGTGCGCGCCTATGAGCGGCTGCGCCACCAGCTGCGCGGCAATTCGCGCCGGGGCGCGAAGCGGAACATCTCGGCGCATTACGATCTCGGCAATGCCTTCTACGCCGCCTGGCTCGACCGCTCGATGACCTATTCCTCGGCGCTGTTCGCCCCGGGGCGCGACGATCTGACGGATGCGCAGCGCAACAAGTATGCCGCGATCTGCGACCGGATGCAGCTCGCGCCCGATCACGAGGTGCTGGAGATCGGCTGCGGCTGGGGCGGCTTCGCGGAATACGCCATCGCCGAGCGCGGCGCCCGCGTCACCGGCCTCACGCTGTCGCGCGAGCAGGCCGATTTCGCGCGGGCCCGGCTCTTCGAGGCGGGGCTGGCCGAGCGCGCCGAGATCCGGCTGCAGGACTATCGCGACGAGCGCGGGCGCTATGACGGCGTCGCCTCGATCGAGATGTTCGAGGCGGTCGGCGAGAAGTACTGGCCGACCTTCTTCGGCACGCTGCGCGAGCGCCTGAAGCCCGGCTCGCTCGCGGCGATGCAGGTAATCACCATTGCCGACGATCTGTTTGCAGGTTATCGGAAGGGCACGGACTTCATCCAGAAGTTCATCTTTCCGGGTGGCATGTTGCCCTCACCTCAGATTTTTCGTGCCGAGGTGGAGAGATCCGGTCTGGATCTGATAGGGTCTATGGAGTTTGGTAAAGATTATTCGCGCACCTTGCGCGAGTGGCGGGAGCGGTTCAACGGGGCGTGGCAGGACATCGCGGCGTTGGGGTTCGATGGTCGGTTCCGGCGGATGTGGAACTTCTATCTCGCCAGTTGCGCGGCGTGTTTCGCTGCCGGAACGACGGATGTGTCACAGGTGGCGTTGCGGCGGGGTACGTGAGGGCGCGCGGCAGGGGTCGCATCGCCCGATGGGATGGAACGCGCGGCCGCTGGCGGCGGGGACCATGAACGGGAGGCTGCTGGATGCTGCTCTACCGCGCGCTCTGCGCCCTCTTCGTCGCCTGGGCGATGAACTGGTCGTTCTCGCGGCCGGAAGCGGAGCTGCTGCGCAACGAGATCCCTGAATTCGCAGCCATCGCCCCCTTCGCGGGCGCCCTTGTCGGCTTCGTCAACCTGGCCCGGCGGCAGGGTTGGGGCGGCATCGTGGCGGTGGCCAACGGGATGTGGGCCGGCTTCCTGTCGATCGTCATCACCAGCGTGATCTTCGTCTTCACCCGGGCGGCGGATTCGACCGCCCGCGTCGGCGACACCGACACCGATTTCGTCTTCAAGATCATCTCCGAGAGCGTCGCCGAGGTGGTCGACAACCTCGCCTCGTTCCCGCTGCTGGTGCTCTGCATCGGCGCCTCGGCGGTGGTCGGGCTGGTCACCGAGGTGATCCACTGGGCGCTGGTCAAGCTGCGCAAGCGCAAGGGCCTCAAGGAGCGCAACGACCGCCGCGCCCATCGCCCCTCGATGTACTGAGCCGCGGCGCGTTCCACGTGAACTCCGCTTGAAGCGGGGCGGCCGCGGGCCATCTCGCCCGGCATGTCCCGCCGCCTCGCCCATATCGGCTATGCCCTGCCCGCGCTGCCGCTCGCCGCGCTCTACCTGCCGGTGTTCAGCTACATCGTGCCGTTCTATGCCGCCGAGCGCGACGTGGCGCTCGGCGCGCTCGGCACCGCGCTGATCCTGATCCGCCTGTTCGACGCGGTCAGCGACCCGGCGATCGGCTGGCTCTCGGACCGCACGCCGGGGGCCTGGGCGCGGCGGCTCTGGCTGGTCGCCGCGGTGCCGCTGATCATGGCCGCGACCTGGGCCGTCTTCGTGCCGCCGGAGAGCGCCGGGCTGGCCCATGCGGTGCTCTGGCTCGCCGCGCTGACGCTGGGATGGACCATGGCGCAGACGCCCTATGTCGCCTGGGGCGCCGAGCTCGAGGACAGCTATGACGGGCGCACCCGGGTCACCGCCTGGCGCGAGGCCCTGGTGCTGCTCGGCACGCTGGCGGCGACGCTGCTCTACGTGCTCGGCGGCGAGGGCGGCGCCGGGCTGGCGGCGGTGGCGCTGCTGGTGGTGCTGGCGCTGCCGGTCACGGTGGCCGCGGCCTGCCTGATGGCCGGCGAGCCGCGGCGGCCGGCGCGGCGGCTCTCGCTCGCCGAGGGGGCGCGGGCGATGGCGGCCAACGCGCCGTTCCGCCGGCTGCTGCTGGCCTGGTTCGTCAACGGCGCGGCGAACGGGCTGCCGGTGACGCTCTTCGTGTTCTTCGTCGGCCACCGGCTGCAGGCGCCGGAGGCGGTCGGCGCGCTGCTGCTGGCCTATTTCGCCGCGGCGGTCGGCGGGGTGCCGCTCTGGGTCCGGATCGCCGGGCGGATGCCGAAGCACCGCGCCTGGGCCTGGGGGATGATCTATGCCTGCGCGGTGTTCGCCAGCGTGTTCTGGCTCGAACCGGGGGATGTCGCCGGCTTCGCGGTGATCTCGGTGCTGACCGGGCTGGCGCTGGGGGCCGATCTCGCGCTGCCGCCCTCGATCCAGGCGGATGTGGTGGAGACCGACCGGCTGGCCACCGGGGCGGCGCGGGCCGGGCTGTTCTTCGCGCTCTGGCAGGTCGCGACCAAGGCGGCGCTGGCGCTCTCCTCGGGCACCGCGCTGATCCTGCTCGGCGCCGCCGGCTTCGTGCCGACGGCGGCGGTCGGCGCCAGCCCGCCGGAGGCGATGGCGGCGCTCACCTGGCTCTATGCCGGCGTGCCGATCGCGCTCAAGCTGGTGGCCATCGGGCTGATGTGGCGCTTCCCGCTGGACCGCGACCGGCTGGAGGCGCTGCGCGCCGCCCAGCCGGCCTGAGCCCCGGCCCCCGGCCCGGCCCTAGCCGGCGAAGGTCAGCAGCAGGTCCTTGGCATCGACCTGGGTGCCGGCGGCGGCCACCACCCGCTCGATCACCCCGTCGCGCTCGGCGATGATCGCGGTCTCCATCTTCATCGCCTCCAGCGTCATCAGCACGTCGCCGGCATGCACGGTCTGGCCCTGGGTGACGGCGACCGAGCCGACGACGCCCGGCATCGGCGCCGGCAGGTGCAGCGGGTTGCCCGGCTCGGCCTGCTCGGCCCGGCGCGCGGTCGCCTCGAAGCGGCGGTCGGCGACGCGCACCGTGCGCGGCTGGCCGTTGAGCTCGAAGAACAGCTTCACCTCGCCCTTCTCGTCGGGCTCGGAGATCGCCTGCAGCCGGATCACCAGCGTGACGCCGGGGCGCAGGTCGACATGGATCTCCTCGCGCGGCTCCATGCCGTAGAAGAAGGTCGGCGTCGGCAGCACCCGCACCGGGCCGAAATCGCGCCGCCGGCCCATGTAGTCGAGATAGACCTTGGGATAGATCAGGTAGCTCGCGAGATCCTCGTCATCGACGGTGTGGCCCTCCATCTCGGCCATCGCCTCGGCGCGCCTGGCCTCGAGATCGACCGGCTCCATCAGGCTGCCGGGGCGCACGGTGAGCGGCGCGGCGCCCTTCAGCAGCCGCTTCTGCAGCGCCTCGGGGAAGCCGCCATGGGGCTGGCCGACCTCGCCGCGGAAGAAGGCCAGCACCGAATCCGGCACCGAGATGTCCATGTCAGGGTCGAGCAGGTCCTCGGCCTTGTGCCCGCCGGCGACCAGCGTCAGCGCCATGTCGCCCACGGTCTTGGCGATCGGCGTCACCTTGATGACGTCGCCGAACAGCCGGTTGACATCGGCATAGGCGGCGGCGACCTCGTCCCAGCGCTCCTCGAGCCCCATCGAGCGGGCCTGGGCGCGCAGGTTGGTCACCTGTCCGCCCGGCATCTCGTGGGAATAGACCTCGGCGGTGCCGCTGCGCATCTCCGACTCGAAGCCCGCATAGAGCCGGCGCACGCCCTCCCAGTAGGCGCTGATCTCGCGGATCGCGCCGGCATCGAGCCCGGTGTCGCGCGGCTGGTTGCGCAGCGCCGCGACCACCGAGCCGAGCGGCGGCTGCGAGGTGACGCCGGAGAGCGCGTCCATCGCGAGGTCCACCGCATCGACCCCGGCCGCCGAGGCCGCGAGGATCGAGGCCGCCGAGATGCCGCTGGTGTCATGGGTGTGGAAATGCACCGGCAGCGAGGTCTCGTTCTTGAGCGCGCGCACCAGCGCCTCGGCGGCGGCCGGCTTCACCAGCCCGCCCATGTCCTTGATGCAGAGGATATGCGCGCCGGCCGCCTCGAGCTCCTTGGCCAGCCCGACATAATAGGCCAGCGAGTATTTCGCCCGGTCCGGGTCGTGGATGTCGCCGGTGTAGCAGATCGAGGCCTCGCAGATCTTGCCGGTCTCGATCACTTGGTCCATCGCGACGCGCATGCTCTCGACCCAGTTGAGCGGGTCGAAGATGCGGAACACGTCGATCCCGGTCTTGGCGGCGCGGTCGATGAAGTGCTGCACCACGTTGTCGGGGTAGTTGGTGTAGCCGACCGCGTTGGAGGCGCGCAGCAGCATCTGGGTCAGCAGGTTGGGCATCCGCTCGCGCAGCTCGCGCAGGCGCTGCCAGGGGCATTCCTGCAGGAAGCGGTAGGCGACGTCGAAGGTCGCGCCGCCCCAGCACTCCATCGAGAACAGCCCGGGCAGGTTGCCGGCATAGGCCGGCGCCACCCGCAGCATGTCGACCGAGCGCATCCGGGTGGCGAGCAGCGACTGGTGGCTGTCGCGCATCGTGGTGTCGGTGATCAGCAGCCGGTCCTGCTTCAGCATCCAGTCGGCGACGCCCTTCGGCCCCTCGGCGAGCAGCAGCTCGCGGGTGCCGGACAGCGGCGGCGTGACCCGCGCATGCGGCGCCACCGGCGGGCGGGCATGGGCCGGCAGCCGGGGCCGGCCGGCCACCTCCGGGTTGCCGTTCACCGTGACCTCGGCGATGTAGCGCAGCAGCTTGGTCGCCCGGTCGCGGCGCTTGGGAAACACGAACAGCTCCGGCGTCGTGTCGATGAAGCGCGTGGTGTAGGACTGGTCGATGAAGGACGGGTGCTTGAGCAGGTTCTCGACGAAGACGATGTTGGTCGCGACGCCGCGGATGCGGAACTCGCGCAGCGCCCGGTCCATCCGCGCCACCGCCTGCTCCGGGGTCGGCGCCCAGGCGGTCACCTTCTCCAGCAGCGAATCGTAGTAGCGGGTGATCACCGCGCCGGAATAGGCGGTGCCGCCGTCGAGCCGGATGCCGAAGCCGGTGGCGCCGCGATAGGCGGTGATGCGGCCGTAATCCGGCACGAAGTTGTTGGTCGGGTCCTCGGTGGTCACGCGGCACTGGATGGCATGGCCCTTGAGCACCACATCCGCCTGCGAGGCGGCGCCGGTGGCCTCGGCGATCGAGGCGCCCTCGGTGATGCGGATCTGCGCGCGCACGATGTCGATGCCGGTCACCTCCTCGGTGACGGTGTGCTCGACCTGGATGCGCGGGTTGACCTCGATGAAGTAGAAGGCGCCGCTGTCCATGTCCATCAGGAACTCGACGGTGCCGGCGCAGGCATAGCCGGCATGGCGGGCGATCTTCAGCGCCAGCCCGCAGAGCTCCTCGCGGCGCTCCCGGGTGAGATAGGGCGCCGGCGCGCGCTCCACGACCTTCTGGTTGCGGCGCTGCACGGTGCAGTCGCGCTCCCAGAGGTGATAGATCTCGCCCTGCCGGTCGCCGAGGATCTGCACCTCGACATGGCGCGCGCGCTGGATCAGCTTCTCGAGATAGCCGTCGCCCTTGCCGAAGGCCTGCGTCGCCTCGGAGCGGCCCTCGCGCAGCTTGGCGACCAGCTCGTCCGGCCCCTGGATCGGGCGCATGCCGCGGCCGCCGCCGCCCCAGGAGGCCTTGAGCATCAGCGGATAGCCGATCTCCTCGGCCCGCGCCCGGATCGCCTCGAGCTCGGCCGGGCTGGCCGCATCGACATCCGGCAGCACGTCGGAGGCCGGGATCACCGGCACGCCCGCCGCGATCGCCGCCTGCCGGGCCGAGGCCTTGTCGCCGAGCATCCGCATGGTATCCGCCGAGGGGCCGATGAAGGCGATCCCGGCGGCGGTGCAGGCATCGACCAGGTCGGGGTTCTCCGACAGCAGGCCATAGCCCGGATGCAGCGCGTCGGCGCCGCTCTCGCGCGCGATGCGCATGATGTCGTCGATGTCGAGATAGGCGGCCACCGGACCGCGCCCCGCGCCCACCTGATAGGCCTCGTCCGCCTTGAAGCGGTGCAGGCCGAGCTTGTCCTCCTCGGCATAGATCGCCACGGTGCGCTTGCCGAGCTCGTTCGCCGCCCGCATCACGCGGATGGCGATCTCGCCCCTGTTTGCAACGAGGATCTTCTGGAAAGTGGGCATTTCGGTCTCCGGCATGGTCGAGGGCGGGTTAACATCGCGGCAGCGCAACATTTTCGCAATACCCAAACGGCCGGACGAAAATTCCACTTGCCGGGTGCCCGGTGCCGGGTGCCGGCCGGCCCGGCCCGCCGCGGCGGCAACCCCGGAGCTTCGCGCGCATGCGCTGGCATGACGCTTGCCCCATGCGGTCGAATGCAGGCATCTATGGCGACGCATAGTGACCGGAGATCGTCTATGGAGCTCACCGAGGACAGCACGCGGGGTCCGTTCGTCCGCCTCCTCGTATCGGCGCTGGCGCTGGCCGCGCTCTGGGCCGGCGCGCAGGTCCTGCCGGCGCTGCCGCCGTTCGCGCTCGCCGTCGTCACCATCGCGATCGCCTGGCCGATCTGGGTGGCGCGGGTCGAGGCGGCGCAGATGGACCGGCGGCTGCTGGTCGAGGGCATGGTGGCGCGCCGCAGCTGGCTGTTCCGCATCCTCTGGCCGGGGCACCTGGTCGCCATCGTCGAGGCGCTGGTGGCCGGGGTCTATGCGCTGCTGCTGCTGGCGCTGGCGAACCTGATGCAGCCCGAGCACTGGATGGTGCTCGGCGCCGGCGCGGCGCTGGTGGCGCTGGCCGCCGGGCCGCTGGCGCGGCTCTCGCGGCGGCTCGCGCAGCCCGGCATGGCGCGGCCGCTGATGCGCCGCTGGCCGCTGCACATCGTCGGCATCGCGGTGCTGGCGGCCGGCTTCTTCGTGGTCGACTACGCGCTGCTCGGCGCCCCGGACACCCGCGGCGAGGCCTGGACCGATGTCGCGACCCGCGCCTTCGCCGCCGGCGAGGGTGCCGAGACGGCGCTCGCCGCCTGGCTGATCGGCGGGCTCTCGGCGGCCGATGCGCTGGCCTGGCACCTCTCGCAGACGCTGATCCCGACGCTGCCCGAGGGCGCGCTGCGGGCGGCCTCCTGGGCGCTGGTGCTGGGCGGCGCCGGGATCGTCGCGCTGATCTACACGCGGCTGCTGGTCGGGGCGCTGGCGCTGGCCGACGGCCGCGCCGCCGGCCGCCCGGCGATGCTGCCGGCGGCGCTGGTGGCCGGCGCCGCGATGCTGCTGGTGGCGCTGCTGCCGCGGCTCTCCGCCGAGATCGCCGGCGACGCGGCCGGGCGTGCCGCGACCCTGCGCACCCTCGCGACCTATGTGAACCCCTGCGGGCAGGCGCCGATCACCCCGGCGAGCCTCGCGACCCGGGCAAGCGTCGAGATCGACACCGCGGCGAGCGACGTCGCGGCGATGCAGGAGGCCCGGATCTCCCGCCTCGCGGCGCGCCTCGACGCGCAAACCGAGGCCGGCATCGAGCGCTATCTCGACTGGCATTTCTCGGTGCGCGGCGAATACGAGCGGCTGCTGGCGCTCGCCGTCGGCAACCTCGCCGAGACCCTGCGCGCGCCGCTGCAGCGCGCGGTGCCGAGCGGGCAGCACCTCGCCGACCGGATCAATGCCGAGCGGCGGATGCTCGACTCGCTGGCCGATCTGCAGATGGCCGCCGCCGCCAAGCGCGCCGGCACCGCGGCGCTGACCGAGGTCGCCGACGCGCCGTGCCTCGGGGCCGAGTTCGTGCGGCTCGATCTCTCCACCCTGCCCGAGCTGACCGCGACGCCGCTGCCCGAGGGCGCCATCGCCGCGGCCGCCACCCTGCCGCTGCGCCAGGCGCTGTCGCGGGC
>NZ_BSYI01000042.1 GCF_030270585.1 Paralimibaculum aggregatum
GTGGCGGCGCGACCGGCCTGGCGGGGCGAAAGCGGCGGCCCGGCTTGCCTGCGGCGGGGCCGGGCGGTATCCCCGGGGAGTAGCCAGGGAGGAGCCCATGCAGACCCGAGGCGGGATGTTCGACGATCTCAGCAAGCTGATGACCAATGCCGCCGGCGTGGCGCAGGGGATGCGGGCCGAGGCCGAGACCGCGATCCGTGCCCAGCTCGAGCGCTGGATCGGCGAGGCCAACCTCGTCAGCCGCGACGAGTTCGACGCGGTGCGCGAGATGGCGGTGAAGGCGCGCGAGGAGAACGAGCGCCTCGCGGCGCGCCTCGCCGAGCTGGAGGCGAAGCTGGCCGGTGCGGCGGCGAAGCCGGCGAAGGCGCCGCGGCAGGCGAAGGACTGAGCCGGCAGTGGCCGGGACGGATGCCGCGGCCCGCGCGGCCGCCGAGGCCGAGGCGCTGCGCCCCGGGCCGGTGACGGTGCTGGTGGCGCCGCAGATGGGCGAGAACATCGGCGCCGCGGCGCGGGCGATGTGGAATTTCGGGCTGTCGCGGCTGCGCCTGGTGGCGCCGCGCGACGGCTGGCCCAACCCGGCCGCGGTGGCGATGGCCTCGGGCGCCGGGCGGGTGCTCGACGATGCCCGCGTGTTCGACGACACCGAGGCGGCGATCGCGGATCTGACCACCGTCTATGCCACCACGGTGCGCCCGCGCGAGCTGACCAAGCGGGTGCTGACGCCGGAGGCGGCGATGCGCGAGGCCGCCGCCCGGATCGCCGGCGGCGAGCGGGTCGGCGTGCTCTATGGCCGCGAGCGGACCGGGCTCGAGAACGAGGACGTGGTGCGCGCCTCGGCGATCGTCACGGTGCCGGTGAACCCCGGTTTCGGCTCGCTCAACCTCGCGCAATGCGTGCTGCTGATGGCCTATGAGTGGCGCCGCACCCATGACGCGACGCCGCCGGAGCTGCTCGCCACCGGGCGCTCGGAGGTGGCGGCGGCCGAGGATGTGGCGCGGATGGTGGCGCATCTCACCGGCGAGCTCGACCGGGCCGGCTTCTTCTGGCCGGAGCACAAGCGGCCCTCGATGGTTGCCAATCTCGAGAACCTGTTCCGCCGGGCGCCGCTGACCGACCAGGACGTGCGCACGCTGCGCGGGGTGATCCGGGCGCTGGCCGAGGGGCCGCGGGAGCGCAGTCGTCCCGAGGGCTGAGCGGCAGGGCCGCCGCCTCCCCCACCCCTGCTACGGCGCGGCGGCTGCACGGGCAGCGCGGCCCACCCACGGGAGGCGGCGGGGCTGCGCCCCTTGCCGGCGGTGCGCCCGAGGCCCGGCCGTAGCCCGGCCAAGGCGAGCGCGATCCCTGGCAGCGCCCCGGCGCGGCGTCCCGCCGCCCTTGCCGCCGCGGCGTGCAGGGGCTACCTCCGGCGCGAAACGGTGAGGAGCCAGCCCCGATGAGCAAGCGCGCGATCTTCGAGGAGACCGCAGGCCAACCCGATGGCGAGTCCGCCCCGGCCGGCGGCCGCACGCCGCCCCGGCAGGCGCCGGAGGCGCGCGGGGCCATCGCGCTCTGGCTCTGGGCGCTGGCAGCGCTGGTGGCGGTGATGGTGCTGGTCGGCGGGCTGACGCGGCTGACCGACAGCGGCCTCTCGATCACCGAATGGGACCCGGTGATGGGGGCGGTGCCGCCGCTCTCCGCCGCGGACTGGGAGGCGGCCTTTGGCGCCTACCGGGAGACCGCCGAGTTCCAGCAGCAGAACCACTGGATGACGCTGGAGCAGTTCAGGCCGATCTACTGGTGGGAATGGGGGCATCGCCAGCTCGGCCGGGTGATCGGGCTGGTCTGGGCCGCCGGCTTCCTCTGGTTCCTGGCGCGGCGGGCGATCCCGAAGGGCTGGACCGGGCGGCTGCTGCTGCCGGGGGCGCTGGGCGGGCTGCAGGGCGCGGTCGGCTGGTGGATGGTGGCCTCGGGGCTCGACCGGCTGGATGTCGCCTCCTACCGGCTGGCGACGCATCTCGGCCTCGCCTTCGTGATCTTCATGCTGCTCATCTGGTATGCGCAGCGGGTCCGGCTGGCGCCGGTGGCGCTGCTGCAGGCGCGGCGGGCGCGGCCGGCGGGCCTCGGCGGCTGGACCGGCCTGCTGGCGGCGGCGCTGCTGCTGCAGATCCTCGTCGGCGCGCTGGTCGCCGGGATCGATGCCGGGCGCGGCTTCGTCGATTGGCCGCTGATGCAGGGGCGGTTCTTCCCCGAGGGCGCGCTGGCGCTGGAGCCCTGGTGGCGCAACCTCTTCGAGAGCCCGGGGCTGGTGCAGTTCGTGCACCGGATGCTGGGCTATGCGGTGCTGGCGCTGACGCTGGCGGTGGCCTGGCGGCTCGGCAGGGCCGGGCTGGTGGCGCTGAAGGCGCGGGCGCAGTGGCTCGCCGCGGCGATGGCGGCGCAGGTGGTGATCGGCATCGTCACGGTGATGCATGCCTCGCCGCTGGAGATCGCGATCTTCCACCAGGCCGGGGCGCTGGTCGCGGTGTTCCTGCTGATGCGGGCGCGCTTCGCGGCGCTCTACCCGGCGGCGCAGCGGCTCACCGCCTGAGGGCGCCGCGCCCTGCGGCGGTTCCGGCGGCAGGTTCGGGCGGAGGTTCGATGGGGAGATCCGGTCGGCAGGTTCGGTCAGGAGATCCGGTCGGCAGGTCCGGCTGCCGGGTTCGTCGGGTAGGTTCGGTGGGCAGGTCCGGCCGGCAGGTTCCCGCGAACATCGGTTCGCACGGCGGCGGCGGTTGCGGCCGAACCGCCATGGCGGGCCCAAGGGGCGCGCTTCGCGGCGGGGTCAGGCCTGCCAGTCCGGCGCGCGCTTCTCGAGGAAGGCGCGGACCCCCTCCGCGGTCTCCGGCTCGAGCATGTTCTCGGCGATCGCCCGGCCGGTGAGCGCATAGGCCTCGTCGGTGGTCATCTCGATCTGCTCGTGGAAGGCGCGCTTGCCGATGCGCACCGCGACGGCGAGCTTCGCCGCCACCCGGCCGGCCAGCGCCATCGCCTCCTCGCCGAGCCGGTCGTCCGGCACCGCGCGGTTCGCCAGCCCCTGCTCGACGGCCTGCGCCGCGTCGAGGAAATCCCCGGTGACCAGCAGCTCGAAGGCCTTCTTGCGCCCGAGATTGCGGCTGAGCGCGACCATCGGCGTCGAGCAGAAGAGCCCGATGTTCACGCCGTTGACGCCGAAGCGGGCGGTCTCGGCCGCCACCGCCATGTCGCAGGTCGCGACCAGCTGGCAGCCGGCCGCGGCGGCGATGCCGTGGACCTCGGCGATCACCGGCTGCGGCAGCATGCGGATCCGGCGCATCACCCCCGAGCAGGTCTCGAACAGCGCCAGATAGGCCGCCCGCCCGCCATCCGCGGCGGCGCGGGCCGCCTCCATCTCGCGCAGGTCGTGCCCGGCGCAGAAGGCGCGGCCGGCGCCGCGGATCACCACGGCGCGGATCTCCGGGCTGGCCGCCAGCCGGTCGAGCTCCGCCCCGAGCGCCGCCAGCATCGCGTCGGAGAGCGCGTTCAGCGCCTCCGGCCGGTTGAGGGTGAGCCGCGCGACGCGGCCGATATCCTCCCGCAGCACCAGTGTCCCGCCCATGCCGGCCTCCTCTCGCCACGGCCCGGCCTCCGGGCCCCTGCGCTTGCAATCGGGCCGCCGCCGGTCCATCACCGACGGCGCGATCGCGCCTCCCTCTCCTGCGGCAAGACGGCGGGCGTTGCAATTCCCTCGTCGCCGCCGGAGCCGCCATGGATGCCAGCCGTCCCGAGATCCCCGAGGCTTGTCCCCCGGCGCTCCGGGCGGTGCGCTTTGCGCATCCGTTCTGGTTCCTGCGGCACGGCGAGACCGTCTACAACCGCGACCGGCGCCTGCAGGGCCAGCGCGACACCGCGCTGAGCCCGCTCGGCCGGCGCCAGGCCGAGGCGGCGGCCGAGACGCTCGCCGGCGCGCCGATCCGGCGCATCGTCGCGAGCCCGCTGCAACGCGCGCGAATCACCGCCGAGACGGTGGCGGCGCGGCACAGGCTCGGCGTGGAGACCGACGCTGCGCTGATGGAGTGCCATCTCGGCATCCACGAGGGCGAGGCCTATCCGCCCTGGATGCCGGACTACTGGCAGGGCCGCTTCGCGCCCGAGGGCGGCGAGAGCTTCGCGGCCTTCCGCGACCGGGTCTGGCCGGCGATGGCGCGGGCCGCCGCCGCGCCCGGCACGCTGATCGTGGTGCATGGCGGGCTCTGGTATGCGGCGCGCTCGCTGGTGCGCATGGTGCCGGACATCGCCAGCATGCCCAACTGCCTGCCGCTGCGGGTGCGGCCCGAGGGCGCGGCCTGGCAGGTCGAGCGGCTGGGCAGCGCGGCGGAGGCCACCACGCAGGATTTCGGCCCGGCGGCGGAGCGCGGCGCATGAGCCCGCGGCAGCCGGTGCTCGATGTCGCGGCGCTCACCGCCTTCCTCGCGGAGGTCTTCCCGCAGGTGCGCGGCGAGGCGGTGATCGAGGCGGTGGGCCCCTGCACCGCGCGGCTGCGCCTCGCGGTCGCCGACCGTCACCTGCGCCCGGGCGGCACCGTCTCCGGCCCGACGATGTTCATGCTGGCGGATCTCGCCTTCTATGTCGCGGTGCTGGCGATGATCGGCCGCGAGCCGCTGACGGTGACCACCAATCTCTCGATCAACTTCCTGCGCAAGCCGCCGCTGGCCGACCTGATCGGCGAGGCCCGCATCCTCAAGCTCGGCCGCAGCCTCGCGGTCGGCGACGTGACGCTGACCTCGGTCGAGGACCCCCGCCCGGTGGCGCATGCGAGCTGCACCTACGCGATCCCGCCGGGGCCGCGCACGGGCTGAGCCGGCGGCCGGCCGCCCCCCGCAGCCCCCCGCGGGCCGTGCGGCGCGCCTCCCCCGGGTCGGGGCGCGGCCCTGTTGCCAGACCGCCGGCCGGCTGGCACACGCCCCGTCCCCGTCCCCGTCCCCGTCCCCGTCCCCGTCTCCGTCCCCGTCCCCGTCCCGGCGGCAGCCCCCGCTGGCGCCGCACCGCTGGCCGCAATGCCCCCGCAGCGCAAACGGCAACAAAGGCCCAAGGGGAAGCCATGCCGAACACGCGGCATGCCCCCAGCGCCGCGCCCGTGCAGACCTCTGCCGGCGCCACCGCTCCCCCACCGCTCCCGGCGCGCCCGAGGAGCTGAAGCCATGCGACCACCACCACCAGGCCCTTGCCACCCGGATCGGCGCAGGCTCGAGCAGGCCTCCAGCGGCGCGCCTTCCTCGTACGCTGGCCCGCAGGAGCCGTGGGGCGGGTAGCCAGGCCGCCGGCCGGGTGGCACCCGCCCCTGTCCCCGGCGCTGACGGCGGCGCCTGATCGCAGGGCGCCGTTGGCCGCGATGTCCCCGAGGTGCAGCCGGCTGCACAGGCCCACGGGGAGACCGCGCCGATCAAGCGGCATGCCGGCGGCGCCGCGCCCGTGCTGACCCCTGCCGGCTTGCCCGCTCCCTCGCCGCTCCTGGCACGCCCTTAGGGCCGAAGGCGGTCGGCCTCCACCACCAAGCCCTTGCCGCCCAGAACGGCGGGGGCTCGAGCTGGCCTCCAGCGGCGCGCCTTCCCTGGACGCGGGCTCGTGGGTGCCGCGGGCGGACAACCAAGCCGCCGGCCGGGCAACACACACCCCTGTTCCCCGCGCTGGCGGCGGCGCCCGCTCGCGAGGGGTCACTGGCCGCGATGCCCCTCGCGGCGCAAAGCGGCGGCAGGGGCCCAAGGGGAGGCCGCGCCGATCACGCGGCATGCCGGCAGCGCCGCGCCCGTGCTGACCCCTGCCGGCTTGCCCGCTCCCTCGCCGATCCCGGCACGTCCGAGGGGCCGAAGGCGGGCGGCCTCCGTCGCGGCGCCCTTGCGGCATTGCTCGAAGGCAGGCTCAAGATGGCCTCTAGCGGCATGCCTTCCCTGGACGCTGGCTCGCATGAGACGTGGACGGGTAGCTTGGCGGCCGGGTCCCCTGTCACCCGCGCCGCCGGCGGCGTCCGCTGGCACCACCCCGTGGGCCGCAATGCATCCCGCGGCGCTGGTAGCGGCACAGGCACACGGGGTGGCCGCGCCGATCTAGGGGCGTGCCGGCAGCGCCGCGCCCGTGCTGACCCCTGCGGGCTTGCCCGCTCGCTCGCCGTTCCCGGCAGGCCCGAGGGGACGAAGGCGGGCGGCCCCCACCACCACACCCATGAGGCGCAGATCAACACAGGCTCGGGCTGGCCTCCTGCGGCGCGCCTTCCCTGGACGCGGGTTGGTGGGTGCCGTGGGCGGATAACCAGGCCGCCGGCCGGGTCGCACATGCCCCTGTCTCCCGCGCTGGCGCCGCCGCGCGCTGGCGGGGCGTCACTGGCCGTGATGCCCCCGCGACGAAAAGCGGCGGCACGGGCCCAAGGGGAGGCCGCATCGATCACGCGGCATGCTGGCGGCGCTGCGCCCGTGCTGACCCCTGCCGGCTCGACCGCTCCCTCGCCGCTCCCGGTACGCCCGAGGGGCCGAAACGGGGGGCTTCACCACCACGCCCTTGCGGCGCTGTTCGAATGCGGGCGCGAGCGGCGCCATGCGATCGACCGGCCGTGCGCCGGGATCGAATGCGCGGCGCTGGCCGTCGGGCCGGCGGGCGATCGCGGCATTGGCCTTCGGAACCGCCTTGCCGCTTGACGCGGCGGATGGTGTGCGCGTCGCTGCGGCCATCCCGGAGGATGCCCGGTTTGACCCGATGGACCGTTCCGCGATGCGCGCGGCCGGCACCTGCGGCCGGGTGCTTGGCTGTGCCGGTTGGCGCGCCTTGGTTCGTCCGGTCGGGGCGGCGAGGTGCAAGGCGGACGCCATCTCCGCTGGCGCGCTCGCCCGCCCGGGCGAAGCGGTCTGCGGCGGAGCTGCGGCGCTGGGCGCTGCCGCCGCGGCGGGGCGGCACGCCGACCCGTGGCCTCGCGTGCCGTGGGCAGCTGGTCCGGCGTGCCGACCGCGCCCGGCGTGGCGGCGCCCGGATCGAAGGGGCGCTTCGCGGGCGGGTGGCGGCGCGATGCTGGGCGGGTGGTCGCCAGTGCGGTCCCTCTCGATCCCGGCGGCCTCGCGGAGATCGAGAAGGGCCGGGCCACGCGGCTTGAGACCAGCCGATTCGCGTGGTGGCCGGCCGGCGGCACGAGACCGTCCGGCGGGGGCCGCCGGCGCGCTCCGGATGCGGCGGCGCTTTGCCGGGCGCTTCGCGGGCCGCTGCTGGTGCGTCTCCTGGCCAATGCGTTCGCCTGCGGATCGGCGATCTGCGGGGGGGCGAAGGATGCCGGGAGCCTCGCCCCTCACCCGCTCGCGCTCGTTGGCGCCCGGCCGGGCGCGTGCATCGTCATTGCCCTCCGGCACGGCGCGGCGGTTGGCGGCCGTGCCGGGCGCTGCGCCGGGACGCGACCGCCAGCCATGCGGTGACGCGCAGCGGCGGGCACGGCTTCCGGGCCTCCGCCCGGAGACCGGCCGCGCTGCCGCCGCGCCCGGCCGCCGCTTCCGCTTGACAGGCGGCGCCGCGCGGCGGCCACTGCCCTGGCGGAGGGGCCATGGCGGCAGCAGGGCGGAGATGGCTGAGGCGCGGCGCGGCGCTGCTCGTGCTTGTGGCGGCCGCGGCCTGGGGCTCGCTCGCCCCGCGCGACCCGGCGGGCTTCCCGGCCGCGGGCGGACCGGTGGCCGTGCGGGTGCTCGACCATGGCTGGCATGCCGGGCTGGTGATGGCGACGGCGGATCTGCGCGCCGCCGCCGTCCGCCTCGCCCGCGCCCGGCCGGACCTGGCGGACCGGCTGCGCCGTCTCGCCGGCGCCTGGCCCCGGGCGCAGGCGCTGGAGATCGGCTGGGGGGATGCCGCCTTCTACCGCGCGACACCGGCGCTCGGCGACCTGCAGCCCGGGCTCGCGCTCCGCGCCGCGCTCTGGCCCACGCCCTCGGTGCTGCAGGCGGTGCCGGTCCGGCTGCCGGCGGAGGCTGCCTTTCCGCGGACGCCGGGGATCACGCTCCGGCTCTCGGAAGCCGGCTTCGCGCGGCTCGCCGCCCGCCTCGCCGAAACGCTGGCGACGGGCCCCGATGGCGGCCTCCGCCCGCTCGGCCCGAGCCTCTACGGCCAGGGCGCCTTCCTCGCGGCGGTGCCGTCCTATCACGGGCTGCGCACCTGCAATCACTGGGTCTCCGGCCTGCTGCGCGCCGGCGGGGTGCCGAGCTCATGGGCATTCAGCGCCACGAGCGCCGGGCTGATGGCGGAGCTGCGCTGGCGGCTGTAGCGCCCCGGGTGGTTGGGGTAACAGTTTACCACACGCACAACTCCCCCTGAAAACAGGCGAAATTTCGCCGGCTGCGGCTTGACATGGCGCGGGCGCTCGGGCAAACACCGCGCCAATCTGCGCGGCTGCCCTTGCGGCGTCGCCGAAGGATTCGCAAGCCAAACGGATGCACCGCATGAAAACCTATTCCGCAAAACCGGCGGATATCGAGAAGAAATGGCTGGTCATCGACGCCGAAGGCGTCGTGCTCGGCCGGCTCGCCTCGATCGTCGCCAACCGCCTGCGCGGCAAGCACAAGGCCACCTTCACCCCGCATATGGACATGGGCGACAACGTCATCGTCATCAATGCGGACAAGGTGCGCCTCACCGGCAACAAGCACCGCGACAAGACCTATTACTGGCACACCGGCTATCCGGGCGGCATCAAGAGCCGCACCGCCGGCCAGCTGCTCGAGGGCCGCTTCCCCGAGCGCGTCGTCACCAAGGCGGTGCAGCGCATGATGCCGGGCGGCCCGCTGTCGCGCCGCCAGCTCACCAATCTCCGGGTCTATGCCGGCGCCGAGCACCCGCATGGCGCGCAGAACCCCGAGACGCTCGACGTGGCGGGCATGAACGCCAAGAACGCTAGAGGAGCTGCCCGCTGATGGCCGAAGAGATCAGGTCCCTCGACCAGCTGAAGGATGCCGTCGCCGCCGCCCCCGCACCCGAGGGCGAGACGCCGGAGACCGAGACCGTGGTGCCGCGCGAGCCGATCCGCGACGCCCTCGGCCGCGCCTATGCCACCGGCAAGCGGAAGGACGCGGTCGCCCGCGTCTGGGTCAAGCCGGGCTCGGGCCGCGTCATCGTCAACGGCAAGGACATGGCGCAGTATTTCGCCCGCCCGGTGCTGCAGATGGTGATCGGGCAGGCCTTCCAGGTCGCCAACGTGTCCGGCCAGTTCGACGTGATGGCCACCGTCAAGGGCGGCGGCCTCTCGGGCCAGGCCGGCGCGGTCAAGCACGGCATCTCCAAGGCGCTGAGCAACTACGACCCGATGCTCCGCCCGGCGCTGAAGGCCGCCGGCTTCCTGACCCGCGACGCCCGCGTCGTCGAGCGGAAGAAATACGGCAAGCGCAAGGCTCGCCGCAGCTTCCAGTTCTCGAAGCGCTGATACCGATCTGCCGGGGGAGGGGCTGCCCGCCCCCGGCGCCCGTTTCAGTCGGTGCTCCAGACCTGGTCTGCGGTGCCGGCGCAGGGCGCGGCGATCACGTTCACCCCGTCGCCGATGCGCTCGCCCCGGTCCGGTGTCAGGCACCAGGACCGGTCGTTCACATGGACCGAGATCTCGTCGTCGTCCCAGGACCAGGACTGGTTTGCCCCGCCATGGCAGTCCGGCCAGAGCATGACGTTGTAGCCGGCGCCGCTGCGCTCGGCGAAATCGACATCGAGGCAGGCCGTGACCTCGGCGAAGCTCACCGAGATGACCGCGCCGTCATGGCTCCAGAGATCCGAGGCGTCGCAGCCGTTGCTGGTGACGACGTTGCGCCCCTCGCCGCCCTCGCCGGCGCCCTCGGCCATGTCGACGGCGAGACAGCCGGCGCCATCGGCGGAGAAGATGGTGAAGGCGGACGCGGGGCCCGCGGCGAGTACCAGGATGGCGGCGACAACGGCGACACGCATGGCGAACCTCTCTCATGCATTGCGAAACGAACGGATCGAACCGTCTGACAATGGCACGCATGAAGGGTCCGGTCGAGTGATGGTGTCGCCGCGTCGGCGCTGCCCGGCGGCGCCGGCCGACTGCGGCATTCCGGCCGCGTGGCTGCGGCAATCCTGCATCGCGGGCGGCTTGGCGCGCGCCCGCTGCGACACCATATTGGCCGCGGACAGGCCGGCCGCCCCGACCCGCCGATTGCGCCTGTCACCGAACGGTCGTATCAAGAGAGACGGGGCACCAACAGGACGGGACGCATGCAGCAGTCCATAGCCGCGAGCAAGGCGGGGCCGAAGGAAATCAGCTATTCCTTCTCGGCACGGTCCCGTGCGGGCCGCACCTTCATCCGCTCGATCGAGAACGTGACCGGCCGGCCGCGCCTGCTGCGCATGGCCGATGGCTACGAACGCGAGGTCGAGGCGGGCCGCAACTTCTGGGAGGTGATGCAGGAGCGCTACGGCATCAGCCTCGACTTCGTGAATGGCGGGCTGGAGAACATCCCCCGCGAGGGCCCGCTGGTGGTGGTGGCGAACCACCCCTACGGCATCCTCGACGGGCTCGCCATCGGCCGGATCCTGCAGATCACCCGCGGCGACTTCAAGATAATCGCCAACACGGTGTTCAAGAAGTCGAAGGAGCTCGACAGGTCGATCCTGCCGATCGACTTCGCCGAGACCAAGGAGGCGCAGCGCCTGAACATCGCCACCCGCAAGGAGGCGCTGTCCTATCTCGCCGATGGCGGCGCGGTGGCGATCTTCCCCGGCGGCACGGTCTCCACCGCCGCGCGCCCCTTCGCCCGGGCGATGGACCCGCCCTGGAAGCCCTTCACCGCGCGGATGATCGCCAAGAGCCAGGCCACGGTGGTGCCGGTCTATTTCGAGGGCTCGAACAGCCGGCTGTTCCAGGTCGCCAGCCATCTGCACTACACGCTGCGCATGGCGCTGCTGATCAGCGAGTTCGAGATGCGCGTCGGCGGGCCGATCCGGGTGCGCATCGGCAAGCCGCTGCCGCGGGCCGAGATCAAGGCGCGGGCCAGCGATGCACGGGCGCTGATGGACTATCTGCGCGAGCGCACCTACCGGCTCAGCCCGAAACCGATCCGCGACGTGCCCTACGGGCTCTATCTCGGCTGACGGCATGGCCATCGGGGTATTCGATTCGGGGCTCGGCGGGCTCACCGTGCTCCGGACCATCCGGGCGCGGCTGCCGTGGTACGACTACGTGTTCTACGGCGACAACCTGCGCGCGCCCTATGGCCCGCGCGAGCCCGAGGAGATCTATGCGCTGACCCGCGACGCGGTGGCGCGGCTCTTTGCCGAGGGCTGCGGGCTGGTGATCCTGGCCTGCAACACCGCCTCCGCCATCGCGCTGCGCCGGCTGCAGGACGAATGGCTGCCGCAGCACGCGCCGGAGCGGCGGGTGCTCGGCGTCTTCGTGCCGGTGATCGAGGCGGTCACCGGGCGGCCCTGGGGCTATACCGGGCCGCCGCTGCCGGCGCTGCTGGGGCGGGTGGCGCTGTTCGCGACGCGGGCCACGGTGGCGTCCGGCGCCTTCCGCCGCGAGCTGGCCTTCCGCGCCACCGGGCTCGAGGTCGAGCAGGAGGCCTGCCCCGGCCTCGTGGACGCGCTGGAGCGGGCCGATCTCAAGGGCGCCGAGGCGATCGCGCGGGCCCATGCGGCGGCGCTGCTGCAGCGGATGCCGAACCCGCAGGCCGCGCTGCTCGGCTGCACGCATTACCCCATCGTCGAGCACGCCTTCCGGGCGATGCTGCCGGCCGGGACCGAGATCCTCTCGCAGCCGCGGATCGTGGCCGAGAGCCTCGCCGACTACCTGCGCCGCCATCCCCGCTTCGGCCCCGGCAGCGGCGAGATCCGGATGCTGACCTCGGGCGATCCCGGCGCGGTGGCGACCGGCGCGCTGCTGCCGCTCGGCCAGCCGGCGGAGTTCCGCACCGCCTGAGCTCAGCCCGCCGGCGGCGGCCAGGGGCGGTTGTCGCGGATGCTCCCGGCCAGCCGGTCCCCCTCCCAGGCGCTGACCGCGGGATTGCCGGGATGGATGCGCAGCGCCACCGGCCCGCCGGGGGCATGGGCCGAGAGCCGGCCGAGCGGATGGCCGCGGCTGCTGCCCGCGCGCGGGGTGCCGTCCGGCCCCGTCCAGGCATAGTCGATGGCATAGAGCGACACCCCGTTGACCACGAGGCCGAGGCTGCGCAGGCCGCGCACCTGGCCGGTCACCGGCTGCCCCTCGGCCAGCAGCCGGCGCAGCCGCAGCAGCCGCGCCCGGGTGCGCCAGAGCAGCCAGAGCCCGGCGCCGCCGAGCGCGAGCGCCGCGGCCAGCAGCCAGCCGGCGCCCTCCGGCTCAACCGCGCGCCAGGCCCGGTGGGTGTCGGGGTCGGCGCGCAGATACTCCACCGCCACCGGGCCGCCGATGGAGAGCTCGGCGAAGAGCGCCTCCGGGATCTCGGAGCGGCCCTCGCGCGGCACGCCGTCGGCGGCGTGGAACTGGTAGACGACCCAGGCCTCCCCGGCCGCCTCGCCGCGGCGTTCCAGCCCCAGCACCTCGCCGGAGACCGCGCTGCCCCCGGCCTCGAACCGCGCGCTCTCGCCCGAGCCGAGCGCGCCGAGCCCGATCGCCGTAACCGCGCCGAAGGCGCCGAACAGCGCCAGCACCAGCCCGAGAATGCCGAAGCCGCTGGACAGCACGGCCCGGGTCACCCCCGGCATCGCCGCGCTTTCCGGCCCCGATCCGCCGAACGATCCCGCCATCGCCGCGCCCTCCGTTGCACCCCGCGCAACATAGCATGGACCGCCGCCGGCCCGCGCGGCGATTGCGGCAGGCCCCGCCGGCGCGCTATGGGAGGCGGGCAACCCCCAGCGGAAAGGCATGCCGATGCACAAGGTCGCCATCTTCGGGGCGAGCGGCTACACGGGCGCCGAGCTCGTGCGGCTGATCGCCACCCATCCCGAGCTCGAGATCGCGGCGCTCGCGGCCGACCGACGTGCCGGCTCCGAGATGGCCGAGGTGTTCCCGCATCTGCGCCATCTCGCGCTGCCCCGGCTCGCCCGGATCGAGGAGATCGACCTCGGCGAGATCGACCTGGTGTTCTGCGCCCTGCCCCATGCGACCACGCAGGAGGTGGTGGCGGCGCTGCCGGCCGGGATGCGGGTCTGCGACCTCTCGGCGGATTTCCGGCTCGAGGATCCCGAGGTCTATGCGCACTGGTACGGCCGCCCGCACCAGGCGCCGGCGCTGCAGGCCGAGGCGGTCTACGGCCTGCCCGAGTTCTACCGCGAGCGCATCCGCACCGCGCGCATCGTCGCCTCGACCGGGTGCAACGCGGCGACCGGGATCTTCGCCATGCGCCCGCTGATCGAGGCCGGCGTGGTCGATCCGGACGAGATCGTCATCGACCTCAAGACCGGGGTCTCCGGCGCCGGGCGCAGCGCCAAGGAGGCGATGCTGCATGCCGAGGTCTCCGAGGGCTTCCACGCCTACAACATCGGGCGGCACCGGCATCTGGCGGAGTTCGACCAGGAGTTCGCCAAGGCCGCCGGCCGGCCGGTCTCGGTGCGCTTCACCGCGCATCTGCTGCCGCAGAACCGGGGCATCCTGGCGACCTGCTACGTCAAGGGCGATCCGCAGGCGATCCATGCCGCGCTGGCCGAGCGCTATGCCGCGGAGCCCTTCCTGCAGGTGCTGCCGTTCGGCCAGACGCCGCATACCCGGCACGTCCGCGGCTCGAACTTCGTGCATCTCGGGGTGTCGGACGAGCGCCAGCCGGGGCGGGCGACGGTGGTCGCGGTGCTCGACAACCTCGTGAAGGGCGCTTCCGGCATGGGGGTGCAGAACGCCAACCTCATGCTCGGGCTCGATGAGACGGCGGGGCTGATGCTGGCGCCGGTCTTCCCTTGATCGGGGGCTGGGCGAGGGGCCGGTTCTGGCCCTTCGTCAAGGCCGTGTTCTGGCGCTATAACGACGACCAGGGCTCGGTGCTGGCGGGCTACATCGCCTATGCCGCGATGCTCTCGCTGCTGCCCTTCCTGGTCTTCGCCACGGCGCTGGCCGGCTTCGTGGTGGGGCCGGAGAACAGCTCGCAGGCGCTTGACATGATCTTCGTCGGCGCCCCGGAGCACGTGAAGCAGACGCTGGAGCCGGTGGTGCTCGACGTGCTGAGCCACCGCCGCAGCGGGGTGCTGACGGCCTCGGCGCTGGGCTCGGTCTGGATGGCCTCGAACGGCATCGAGGCGCTGCGCGTCGGGCTCGACCATGCCTATGACGTCAGCCGCGCCCGGCACATCGCGATCAACCGGCTCTATGCCATCGTGCTGGTGATCCTCGGCTATGTCGTCTTCGTGGTGCTCGGCCTGCTGCTGGTGCTGGCGCCGCTGATCTTCCGCATCTTCGAGGCCTTCGTCGGCATCGACATCCCGGCCTCGGCCGACCTGGTCCGCTTCGGCATCGGGCTGGCGATCCTCTGGCTGACGCTCTGGGTGCTGCACCGCACCCTGCCCTCGCGGCCGATGCAGGACATCGTGCTCTGGCCGGGGATCCTGACCAGCGTGGTGCTGATGGTGCTGATGGCGACCGGGCTCTCGGTCTATCTCGCCTTCGCGCCCTCCTACACGCTCACCTACGGCACGCTGGCCGGGGTGATCCTCACGCTGTTGTTCTTCTATCTTGCCGGGGCTGCGACTATCCTCGGCGCCCAGGTCAACGCGGTGGTGAATGCCGGGCGGCTCGGCAGCCGCGCTGCGACAACCGCACCCGGTGTCCGGGCGCCGAAATTGTCCCACATCCGTGGGAAGAGCGACCGCAGGGATCGCGAGGGCTGAGAGGAGCGCATCATGGCCAGCCGGAAGAAGATACAGCGGATCCGCATGCTGGCCTTCGGCTTCGTCGCGCTGGTCGGCGCGGTGGTGCTGGTGGCGCTGACCTTCGACGACACCATCGCCTTCTTCAAGTCGCCCTCCGAGATCGTCGCCGCGCCGCCGCCGCCGGAGCAGCTCCTGCGCATCGGCGGGCTGGTGGCCGAGGGCTCGCTGGTGCGCGGCGAGGGCGAGACGGTGTCCTTCGACGTGACCGACGGCGCCGCCACCGTGCGGGTGAGCTTCACCGGCGTGCTGCCGGATCTCTTCCGCGAGGGCCAGGGCGTGATCGCCGAGGGCCGGATGCAGGGCGGCACCTTCGCGGCGCAGGAGGTGCTCGCCAAGCACGACGAGAACTACATCCCCCGCGAGGTCGCCGATGCGCTGAAGGAGCAGGGCCACTGGCAGGAAGACGCGGGCACCGGGGGCGGCTCGTGAGCGCGCACCGCTTCGCCTGGGCCGATGCCTTCGCCGACCGGGCGATGGCCGGCAATCCCTGCGCTGTGGTGTTCGACGCCGATGCGGTGAGCAGGGAGACCCGGATCGCCCTGGTGCGGGAGACCGGGCTCTCCGAATGCGCCTATCTGCAGGCCAGCGCGGTGGCGGATTTCGGCGTGCGCTACTACACCGCCAAGGACGAGATACGGTTTGCCGGGCATCCGACCATTGCCACCTGCACGGTGCTCGAGGATGCCGGGCTGCTGGCGGGGCGGGCGCGCTTCACCCTCGAGGTCGGCTCCGGCGTGATCCCGATCGAGATCGACCGCGCCGGCGCCCGCCCGGTCTTCACCATGACCCAGGCGGCGCCGGTATTCGGCGAGAGCTTCGCGCCGGGCGCGGTGGCGGCGATCTACGGGCTCGAGGCGGCGGATATCGTCGGCCGGCCGCAGATCGTCTCGACCGGCACCGCCTTCGTGGTGACGCTGCTCACCGGGCATGACGCGCTCCGCCGCGCGGCGCTCGACCCGGCGCGGCTGGCGGGGTTCATGGCCGGGGTCGATCACCCGGAAGCCTGGAAGATGGAGCCCTTCCTCGTCACCCGCACGGGCGCGACATCGGCGGGAGACACCTTCGCGCGCCTGCTGCTGCCGCCGCCGATGCCGCCGGAGGACCCCTTCACCGGCTCGGCCACCGGCTGCATGGCGGCCTGGCTCTGGCACCACGGGCTGATCGAGGCGCCGCGCTTCACCGCCGAGCAGGGCCACTGGATGGGCCGGCCCGGGCAGGCGGCGGTCGAGGTGCTGGGCCCGCCCGAGGCGATCGGCGGCGTCCGGCTCGGCGGCACCGGCGTGGTGCTGATGCGCGGCGAGGTGGCGCTGTGAGCGCGGGCCGGCGGGCGATCCGGGCGTCAGCCGGCCGGGCGGGTCGTGCGGCCCGGCGGCAGCGGGTCGGCCGGCATGAAGGCGGCACGCGACAGCAGATCGACCAGGCGCCGGTCCGGCAGGCCGAGGGCGGCGAGCGCGCGGTGCTCCTCGCGCTCCACCACCACCTCGATGCCCGGCACCGTGCTGGCCAGGGCCCGGTACCTGCACGACATGGCATAGGCGAGATCCCCCGGTGCCCAGAGCACCGTCGGCGTGCCGGCCCCGGCGCCGGGGAACTGCCGGTTGACCTCGTCGAGAAGGTTGCGCAGGTCGTCGAGGCTGGTGTCGATCGCGGTCATGGTGGACTGGTCGATCAGCTCGGCCCGGCCCGGGCGGTAGTTGCGGTCGGCGCGGTAGTGCCGGAAGGTCGCGAGATAGTCCTGCAATGCCAGCCTGCCGCTGTGCCGTGCATAGACGAGATCGAGTTCCGTCGAGATCCAATAGGCGATCGGCATGAAATGAGATGTCCCGGACCAATGGCACCCTGCAGCGCGCGCGAGATGATTAGCATGACCCGCGCCGCCCTGTGGCGGGGAATCTGCGCGGGCGATGCCGCCGGGCCGGCCGGCGCCCGGTGCCGGCCCCGGGCCATGCCGGGCGCCCCGAAACTGCTGACGCGGAGGGCCGCATGATCGTCGAGCTCGGGCATTTCGCCCTCACCCTCGCGCTCGCCGTGGCGCTGTTCCAGGCGGCGGTCCCGCTCTATGGCGCGGGCCGCGGCTGGGTCGACTGGATGCGCGCCGCGGCGCCGGCGGCGCTGGTGCAGTTCCTGCTGGTCGGCATCGCCTTCGCGGCGCTGACCCATGCCTTCGTCACCTCGGACTTCTCGCTGCGCATCGTCTACGAGAACTCCCATTCGCTGAAGCCGGCGCTCTACAAGTTCACCGGGACCTGGGGCAACCACGAGGGCTCGATGCTGCTCTGGGTGCTGATCCTGGCGCTGTTCGGCGGGCTGGTGGCGGCCTTCGGGCGGCGCCTGCCGCTGGGGCTCAAGGCGCGGACGCTGAGCGTGCAGGCGATGATCGCGGTGGCCTTCCTGGCCTTCACGATCTTCACCTCCAACCCCTTCGAGCGGCTGCCGCAGATCCCGCTGAACGGGCGCGACCTCAACCCGCTCCTGCAGGATATCGGCCTCGCGATCCATCCGCCGTTCCTCTATCTCGGCTATGTCGGGCTCTCGATGGCCTTCTCCTTCGCCGTGGCGGCGCTGATCGAGGGGCGGGTGGACGCGACCTGGGCGCGCTGGGTGCGGCCCTGGACGCTGGCCGCCTGGGTGGCGCTGACCTTCGGCATCGCGCTCGGCAGCTACTGGGCCTATTACGAGCTCGGCTGGGGCGGCTGGTGGTTCTGGGACCCGGTGGAGAACGCCTCCTTCATGCCCTGGCTGCTGGCCACCGCGCTGCTGCATTCGGCGATCGTGGTGGAGAAGCGGTCCTCGCTCAAGGTCTGGACCATCCTGCTCGCGATCCTCGCCTTCTCGCTCTCGCTGATCGGCACCTTCCTGGTGCGCTCCGGCGTCATCACCTCGGTGCATGCCTTCGCCAACGACCCGGACCGGGGCGTCTTCATCCTCGGCATCCTCGGGGTGGCGATCATCGGTTCGCTGACGCTGTTCGCGATCCGCGCGCCGGCGATGCGCTCGGAGGGGGTGTTCCAGCCGGTCTCGCGCGAGGCCGCGCTGGTGTTCAACAACCTCGTGCTCGCGGTCGCCTGCGCGGTGGTCTTCGTCGGCACTCTGGGGCCGCTGTTCCGCGAGTTCATCGACGGCGAGAAGATCTCCGTCGGCGCGCCGTTCTACGAGCTGGCCTTCACGCCCTTCATGGTGATCCTGCTGCTGGCGCTGCCGGTGGGGGCGATGCTGGCCTGGAAGCGGGCCTCGCTCGGCGCGGTGCTGGCGCGGCTCTGGTGGGCCGGCGCGGCGGCGCTGGCCATCGGCGGCGCGGTCTGGGCGCTGCAGGAGGGCGGCGCGCTGCTCGCGCCGGTGGGCATCGCGCTGGCGGCCTGGCTGATCCTCGGCGCGCTGACCGAGCTCTGGGAGCGCGGCGGTTTCGCCCGCACCGGGTTCGGCGGCGGGCTGCGGCGCCTCGCCGGGCTGCCGCGGGCCGACTGGGGCAAGTGGATCGCCCATGCCGGGCTCGCGCTCTCGGCCATGGGCATCGCCGCGCTCACCGCCTGGGAGACCGAGGACATCCGCCTCGCCAAGCCGGGCGACCGCATCCCCATCGGCCCCTACGTGCTGGAATTCGCGGGCGTGGAGAGCCTGCCGCTCGGCGCGCCCTTCGCCATCGGGCAGTGCGGCAACGAGGGTGAGCGGGCCTTCAAGGGCACGGAGGCGCGCAATTTCCGCACCGAGATGGGCCGCTTCCGGCTGATGGACGGCGACACCCAGGTGGCGCTGATGTGCCCGGAGAAGCGCGACTATCCGGTGCAGCGCATGCCCACCACCGAGGCGGCGATCGATTCGACCCTGGCGCGCGACGTCTATGTCGTGCTGGGCGACCGGCAGACCGATGGCGAGAGCTGGGCGGTGCGCTCCTATCACAAGCCGCTGGCGGCCTGGATCTGGCTCGGCTGCCTGGTGATGGGCGCCGGCGGGCTGATGAGCCTCTCCGACCGGCGCTTTCGCGTGGGCACCGTCGCCGGGCGGCCGCGCGGCAAGGCGGTGGCGGCGGAATGATGCGCGTCGCCCTGCTTCTCCTGCTCGCCCTGGCCGGCCCCGCCGCCGCGGTGCAGCCCGACGAGATCCTCGCCGATCCGGCGCTCGAGGCGCGGGCGCGGGAGCTCTCGAAGGAGATCCGCTGCCTCGTCTGCCGCAACGAATCGATCGACGACAGCAATGCCGACCTGGCGCGCGACCTGCGCATCCTCGTGCGCGAGCGCGTCGCCGCCGGCGACAGCGATGCCGAGGTGCTGCAGTTCCTCGTCGACCGCTATGGCGAGTTCGTGCTGCTGAAGCCGCGGCTCTCGGCCGGCAACGCGGTGCTCTGGCTGGCCGGGCCGGCGCTGTTCCTCGGCGGCGGGCTGGCGGCGGTGCTGTTCCTGCGCCGCCGGCGCCGCGCCGCCGCGCCGGCCGAGGCGCCGCTCTCGGCCGAGGAGGAGGCGGCGCTTCGCGAGATCCTCGGCGAGGACCGGCAGGGCTGAGCCGGCGCGCCGGCGCAGGCTGCGCGAGGGGGCTGCGGGCGGCCGGCGCCCGTGCTAAGCTCGCGCCGACAGATTCCGGCCCAAGCCACGGAGATGCCGATGTTCCTGCGCCCCGTGCGTTCCCCCCGCCCGCGTTTGCCCGTCCGCCTTCCTGTCCGCCTTCCCGTGCTCGCGAGCGTCCTTGTCGCGGCGGTCTGCTTGGTCGTCGCGCTGCCCGCGATGGCCGGGCCCGGCAGCAGCGGCACCCGCGAGGACCATCTGCGCATCTGCCAGGAGGCGCTGGCCGAGCAGTATGGCGCCGTCGAGTTCGGCGAGGCGCTCGACCGGCGCCGCCGCGGCAACAACTGGGTGCGCCAGCACGCCACCACGGCGGATGGCCGCAAGGTCTATTTCCGCTGCCAGATCCGCTATGGCTCGCTGCGCGGGGTCAAGAGCTATGACGGCGGTGACTGGGTGCCCGCCGCCGAGGTGCCGAAGCCCGAGCCGGAGACGCCGCCCGAGGCGGCCGAGACCGGCGGCGCGCAGCAGGCCGAGATCGATCCCGCCGCCGGGGAGGACCCGCCGGAGAGCGCCGAGGCGCTGCCCGAGCCCGAGCCCGATCCGCAGGGCGCGCCGCTGCCGGAGGTCAACCGCCCGCCGGAGGAGGGTTCGGCCGAGGCCGAGGGCGCGACCACAGAGGAGAGCACAGAGGATAGCGCCGGGGAGAGCGCCGAGGGCGCCGCCGACGGGGCCGGCCCGGCGCCGCAGGCCGGCGCGGAGGGCGAGACCGACGGGGCCGGCGAGGGCGATGGCGGCCTCGGGCTGGCCCAGCCCAAGCGCTACCGCGTCGGCATCGGCGAGGGCTATGCCGCGGCCGAGGGCGTCACCTGCCACCGCAAGGTGCAGGAATGCTACGACACCCATGGCCGGATCGACCCGGAAGTCACGGCGAAGGAATTCCCCTGACACCGGGTGCCCGCGGGGGGTGGACGGGGGCGTCCGGGCTTTCTAGATGACGCCCATGTCCGCACCCGCACCCATTCCCGCCGGCCGGCCCGTGCCGCTGGCCCGCGCGCGCCGTCTCTCCGTCGCCCCGATGATGGAGTGGACCGACCGGCACTGCCGCATGTTCCACCGGCAGTTCTCGGCCCATGCGCTGCTCTATACCGAGATGGTCACCGCCTCGGGCCTCGTGCTCGGCGGCGCCGACTGGCTGCTGGCGCATGATCCGCGGGAGCATCCGCTGGCGCTGCAGCTCGGCGGCTCGGAGCCGGAGATGCTCGCCCGCGCGGTGGAGATGGCGCTGCCCTTCGGCTTTGCCGAGATCAACCTCAATGTCGGCTGCCCGTCCGACCGGGTGCAGTCCGGCGCCTTCGGGGCCTGCCTGATGCGCGAGCCGGCGCTGGTGGCGGACTGCGCGCGCGCGATGATCGCCGCGGCCGGCGCGGCCGGCCCCGAGATCACCGTGAAATGCCGCATCGGGGTGGACGAGCAGGACCCCGCGCAGGTGCTGCCGGATTTCGTCGACACCGTGGCGGCGGCCGGGGTGCGGGTCTTTGCCGTGCATGCCCGCAAGGCCTGGCTGAAGGGGCTGAGCCCGAAGGAGAACCGCAGCGTGCCGCCGCTCGACTACGCGCTGGTGGCGCGGCTGAAGGCGTCGCGGCCGGAGCTCACCGTGCTGCTCAACGGCGGCATCGCCAGCCTTGCCGAGGCAGAGGCGCATTGCGCGCGGTTCGACGGGGCGATGGTCGGCCGCGCCGCCTATCACGACCCGGCGGGCATCCTCGCCGGGGCGGATGCGCTGATCACGGGCCGCACGATCGCCCCGGTCGCGCCGGAGGACGCGGTGCGCGGCATGCTGCCCCATATCGAGGCGGAGCTGGCCCGCGGCGCCCGGCTCAACCAGATCGCCCGGCACATGCTCGGCGCCTTTGCCGGGCGGCCGGGGGCGCGGGCCTGGCGGCGGCACCTCTCCGAGCAGGCGACGCGCCCCGGTGCCGGGCCGGAGGTGGTGGAGGCGGCGCTCGCCCATCTCGCCCCGGTGCAGGCTCCCGTGCAGGCTGCGACGCAGGCGGCGGCGGAGTAGCCCGCTCAGGCGGCATCGTGGAAGATGATGCCGAGCGTTGTCCGCTGCCCTGCCGTCACCTCGCTGACCCCGTGGCGGAGCGTGCTTGCGCTCCAGCCCCGCGCGGTACGCCGCGGCTTGCGGGCGGTGGCGAAGACCACGGCATGGCCCCGGGCCGGCTGGCGCACCGTGACGCGGGACTGCAGCCGCGGCCGGTTCTCCACCACCGCGAAGGCGCCGCCCGCGAAATCCTCCGGCCGCGACAGCATCACCACCGCCTGCAGCGGGAAGGCGACGGCGCCATAGAGGTCGCGGTGCAGGCAGTTGTAGTCCCCCGGGCCATAGCGCAGCAGCAGCGGCGTCGGCCGGTCCTGCCCGGCGGCGCGGCAGGCGCGGGTCAGCGCCTCGAGGCTCGGCGGCGGCGGCGCATCGCCGAGGCGGGCGGCCCAGTCGGCGGCGATGCGCGCGAGCGGCGGGTAGAGCGCCTGGCGCAGGGCCGCGACCGGCTCCGGCAGCGGCTCGGCGAAATACTTGTAGACCCCGCGGCCGAAGCCGTGGCGGGCCATGTCGATGCGGGCGCGGAAATGGCGCTCGTCGTCGAACACAGCGGCGAGGGCGGCGCAGTTCTCCGGCGCGAGCACCGGGCCGATCTCCGCGGCGCCGGTCTCGTCGAGATCGCTGCGGGCGCGATCCCAGTCGATCGCGGCGAGCGGGGCGGTCTGGTCGTCCATCACGGGCCTCCTCGGATGCTCTCCCGAGGGTTAGCGCCGGGCGCCCGGCGCGGCGACCCGGATCCTGCGGCGGCGGCCTTGCCGCGCCGGGGGCGGCGCCTCATAGTCCCGCCCATGAGCCAGGCCGACACGCTCCCCTCCGCGCCCTTCGGGGCCCATGCCCGCGCGTTCTTCACCCGCGGCTGGACCGTGTTCGAGCCGGACCCGGAGATCGCCGCCTGGGTCGCCGCCGCGGCAGGGCCCGCCGCCCGCATCGCCGCCGACCCGGCGGCCCGCGCCGCCTGGCTGCGCTGCGGCGGCACCTGGTTCGCCGGGGTCAACATCTTCCCCAACGGGCCGGATGGCGCGGTGCCGGGCGAGGGCGTGCCGCCGCTCTCCGGCGCGCCGCTGCGCTTCGTCGCCGAGGTGCTGGGGCTTGCCGGCTTCGCCTGGGACAGGGCGCAGATCTCGGTCTGCCATCCGGGCTATCCGCAGCCCTGGGAGGGCGAGAGCGAGGCCGCCTTCGGCTATCGCTTGCGGCGCGATGCCGCCCATGTCGACGGGCTGCTGCGCGACGCGGCGCGGCGCCGCACCCTCGGCGAGACCCATGGCTTCATCCTCGGCCTGCCGCTCGGCGAGAGCCATCCGCAGGCCGCGCCCTTCACCGTCTGGGAGGGCTCGCACGCGCTGATGCGCCAGGCGTTCCGCGCGCGGTTCGCCGGCATCGCGCCCGGGCGCTGGGCGGCGGAGGACATAACGGATGCCTATGTCGCGGCCAGGCGCGCGGTGTTCGAGCGCTGCCGGCGGGTGGAGATCCATGCCCGCCCCGGCCAGGCGGTGCTGACCCACCGGCTGGCGCTGCACGGCGTCGCGCCCTGGACGGCGCCGGAGGGCCCGCCCCGCGCCATCGCCTATTTCCGGCCCGACCCGTTCCCGGGCGCCGGGCCTCACTGGTGGCTGGAGAAGCCCTGAGGCGCCATCCGCGCGCGCGGCGTGACCGGGTCCTCGCCGGTCAGCACCCAGGCGCGCTCCTCGACCACGCCGTGGCGCAGGATCAGCCGGTCGCCGCGGAAGGTGGTCTCGGTCAGCCCCTCGATGAAGCTCATGCCGAGCAGCGGCGTCTCCAGCCGGCCGCGCCGGGTGACCGCCGCCTCGATGTCGCGCAGCACGATCGGCCCGACCTGCACCGTGGTCAGCCGCACCGGCGCGACGCGGGACTCGCCGTTGGCGGTGGAGACCCGCATCGAGAAGCTCAGCAGTTCGGGGTCGATGCCGAGGCTGGCGGCGCGCTCGAAGGGGATCAGCACCATCGAGGCGCCGGTATCGACCATCATGTTGAGCGGGCGGCCGTTGATCCGGGCATCGGCGCGGAAATGGCCGTCCCAGTTGCGGCGCAGCTCGACCTCGCCGGGGGCATGGGCGATCGCCAGGCTCGGCAGGAACTCGCCGCGCAGCCGGTTCCAGAGCTGGTCGGCCTCGCCGCGATAGGCCCAGGCGCCGGCGCCCGCCGCCAGGATGCCGGTGCAGGCCAGCCCGTTGACCAGCAGCCGCCGCCCGCCGCGCATCAGCACGCGCCCGATCAGGGTGCCGAGCAGCAGCCCCAGCAGGGCGAGCATGATGGCGATGCGCAGGAGGTCGTCCTCGGTGCGCAGGACCAGGACGTCGGGATTGCTCGCGACCAGCAAGCTCAGCACGACGGTGCCGATGATGACGAAGGGCCAGAAGAGCATCCGCCGTTTCCCGTTGCGTCAGTTAGCTGCCTGTGGACTGAGATTACCCGATGCGGAAGAGCGCAAGCCAGTCGAACCCGATGACAAAAATTGCACGCGACATGAACAGTCTAGCACGGCTCACCCAGCAGGGATAGCTCCGGCTTTGCCTGACGTAGCGTCGTCCGGGCGCCGGGCGGGCGGCTCAGGCCGGGCGCGTCCGCTCGCCGCGGCGGCGCGCGGCCCCGCCCCGGCGGCCCCCCGGCGCCGGCTCGCGGCCGGGCAGCTCGGCGGTGATGCGGGCGCGCGCCTCGGCCCCCATCGAGGACCAGCGGGCGATCTCCTCGCCGCTGCGGGCGCAGCCGATGCAGAGCCGGGTCTCCGGGTGCAGCACGCAGACCTTCACGCAGGGCGAGTCGATCTCCTGGCGCCGCCAGACGGTGTCGCCCGCGGCGTTGCTGCCAGTGTCGCTGCCAGCGTTGCTGCCGGTGTTACTGCCAGTGTCGCGGCCGGTGTCGTCGGTCAAAGGCGCGGTCCTCCGAGGCAGGCGAGCCGGTCGAGGGCTCCCTGGAGAATGTACGCTGCCGCCAGCTTGTCGACGACCTCGGAGCGACGCTTTCGCGACGAATCCGCCTCGATCAGCATGCGCTCGACCGCGACCGTGGAGAGCCGCTCGTCCCAGAACGCGATGGGCAGGCGCTGATGCGCCGCGAGATTGCGCGCGAAGGCGCGGGTGGCCTGCACCCGCGGGCCGTCGCTGCCGTCCATGTTGCGCGGCAGGCCGAGCACGTAGCCGGCGGCGCCGCGGGCGGCCGCCAGCTCGCCGAGCCGGGCGATGTCGGCCATCAGCTTGCCGCGCCTGATCGTCTCGAGCGGGCTCGCCGTCATGCGCAGCCCGTCCGAGGCGGCGACGCCGATGGTCTTGGTGCCGAGATCGAGCCCGATCAGCGGGCCGCGGCCCTCGGCCAGCGCGGTCACGTCGTCATGGATCGGGGCGTTGCCGGGAGACTGGCTCATTCCGCGATCACCCCGAGCAGCAGCGCCTGCTCGCGCACGAAGCCGGCCTCGCCGCCCTCGAGCGCGGCCTGGGCGAGGCGGTAGATGCGGGCGGCATCCTCGCCGCGGCCCGACACCTGGAAGGCGCGCATCAGCATCACCCAGTCCTCCGGCGGGCCGCCCTCGCCGGTGAGCCGCGCCTCGAGCGCGCCGAGCCGGTCGGCCATGAAGGCGGCGCGCTCCTCGGGCGACATCGCCGCCACCGCGGCGGCCATCTCCGGATCGACCCCGGCCGGGCCGGCGGGCGCCGCGCGGCGGGCCGGCGGCACGCCGATGCGGGCCAGCATGCCCTCGACCATCGGCAGCCAGGGCGCGTCGGGCGCGGCCTCGTCGCGCAGCGCGCGCCAGATGCCGGCGGCCCGTTCGAGCTCGCCGCGCTGGGCGTGCACGAGCCCGGCGAAATAGCGCGCGACCGGGTCGCTGCCGTCGATCTCGAGGGCCTCCGCCACCATCGCCTCGGCCTCCTTCGAGACATGCCCGCCGGCGGCCAGCACCAGCGCCTCGGCCCGGGCCAGCAGCGGCTCGATGCGGGGGCGCGGGCCGTCGATGCGCTGGATCTCGGCAAACAGCGCGGCCGCCTCCTCGAAGCGCCCGAGGCGGAGATTGACCCCGGCGAGGATGCGCCGGCCCTCGATCTCCTGCGGGTTGGCGGCGAGATGCGCCTTCAGCTCCTCGAGCTGGCCGGCGATCTCGGCGGGCGGCTCGGCGGGGGGCTGGCGCAGGCCGCGCTCGAAGGCGAGGCCGACCGCCTCGTCCTGGCTCAGCCCCTGGCCCGGGATCATCGCCACCGCGGCGCGCTGTTCGAGGGCGCTGCGCCCGGCGAAGGGCGCGTCCTCGAGCCCCGGGCGGCCGGCCAGGAGATAGATCAGCAGCGCCAGCGCCGGCACCCCGAACAGCGCCGCCCCGGCGGCAATCGAGGAGAAGCGCCGCGGCGCCGGGGCGAACTGCCCGGCGCTCTCGGCGGCCCGGGTCGCGGCGATCAGCCGGCGGGAGATCTCGGCACGGGTGCCGACGGCCTCGGCCTCGCCGATCAGCCCGCGGGCGATGTCGCGCTCGAGCTCGGCGAGCTGGTCGCGATAGACCGCCGCATCGCGCGCCGCCCGGCTGGTCTCGGCCCCGCGCGCACGCAGCAGCGGCAGCGCCAGGGCGAGCACCGCCATCGCGCCGAGCAGGATCGCGCCGATCAGGAATTCGCTCATGGCCCCGGACCTCCTCGGCCAGAGGTAGTCTGCCGCGGCGGCCACGGCAACGGGCGCCGCCGGTCCGGGCTGTCGCAGGCGCCGCCGATGTCGCAGGCGGCGGGCGGAGCGGCGCATTTCCGCCCGCGCCTTGCCCTGCCACGGGCTATTGCGCAAGCTGACCGAGACGCCGCCACTCCGAGCGAGGGACCCGCCCGATGAGACAGTACTCCGCCTTTGCCGTCGCCCGCGAGGCGCTGCGCTATCACCGGGGCTGGGAGCGCGCCTGGGGCAACCCGGTGCCGCGGACGCATTACGACACGCTGATCATCGGCGGCGGCGGCCACGGCCTCGCCACCGCCTACTACCTCGCGAAGAACCACGGCATCACCGATGTCGGCGTGCTGGAGAAGGGCTGGCTCGGCGGCGGCAACACCGGGCGCAACACCACGATCATCCGCTCGAACTACCTGCAGCCGCCCTCCGCCGCGATCTACGAGCTCTCGCGCGGGCTCTACGAGGAGCTCAGCCAGCAGCTCAACTTCAACATCATGTTCAGCCCGCGCGGCGTGCTGATGCTGGCGCAGACCGAGCACGAGCACCGCGCCTGGATGCGCACCGCCCATGCCAACCGGCTGGCCGGCATCGAGTCGGAGCTGGTCGGGCCGGAGCGGATCCGCGAGCTCTGCCCGATCATCAACATCGAGGGGCCGCGCTATCCGGTGCTCGGCGGCCTCTGGCAGGCCCGCGGCGGCAGCGCCCGGCACGACGCGGTGGCCTGGGGCTATGCCCGCGCCGCGGCGGATCTCGGCGTCGACATCGTGCAGAAATGCGAGGTCACCGCGATCGACCGCAGGGAGGGCCGCGTCGCCGGCGTGCGCACCACCCGCGGCACCATCACCTGCAACCGGCTCTGCATCGTGGTGGCCGGGCATTCCGGCGTGCTGGCGGAGATGGCGGGGTTCCGGCTGCCGATCGAATCGGTGGCGCTGCAGGCGCTGGTCTCCGAGCCGATCAAGCCCTGCCTCGACATCGTCGTGATGGCCAACACCGTGCATGGCTACATGAGCCAGTCCGACAAGGGCGAGATGGTGATCGGCGGCGGCGCCGACGGCTTCAACAACTACACCCAGCGCGGCAGCTTCCAGCATGTCGAGGAGACGGTGCGGGCGCTGGTCGAGACCTTCCCGATCATCTCGCGGCTGAAGATGCTGCGGCAATGGGGCGGCATCGTCGACATGACCGGCGACCGCTCGCCGATCATCTCGCGCACCCCGGTGGAGAACCTCTTCGTCAACTGCGGCTGGGGCACCGGCGGGTTCAAGGCGATCCCCGGCTCGGGCTGGGCGACGGCCTCGCTGATCGCCAACGGCGCCGACGACGTGGCCGGCCCCTTCAGCCTCGACCGCTTCGCCGTGGGCCGGATGATCGACGAAAGCGTGGCCGCGGCGGTGGCGCACTGAGGCAGGCGCGCCGCGCCCTGCCGCCTGCCAAGGCGATGCGCCGGGACTGCTGATCCCCGCAGGCCAGCAGCGCGCCGCGCGTGTCCGGACGGTGCGCGCTGCGCGGTTCACCGAAAATTCAGGCTTTCGGCCTAGCTTCGTGGCCGGTCTGCGCTGCCCGAGCCTCGGGGGCGCCGGCCGCATCCCGGGAGCGTCGCGCGGCTCCCGGCCCCGTGGCGCTCCCCAACAATGGCCCGCGCGGCGATCCGCGCCGCAAGGGCGAGAACCTCACCGGCCGGTGCGGCCGGACGCGGCCGTGTCCGCGCAGCGTCGGTCGGCTGCTGCAAGGGGAACGGTCATGACGATCGACTGTCAGGGAAAGGGGATCGGGGCCACGCTGCAGGCCCTGAAGAAGCTGCGGGAGCACTGGGTGCTGATCGCGGCGCTGGTGAGCGCGCTGTTCTGGGCGCGGGATCTGGTGGTGCTCCATGCCCGCCTGCCGGAGGAAGTCTCCCGGCAGGGCGCGGCGGTGGCGGCGCTCGGCACGCGGGTGACCGGGATCGAGCTCGCGCTCGGTCTCGCCGCGCCGGGCGGGCTGCCGCCGATGGGCGGGGGCGGGCTTTCGGGCCCGGGGGCCGGGCAGGCCGGGCGCTGGACGGCGCTGGCCTGGCGCTCGGCGCTCGCCGCCGATCCGCACTGCGCGCCCGAACGGCTGTCGGGCGAGCTCGTCGATGCGGCGGGCCGCCGGCATGCGCTCCCGGCGCGGATCCGCCCGGATCTGCCGGAGACCGGCGGCGGGGCCCTCGGCCTCGGGGTGAAACCCCATGCGCGCATGGGGGTGGGGCAGGCCAGGTTCCGCCTGCAGGTCTCGCATCGCTGCCGCGGCCGGATCAGGGCCGAGCTGACGCCCTGGTTCCCTTTCCTGCTGCAGCCCGGGGTTGCCCCGGCTGCGGCGATGCCCTGATGCCTTTCGGCGGACCGGTTTGCCCCGGTCCGCCGCTTTTCTCCTCACTCGCCCAACGGTTGTGCAGTGCAGCGTGCCCGGCGGCGCGACTGCCCGCAATTTGTTCATTCTGCGGGCGGTCACCGGCGCAGGCGGGCTTGTGGCCCCTGATCGGCTGTGTTTAGCTCGGGCGAACTCTGCGGCGGAAGACCGTGGGAAAGGGGTGATCATGACCGAGACGCAAAGCGACGGCGCCTTCGTCGCCTTCGAGCGTGTGCAGAAATCCTATGACGGCGAGACCCTCGTCGTGAAGGATCTCAACCTCGCAATGCCCAAGGGCGAGTTCCTGACGATGCTCGGCCCCTCGGGCTCGGGCAAGACCACCTGCCTGATGATGCTCGCCGGTTTCGAGACCGCGACGCATGGCGAGATCCGCCTCGGCGGCAAGGGCATCAACAACATCCCGCCGCACAAGCGCGGCATCGGCATGGTGTTCCAGAACTATGCGCTGTTCCCGCACATGACGGTGGCGGAGAACCTCTCCTTCCCGCTCGAGGTGCGCAAGATGCCGAAGGCGGAGCGCAAGGCCAAGGTCGAGCGCGCGCTCGACATGGTGCAGATGTCGGCCTTCGGCGGGCGCCGCCCGGCGCAGCTCTCCGGCGGCCAGCAGCAGCGCATCGCGCTGGCCCGGGCGCTGGTCTTCGAGCCCGAGCTGGTGCTGATGGACGAGCCGCTCGGCGCGCTCGACAAGCAGCTGCGCGAGCACATGCAGTACGAGATCAAGCACCTGCACGACCGGCTCGGCGTGACCGTGGTCTATGTCACGCACGACCAGTCCGAGGCGCTGACCATGTCGGACCGCATCGCGGTGTTCAACGACGGCGTGGTGCAGCAGCTGGCACCGCCCGAGGTGCTCTACGAGAAGCCGGACAACGCCTTCGTGGCCGGCTTCATCGGCGAGAACAACCGCCTCGAGGGCCGCGTCACCGCCATCGAGGGCGAGGAGGCGGTGGTCGAGATCGACGGCCAGGCCTCGGTGCGCGCCTCGGCGATCGCCTGCGGCGGGGCCGGGGAGCGGACGCTGCTCTCGATCCGGCCCGAGCGGGTGATCCTCGGCGATACCGGCGCGCCCAACGCGCTCTCCGGCAAGGTCGTCGAGCTGATCTATCTGGGCGACCACATCCGCTGCCGGATGGAGGTCGCGGGCCATGACGACTTCATCGTGAAGATCCCCAACAGCCATGCCCATGCGGCGCTCACGGTCGGCGAGACCACGCCGATCGGCTGGCAGACCGACGACTGCCGCGCGCTCGACGCGGCGTGAGGCGGCATACCGGGCCGGCCCGCCCGAGGCCGGCCTGGGCACATCACCACTCGGGTACAGACATCAGGGAGTTGGATATGAAGATCACCCATCTGCTCGGCGCAACGGCCATAGCGCTCGTGCCGCTGGCCACGCTCGCGGAAGACCTGCCGCCTTGCGACAATTGCGCCGACACCATGACCATCGTGTCGTGGGGCGGTGCCTATTCGAGCTCGCAGCTCAAGGCCTATCACGAGCCCTATTCGAAGCTGACCGGGGTCAGCATCGTCAACGACGAGAGCTCGAACGAGGCGGTCGCCAAGCTGCGCGCCATGGCCGAGGCCGGCAATGTCTCCTGGGACGTGGTCGACGTGGTCGCCTCCGACGCGATCCGCCTCTGCGACGAGGGCCTGGCCCGCGAGATGGATTTCAACGAGGAGCTGGCAGCGGCGCCCGACGGCACCAGCGCCGAGGAGGATTTCGGCGATCTGCTGGTCTCCGACTGCTTCATCCCGCAGATCGTCTACTCGACGACCTTCGGCTACCGCACCGACGTGGCGGAGTGGAACGGCCGCGAGCCCGACGACATCTGCGACGTGTTCGACCTCGAGAACTTCCCCGGCAAGCGCAGCCTCGAGAAGCGCCCGATCAACAACATGGAATGGGCGCTGCTCTGTGACGGCGTGGCCAAGGAGGACGTCTACGACGTGCTCGAGACCGAGGAGGGCCAGGACCGCGCCTTTGCCAAGCTCGACACCATCAAGGACAGCGTGATCTGGTGGTCCGCCGGCGCCGAGACGCCGCAGCGGCTGGCCGATGGCGAGGCGGTGATGGGCTCGACCTACAACGGCCGCCTGTTCTCGCTGATCGAGGAGCAGGGCCAGCCGGTCAAGATGCTCTGGGACGCGCAGGTCTTCGACCTCGACGGCTGGATCATTCCCGCCGGCCTGCCGGAGGACCGGCTGAACCGCGCGCTGCACTACATCATGTTCGCCACCGACACGCAGCGCCTCGCCGACCAGGCGAAGTTCATCTCCTATGGCCCGGCGCGCGCCTCCTCGGCCCCGCTGGTCGGCAAGCATGCCGATCTCGGCATCGACATGGCGCCGCACATGCCGACCGATCCGGCCAACGCCAAGAACACCTTCCTCTACAACTACGAGTGGTGGGCGGACTATCGCGACGATCTGGACGCCAAGTTCCAGGCCTGGATCGCGAAGTGATCGCGCGCTGACGCAAGACCGGGCGGGGCCGTTCGGCCCCGCTCCCCATCCAGCCGGAGGCGCCGATGTCCACCACCGCCGAAACCCTCAGCTCGGACGCGCCGAGCCCCGAGGCCCAGGAGGCCGCATCGGAGACCGATGCGCGCGGACGGCTGCTGGCGGCCGACGGCACGCCGCTCAAGCTCAGCCTCGCCCGGGCGCTGCGGCGCCAGAAGCTGCGGGCGCTGGCGCTGGTCGCGCCGCTGCTGTTCTTCGTGCTGGTGAGCTTCATCTTCCCGATCGGCGGCATGCTGCTGCGCTCGGTGCAGAACGACATCGTGCCGGACACCCTGCCCCGCACCATCGCCGCGCTGGAGGACTGGGACCCGGCCAGCGACGTGCTGCCCGGCGAGCCGGCCTTCGCCGCGCTCTATACCGATCTCGTGGTGGCGACCGAGCGCAAGACCCATACCCGCCTCGGCTCGCGGCTCAACTATGCCGCCGGCGGCTATTCCTCGATGCTGCGCAAGTCGGGCCGGCTGGTGGCGGATTTCCACCTCGACTGGTTCGAGAAGAAGGTCAGCCGCGACTGGGACGAGCCCGAGGTCTTCACCGCGCTGTTCGGCGAGGGCGAGGGGCCGGCGGCGCAGGCGCTGCCGAAGACCGCCGCGGCCTATGCGGCCTGGGCCGAGGAGATGCGCGAGCAGGGCGAGGACCCGGCGAAGGAGGAGCCCTGGGATCTCGTCTATGCCGCCCTCGTGGAGGATCTGCGCGCCGGCGGCCCGGCGCTGACCGGCTACAGCGGCCCGCAGGCCGAGCTGATCGCCGAGACGCTGGCGAAGATCGGCGAGTATGACCCGCCGAGCTATACCGACGCCTTCATCAAGAGCGACAAGGACTGGGGCGACCCGGACAACTGGGCGATCATCCACCAGCTTTCGGGGCGCTACACCTCGAGCTACTTCCTCGCCGCCGCCGATCTCGAGCGCAACACCGACGGCGAGATCGTCGACAAGCCGGAAGAGGAATCGATCTACATCTTCCTGTTCGAGCGCACGCTGTTCCTCTCGCTGACCATCACCTTCTCCTGCCTGCTGCTCGGCTATCCGATCGCCTGGCTGCTCTCCAACCTGCCGCTGCGGATCTCCAACCTGCTGCTGATCCTGGTGCTGCTGCCGTTCTGGACCTCGCTGCTGGTGCGCACCTCGGCCTGGATCGTGCTGCTGCAGCAGGAGGGCGTGATCAACGACCTCCTCGTCTCGGTCGGCATCCTCTCCGATTCCGGGCGGCTGCAGATGATGTTCAACCAGACCGGCACGATCATCGCGATGACGCATATCCTGCTGCCGTTCATGATCCTGCCGCTCTACTCGGTGATGAAGACCATCAAGCCGAACTACCTGCGCGCGGCGAAATCGCTGGGCGCCACCGACTGGACCGCGTTCTGGCGGGTCTACTTCCCGAACACCGTGCCGGGGATCGGCGCCGGGGCGATCCTCGTCTTCATCCTCTCGATCGGCTACTACATCACGCCGGAGCTGGTCGGCGGCACCGAGGGTGTCTTCATCTCGAACCGGATCGCCTACCACATCTCCTCGAGCCTCAACTGGGGCCTCGCGGCGGCGCTCGCCTCGCTGCTGCTGATCGTGGTCCTGGCGCTCTACTGGGTCTACGACCGCATCGTCGGCATCGACAACGTGAAGCTGGGATAAGACCATGGCCCTGCCCGTCTACGCCACCACCGGCCAGAAGATCTGGTATTACGCCTTCCGCGTGATCTGCGCCGCGATCTTCTTCTTCCTGATCTTCCCGATCATCACCATCATCCCGCTGAGCTTCAACGCGGAGGACTTCTTCACGTTCACGCCGGGGATGCTGGCGTTCGAGAGCGATGCCTACAGCTTCAAGCACTATGACGACTTCTTCAACAACGAGGACTGGCAGCTGGCGCTGTCCAACTCGCTGAAGATCGCGCCGATGGCGACCTTCCTCTCGGTCTCGCTCGGCACGCTGGCGGCGATCGGGCTCAGCCAGTCGCATGTGCCGTTCCGCGGCGCCATCATGGCGATCCTGATCTCGCCGATGATCGTGCCGCTGATCATCTCGGCGACCGGCATGTTCTTCTTCTACAGCCAGCCCTTCGGCTTCTCGGATCTCTCGATCCAGGGCACCTACTGGGCCATCGTGCTGGCCCATGCCGTGCTCGGCACGCCCTTCGTGATCATCACCGTCACCGCGACGCTGGTCGGCTTCGACAAGTCGCTGACCCGGGCCGCGGCGAACATGGGCGCCGATCCGGTCACCACCTTCTTCCGGGTGCAGATGCCGCTGATCGTGCCCGGCGTGATCTCCGGCGGGCTATTCGCCTTCATCACCAGCTTCGACGAGGTGGTGGTGGTGCTGTTCCTCGGCTCGGCGCAGCAGAAGACCCTGCCCTGGCAGATGTTCACCGGGCTGCGCGAGCAGATCTCGCCGACCATCCTCGCGGTGGCGACGATCCTGGTCACCGTCTCGGTCCTGCTGCTGCTCACCGTCGAGCTGCTGCGGCGCCGGTCCGAGCGGCTGCGCGGGATGTCGCCGGGATGAGGCACCGGCTGGCGGCGGCGCTCGCCCTTGCCGGCACCCTGCTCGCGCTGCCGGCCGCGGCCTGCCCCGATGCCGGGCCGCAGCTCCTGCTCCGCTCCTGCAGCGGCGGCGATGCGCTGGCGGCGCGGCTGCTGCTGCTGCCGGACGAGGCGCCCCCCGCCGAGCCGGCCACCGAGACCTGGGTGATGACCGGCGCCTATACCGGCGAGGACCGGCGGGCCGATGGCGGGCCGATGCCGGTCGGGCTCTTCGTCCATGGCGGGCGCATCATCAACCCCAATCTCGGGCGGATGGACGGCATCCTGCTGATCGGCCCCGATGGCCGGCTCGGCCTGCATCACCGCCGCCGGGTGGCGTTCGCCGGGGCGCGGATCGACCTGACCGATCTCGGCGCCCGGCTGCGCTTCGCCCGCGCGGCGGCGCAGGCCGGCCTCAGCGTGGCGCAGAGCCACCTGCTGATCGTCGACGGCGCGGTCGACGTGAAGCCGCGGCAGGACGCGCCCCGCTTCGTGCGCCGCATCCTCTTCACCAGCGGCGGCGGCTTCGGCGTCTGGCAGAGCCCGCTGCCGATGACGCTGGCCGAGGCCACCGAGGCGCTGGCCGCGGCCCATGCGCCGGAGATGGCGCTCAATCTCGACATGGGGTCCTACGACTACTGCTGGCGCCTCGACGGCGGGGCGGCCACGCGCTGCGGCCTCGTCGACCGCGCCGACACCGCCCGCTTCTCCAACTTCCTGGTGGTGGCGCGGCGCCCCGGCGGCTAGCGCCGCCCCACCCCGCCGCTATATCCTCGGGGAAACCCGAAGGCAGAACGAGGACCGCCGATGTTTCCGCTGCTCTTCCGGGCCGTGCTCGTCGTCGGCCTGCTGACCGCGATCTATATCGCCCTCGCCGCCTACATGCGGTGGGACAAGCGGCGCAGCCTCGAGGAGGCGCATGATTCCGGCGCCGCCCCCGGGCTCAGCCGCGAGGATTTCGTCTCCAAGGGCCTCGCCGCCTATGAGCGCTCCTGGGAAAAACGCGCGCTCTACGGCGTCTTCCTGCTCCCTCTGGTGGTGGGTATGATCGTCGGCACCATCGCCTGGTTCGCCTGAGCCGGCCCCGCCCGAGCCATCCGACCGACCCGCACGCGGAGACCGCCCCCATGTCGAAAGTGAAGTGGATCCTCTACGCCATCCTGCTCGCCGCGGTGGCGGGGCTGCTGCATTACAGCCTGCCGAAGCGCGACATCGTCCGCATCACCGGCCAGGAGGTGAAGCGCCAGGACAGCAGCACCGAGACCGGTGCCGCCGCCACCCGCGACGTCAACTTCATCTTCGTCGTCGACACCGAGGGCGAGGAGGCGGAATACCGCAACGAGGACACCGATTTCGGCTGGCCGCCCTATTTCAAGTTCGACACCCAGAACGTCGCCTCGAAGGCCGCCAACAACATCTCCACCGCCGACAACCCGAAATGGGTGGTCATCACCTATTACGGCTGGCGCTTCCAGATGAGCTCGAGCTTCCCCAACATCGTCTCGATCCGCCCGGCCGAGGGGCCGGACGAGCCGCTCTATCCCTGGTTCAACGGCATCGTCGTCGCGGTGCTGGTGATCGGCTTCCTGATCGTCCGGCGCTTCGTGATCGTGCTCTACGGGCGCCATGTCGATCCGCTGGTCGACGCCATCGACAAGCAGTGGGACGACACCACCGAGACCGTCTCCACCCGCTATCAGGGGGTCAGCGGCTGGTTCCGCAAGCTGCTCGGGCGCTGAGGCCGGGCCGCTGAAGCAATTGAAACGGCCCGCAACGTCGGGCCGATACAGCGCGGGTCTATCTGGGGGGAAGGCCGATGGGCGGCCCCCGTTCACCCAGATGAGAGACCAGACCCCATGACCCGTTTCCCCTCGCTCCGCCGGCGCGGCCGGCTCCTCCTCTTGCCCCTCCTCGTGGCCGGGCTCGGCGCCTGCATGCAGGGCGGCGGCAGCGCCGGCGATCTCGGCGCGGCGCTCGGCCAGGCCGGCCAGGCGATGGCGCAGCTCCAGGGCCTCGCCGGCGCCGGCGCCCGCCCGGTCTCCGGCACCCTGGCCGATGCGGCGCTGCCCGGGCCGGCGCGCTCCGGCACGGTCCGGCAGCCGCACCCGGACGCGCACCACATCGACTGGGACACCAAGTTCACCCGCACCGGCCTCGCCGACCGCAAGCTGGTCGGCCACGAGTTCCGCTTCTACTGCCCGCCGGCGCCGTCGCGGCTGACCCCGCGGCGGGTCTACGGCACCGATGTCTACCGCTTCGATGTCTGGATCTGCCGCGCCGCGGTGCATGCCGGGAAGATCGACCTCGGCGGCGGCAACGTCACGCTGAAGATGCTCGACGGCAACGTCAAGCTGCAGGGCTCGACGCGCAACGGCATCACCTCGAAGGACGGCTTCTCGGGGGTGCGCTCGACGGTCTTCGTCAACTGAGCCGGCCGGCCTCGGCGCCGGCTCAGGTCAGCTCCGGGCAGGCGGTGATCTGCCCGCGATACCGCGCCGCCTGCGCCGCCACCGCGCGGGCGGCATCCTGCAGCCAGGCCTTGTCGCGCCAGGTGCCCTTGCGGAAGCCGGTATGCCCCTCGTGATAGGCGAGGTAGTGGTTGTAGGCGTCGAACGGGCCGATCTCGTTCACCTTCATGGTGCGGCTCGCATACCAGCCGACGAAATCCGCGGCATCGGCAAAATCGGTCCGGTCGGCATCGCGGTTGCCGGTCTCGCGGACATACCATTCCCAGGTGCCGTCGATCGCCTGGGCATAGCCGAAGGCGGTGGAGGGCCGGCCGGTGGGAATCACCCCCATCGCATAGGTGTTGGGCGGGCGCACCGCGGCGCGGAAGCTCGATTCGCGCCAGATGATCGCGAGCTGCAGCTCGACCGGCACGCCCCAGCGCAGCGCCGCCGCCCGGGTCGCCTCCTGCCAGCCGGGGCGCTCGGCGAAGATCGCGCAGGCATCGTCCTGCGCGCGCGGTGCGCCGCCGGGATCGCTGCTGCTGCCGCAGGAGCCGACCGCCGCTGCCAGCAGCAGGGCCGCAAGCCGTGTCAGATACATCAGTCCGGAGCCTGCTCGATCTTTTTTGCTTGGATCGAGATTACCACGTAAAGTGAAAAACACTATATCTTTGTAAGCCGTGGCACCCCCTGCGGGCCGGCCGGCCCGGGTGCGGCGCAGCAAGGCCCCGGTGGGGCCGGTGGACACGTGCCGGCAGGCTGCGCTAGAGGGGTCGGGTCAGGGCTGAGAGTCAAGGAGCCGAAGTCATGTTGCGGCGCGACGCACGTTACAAGATCGGGCAGGTCGTCAAGCACAAGATCCATCCGTTCCGCGGCGTGATCTTCGATGTCGACCCGGAGTTCGCCAACACCGAGGAATGGTGGCTGTCGATCCCCGAGGAGGTGCGCCCGCGGAAGGACCAGCCCTTCTATCACCTCTTTGCCGAGAACGAGACCAGCTACTACATCGCCTATGTCTCGGAGCAGAACCTGCTGCCGGATTTCTCCGGCGAGCCGGTCGAGCATCCGGAGGTCTTCGACTATTTCGAGGAGCTCGAGGACGGGCAGTACCGGATCAGCACCGAACAGTGCCACTGACGGGCCGGCCGGGGCGCGCCCCGCCAGCCCGCCCCGCCAGCCATCCCAGCATCAGCAGCCGAGCGCGATGCCGTCCTTGCGCGGGTCGGAGGCGCCGATCAGCACCCCGCGGGCATGGTCGATGCGGATCGCCTGGGCGCCGCCGATGCCCGCCTGCGGCCGGATGATGCCGTGCCCCTTGGCCTCGAGCGCCGCCGCGACATCCGCGCCGTAACCCGCCTCGAGCTTCAGCGCGTCGCCCTCGAAGAACACCCGCGGCGCGTCGATCGCGGCCTGCAGGTCCATGCCGTAATCGACCAGGTTGGAGACGAAGCGCACATGCCCCGCCGCCTGGTAGGGCCCGCCCATCACGCCGAAGGGCACGGTGACGCGCCCGCCCTCGCGGATCATGCCGGGGATGATGGTGTGCAGCGGCCGCTTGCCGCCGCCGGCCTCGTTCGGGTGCCCCTCGGCCAGCGCGAAGCCGGCGGCGCGGTTGTTGAAGAGAATACCGAACCGCTCCGAGGCGATGCCCGAGCCGAAATTCGCGAAGATCGAGTAGATCAGCGAGACCGCCATGCCGTCGCGGTCCACCACGGTGATGTAGATGGTGTCGCGATGCGGGCTGCCGAGCGGGTCGACCGGCATCGGCCCGGCGCGCTCGCGCGAGATCCGCCCGGCGAGATCCGCCGCGGTGGCCTCGGCGATGAACTCCTCGACCGACATCGTCATGGTCGCCGGGTCGGAGATCATCTGGTTGCGCGCGGCATAGCCGAGCTTGGCGATCTCCATCTCGAGATGCGCGCGCTCGGCGCCGAAGGGATGCGTCTCGACGCCGAAGCGCTCGAGCATCCGCAGCATCAGCAGCGCCGTCGCGCCGTGGCTGTTGGGCGGCAGCTCCACCACCTCGGCGCCGCGATAGGGGGCCGAGACCGGGGTCACCTCGTCGGCCCGGCAGGCGGCGAAATCCGCCGCCGTGTGGCTGCCGCCGGCGGCGCGCAGCGCGGCGATCATGTCCTCGGCCACCTCGCCCTCGTAGAAGCCGCGCGGGCCCTCGGCGGCGATCCGGCGCAGCACCTCGGCCTGCCCCGGCGCGCGGAACACCGCGCCCACCGGCAGCGCCCGCTCGCCGGCCAGGAAATGCCGCCGCCCGGCGCCCTGCAGCCGCTCTGCCGCCTCGGCCCAGTCGAGCGCCACCCGCGGCGCCACCGGCACGCCCTGCTCGGCATAGCGGATCGCCGGGGCGAGCACCGCGTCGAGCCCCTTGCGCCCGTGCCGCTCGGCGAGATGGGCGATGCCCGCCACCGCCCCCGGCACCACCACCGAGTCGCCGGTGGCGTCCGGCATCGCGCTCAGCCCGCGGGCCCGCAGCGCCGCCGCATCGAGCCCGGCCGGGGCCCGCCCGGAGGCGTTGAGCCCGACGAGATCCTCGCTGCCGGCCGGCTTGACGATGGCGAAGAGATCGCCGCCGAGCCCGGTCATCTGCGGCTCGCAGATCCCCAGCAGCACCGCGCCCGCGAGCGCGGCATCGACGGCGTTGCCGCCCGCCTCCAGCATCTCGACGGCGACCCGGGCGCCGAGCGGATGCGAGGTGGCGGCCATGCCGTTCTGTGCGTAGACGGCGGACCGGCCCGGGCTCTGGAACTGCGACATGTCAAACCCTCTTTCTGTCGGATGATCTACCTAACGCCCCGCGCCGGCCCCGGCCAAGCCCCCGCGCGGCGATTGTTACAGGCTTGCAAAGCCGACGGCGCTTTGCTCATAGTTGGCCATGACCGTCCAGATCCCGTTCACAGGGCGCAGCCGCCCGCCCGAGGCCTGCAGTTTCCACCGCACCGAGCTCAGCCAGATCCTCAATGTCTACGGACGGATGGTGGCGCTTGGCGAGTGGCGGGACTACGCCATCGACCATCTCGCGGACCGGGCGGTGTTCTCGATCTTCCGGCATGCTTCGGAGCGCCCGGTCTACCGCATCGAGAAGACCCCGAGGGACGCCCGCCGCCAGGGCGTCTGGGCGGTGGTCGGCATGGACGGCCGCATCCTCAAGCGCGGCCACGAGCTGCGCCAGGTGCTGCGGGTGCTGGAAAAGAAGCTCATTCGCCTGGTGGACGACTAGGCGCTCCGGCTTCCGGGTGTCGGGCGCGGCCTCCGGGCAATGCGGCCCGAAACGCCCGGCATTGGTCATAAATTTGCCACCAATCTGTCAGATGAGCGGCGCGGGGTTCTGCGCCGGCCCGCATCGCCCGCGGGCGCGCAGGGCGTCGGCCTGCCCGCAGCGGGCGACGGCGTGACATCGGACCGGGGACGGGAAATGCGCTACGGACTGCACTGCTGGATCATCGCGCTCGCGATCGCGGCCATGGCCGATGCCGCATCGGCGTCCAGCTTCGTTCTGGATTTCGGCAACACCCAGGTGCCGACGCTCGACGACGGCCCGGGCAGCAAGGCGGATTACGGCATCGTCGCGAATGACGGCGTCAACGACATCTATGCCCGGCTCACCGCGCTGAACGACTTCACCAGCAGCAACGGCAACAGCAACGGCTCGGTCAGCGGCGACCTGCGGGTCAACCTGGTCCGCGGCTCGACCGCCCAGCTTCGGCTCGACCTCTTCCTCGATGCCGGCTACAGCGTCCCCTATTCCAATGCGAACAGCTTCACCTGGACGCTGGTGTTCTTCGACGTAGATGGCATCTCGAATACGCTCGGAGGGTATGGCCCGGACGCCAACGAGTTCAACTATTACGACGAGGTGCTGCTGTACACGCCGGGAACCGCCGTGTTCTCGGGCGACACCGCGCTGCAGCAGACCGCGACCCCCGAGGGCCTGCTGGTCAATGCCGAGGGCCAGGCCAGCGTCGCCGGCCAGGACGGCATCACCACGCTCTCCGCCGAGCAGCAGCGCTATGCCTTCGCCTATGTGCTGACCGACATCGCCTCGGTGCGGTTCGACTACACGGTCCAGGATGTCGATTTCAGCGGAACCGCGCGGCAGCGGAACCTGCTCGTCGATGGCGGATCGCTGGAGATCACCGAGGACCCGGAGGAGGTCGATGTCCACGCGGTTCCTCTGCCGGCCGGCGCGCCGCTGCTCGCCGCCGGGCTGGCGCTGCTCGGGCTGATCCGCCGCCGCCGCGGGTGACGCGGCGGCCGTCGCGGAGCCGGCGCGGCATCGGCCCGCAGGAGGCCCGCGGGCGCGGCGCCCGGGGCGGGCCGGCCCGCCGCGCGCCTCAGCGCCGCTTGCGGCGGGCGTTTCTGGCGCGGGCGATGCGGCCGCGCTCGACCTTGCGGGCCTTGCCGGAGGGCGAGGGGTGCTTGCGCCGGGGCGCGACGCCGGTGGCCTCGAGCAGCTCGAACAGCAGCCCGCCGGTGACCGGCACCGCCTCCACCAGCCGCACGCGGGCATGCATCCCCATCGCCAGCACCCGGCCCGAGCGCTCGCCGGTCAGCGTGCCGGCCTCCGGGTCGTGGCGGAAATATTCCTGGCCGATGGTGGAGATCGGCACCAGCCCGTCGGCGCCGGTCTCGGCGAGCTTCACGAACACCCCGAAGCGGCCGACGCCGGAGATCCTGCCCTCGAACTCGGCGCCCTCGCGCTCGGCCATGTAGGCGGCGACGTAGCGGTCCACGGTGTCGCGCTCGGCCTCCATCGAGCGGCGCTCGGTGCGGGAGATCGCCTCGGCGGTCTCGCGCAGGGCGGCGGCCTCCTCGGCGGTCTGTCCGTCGGCCCCGAGCCCGAGCGCGGCGATCAGCGCCCGGTGCACCACGAGATCGGCATAGCGCCGGATCGGCGAGGTGAAATGCGCGTAGCGCGGCAGCGCGAGCCCGAAATGGCCGAGCGCGTCCGGGCTGTAATAGGCCTGCTGCTGCGCCCGCAGCACCTGCATGTGCACCATCTCCTGCGATTCGGTCCCGGCGGCGCTCTCCAGCACCCGGTTGAGATCGCGGGTGCGCAGCACCTGGCCCCTGGCGAGCGGGATGCCGACCGCCTCCAGCGTCTCGCGCAGCATCTCGAGGCGCTCCGGGTCCGGCTCCTCGTGCACCCGGTAGAGCAGCGGCCGGCGATGCGCCTCGAGGGTCTCCGCCGCGGCGACATTGGCGAGGATCATGAACTCCTCGATCAGCCGGTGCGCGTCGAAGCGCTCGCGGATCGGGATGCCGGTGACCTCGCCGGCGGCGTTCAGCGTGATGCGCCGCTCCGGCAGGTCGAGATCGAGCGGCTGGCGGCGGCTGCGGGCGGCCCAGGCGGCGCGCCAGGCGGCCCAGAGCGCGCCGAGGTGGCCGGCCAGCGGCGCCGCCTCGGGGCCGGGGTTGCCGTCGGCGGCGGCCTGGGCCGCCTCGTAGGACAGCGCCGCATGGCTGCGCATCACGCCCCGGCAGAACCGGTGGCCGCGCTTGTTGCCCTCGGCGTCGAGCACCATGCGCAGCGCCATGCAGGGCCGGTCCTGCCCCGGCATCAGCGAGCAGAGATCGGCGGAGAGCCGCTCCGGCAGCATCGGCGCCACCCGGTCGGGGAAATAGGTCGAGTTGCCGCGCCGCCGCGCCTCGGCATCGAGCGCCGAGCCCGGCGGCACCAGCGCCGCGACATCGGCGATCGCCACCCAGACGACATGGCCGCCGGGATTCGCCGGGTCGTCGTCCGGCAGCGCCGCCACCGCGTCGTCATGGTCGCGCGCATCGGCCGGGTCGATGGTGACCAGCGGCAGCGCGCGCAGATCCTCGCGGCCCGCCGCGCCGGGCAGCGCGGCGGCCTCGGCCTCGGCCAGCACCGCATCGGGGAAATCGAGCGGGATGTCGTGCTGGTGGATGGCGATCAGCGAGACCTGCTTCGGCGCGCCGGGATCGCCGATCCGCTCCACCACGCGGCCGCGCGGCAGGCCCATGCGCCGGGTCTCGGTGGCCTCGGCCTCGACCAGCTCGCCGTCCTGCGCGCCGGCCTCGGCGCCGGGCGGGATGATCCATTCGCGGTCCGCCCGCTTGTCGACCGAGACCAGCCGCCCGCCCTCGCGGTTGCCCTTTCCGGGGGCGCGGTAGATCCCGAGCATGCGCCGCGGCCCCGAGCCGATCTTCTTAATCAGCCGCGCCTCGTAGCGCAGCGCGTTCGGCTCCTCCACCGGGCGCAGCTTGGCGAGGAACCGGTCGCCCGGCGCCAGCGCCACGTCGCCCTTGCGCGGCACGTAGTGGATCTCCGGCGGCGCCTCGGCGCTGTCCCAGTCCTTCGGCCGCGCGGTGAGGTCGCCGCCGGCGTCGATCTCGCCGGCGACCAGCACGGTGACCGGGGGCAAGTGGCCGGCATTGCCGAGGCGGCGGCGGCGGCGCTGCACCGCGCCCTCCTGCTCGAGCTCGCGCAGCACCTGCTTGAGCACCACCCGGTCGGCGCCCTTCAGGTTGAAGGCGCGGGCGATCTCGCGCTTGCCCACGGAATGCGGGTTCTCGTTGATCCAGGCGAGGATCTCCGCCTTGCTGGGAAAGCTCATGGGGTGTCCTCGTGGCCGGGGGTCGGGGCAGGATAGAGCAGCCGGCCGCCGCTGTCGCGGGCGGCGATGCGGGCCGGGCAGGCATCGCGCGCGCCGGGGCGCCGCGCGGCGCGGGCGGCCCGGCTTCGCCCGGCCGGCACGGGCGGTTCCGCGGCGGCGGCGGCGCGGAGGGCGGCGGACCGGACGAAGGCCGAGCGGACGGGTGCTGAGCGGACGGGTGCTGAGCGGACGGGTGCCGAGCGGACGGGTGCCGAGCGGACGGGTGCCGAGCGGATGGGGGCCGAGCGGATGGGGGCCGAGCGGATGGGGGCCGAGCGGATGGCGGCGCTGCCGGCCGCCTCAGCCACCGGCGGCGCGCCGCCCGGAGGGCTCCGGCCCCTCCACCAGCGCGTCCCCCTCGCCCTCGCCGCCCTCGCCGGCTGCAGCCTCGGCAGCAGCCTTGGCCTTGCCCCTGGCGGGGGCCTTCGCCTTCGCCGGCGCCTTCGCCGCCTTGGCGGCGGGCTTCCTGGTCTTCGCCGCCGTCTTGGCGGTCTTGGCGGGCTTCGCCTTGGCGGTCTTGGCCTTGGCCTTGCCCTTGGCGGGCGTCTTGGCGATCTTCTCGGCGAGGATCTCCACCGCGCGTTCCAGCGTCAGCGCCGCCGGGTCCTCGGCCTTGGGGAGGGTCGCGTTGACCTTCTCCCATTTCACATAGGGCCCGTAGCGCCCGTCCATCAGCGCCACCTCGCCGCCCTCGGGATGCGCGCCGAGCTCGCGCAGCGGCTTCTGCGCCGCGCCGCGCCCGCGGCCCGGATTGGCCTTCCTGGCGGCGAGCACCTCCATCGCGCGGTTCATGCCGATGGTGACCGCCTCGGTCCAGTCCTCGAGCTGGGCATAGGTCTTGCCGTGGCGCACCGCCGGGCCATAGCGGTAGAGCCCGGCCTCCACCACCTCGCCGTCCTCCGGGTGCCTGCCGATCTCCCGCGGCAGCGCCAGCAGCTTGAGCGCGGTCTCGAAATCGAGGGTCTCCGGGGTCACCGATTTCGGCAGGCTGGTGCGCCGCGGCTTCTCCTCGCCATTGCCCTCGCCGAGCTGCACATAGGGGCCGAATCGCCCGTTGCGCAGCGTCACCGCGAGGCCGCTGGCCGGGTCCACCCCCAGCTCCTTGCCGTCGAGCTTGGCCGCCTCGTCGTCGCCCGAGACCCCGAGCGGCCGGGTGTAGCGGCATTCGGGATAGTTCGAGCAGCCGATGAAGGCGCCGCCCGAGCGCGCCGTGCGCATCGAGAGCCGCCCCGCCGCGCAGGCCGGGCAGAGCCGCGGATCGCTGCCGTCGCCCCGGTCGGGGAAGAGATGCGGCGCGAGGAAGTCGTTGAGCTTGTCGAGCACCTCGGTGATGCGCAGCTCCTGGGTGTCGTCCACCGCCGCCTTGAACGCCTTCCAGAACCGCTCGAGCAGCAGCTTCCAGTCCATCCGCCCGCCGGAGACGTCGTCGAGCTGCTCCTCCAGCGCCGCGGTGAAGTCGTATTCCACGTAGCGCGCGAAGAAGTTCATCAGGAAGGCGGTGACCAGCCGGCCCTTGTCCTCCGGGATCAGGCGGTTCTTGTCCTTGCGGACATATTCCCGGTCCTGGATCGTGCCGATGATCGAGGCATAGGTGGAGGGCCGGCCGATGCCGAGCTCCTCCATGCGCTTGACCAGCGTCGCCTCGGTGTAGCGCGGCGGCGGCTGGGTGAAATGCTGCTCCGGCAGCACCTCGCGGGTGCCGAGCGCGGCGCCCTCGGGGATGTCCGGCAGCCGGGCGCCGTCGTCCTCGTCGTCCTCGCGGCGGTCGTCGCGGCCCTCGTCATAGGCCTTCATGAAGCCGTCGAAGGTGACGACCTGGCCGGTGGCGCGCAGGCCGACGCTGCCCGGCGCGTCGCCGATCTCGACCGTGGTGCGGCGGAACCGGGCCGATTCCATCTGGCTGGCCACCGCGCGCTGCCAGATCAGCTCGTAGAGCCGGGCCTCGGCGCGCTCGAGCCGCAGCTCGCCGGGGGCCGCGTCGAATCGGGTCGGCCGGATGCACTCATGCGCCTCCTGCGCGTTCTTCGCCTTGGTCTTGTAGACCCGCGGCTTGCCCGGCACATAGGCCTTGCCGTAGCGCGCCTCGATGGTGCCGCGGGCGGCGCCGATCGCCTCCGGCGCCATGTCGACGCCATCGGTCCGCATATAGGTGATGTGGCCGGCCTCGTAGAGCCGCTGCGCGGTGCGCATGGTGTCCTGCGCGCCCATGCCGAGCTTGCGGCTGGCCTCCTGCTGCAGCGTCGAGGTCATGAACGGCGGATAGGGGTTGCGGGTCGCCGGCCTGGCCTCGACCGAGAGCGCCGAGAGCGCCGCCGCGGCGATCTTCGCCGCCGCCGCCTTCGCCGCGGCCTCGTCGCCGAGGTCGAACTTGTCGAGCTTGCGGCCGTCCAGCGCCACCAGCCGCGCCCGGAAGGCGGCGCCGTCCGGCGTCGTCAGCTCGGCGGTCACGGTCCAGTACTCGCGGGCGTCGAAGGCCTCGATCTCCATCTCGCGCTCGACGATCAGGCGCAGCGCCACCGACTGCACGCGGCCGGCCGATTTCGCCCCCGGCAGCTTGCGCCAGAGCACCGGCGAGAGCGTGAAGCCGACGAGATAGTCGAGCGCGCGGCGGGCCAGATAGGCCTCCACCAGCTGCATGTCGACCTCGCGCGGATGCTCCATCGCCTTGGTGACCGCGGTCTTGGTGATGGCGTTGAACACCACCCGCTGCACCGGCGTGTCGCGCTTGATCGCGCGGCGCTTGCGCAGCGCCTCGAGCAGGTGCCAGGAGATCGCCTCGCCCTCGCGATCGGGGTCGGTGGCGAGGATCAGCCCGTCATCCTCCTTCATCGCGTCGGCGATGGCGCGGATGTGCTTCTGCGCCTTGGCGTCGGCCTCCCAGAGCATCTCGAAGCCGTTGTCCGGGTCGACCGAGCCGTCCTTCGAGGGCAGGTCCCGCACATGGCCATAGGAGGCCAGCACGGTGTGCTTGTTGCCGAGATAGCCGCTGATGGTCTTGGCCTTGGCGGGAGATTCGACGACGACGACAGCCATATCCGCTCCTGTACCGCGCCGCCGGATCGGCCCGGGGCGCGCGGTGCGAGAACATGGGTCAGTGCCCCGGGGCTGTCAACGCCGGGCTCACTCCGCGTCGTCCGGCAGCGCGATCCGCCCGCCCGCCGAGATCGCGATGCGGCCGGCCAGCTCGAGCTCCAGCAGCACCAGCGAGAGCTCCGCCGGGCGGCTGCCGCAGATCCGGGCGATCTCGTCCACCTCCACCGGGGTATGGGTCAGCAGGCGCACCACCTGCTCGGCCAGCGCGGCATCCTCGGCGCGGCCCTCGAGATCGAAATCCGCCAGCGCCGCGAGGTCGTCGTCGCCCTCCTCGCCGAAGCGCCCGGCATCGAACAGGAACTCGGTCTCCGGCTCGGCGAGGCCGGGCTGGCGCGGCATCGCCAGCGCATCGAGCACGTCGCGGGCATCGCGCACCAGCGCCGCGCCGTCGCGGATCAGCCCGTTGCCGCCGGCCGAGCGCGGATCCTCCGGCGAGCCCGGGCAGGCCATCACCTCGCGGCCCTCCTCCAGCGCATAGCGCGCGGTGATCAGCGAGCCCGAGCGGCTCGCCGCCTCGATCAGCAGCACGCCGGCGGCGAGCCCGGCGATCAGCCGGTTGCGCCGCGGGAAATGCCGCGCCGTCGCCTCGGTGCCGATCGGGCATTCCGAGATCAGCGCGCCGGTCTCGCGGATGCGCTCGGCGAGGCTGGCATTCTCCGGCGGGTAGATCTTGTCGAGCCCGCCGGGCAGCACCGCGACGGTGCCGGTCTCGAGGCTGCCGTCATGGGCGGCGGCGTCGATCCCGCGGGCCAGGCCCGAGACCACCACGCGCCCGGCGGCGCCGAGATCGCGGGCGATCTGCCGCGCCGTGCGCAGGCCGAGGGCGGAGGCGTTGCGGGCGCCGACGATGGCTGCCGAGGGCGCCGCGAAGACCCGGCCCTGCCCGAGTGTCCAGACCACCGGCGGCGGCGTGCCGATCAGCGCCAGCTGGCGCGGATAGGCCGCCTCGCCGAGCACGCAGAGCCGGGCGCCGAGGCCGCTGCCGGCCTCCCACTCCGCGGCGATCTGCCCCTCCGGACAGGCGGTATAGGCGCGGTTGCCGCCGCGGGCGGCGAGCTCGGGCAGCGCCTCGAGCGCGGCGCGGGCGCTCTCGAACCGGCGGATCAGATGGGCATAGGTGCGCGGCCCGACATTGCGGCTGCGCGCCAGACGCAGGCGGGCGAGCCGTTCCTCGAGGTCGAAGGCATCCTCCTGCCACGGCTCGAGGCGGGGCGCGGACATCTCGGTGGCAGACATGAGCCCTCCTAGCTGCTGGTCACAGGAGAGCGCGGGACTGGTTAACCCCCGGTTAACGCCGGCCGCCGCCGATGCGCGGCTCGGTGCCGGCGAGCAGCCGCCGGATGTTGCCGGCGTGCCGGAGCCAGACCAGCGCCGCGGCGCAGAGCCCGGCCAGCACCGCCTCCCAGCGCCCGAAGCCCCAGAGCCAGAGCGGCAGCCCGGCCGCCGCCGCCAGCCCGCCGACCGAGGAGATCCGGCTCAGCCCGGCCGCCGCCAGCCAGGTCAGCACCACCGCGAGGCCGACCGGCCAGTGCAGCCCGAAGCCGATGCCGATCAGCGTCGCCACCCCCTTGCCGCCGCGAAACCGCAGCCAGGGCGAGAAGCAGTGCCCGAGCAGCGCCCCGAGCCCGGCCGCCTGCGCCGCCAGGTCGCCCCAGCCGAGGAACAGCCAGACCGGCAGGAAGCCCTTGAGCGCGTCGAGCAGCAGGGTCGCCGCCGCGGCGCCGCGATGGCCGGTGCGCAGCATGTTGGTGGCGCCGATATTGCCCGAGCCGATGGCGCGCGGGTCGGGCAGCCCGAACAGGCGGGCCAGCAGCACCCCCATCGGCACCGAGCCGATGGCGAGGCCGCAGGCCGCCGCCAGCGCCAGCCAGGGCAGGGCCCGCTCGATTCCCATGATGTCGTGCAGCATCGCCGCCTCCCCTCAGGCGGTGTGGACGCGCCGCCCGCCGACCCAGGTGCCGAGCACCCGGCCCTCGAGCCGCTGCCGGTCGAACGGGGTGTTCTTGGATTTCGCCCGGAGCGTGCTGCGGTCGAGCACGAAGGGGGCGTCGATGTCGACCAGCACGAGATCCGCCGGGGCGCCGGCGGCGAGCCGCCCGCCGGGCAGGCCGAAGCGCCGCGCCGGGGCCAGCGAGAGCCGCTCGAACAGCGCCGCCAGCGATATGTGCCCGCCATGCACCAGCCGCAGCGCCGCCGGCAGCAGGGTCTCGAGCCCGACGGCGCCGGTGGCGGCCTCCTCGAAGGGCAGCCGCTTGGCCTCCTCGTCCCAGGGCAGGTGCGAGGAGACGACAAGATCGATCAGCCCCTCGGCCAGCGCCTCGACCATCGCGGCGCGGTCGTCCTCGGCGCGCAGCGGCGGCTCCATGCGGAAGAAGCTGCGATAGTCGGCGATGTCGTATTCGTTGAGGGTGAGGTGGTGGATCGAGACCCCGGCGGTGACGTCCCTGCCCGCCTCCTTGGCGCGGCGCAGCGGCCCGAGCGCGGCGGCGGTGGAGAGCTGGTCGGCATGGTAGCGCGCGCCGCTGGCCTCGACCAGCGCGAGGTCGCGCGCCAGCATCATCCGCTCGGCCAGCGCCGGCACCGCGGGCAGCCCGAGGCGCGAGGCGAACTCGCCGCTGGTGGCGCAGGTGCCGCGCGCCAGGCTCGGCTCCTGCGGGTGATGCACCACCAGCGCGCCGGTGGAGGTGGCATAGCGCAGGCAGGCGAGGAACACCCGGGCATCGGCCACCGCGTGATCGGCATCGGTCAGCGCCACCGCCCCGGCATCGAGCAGGAACTGCTGCTCGGTGAGCTCGGTGCCGGCGAGGCCGCGGGTCAGCGCCGCCATCACGTGCACGTTGACGAGGCTCGCCTCGCGCGCCCGCGCCAGGGTGAACTGCACCAGCGCCGGGTCGTCGAGCACCGGTTCGGTGTCGGGCTGCTGGATCAGCGTGGTGACGCCGCCGGCCGCCGCCGCCTCGCCGGCCGAGCGGTGGCTCTCGCGGTGCCGCGCGCCGGGCTCGCCGACGAAGACCCGCGCATCGACGAGGCCGGGGGCGAGCACATGGCCGCCGCAGTCCACCACGGTGCCCTCGCCGGGCGCGGGCGCGGCGCCGCGATGCACGTCCTCGATGACGCCGGCGCGCAGGCGCAGCGCGCCGGGGCCGTCCTCGCCGGTGGCGGGGTCGACGAGGCGGGCATTGACGAGATGGAGGGGCGGCTGGGTCATCCGGTGCGGGCCTGTATCCTGCGGATCAGCCGGGCCACATGCGGCCCGTCGGCGATATGCTCGAAGCCGATCTCGTTGACATTGGGGCGCTGGTGGCCCTTGCCCCGGCCGCCGATGCGCTGGCCGAGATCGGTCTCGCGGGCGAAGATCAGCGTGCTCTCGTCGCCGAGGCGGAAGTCGATCTGCAGCGCCGGGGTGATCGGGAAGCTGCGCAGGCGGCGGCCGAGATGGCGGGTGGCGATGATCGCGCGCCGGTCGGTCAGGGCATAGGCGGTGCGGGCGCGGCGCCAGGCCGCCCAGAGCCGCCGACCTATCAGAAGGTAGAGCCCGATCGCCAGCGGCACCAGCCCCATGACCGGCAGGAAGGCCGGGCCCGGGCTGCCGGCGGCGGTGACCGTCCAGCCGACCGCGAAGACGGTGAAGACGAGGCCGACGAAGCTCGGGCCGAGATCGGACAGGGCGAAGCGCAGGCCGCCGGGCGGCGCGCCGGTCCAGAGCAGTCGCTCGCCGGGCTCGAGATAGGGCGCCCAGCCCGCGGCCGGGATCGCGGGGAGCGGCTCGGCCGCGTCGCCTCTGGCGCTCTCGGTCATCACGCCCTCCTCTGCCGGGGTCTCGAGCCATGGCCGCGCAAGGATATGCGCGAGGCGGCGCGGAACGGCAAGGGCGGCGATGGCGGCCGCGGCCGGCGGGCC
>NZ_BSYI01000043.1 GCF_030270585.1 Paralimibaculum aggregatum
GATGGCCTCCTCTTCGTCTCAAACAGGCGCGCCCGCGCCTCGCCAGCTCGCCTCGGCCCGTATCAGGCCGAGTACTTTTCCTGGATTTCCTGGCTGATATTCGCCGGCACCGCCTCGTAATGCGCGAACTGCATGGTGAAGTTCGCCCGCCCCGAGGACATGGAGCGCAGGTTCGAGATATAGCCGAACATATTCGCCAGCGGCACGAAGGCGTTGATCGCCACCGCATTGCCGCGGTTCTCCTGGCCGGTGACCTGGCCGCGCCGCGAGGTGAGATCGCCGATGATGCCGCCGGTGAACTCCTCCGGGGTCACGACCTCGACCTTCATGATCGGCTCGAGCAGCTTGGCGCCGGCCTTCTTCAGGCCGTCGCGCATCGCCGCACGGGCCGCGATCTCGAAGGCCATCACGCTCGAGTCGACGTCGTGATAGGCACCGTCGATCAGCGCCACCTTGAAGTCGATCACCGGGAAGCCGGCAAGCGGGCCGCTGTCCATGACCGACTCGATGCCCTTCTCGACACCGGGGATGTACTCCTTCGGCACCGAGCCGCCGACGATCTTCGACTCGAAGCTGTAGCCCTCGCCCGGCTCGGTCGGCTCGATCACCATCTTGACGCGCGCGAACTGGCCGGAGCCGCCCGACTGCTTCTTGTGGGTGTAGTCGATCTCGGCGCGGTGGCTGATGGTCTCGCGATAGGCCACCTGCGGCTGGCCGATGTTCGCGTCCACCTTGAACTCGCGGCGCAGGCGGTCGACCAGGATGTCGAGATGGAGCTCGCCCATGCCCTTCATGATGGTCTGGCCGCTCTCGATATCGGTCGAGACGCGGAAGGACGGGTCCTCCGCCGCCAGGCGCTGCAGGCCCTGCGACATCTTCTCCTGGTCGGCCTTGGTCTTCGGCTCGACCGCGATCTCGATCACCGGCTCCGGGAAGCTCATGGTCTCGAGCACCACCGGGTTGGAGGTGTCGCAGAGCGTGTCGCCGGTGGTGGTCTCCTTGAGGCCGGCCAGCGCGATGATGTCGCCGGCAAAGGCCTCCTCGATCTCCTCGCGGTTGTTCGAGTGCATCATCATCATGCGGCCGACGCGCTCGCGCTTGCCCTTGGTCGAGTTGAGCAGGCTGTCGCCCTTCTTGATCGAGCCGGAATAGATCCGCACGAAGGTCAGCGAGCCGACGAAGGGGTCGTTCATGATCTTGAAGGCGAGCCCGGCGAACGGCATCGCGTCATCGGCGCGGCGCTCGACATTGCGGGTCTCGTCCTCGTCGCCCGGCTTGAAGCCCATGTAGGCCGGCACGTCGAGCGGGCCCGGCAGGTAGTCGATCACGGCGTTGAGCATGGGCTGCACGCCCTTGTTCTTGAACGCCGAGCCGCACATCACCGGCACGAAGGACATGCTGAGCGTGCCCTTGCGGATCAGCTTGCGCAGGGTCTCCTCGCTGGGCTCCTCGCCCTCGAGATAGGCCTCCATCGCGTCGTCGTCCTGCTCGACGGCGATCTCGATCAGCTTGCCGCGCCACTCCTCGGCGATGTCCTTGAGATCGTCGCGGATCTCCTGGATCTTCCAGCTCGCGCCGAGCTCCTCGCCGTCCCAGAACCACTCCTTCATGGTCACGAGATCGATCAGGCCGGCAAACTCGTTCTCGGCGCCGATCGGCAGCTGGATCGGGGCCGGGATCGCGCCGGTGCGGTTCTGGATCATCTCCACGCAGTTGAAGAAGTCGGCGCCGATCTTGTCCATCTTGTTGACGAACACCACGCGCGGCACCTTGTAGCGGTCGGCCTGGCGCCAGACGGTCTCGGTCTGCGGCTCCACGCCGGCATTCGCGTCGAGCACGCAGACGGCGCCGTCGAGCACCGCGAGCGAGCGCTCCACCTCGATGGTGAAGTCGACGTGGCCGGGGGTGTCGATGATGTTGAAGCGGAACTTCGCCTCGTCCGGGGTGTCGCCATAGTCGCCGGACGGGGTCTTGCCGTCCTCGGTGCGGAACCAGAAACAGGTGGTCGCCGCCGAGGTGATGGTGATCCCGCGCTCCTGCTCCTGCGCCATCCAGTCCATCGTGGCCGCGCCGTCATGGACTTCGCCAATCTTGTGGCTGCGGCCGGTGTAGTAGAGGATGCGCTCCGTCGTCGTGGTTTTTCCGGCGTCGATATGCGCCATGATACCGAAGTTACGGTAGCGTCCCAGGGAGTATTCGCGGGCCATTGGACTGTCCTCAGGTCGGTCTTCAGGTTACCATCGATAATGGCTGAAGGCTTTGTTCGCCTCGGCCATCTTGTGGGTGTCTTCGCGCTTCTTCACGGCCGTGCCGCGATTGTTCACCGCGTCGAGCAGCTCGGCAGCGAGCCGCTCTTCCATGGTGTTCTCGTTGCGCGCGCGGGAGGCGTTGATGAGCCACCGGATCGCCAGCGCCTCGCGCCGCTCCGGCCGCACCTCGACGGGGACCTGGTAGGTCGCGCCGCCGACGCGCCGGGAGCGCACCTCGACAGAAGGCTTGATGTTGTCCAGCGCCTCGTGGAACACCTCGACCGGCTCGCGGCGGATCTTGCTCTCCACCCGGTCGAAGGCACCATAGACGATGCCCTCGGCAACCGACTTCTTGCCGTCGAACATCAGGTTGTTCATGAATTTCGTCACGACCCGGTCGCCAAACTTGGCGTCGGGCAGGATCTCGCGTTTTTCCGCGCGATGGCGACGGGACATTTCTTTCGCGCTCCTAGCTCAGTTTTTCTTCCACGAGCAGACCGAGGCGACGACCGTGCAGGCCTCGCCCCCGTGGTTCTGCTCGCATTCCGCGATCGCGCGGGGCCGCGAGGCCTCCGCCGTCTCGAACCCCCAGCTCACGCCGAGCTGGGAGATGTCCTTGGTCGAGGGCGCGCGCGCCACGGCGCCGCAACCGTCCTCGAGCCAGACCGCGGTCTCGCAGTTCGCGCCGCCGGCGGCCGCGCAGAACTCCTTCGCCGCGGTCTCGGCCGCCTCGCGCGAGCCGTAGTCCCACGCCCGGCCCCATTTCTGGTCGGACGTGCTGTAGGCGATCGCGCCGAAGGTCTCGGCCGCGGCCGGCAGGGCCGCGCCAACCAGCATCGCAATGAGTGCGATGCGGATCATTTCGGCCTCTTGGCGCCGTATTTCGAGCGGCGCTGCTTGCGGTTCTTCACCCCCTGGGTGTCGAGCACGCCGCGCAGGATGTGGTAGCGCACGCCCGGAAGATCCTTCACGCGGCCGCCGCGGATCAGGACCACGGAGTGCTCCTGAAGGTTGTGACCCTCGCCAGGGATATAGGCGATGACCTCGAAGCGGTTGGTCAGCCGGACCTTCGCGACCTTGCGGAGCGCGGAGTTCGGCTTCTTCGGCGTGGTGGTGTAGACGCGCGTGCACACGCCCCGCTTCTGGGGGCAGGCCTGCAGGTGCATGGCCTTCTGGCGCTTCACTTTGGGCTGCCGGGGTTTCCGGATCAGCTGCTGAATCGTCGGCATTCGGGCCTCATCCCCAGATCTGGCTTCTCGTCCGTCTCGGTCGGATCGCGCCGCATCAGGCTCGACAAAAAGCCGATGGGCCGCAAGGCGACGTCGTATGACGCGTCTCACAGCCGTTGCGCAGAGGACCATGGGGTTGCCCAGGGTCGTGCCGTGCCCGAGTGTCGCAATCTAGCCCGGCGGCGCTACTCGCCGTCGGGACTGCGGGCTTATACGGGCAGCATTCGCGCGGGTCAAGGCCGGATGGCCCGCCTGCCCCGAAGAATCCCCGGCCCCGCCCTGCCGCGGCCTTCAGCCGCGGCGCCGGCCCCGCAGGCCGAGCCCGGCGAGGCCGCCGAGCAGCAGCCAGCCGGCCGCCGGCAGCGGCACCGCGGCATCCGAGGCCAGGGTGACCGCGAGGCTCCAGTCCTGGGTCTGCGTGCCCTCCGTGCCCTGCACCGGCTGGGTCGCCGCGCCGGTGACGTTGTAGACGCCCGGCCCGGTGCCCAGCGCCGAGACCCAGGTGACGTTCAGCGAGCCCGGGCCGAGATTGAAGGGCCCGAGATCGCCCTGGAAATTGATCGCCGGATCGGTGACGAGAAAGTCGCCGGCCGGGGTCAGCGCGGTGAAGAGAATCGCCGAGATCGAGAACCCGCCGGGAATCGTGAAGGTGAAATCGCTGGTCTCGCCCGGAAAACACGGCACCGGAAAACCGACCCCCGTGCAGGTGTAGCTCACCCGGTCGGAGATCGTGTTGAGCCCCGGGTCCAGCGTGAAGCTGGCCGGATCCGTGGTCAGATCCACGGTGATCGCCGGGGCGGCCGAGGCCAGCACGCAGAGCGCCGCCCCTGCCGCGATGATGCTGCGTCCGACCGACATGACGAGGCTCCCCGAAATCGCCTGAATGACCTCGGGGCAGCCTCGCATCCTTCATGCCCCCGCGCAACGATCCCGTTGCCGGACCGCTGCCGCGAGCAAGAAAAAACCCGGGCGGTCGCCCCGCCCGGGTCCTGTCTCGCATGTCTCGCCCCGGCCCGGCGCGCCCCGGTTCCGGGGGCGCGGGGTGGGCGGGCGGGCGCGCCCCCGGAGCCGGGGCGCGCCGGGCCGGCCTCAGAGGATCTCGCCGAAGCCGCCGCCGCCGGCGGGTGCCGGCTCGGGATCGTGCTCCTCCTCGGCGGTGTCGATCACCTCGAGGGCCGCCGCGGCCTGCTCGGCCGCCTTCGCCCGCTCGGCCTGGATCAGCTTGTCGCGGCGCTGCGCCTCGACGCGGATCCGCTCGGTGGCCCCGCCGGTGCCGGCCGGGATCAGCCGCCCGACGATCACGTTCTCCTTCAGGCCCACCAGCTTGTCGCGCTTGCCCTGCACCGAGGCGTCGGTCAGCACGCGGGTGGTCTCCTGGAACGAGGCCGCCGAGATGAAGCTGCGGGTCTGCAGGCTCGCCTTGGTGATGCCGAGCAGGACCGGGGCCCCCTCGGCCGGCCGCCGGCCCTCGGCCAGCAGCTTCTGGTTCACCTCGTCGAACTCGGCCTTGTCGACCTGCTCGCCGGCCAGCAGCGTCGAATCCCCGCTGGCGGAGATCTCCACCTTCTGCAGCATCTGCCGGACGATCACCTCGATGTGCTTGTCGTCGATCTTCACGCCCTGCAGGCGATAGACCTCCTGCACCTCGTTGATCAGGTAGTTCGCCAGCGCCTCGATCCCCATGATGGCGAGGATGTCATGCGGCGCCGGGTTGCCGTCCATGATGTACTCGCCCTTCTGGATCACGTCGCCCTCGGCCACGGCGATGTGCTTGCCCTTGGGCACGAGATACTCGCGCGTCTCCGAGCCGTCATGGCTCTCGACCTCGATGCGGCGCTTGTTCTTGTAGTCCTTGGCGAAGCGCACCACACCGTCGATCTCGGCGATGATCGCGTGGTCCTTCGGACGGCGGGCCTCGAAGAGTTCGGCGACACGCGGCAGACCGCCGGTGATGTCCTTGGTCTTGGCGCCCTCGCGCGGGATGCGGGCCAGCACGTCGCCGGTCTTCACGCCCTGGCCGTTCTCGACCGAGAGGATCGCGTCGACCGACATGAAGTAGTGTGCCGGGTTGCCGTTGGCGAGCTTGACCATGTTGCCGTCGGCATCCACCAGCGTGATCGCCGGCTTCAGCTCGTTGCCCTTCGGCGCGGCCCGCCAGTCCGACACGATGCGCTGGGTGATGCCGGTCGCGTCGTCGGTCTCCTCGCGCACCGAGAAGCCGAGATCGAGATCGACATATTTCGCCACGCCGTCCTTCTCGGCGATGATCGGCAGGGTGTAGGGGTCCCATTCGGTCACCCGGGTGCCGCGCTTGATCTGCTCGCCTTCCTCGACCAGCAGCTTGGAGCCGTAGGCCAGCTTGTAGGAGACCCGCTCGCGGCCCTGCTCGTCGATCACCGCGAGTTGCATGTTCCGCCCCATCACGATGATGTCGCCGTCCTGGTTGGTCAGCGTGTTGGGGTTGCGGAACTGCACCTTGCCCTCGTGGGTGGACTCGGTGAAGGACTGGTCCGAGACGTTCGCCGCGCCGCCGATGTGGAAGGTCCGCATGGTCAGCTGCGTGCCCGGCTCGCCGATCGACTGCGCCGCGATGATGCCGACCGCCTCGCCCTGGTTGACCACGGTGCCGCGGGCCAGGTCGCGCCCGTAGCACATGACGCAGACGCCGTCCTCGGTCTCGCAGGTGAGCGGGCTGCGGATCTTCATGTCCGGCACCTTGGCGGCGTCGATCAGGGCGGCGTGGCGCTCCTCGATCATCACGCCGGCGGGGTGGATCACCTCGTCGGTCGCCGGGTCGAGGACATCCTCGGCCGGCACCCGGCCGAGCACCTGCTCGCCGATCGTCGCGATCACGTTGCCGCCGTCGATCACCGCCTCGGCGGTGATCGCCCGGTCGGTGCCGCAGTCGTGCTCCTTCACGATGCAGTCCTGCGCCACGTCGACGAGACGCCGGGTCAGATAGCCCGAGTTCGCCGTCTTGAGCGCGGTGTCCGCCAGGCCCTTGCGCGCGCCGTGGGTCGAGTTGAAGTACTCGAGCACGGTCAGGCCTTCCTTGAAGTTCGACACGATCGGGGTCTCGATGATCTCGCCCGACGGTTTCGCCATCAGGCCGCGCATGGCGGCGAGCTGGCGCATCTGGGTCGGCGAGCCGCGCGCCCGGGAGTGCGACATCATGTAGATCGAGTTCGGGTCCTTCTCGCGGCCGGTCTCCTCGTCCACCTGCACCGCCGAGATGCGCTTCATCATCTCGTCGGCCACCTTGTCGGTGCACTTCGCCCAGATATCGACGACCTTGTTGTACTTCTCGCCCTGGGTGATGAGCCCGTCCTGGTACTGCTGCTCGAACTCCTTCACCTTGTCGCGCGTCTCGTTGACGATCTCCCACTTGTTGTCGGGGATCACCATGTCGTCCTTGCCGAAGGAGATGCCGGCGCGGAACGCCTCGCGGAAGCCGAGCGACATGATCCGGTCGCAGAAGATCACCGACTCCTTCTGCCCGCAGTGGCGGTAGACGGTGTCGATCACCTCGCCGACCTCGCCCTTGCGCAGCACGCGGTTGACGAGCTCGAAGGGGATGTTCGGGTTCCTCGGCAGCAGGCTGGCCAGCTTCATCCGGCCGGCCGTGGTCTCGACCCGCCGGCGCACCGTCTCGCCGTTCTCGTCCACCGTCTCGTGGCGGGTGACGATGCGGGTGTGCTGGTTGATGATGCCGGCCTCGAGGGCGTGCTCGATCTCGTCCCAGTCGGCGAAGGCCATGCCCTCGTTGGGCTCGCCCTTCTTGTCCAGCGAGATGTAGTAGAGGCCGAGGATCATGTCCTGCGAGGGCACGATGATCGGCTTGCCGTTGGCCGGCGAGAGCACGTTGTTGGTCGACATCATCAGCACGCGCGCCTCGAGCTGGGCTTCCAGCGAGAGGGGCACGTGGACGGCCATCTGGTCACCGTCGAAATCGGCGTTGAAGGCCGAGCAGACCAGCGGGTGCAGCTGGATCGCCTTGCCCTCGATCAGCACCGGCTCGAAGGCCTGGATGCCGAGCCGGTGCAGCGTCGGCGCGCGGTTGAGCAGCACCGGGTGCTCGCGGATCACCTCGTCGAGGATGTCCCAGACCTCGGGCCGCTCCTTCTCCACCATCTTCTTGGCCTGCTTGACCGTGGAGCTGAGCCCCTTGGCATCGAGGCGGCTGTAGATGAACGGCTTGAACAGCTCGAGCGCCATCTTCTTCGGCAGGCCGCACTGGTGCAGCTTGAGCTCGGGGCCGGTCACGATCACCGAGCGGCCGGAGAAGTCGACGCGCTTGCCGAGCAGGTTCTGCCGGAACCGGCCCTGCTTGCCCTTGAGCATGTCGGAGAGCGATTTCAGCGGGCGCTTGTTGGCGCCGGTGATCACGCGGCCGCGGCGGCCGTTGTCGAACAGCGCGTCCACCGCCTCCTGCAGCATCCGCTTCTCGTTGCGGATGATGATGTCCGGCGCGCGCAGCTCGATCAGCCGCGAGAGGCGGTTGTTCCGGTTGATCACGCGGCGGTAGAGGTCGTTGAGGTCGGAGGTCGCGAAGCGGCCGCCGTCGAGCGGCACCAGCGGGCGCAGCTCGGGCGGGATGACCGGGATCACGGTCATCACCATCCATTCCGGACGGTTGCCCGACTCCATGAAGTTCTCGACCAGCTTCAGCCGCTTGATGATCTTCTTCGGCTTCAGCTCGCCGGTCGCCTCGGCGAGATCGGCGCGCAGGCGCTCGGCCTCCACGTCGAGCTCGATCGCCGCCAGCATCTCGCGGATCGCCTCGGCGCCGATGCCGGCCCGGAAGGCGTCCTCGCCATACTGGTCCTGCGCGTCGAGATACTCCTCCTCCGACATCATCTGCCGGTGGCTGAGATCGGTCAGGCCGGGCTCGATCACCACGTACTGCTCGAAATAGAGGATCTTCTCGAGATCCTTCAGCGTCATGTCGAGCATCAGGCCGATGCGCGAGGGCAGCGACTTCAGGAACCAGATATGCGCGACCGGGCTGGCGAGCTGGATATGGCCCATGCGCTCGCGGCGGACCTTCTGCAGCGTCACCTCGACGCCGCATTTCTCGCAGGTGACCCCGCGATACTTCATCCGCTTGTACTTGCCGCAGAGGCACTCGTAGTCCTTGATCGGGCCGAAGATCCGGGCGCAGAACAGGCCGTCCCGCTCCGGCTTGAAGGTCCGGTAGTTGATCGTCTCCGGCTTCTTCACCTCGCCATAGGACCAGGAGAGGATGCGCTCGGGGCTCGCCAGCGAGATCCGGATCTCGTCGAACGCCTTCGGCGGTTCGGTCGGGTTGAAGATGTTGGTCAATTCCTGGTTCATCTCAGGTCTCCAATCATCCCCGTATCAGACAATCCCCCAGAGCCGGCGCGCCGGGGGGCGCGCGCCGGCCGAGGGTGGGGGATCAGTCGTCCGTTTCGCTGTCCAGCAGCTCGACATTGAGGCCGAGCGAGCGGATCTCTTTCACCAGCACGTTGAAGCTCTCGGGGATGCCGGCCTCGAAGTCGTCCTCGCCCTTGACGATCGACTCGTAGACCTTGGTGCGGCCCGCCACGTCGTCGGACTTCACCGTGAGCATCTCCTGCAGCGTGTAGGCCGCACCGTAGGCCTCCAGCGCCCAGACCTCCATCTCGCCGAAGCGCTGGCCGCCGAACTGCGCCTTGCCGCCGAGCGGCTGCTGCGTGACCAGCGAGTACGGGCCGGTGGAGCGGGCATGGATCTTCTCGTCCACCAGGTGGTGCAGCTTGAGCAGATACTTGTAGCCCACGGTGACCGGCCGCGAGAACGCCTCGCCGGTGCGCCCGTCATAGACGGTGGACTGGCCCGACATGTCGAGCCCGGCCTTCACCAGATGCTCGTTCACGTCCGCCTCCTTGGCGCCGTCGAAGACCGGGGTCGCGATCGGCACGCCGGTGCGCACGTTCTCCGCCGCCTCGAGGAACTCGTGCTCGGTCATCTCTTCCATGGCCGCGTTCAGCACGTTCTCGCCATAGGCCAGGGTCATGGCATCCTTCACCGGGGTGAGGTCGCCATGCTGGCGGTAGATCTGCAGCGCCTCGTCGATCTGGCGGCCGAGATTGGCGCAGGCCCAGCCCATATGGGTCTCGAGGATCTGCCCGACGTTCATGCGGCTCGGCACGCCGAGCGGGTTGAGCACGAAGTCCACCGGGGTCCCGTCGCCCATGAACGGCATGTCCTCCATCGGCACGACGCGCGAGATCACGCCCTTGTTGCCGTGGCGGCCGGCCATCTTGTCGCCCGGCTGCAGCTTGCGCTTCACCGCGACGAAGACCTTCACCATCTTCAGCGCGCCCGGCGGCAGGTCGTCGCCGCGGCGGACCTTCTCCACCTTGTCCTCGAAGCGGGCCTCGAGCACGCGCTTGGCCTGGTCGAACTGGCCGTTGAGCGCCTCCATCGCCTGCGCGTCGGCCTCCTCGGGCAGCGCGAGCTGCCACCACTGGCCCTTGGAGAGCGTCGCCAGCAGGTCCTCGGTGATCACCGAGCCGGCCTTCACGCCCTTCGGCCCCTTCACGCAGGTCTTGCCGAGGATCATCTCCTTGAGGCGCGCATAGATGTTGCGCTCGAGGATCGCCAGCTCGTCGTCGCGATCGCGGGCCAGCCGGTCGATCTCCTCGCGCTCGATCTGCAGCGCGCGCTCGTCCTTCTCGATGCCGTGGCGGTTGAACACCCGGACCTCGACGATGGTGCCGTACTCGCCCGGCGGCATCCGCAGCGAGGTGTCGCGCACGTCGCTCGCCTTCTCGCCGAAGATCGCGCGGAGCAGCTTCTCCTCCGGCGTCATCGGGCTCTCGCCCTTCGGCGTGATCTTGCCGACGAGAATGTCGCCCGGGCCGACCTCGGCGCCGATATAGACGATGCCCGCCTCGTCGAGGTTGCGCAGCGCCTCCTCGCCGACGTTCGGGATGTCGCGGGTGATCTCCTCCGGCCCGAGCTTGGTGTCGCGGGCCATCACCTCGTAGTCCTCGATATGGATCGAGGTGAAGAGGTCGTCGCGCGCGACGCGCTCGGAGATCAGGATCGAGTCCTCGTAGTTGTAGCCGTTCCACGGCATGAAGGCGACGAGGGTGTTCTTGCCGAGCGCCAGCTCGCCGAGATCGGTCGACGGCCCGTCGGCGATCACGTCGCCGGCATGCACCCGGTCGCCCACCTTCACCAGCGGGCGCTGGTTGATGCAGGTCGCCTGGTTCGAGCCCTGGAACTTGCGCAGCCGGTAGATGTCGACGCCCGGATCGCCGATCTCCATCTCGTCGGTCACGCGCACGACGATGCGCATGGCGTCGACCTGGTCGATCACGCCGCCGCGCCGGGCGGTGATCGCCGCGCCGCTGTCGCGGGCCACGCGGCCCTCCATGCCGGTGCCGACGAAGGGCGCCTCGGCCTTGATCAGCGGCACCGCCTGGCGCTGCATGTTCGAGCCCATCAGCGCGCGGTTGGCGTCGTCGTTCTCGAGGAACGGGATCAGCGCCGCCGCGACCGACACCAGCTGCTTCGGCGAGACGTCGATCAGCGTGATCTCGCCCGGGGGCGAGAGCTGGAACTCGCCGCCGCGCCGCGAGGAGATCAGGTCCGCGGTGAAGCGCCCCTCCTCGTCGAGCGAGGCGTTGGCCTGCGCCACCGTGTGGCGCATCTCCTCGGTGGCCGAGAGATAGCGCACCTCGTCGCTCACCCGGCCGTCCTCGACCACCCGGTAGGGGGTCTCGATGAAGCCGTACTTGTTGACCCGCGCGAAGGTCGCCAGCGAGTTGATCAGGCCGATGTTCGGCCCCTCCGGCGTCTCGATCGGGCACATCCGGCCGTAATGCGTCGGGTGCACGTCGCGCACCTCGAAGCCGGCGCGCTCGCGGGTCAGGCCGCCCGGGCCGAGCGCCGAGAGGCGCCGCTTGTGCGTGACCTCCGAGAGCGGGTTGGTCTGGTCCATGAACTGCGAGAGCTGGCTGGAGCCGAAGAACTCGCGCACCGCCGCCGCCGCCGGCTTGGCGTTGATCAGGTCCTGCGGCATCACCGTGTCGATATCCACCGAGCTCATGCGCTCGCGGATCGCGCGCTCCATGCGCAGCAGGCCGACGCGGTACTGGTTCTCCATCAGCTCGCCCACCGAGCGCACGCGCCGGTTGCCGAGATGGTCGATGTCGTCGATCTCGCCGCGGCCGTCGCGCAGCTCCACCATGGCCTTGACCACGGCGAGGATGTCCTCCCGGCGCAGCGTGCGCTGGGTGTCCGGCGCATCGAGATCGAGGCGCATGTTCATCTTGACGCGGCCGACGGCGGAGAGGTCGTAGCGCTCCGGGTCGAAGAACAGCGACTGGAACATCGCCTCGGCGGCATCGAGGGTCGGCGGCTCGCCCGGGCGCATCACGCGGTAGATGTCGAGCAGCGCCGACTCGCGGTCGAGGTTCTTGTCGGCCGCCATGGTCTGGCGGATGTAGCCGCCGATGGTGACGTTGTCGATGTCGAGGGTCTCGATCGCCTCGTGGCCCGCGGCGATCAGCGTCTCGACCACCTCAGCCTCCAGCGGATCGCCCGCCTCGACATAGATCTCGCCGGTCTCCTCGTTGATCATGTCGACCGCGGCGAAGCGGCCGTGGATCGCCTCGAAGGGCGCCAGCACGCGCTCGACGCCGCTCTCGGTCATCTTCTTCAGCTTGCGCGGCGTCAGCTTCTGGCCGGCCGGCGCGATCACCTCGCCGCTGTCGGCATCCACCAAGTCATAGACCGGCGACATGCCCTTCAGCCGGTCGGCGTTGAACGGCACCGACCAGCCCTCGCCCTTCCGCTGATAGGTGACGCGGTTGTAGAAGTGGTCGCAGATCGCCTCCTGGTCCAGCCCCAGCGCATAGAGCAGCGTGGTCACCGGCAGCTTGCGGCGCCGGTCGATGCGGACGAAGACGATGTCCTTGGCGTCGAACTCGAAGTCGAGCCAGGAGCCGCGATAGGGGATCACCCGGCTGGCGAAGAGCAGCTTGCCCGAGGCATGGGTCTTGCCCTTGTCGTGGTCGAAGAACACGCCGGGGCTGCGGTGCATCTGGCTGACGATGACGCGCTCGGTGCCGTTCACCACGAAGGTGCCGTGCTTGGTCATGAGCGGCATGTCGCCCATGTAGACATCCTGCTCCTTGATGTCCTTGACCGACTTGGCGCCGGTGTCCTCCTCGACCTCGAAGACGATGAGCCGCAGCGTCACCTTGAGCGGCGCGGCATAGGTCATGTCGCGCTGCTGGCATTCCTCGACGTCGTATTTCGGCGCCTCGAGCTCGTAGCGGACGAACTCCAGCACCGCGGTCTCGTTGAAGTCCTTGATCGGGAAGACCGACTGGAACACCCCCTGCAGGCCGTCGCCGTCGATCGGCTGGCCCTGATCGCCGCTCTCAAGGAAGTAGTCGTAGGAGCGCTTCTGGACCTCGATCAGGTTCGGCAGCTCCGCGACCTCGCGAATCTTGCCGAAAAACTTGCGCAGCCGCTTGCGGCCGGAATACATCTCGCCCATGGAAACCCTCGGATCGGTTCGTTGCACGCGGGCCTGCTGGGGCGGCAGGCTCGCTGGCTCCGAACGCAAACGGGCCCCATCCTCGAAACCGGCGGCCCCCGCCGGTCCTGCCCGGGCCTCGTTCTGCGTTGCGGCCGGGCTGCCTCAGCCCCGGCCGAACGTCGCGAGGCCCGGGGCGGCAACGCCACCCCGGAACCCGCAGTCTCTCGTCATGTCGGCACGCGGCCGCCGGATCACTTGATCTCGACGTCGGCGCCCACATCCTTGAGCTTCTTGGCGATCTCCTCGGCCTCGGCCTTGGACACGCCCTCCTTGACCGGCTTGCCGCCGGCCTCGACGAGCTCTTTCGCCTCCTTGAGGCCGAGCGAGGTGATCGCGCGGACCTCCTTGATCACGTTGATCTTCTTGTCGCCCGCCGCCTTCAGGATGACGTCGAACTCGGTCTTCTCCTCTTCGGGCTCGGCAGCGGCGCCGGCGCCCGGCATCGCGGCCACGGCCACGGCGCCGGCAGCCGGCTCGATGCCGTACTTGTCCTTCAGGAGGTTCTTGAGCTCGGCGGCTTCCAGCAGGGTCAGGCCGACCAGGTTCTCGGCGAGTTCTTCAATCTTCGACATGTGTCTGTTCCGTTTCGCTTAGCAGGGTGGATCCGGCGCGCTTGCATTCGGGTCGCTGGTCCACGGTTCGCTCGATGCCTTACGCCTCTTCCCTCTCCTCGAGGGTCTGGGCGATGGCGGCCAGGTTCGCGGCGGGTGCCGTGATCGCGCTGACGATGTTGCCGGCCGGCGACATGAGCATGCCCACGATGGAGCTCAGCAGCTCCTCGCGGGACGGCATGTCCGACACGGCCTTGACGCCGTTCTGGTCGAGGATCTCGTTCCCCATAGCGCCGCCGACAACGATGAACTTCTTGTTGTCCTTGGCGTATTTCTCCACGACTTTCGCCGCGGTGACGGGGTCCTCGGAATAGGCGAGCACCGTCTGCCCCTTGAGCAGGTCGGCCATGCCTTCGCATGGCTTGCCCTCGAGGGCGATCTTGGCGAGCCGGTTCTTGACCACGCGGACCCCGCCACCGGCTTCACGCATCCGGTTCCGGAAATCCGACATCTCCGCGACCGTGAGACCGGCATAGTGCCCGATCACGATGACGCCAGAGTCGGAAAAGATCTGGCCGACCTCGGCCACCACATTTTCCTTCTGGGTTCTATCCACAGTCTTGGCTCCAGGTCTTGGCGGCGCCGGGTCTCCCCCTTGCCGCCGGCTCTCGTTTGCCGGGTCCGGTCGTGCCAGACCCGACATCTCGGGTCCCGTCCGGGGGCCTCACCGCGATCGTCCGGCATCGCTGCCGTCCGGTCCTGCTCAGCACCCGTCTATGGCCGGACTTCCGCGGGCTGCCCCGCCGCCGACCGTCTCGGACAGGTGGGCGCATCGCTGCGCCCGCACCCCCGGTCGCCCGGGGGATCTCGTTACTCCGCGGCCTCGGCCGAGGCGGCCGCCAGGCTGTCGAGCGCCACGCTGATGCCCGGGCCCATGGTCGAGCTCACGGTGACCTTCTTCAGGTACTGGCCCTTGGCGCCGCTCGGCTTGGCGCGGTTGATCGCATCGACCAGCGCGCGGATGTTCTCGACCAGATGGCCTTCCTCGAAGCTCGCCTTGCCGACGGCGCTGTGGATGATGCCGGTCTTCACGGTCCGGAACTCCACCTTGCCGCCGCGCTCGGCCTCGATCGCGGCCTTGACGTCCATCGTCACGGTGCCGGTCTTCGGGTTCGGCATCAGGCCGCGCGGGCCCAGGACCTTGCCGAGGCGGCCGACGATCGGCATCATGTCCGGCGTCGCGATGCACTTGTCGAAGTTGATCTCGCCGCCCTGGATCGCCTGCATCAGGTCCTCGGCGCCGACGATGTCGGCACCGGCGGCCTCGGCCTCCTCGGCCTTCGGGCCCTTGGCGAAGACGGCGACGCGCACGGTCTTGCCGGTGCCGTTCGGCAGGGTCACCGCGCCGCGGACCATCTGGTCGGCATGGCGCGGATCGACGCCGAGATTCATCGCCACCTCGATCGACTCGTCGAACTTCGCGGTGGCGTTGCCCTTGACCAGCGACACCGCCTCCTCGAGGGGCACCAGCGACTTGCCGGCAACGTTCTCGCGGATCGCCTTCACGCGCTTGCTGAGCTTCGCCATCACTTCACCTCGATGCCCATGGAGCGCGCGCTGCCGAGAATGATCTGCATCGCCGCCTCGACCGAGTTGGCGTTGAGATCCTTCATCTTGGCTTCGGCGATCTCCTTGACCTGCGCCTTGGTCACGGTGCCCACGGTCTCGCGGCCCGCGGTCTTGGCGCCGGATTTCAGCTTGGCCGCCTTCTTGAGGAAGTAGCTCGCCGGCGGCGTCTTGATCTCGAAGGTGAAGGACTTGTCCGCGTAGTAGGTGATGACGGTCGGGCACGGCGCGCCCGGCTCCATCTCCTGGCTCTTCGCGTTGAAGGCCTTGCAGAACTCCATGATGTTGATGCCGCGCTGGCCCAGCGCCGGGCCGATCGGCGGCGAGGGGTTCGCCTTGCCCGCGGGCACCTGCAGCTTCAGCTGCCCGATAACTTTCTTCGCCATCGTCTCTCTCCATCAGGCGGGAACGCGTTCCCGCCGCTGCCATGGGGTGGTCCGGTCCGCGCGGCGCGCCGCGCTCGCCTCCCACCGCGATCCGCGTCAGGCCGCCTTGCTGACCTGCGCGTATTCCAGTTCGACCGGGGTTGCGCGGCCGAAGATCGTCACCGAGACCTTGAGGCGCGCGGCCTCCTCGTCGACATCCTCGACCATGCCGGTGAAGCCCTCGAAGGGCCCGTCGGTGACCGAGACCGTCTCGCCGATCTCGAAGGTGATCGCGGGCCGGGGCCGCTCGAGCCCCTCCTCGACCTGGTTGATGATCCGCGAGACCTCCTTGTCGCGCAGCGGCGTCGGGCGCCCCTGCGGACCGAGAAAGCCGGTCACGCGCTGGATGTCGTTGATCAGGTGATAGGCGCGGTCGGTCATCTCCATGCGCACGAGCACATAGCCCGGCATGAAGCGCCGTTCGACCTGGACCTTCTGGCCCCGCCGCACCTCGGTCACCTCCTCGGTGGGGACCAGAACGTCCTCGATCTCGTCCTCGAGCCCGTGCTGCGCGACCGCCTCGCGGATCGCCTCTGCCACCTTCTTCTCGAAGTTGGACAGCACATGCACCGAATACCAGCGTTTTGCCATCGGCCCCGTCTTCTCTCGCAGTCTACTTCGTGCCCCGCGCTGCCGCACCGGCGTGCAGGGCCTATTTCGCCGCCTCGGCCGAAACTGGCCCGGCGCGCCGCCGGAGTTCCGTGGCGCGCCGCGTCTCGATCTGGATCGGAAGTGTGCCCTTTACAGCCTGACGCGGGAGAGATCAACCCCCGATCCGACCGGGATGCCCGGGAACGGGCCGGCGGCGCATGTTATGGATGCTCCTGCGCCGCGGCAGGCCCGGGCCGCGATGCCTCCGGAGTGGAAGGGGCGGGGCGCGCGGCCCCGCGGCAGCTCAGAGCGTGAGCAGCAGGTCGATCGCGAAGCTCAGCAGCTGGTCGACCAGGAAGAAGAAGATCGCCACCAGGATCGCCATGACGAAGACCATCAGCGTCGTCATCCCGGCTTCCTTGCGGGACGGCCACACCACCTTCGAGGCCTCCGTGCGGACCTGGGCAACGAACTGCGCTGGGTTCATCATGCGTCGGCTCCTTCGCGGGAGGTGAGGTGGCAGGGGCGGAGGGTCTCGAACCCCCGACCTACGGTTTTGGAGACCGTCGCTCTACCAACTGAGCTACACCCCTAGGCCAACCGCGATTTACGCCGTCGCGCCGGCTTGCGCAAGCCCCGCCGGCACGGCCCCGGCGCCGGCGCCGCAGAAACCGGTGCCGCGGCCGGCCCGGCGCCCCGCCGGCTCAGCGCCCCGCCGGCTCAGCGCCCCGGCTGCCCGCCCTGCGCCAGCGCGAATTCCGGCGCCCGGGCGCGCCACAGCCGGTAGGCCGCGATCAGCCCCATGCGATGCGCGATCAGGAACTCCCCGGTGACGGAGACCGACTGGAAGGCCATCAGCCGGCCCGAGACGGTCTTCGGCCGCGACGAGCGGGTGCGCTCGCGGCCATAGATCCGGTCCATGTTGATCGCCACCACCGTGTCGCGCAGCTCCAGCAGCCGCGCGAGATACCGCGCCGCCGCCCGGCGCTGCGCCGCGCTGCCCCCGGCCAGCGTCGCCTGCGCCGCACGGCAGCCATCCGCCATCATCACGAGGAAATCCGGGCTGTCGCCGCGCGGCAGGAAGCGCGCCCGGTTGGCATAGGTCGCGCAGGCCCTGGCATAGGCCGCGAGCCGCTCTCCGGAGACCGGCGGCTCCGCCCGGTCGCCCGCCGCGCCCGCCGCGCCCGCCGGCCCCGCCGCGCCCGCCGCCATCGTCACCGCGATCAGCACGAGCGCCTGACAGATCCGCCCAACGATACCCATCGCCACCCCCTGCATCGCCACCCCCTGCCCGGCGCCCCGCCGCGTGCCGCGGGGCAATATGACAGATTGATGACACAGGCCGGCGATCCGGTCACGGGAATTGTCTATACCGCCTGCCCAGAGGCCCGGGCGCCGTCCCGCCTGTGGCCGCGCGGCGACAGATTGGCGCAGGCCCGACCCGGCGGCGTGCAGGCTAAGCCATCGGCGCCATCCGGGCTCAACCGTCGGCGCCATGCGGGCTCAACCGTCGTCACCGGCCGCGCTCAGCCATCGGCACCGTGCCGGCCCAGCCGTCGGCGCCACCCGGGCCCAGCCTCGGCACCACCCGCGCTCAGCCGTCGGCGCCATCCGGGCTCAGCCGTCGGTGCCACCCGCGCTCAGCCATCGGCACCGGCCACGCTCAGCCTTCGGCGCCATCCGGGCTCAACCGTCGGCGCCGGCCACGCTCGGTCGTCGGCACCGGCCGCGCTCAGCCATCGGCGCCGTCAGGGCTCAGCGGTCGCGCCGGCCGGGCTCAACGGTCAGCACCATCCGCGCTCAGCGGTTGCGGTGTCCGCTCTCAACCGTCGGCGGCGTCCGGGCTCAGCGGTCGGCGACGTCCGCTCTCAGTGGTCGGCGGCGCCATCCGGGCTCACCGGTCGGCGCGGTGCGGGCTCAACCGTCGGTGCCGTCCGCGCTCAGCCGGGGAGCCGTCCGGGCTCGGCAATCTGCGCAATCGGGGCTTGGCGGTCGCGCCGGCTGGCCACAGCCGTCGGCGCCGCGCGGGCTCAACCGTCGGCGCCGTCTGCGCTCAGCCGCTGCGCCAGCCGGGCTCAGCCGTCGGCGGTGTCCGGGCTCGGCCATCGGCGGCCGGGCGCCCAGCCGTCGGCGGTGTCCGCGCTCGGCCATCGGCGGCCGGGCGCCCAGCCGTCGGCGGTGTCCGCGCTCGGCCATCGGCGGCCGGGCGCTCAGCCGTCGGCGGTGTCCGCGCTCGGCCATCGGCGGCCGGGCGCTCAGCGGTCGGCGGCGGCGGCCCCGAGGCGTGCGGCCAGCGCCGCGATCAGCCCGTCGGCGGCGGCTTCCGGCAGCGCCCGCCCGGCCTCGACATCGGCCCGCGCCGCCTCCCAGGCGGCGGCCAGCCCGGGCGCACCGCGCACCGCCGCCGCGAGCCCCTCGCCGACGCTCCGCTCGAAGGCGGTGACCGCCTGCGCGCGGCGCCGCTCGGCCCGCCAGCCGCTGCCCTGCCGCCAGGCATCGAGCGAGACCAGACGCTCCCAGATCGCCGCGAGCCCGTCGCCGGTGGCGGCGGAGGCGCTCAGCGCCGCCGGGATGTCGTCCGGATCGCCGGGCCGGCGGCGCAGCAGCCGGAGCGCGCTGGCATAATCCGCCCGGGTGCCCTCGGCGATCGGCTTCAGCGCGCCGTCGGCCTTGTTGACCACCACGAGATCGGCCATCTCCATGATGCCGCGCTTGACCCCCTGCAGGTCGTCGCCGCCGCCCGGCGCGATCAGCAGCAGGAAGAGATCGGTCATCTCGGCGACCAGCGTCTCCGACTGTCCGACGCCGACGGTCTCGACGATCACCGTGTCGAAGCCGGCCGCCTCGACCAGCCGGATCGTCTCGCGGGTGCGCCGCGCCACGCCGCCGAGCGCGCTGCCCGCGGGCGAAGGGCGGATATAGGCCTGCGGTGCCCGCGAGAGGCGCTCCATGCGGGTCTTGTCGCCGAGGATCGAGCCGCCGGAGCGCGCCGAGGACGGGTCCACCGCCAGCACCGCGACGCGCCGCCCGGCCTCGATCGCCATCAGCCCGAAGCGCTCGATGAAGGTCGACTTGCCGACCCCCGGCGTGCCGGTGAGCCCGATGCGCAGGGTCTGCGGCTCCGGGCCGAGGCGCTCGAGCAGGGCGCGGGCGCGGGCGCGGTGCGCCGGGTTCTGCGATTCGACGAGCGTGATGGCCCGCGCCAGCGCGCGCCGCTCGCCGCGGGCAAGCGCGGCGGCGAGTTCGGCGGTCGGGTCCTCTGTCGGGCTTGCCATGATGCGCTCCTCGTCTCGTCTCGGCACGGGCGTGTCGGGCCGGTTTACGGGAGGCGCGGGGGACCGCGCAATCGCCGCGGATGCCGCGCGGGCGGCCACCCGCCATCCGGCCGGCGGAAACCGCCGGGCATGGCGCCGGCGCCGCACCGGTTGCCACACTGGCCGCCGCACCGATGGCCGCACCGGCGGGGGGAGCGGGCCGGCCGGCCGGAAGCGCGGGCCCCGCCGCCCTCCGGTGGGTGGGTGGGGGAGGGTGGCGGGGCCCGCGCCGCCTGCCCCTCGCGGTCGGCCCGGCTTTGCGCTATGGCCCCGGGCATGGCCACCCCGGACCCCGAGCCCCAGCCCGCGGCAGCAGCCGCACCGCCCGACGAGACGGCAGCAGCCGCACCGCCCGCCGAGGCGGCACCGGCCGCACTGCCCGACGAGGCGGCACCGGCCGCACTGCCCATCGAGGCGGTGCTGCCGGCGCTGACGGCCGCGCTCCGCCAGGGCCCCAATGCCGTGCTCGCCGCCCCGCCCGGCGCCGGCAAGACGACCCGCGTGCCGCTCGCGCTGATGGGCGAGCCCTGGGCCGCCCAGGGCCGCATCCTGATGCTCGAGCCGCGCCGCATCGCCGCCCGCGCCGCCGCCGAGCGCCTCGCCGCGCAGCTCGGCGAGCGCCCGGGCGGGCGCGTCGGCTACCGCATCCGCGGCGAGAGCCGCACCGGCCCGGCGACCCGCATCGAGGTGGTGACCGAGGGCATCCTCACCCGCCTGCTGCAGGCCGATCCGGAGCTGCCGGGGATCGCCGCGATCCTCTTCGACGAGATCCACGAGCGCTCGATCCACAGCGATCTCGGGCTGGCGCTGGCGCTCGAGGTGCAGGCCGGGCTCCGGCCCGGGCTGCGGCTGCTGCCGATGTCGGCGACGCTCGACACCGCGGCCTTCGCCCGGCTGCTCGGCGGCGCCCCGGTGATCGAGAGCGCCGGCCGCGCGCATGCCGTCGAGACCCGCTGGGCCGGGCGCCCCCTGCCGCGGAGCCGCGGCGCGCTCGAGACCGCGATGGCCGAGACCGTGCTCGCCGCGCTGGCCGAGACCGCGGCGGCGCCGGGCGGCGACATCCTCGCCTTCCTGCCCGGCGCCGGCGAGATCCGCCGCACCGCCCGGCTGCTCGCCGCGCGCGCGCCGGAGCTGCCGGTCTGCCCGCTCTATGGCGCGCTCTCCTTCGAGCGCCAGCGCGCCGCCCTCGCGCCGGATCCGCAGGGCCGCCGCCGGGTGGTGCTGGCCACCGCCATCGCCGAGACCTCGCTGACCGTCGCCGGCGTGCGCGTGGTGATCGACGGCGGCCGGGCGCGGCGCCAGCGGGTGCATCCGGCCACCGGCATGGGCCGGCTGGTCACCGTGCCGGTCTCGCGCGCCGAGGCCGAGCAGCGCCGCGGCCGCGCCGGGCGCCTCGGGCCGGGGCTGTGCTACCGGCTCTGGAGCCGTGCCGAGGAGGGCGCCCTGCCCGCCGCCGCGCCGGCGGAGATCCTCGAGGCCGATCTCGCGCCGCTGGCGCTCGAGATCGCGGCCTGGGGCGCCGAGCCCGGCCGGCTCGCCTTCCTCGACCCGCCGCCGGCCCCCGCCATGGCCGAGGCGCGGGCGCTGCTCGCCGGCCTCGGCGCGCTCGATGCCGAAGGGCGGATCACCGCGCATGGCCGGCGCCTCGCCGAGCGGCCGGCGCATCCGCGCCTCGCGCACATGCTGGAGACCGCCGCGGCGGAGGGCCTCGCGGCGGAGGCCGCCCTGCTCGCCGCGCTGCTGGCCGACCGCGACCCGCTGCCGCCCGGCAGCGGCGCCGATCTCGGGCTCCGTCTGGCCGCGCTGGCCGGCCGCGGCACGCCGCCCGGCGCCGATGCCGGCGTCGTCGCCCGGCTCCGCGAGGAGGCCCGCCGGCTCGCCCCCGGCGCCCGCCGCCCGGACCCTGCCCGCGCCCGCGCCGCCGCCGGCCCGCTGCTGGCCCGCGCCTATCCCGACCGGGTGGCGCTGCGGCGCAGCCACGAGCCCGGCACCGAGCCGCGCTATCTCCTCTCCGGCGGCCGCGGCGCGCGGATCGCGGCGGAGGACGCGCTCGCCGGGCAGCGCCTCATGGTGGCCGCCGAGCTCGAGGACACCGTGCCCGAGGCCACCATCCGCCGCGCCGCGCCGATCACCGAGGCCGAGCTGCGCGCGATCCACGGGCCCGCCATCGGCTGGGTCTCGGAGGCGCGCTGGAGCCGCCGCGAGGGCCGCGTCGTCGCGCGCCAGCAGGAGCGCTTCGGCCGCATCGCGCTCGACGACCGGATCTGGCGCGACGCCCCGCCGGAGGCGCTCGGCGCGGCGCTGGCCGAGGGCATCCGCGACCGCGGCATCGCCGCCCTGCCCTGGGGCCCGGCCGCCGCCCGCCTGCGCGCCCGGATGCGCTGGCTCGCCGCGCAGCCCGGCCCGCTGGCGGCCCGCCTGCCGGACTGGTCCGATGCCGGGCTGCTGGCCCGCCTCGACGCCTGGCTGACGCCGCATCTCGCCGGTCTCCGCCGGATCGAGGACTGCGCCCGGATCGACCTCGCCGCGCTGCTGCGCGCCGATCTCGGCTGGGAGCTGGCCGAGGCCGCCGCCCGCGCCGCGCCGGAGAGCTTCGAGACCCCGCTCGGCAACCGCATCGCCATCGACTATGATCGCGAGATCCCGACCCTCTCGGTGCGGGTGCAGGAGATGTTCGGCGTCACCCGCCACCCCAGCGTCGGCGACCCGCCGATCGCGCTGGTGGTGGAGCTGCTCTCGCCGGCCCGGCGGCCGGTGCAGCTCACCCGCGACCTGCCGGGCTTCTGGGCCGGGAGCTATGCCGAGATGGCCAAGGACATGCGCGCGCAATATCCCAGACACCCCTGGCCGGAGGACCCGGCCGCCGCCGCCCCGACCCGCCGCGCCCGCCCGCGCGGAGGCCGCCGATGACCCGGGTCACCCATCTCGACCGGGTGCGCGCCCTGGTGGCCGGCCATGCCGGCGTGCCGGCGGAGGAGATCGAGCCCGAGCACCGCCTCGTCGAGCACCTGAAGATCACCGCGCGCGAGGGCCGCGGGCTGCTCGAGGCCTTCGCCGACGAATTCGATGTGGACATCGCCGCCGTCGACCCGGCCAGCTATTTCGACGACGAGCCGCGCACCAGCCCGCGCCGGGCGCTGATGCCGGTGGCGGCCGCGCTCTGGCCGGCCTATCGGGCGCGGCTGAAGCGGGCGGGCCGGGCGCGGCGCAGCCTCGGCGTGCGCGACCTCGTCGCCTCGGCGCGGGCCGGGCGCTGGATCGCGCCGCAGACGCCGCGGGCCGATGCCGACCTCGCGCGCCTCGAGATCCCGGAGCTGCTCTGGCTGCTCGGCCTCGGCGCGGCGCCCGCCGCCTTCGCCGAGATCGACCCCTGGTACGGCGCCGCCGGGCTGGCGCTCGGCTGGGCGATCCTGCTCTTCGGCTGGGCGCGGTCGTTCCCCTGGCTGGCCCGGCTCGAGGCCGCGGCGGAGCGCGAGCACGGCCCGGGCTGAGCCGGCCTCAGAGCTGGGCCTGCACCGCCAGCGCCACCACGATCAGCATCGCCGCCGCCATCACGATGTTGATCGCCCGGTTGACCCGCGCCGGCAGCTCCATGCGCCGCAGCGTCACCCCGGCCCAGAGCCAGGCCAGGTGGATCGGGATCCAGATCGCGTTGATGATCAGGAACTTCAGCCCGACCTCGAGCCCCGGCGCCTCGGCCATGAAGGCAAAGCCCGAGAAGAAGGCGGTGTTCACCGCATAGGCCTTGGGGTTGATCGGCTGCAGCGCCAGCCCGTTCCAGAAGCCCGGGCTGCGCTCGGGATGGATGAAGCCGATCCGCGCCCCGGCCAGCGCGATCTTCGCCGCGAGATAGAGCAGGTAGGCCGCCGAGCCCCAGAGCAGCACCGCGCGCAGCCAGGGCACCGCCAGCGCCGCCGCGGCGAGGCCCGAGACCACGAGCCCGGCCACCAGGTTGTTGCCGACCCAGAGCCCCGACACATAGGCCAGCCCGGCCCGCGTGCCATAGGCCGAGCCGACCCCGGCGGTGGAGAGCACCCCGGGCCCCGGCGTCACGATCAGGAAGAACACGGCGGCGGCGAATTCCAGCATGGCGCCTGCTTAGCCCTCCGCCCCTCCGGGTGCAATCCGCAACGGTCGGGGAGGCCGGCTGCGGGGCCGGCGCAAGGGTCTTGCCAAAGGTCCACGCCCGCTACAGTCTGCCTGCAGTGATCGGGGGGTGTTACCAAATGCAGAGCCTTTTTCGTGCCGCCATGCTGTCCGCGCTCATCGGCGCCGCCGGCATCGCCGCGCCATCGACCGCCGGAGCGGTGAGCGTCAGCTACACCGGCATCCCGGGCATCTTCGTCAACGAGGTCTCCTACGAGGTGGTGCCCGCGGCCGGCGGCGCCGCGATCTTCGCGGAGGGGCCGTTCATCAGCATCCATTCGGGCAGCTTCGAGGCCGCGCCGGGCGATTACATCCTCAACATGTTCGACACCTTCGGCGATGGCTGGAACGGCTACCGGCTGCTCTTCACGGTCGGCACGCTGGAGATCCTGAACACGACGCTGGCAACCGGGTCCAGCGGCACCCAGAACTTCACCGTGCCGGGCTCGGATGTCCCGCTGCCGGCACCGCTGGCGCTGCTGCTCGCCGGCCTCGCCGCGCTCGGCTGGCGCGCGCGCCGGACGGCGGGCTGATCCCGGGGGCGCTGGAATTTCCCGCCGGAGCGGCTAAGACCTCGCTGGCAGGCATCCCGGCGAAAGGACCCCCGAATGCGCATCCTCTGCGTCTGTCTCGGCAATATCTGCCGCTCGCCCATGGCCGAGGGCACGCTCCGCGCGATGGGCGAGGCGGCGGGCCTCGCGCTCGAGGTCGACAGCGCCGGCACCTCCGGATGGCATATCGGCGAGCCGCCGCAGCCCGAGGGCCTCGCCGCCGCCGCCGCCCGGGGCTATGACAACAGCGCCCAGCGGGCGCGCCAGGTGTCGGCGGCGGATTTCCACGACTTCGACCTGATCCTCGCCATGGACCGGCGCAACCTCGCCAAGCTCGAGAGCCTCGCGCCGCCGCAGGGGCGGGCCGAGCTGCGCCTGTTCCACCCGGCCGGGCACGAGATCCCCGACCCCTATGGCGAAGGGCCGGCCGCCTATGAGCGCACGCTCGATCTCGTCGAGACCGCCGCGCGCGCCCTGATCGCGGAGCTGGCCGCGCGCTAGCGCTTCGGCCGGGACGGAAGCGCCCGGCATCCGCCGCGCCTTCGGTCGGGAAAGGTCGAGGCGCAACGGGGGCTCACGCTGCGGATCGGCCCGGCATTCCGGGATCGGAATGTCGGTGTCCGTCCACCGGGCGCCCGCCCCGGCGGCGTCCGCCGCCGCCCCCGCCGCGATCGCGGAAGCGCCTTCGGGGCGCCCTCTGCCGCCGCCGCCCGTGCTGCGCGCAGCCGGCCCGCGAGCCCCCCGGACCCGTCGCCCCCGGCAGCCCCTGCCCGGCCTGCCGCCGCGCGGCCCGGAGGGCCTCGCCCGGTTCCGCGCGCCCGGCGGGGCCGGAGGCGCCGGCGGCCTGCCGCTCTCCGCCGGTGCTGCGGACGGCGACGGGGGTCTGGCATCGGATCGCCTCCCGTTAAGTATTTATTAAGAACTATTACCGCAAAAGCATCACGAGTTTGCCTCAAAAGCTTCAACCGCCCTTGGCATCCAGACCGCTGGGCGGCGAGGCGGGAACTCCGGGGGCGGTGACATGATGACGGATGCGGATGCGGATGCCGGCCCTGCCGGTTTCGGCGAGGGCGTTCCGATCGGCCGGGCCGGCGATCCGGCGGTGATGCCGGCGGAGCTGCGCAGGCGGCTCGCGGCGGTCGATCCGGGCGCGCGGGTGGTTGCGCTCGCCGGCGCCCGCTGGGGCGGGCTGGTCCTGCCCGGGCGGCCGCTGGCGCCGCACCGGCCGCGGCCGGCGGGCGATGCGCTGCGCGTGCTGGCGATGACCAGCTGGGAGTTCGCGCCCGTGCTGCTGCGCGCGCTGCTCGACCGGGACGGCCGGGCCGCGGTGCCGGTGCAGCTGGTCGGCCTCGCCACCGACGATGCCGTGAACCCGGCCGCCCGGATCGGCGCGGCGAAGCGGATCTGGCGCCATTTCGACCCGCCTTCCCGGCTCCGGACGCAGCTCGCGACGATGGCGATCGCGCTCCGCGCCGGGGTGCCGGCCTATACCGGCGAGCTGAAATGCCGGGGCTTCCGCCGCCTGCTCGACCGCTGGGCGCCGGATCTCATCCTGTGCTGCTGCCTCGGCCAGCGGCTCGACGGGCCGATCCTCTCCCGCCCCCGCCTCGGCGCGGTGAACCTGCACCCCTCCGACCTCGCCAACGGCCACGGCGCCGGCTTCGACCCGCATGGCGACGTGCTCGCGCGCGGCGCCGACAGCAATGTCTGGACCGCGCACCGGATGACCGAGACGATCGACGACGGCCCGGTGCTCAGGGTCTCGGCGCCGATCCCGGTGCGCGGCGCCGGCGGCCAGGTGCCGCGGGCGAAATCGGCCTTCTACCGGATGATGCACCCCGCCCTGCCCGGCCTTGCCGATGCGGTGCTGGCCGATCTCGCGCCGGCCCGGATGCCGGCCTGACCCGGTGCCGCGGGGCCGGCGCGGGGCCGGCGCGGGCGGGCGGGCGATGCCCTGCGGGTGCAGCATGGCAACCGCTGCGGGCCGGCCGGCCCCGGCAGGCCCGGCGCCGCTTGACGGGGCCGTGAAATCGCCCATAAGCCATGCCATGGCCACGCAATCGCACATCCGAAATTTCGCCATCGTCGCCCATATCGACCATGGCAAATCCACCCTCGCCGACCGGCTGATCCAGTCGACCGGAACCGTCACCGAGCGCGAGATGAAGGCGCAGCTGCTCGACACCATGGATATCGAGCGCGAGCGCGGCATCACCATCAAGGCGCAGACCGTGCGCCTGATCTACCGCGCCAGGGACGGCCGGGAATACAAGCTCAACCTGATCGACACGCCGGGCCATGTCGACTTCGCCTACGAGGTCAACCGCTCGATGAACGCGGTCGAGGGCTCGCTGCTGGTGGTCGACGCCTCGCAGGGCGTCGAGGCGCAGACGCTGGCCAATGTCTACCAGGCGATCGAGGCGGATCACGAGATCGTCCCGGTGCTCAACAAGATCGACCTGCCCGCCGCCGAGCCCGAGCGCATCGCCGAGCAGATCGAGGACGTGATCGGCATCGACGCCACCGACGCGGTGCAGATCTCCGCCAAGACCGGCCTCGGCATCGAGGAGGTGCTGGAGGCCATCGTCACCCGCCTGCCGCCGCCCGAGGGCGACCCCGAGGCGCCGCTCAAGGCGATGCTGGTGGACAGCTACTACGACGCCTATCTCGGCGTCGTCGTGCTGGTGCGGGTGATCGACGGCGTGCTGAGGAAGGGCGACCAGATCCGCATGATGCAGACCGGCGCGCGCTACCCGGTCGACCGGGTCGGCGTCTTCACCCCGGCGATGACCCTCACCGGCGAGCTGCATCCCGGCGAGATCGGCTTCCTCACCGCCTCGATCAAGCAGGTCCGCGACACCCGCGTCGGCGACACCATCACCCACGAGAAGCGGCCCTGCGCCGAGGCCCTGCCCGGCTTCAAGCCGGCGGTGCCGGTGGTGTTCTGCGGCCTCTTCCCGGTCGATTCGGCGGAGTTCGAATCGCTCCGCGACGCGATCGAGAAGCTCGCCCTCAACGACGCCTCCTTCTCCTTCGAGATGGAGACCTCGGCCGCCCTCGGCTTCGGCTTCCGCTGCGGCTTCCTCGGGCTCTTGCATCTCGAGGTGATCCGCGACCGGCTCGAGCGCGAATACGACATCGAGCTGATCACCACCGCGCCCTCGGTGGTCTACCGCCTGCACATGACCGGCGGCGATCTCGTCGAGCTGCACAACCCCGCCGACATGCCCGAGGTCACCAAGATCGACAGCATCGAGGAGCCCTGGATCCGGGCCACCATCATGGTGCCGGACGAGTTCCTCGGCGACGTGCTCAAGCTCTGCCAGGAGCGCCGCGGCGTGCAGCTCGACCTCACCTATGCCGGCTCCCGCGCCATGGTGGTCTACAAGCTGCCGCTCAACGAGGTGGTGTTCGACTTCTACGACCGGCTGAAGAGCGTCACCAAGGGCTATGCCAGCTTCGACTACGCGATCGACGGCTACGAGGCCGGCAACCTGGTGCGCATGTCGATCCTGGTCAACGAGGAACCGGTGGACGCGCTCTCCACCATCGTCCACCGCGACAAGGCCGAGGCCCGCGGCCGGGCGATGTGCGAGAAGCTCAAGGAGCTGATCCCGCAGCACATGTTCAAGGTGCCGATCCAGGCCGCCCTCGGCGGCCGCGTGATCGCCCGCGAGACGATCTCGGCGCTCCGCAAGGACGTGACCGCCAAATGCTATGGCGGCGACGCCACCCGCAAGCGCAAGCTCCTCGACAAGCAGAAGGCCGGCAAGAAGAAGATGCGCCAGTTCGGCCGCGTCGACATCCCCCAGGAAGCGTTCATCAACGCGTTGAAGATGGATGATTAGACTTAATAGTCCTAACGACCAATACTCTCATACTTCCTCTTCACCTCCAATGTTGCAGACGTAATCTCTGGGAACAACCTTGATTCTGTAATGCCAATTTTTTCACATTCTTCAATTATTTTAAGTTTTGACGCTCCATCTATAGTTATTCTCTCCACGCTAATTTCATCATCATTATTCTCTTTTAAAATATCCTGAATTCCAAACAGGAAGAAAGCTCCACTTTGCGCAATAATTCTCCTGTTGTTCATTTTTGGGTTTACGGCAACAATTCTATGGAGGGACTTGGGCGCAATTTTTGGCTCAAAATATGGCTTCTCCTCCTTTATGAAATGAAGTAGTCTTCTCATGTGAAAATCATTATTAAACTTAACCACATCCTCACCTGATAGCTTTTCTTTTTTGATTAAATTTAACGCCTTCTCACGAATCGAAACCCTCTCTTCTGAATTTAGATAGGACAGATTCGACACCACGGACGCCGTATCACTCATAAAATCCAAACAGTAATCACGATTAACAACAAAAGAAAAAACAACACCATCTTTCTTTTCACTTGCGCCTTCGCAGCACGCAAAGTATAGTGCATACAAGGAATTCTCCGTAAGATCAAGTATTCTCGTTGGCAACCCATAATGTTGCAATCGAACAAGTTTCTCTAGTGTTGTATTATCATTTATAAACTCATCTGGAAATCTGGAAACAACCTCCTTAATAAGCTTCCCTTCATTTTCCTTCAAATTCTCATTTCTAAATACAGAAGGCCATATAGGCCATTCATGATTCCACTGACCTCTGTAAAAAACTCGTACTGCACTCCCCTCAAACCCACTTCGGCGATCAAGTTCAAACACTTTTCCTAGAAACCCGCGAACCGATGTAACCCGTCCCGGCGACCCGCTCTTCTCTACCATAGCCAAACCTTACAAACGATGCCTTCTTCATCAATGGATCATATGAAACGCGAGGATTCAAACGAAACCTACTGAGATCGAATTATACAGTACATAATGAGCGGACCATCATGCCTTAGAGCGTTCAATTTCACCTTTCCAAAAAGATTTAATCATCCCCGAAATTTGGAAGGCGCGCGAGAGCGCGCGACACAACGCAAAGACCCACTCATTTGAGCGGCGCCTCCACGATCCAGGTGGGGTTGATGATCTCGCCGAAGGCGATGACCGACCCACCATGTTCGTGCGAACGTTCCCGTGGAAAATGTTCGCGGGAATTTTTCGCTTGGGGCGGCGGGGCGCCGTGCGAACCTTTGTCCGTGCCCGAAAACCGCCCGCGCGGGCCCGCCCCGGCCTCCGCCGGCGCGCCCCGCCGCCGCCCGCAGAATCAGGCCGGAATCGGGCCGGCGCGCCGGATGCGGCCGGCAAGGCGGCGCCCGGCAGGCCCGGCCGGGGCCGGCGCCGGATGCCCCTTCCGGCCGCCGTCCGGGCAAAAAAACGGGGCCTGGCAGCATCTTGGCCGCCAGCCCCCGGATGCCTGCATGCGCCCTCAGTAGCGCGGCGGGCAGCGCTTCGGATCGACCGGGGTCACGTTGCCATACGCGTCCTTGCGCACGCACTGATACCCCTGCCAGTAGGGCGGGTAATAGGCCGGCTTCGGCTTCGGCGCAGGCTTGTATGTCGGCGGCGGCTCATACTGCCCATACTTCGGCTGCCCATATTTCGGCTGCCCATATTTCGGCTCACCATATTTCGGCTGTCCGTAGGCGGGGGGCTGCTGGCCGTAACCGGGCTGGCCGTAGCCGGGCTCGCCGTATTTCGGCTGGCCATAGGCGGGCGGCTGCTGGTTGTAGGCGGGCGGTTCGGGTTCCGGCGGCGGGGGAGGCGGCGGCGGCGCGGCACAGCCTGCGACCAGAAAACCGAAAGAAATCAATCCAATGGCGAAAGACGTGCGGCGCATGGCAGCCTCCTCGTTGCTCCAAGGAGGCTGCCCGATGGGCGCCCCCGCGTCAAGCAATGGGGGGCGCAGGGCCGCTATCGCGGCCGGGGGACGCGGATCGCGTCAGTCGAGCAGCTGGAGCGAGCTCGCGGCGCTGCGGCCCTGGCGATCCTGCTCGAGCTCGAACTCGATCTTGGCGCCATCGGCGAGGCCGGTGAGGCCGGCGCGCTCAACGGCGGAAATGTGGACGAAGACGTCCTTGCCGCCGCCATCGGGCTGAATGAAGCCGAAGCCTTTGGTGGAATTGAACCATTTGACGGTACCGGTGGCCATGTCTGGTCTCCTGACAGTATGCCCGCCACACCATGTGGGGGCCGAGTGCGCAGTCGGATCGAAGGATGACTGCAGTAGCGGAGACAGCAGAGATCGGTATCGAACGTCTTGAGCGCCCTGACGGGTAAAGGAAAACGGCCCCCCGCGCAAGGGGGAGCGCGTCAGGCGACGGTGGTCTTGATTCCGCGGGCCACGAAGGCCATCAGGTTCTCGACGGTGCGCTCGCAGACCTCGATGCCGGCCGCCGAGAGGATCAGCTTGCCGTCCTTCGAGCGCGCCCAGGACGCGATCGTGCTCACGCCGGTCCCGCTTTTCTTCTCTTCCAGGATGGCGTCGTCGATGGCGGCCAGAACGACCGCGGCAAACAGCTTCTGCGCCCGCTTGCCCTGCTCTTCGAGCAACGAATCCCGGTTCATGTCGTAGGGCACGACACGTCTCCTTGTGTCTTGAATTGATGGTTAATGCCGGTTAACCCGGCGGAGAGCGGGAAATAATGCAGTCTGGGATCGGCGGTAAGCCACCCCAGCGCATACCCGTCATGCGCTCAGCGCAACCCTCCCCGAATTGCCGTATTGTTTTCCAAAGGCTTCCCGCGGCGCAACAGACGCACTTTCATCAGGTAGCCTCGAGCAATCGGCGCGCGATCACCTGCGCCTGAATCTCCGCCGCGCCTTCGAAGATGTTGAGGATGCGGGCGTCGCAGAGCAGCCGCGAGATCGGATATTCCAGCGCGAAACCGTTGCCGCCATGGATCTGCAGCCCGCAATCCGCGGTCGACCAGGCGACCCGGGCGCCGAGCAGCTTGGCCATGCCGGCCTCGAGGTCGCAGCGCCGGTCGGCATCCTTCTCCCGCGCCGAGTGATAGGTGAGCTGGCGCGCCACCATGATCTCCACCGCCGCCATGGCGAGCTTGGCGCCGACGCGCGGGAACGCGACGATCGGCCGGCCGAAGGCGCTGCGCTCCTCGGCATAGGCGAGCCCGGCCTCGAGCGCCGCCTGGGCGACGCCGATGGCGCGCGCCGCGGTCTGGATGCGGGCGCTCTCGAAGGTGCGCATCAGCTGCTTGAAGCCCTGCCCCGCCTCGCCGCCGAGCAGCGCCGCCGCCGGCACCCGGTGGCCGTCGAGCGCGAGGGTGTATTCCTTCATGCCGCGATAGCCGAGCACCTCGATCTCGCCGCCGGCGATGGTGGCGTCCGGGAAGGGGTCGTCGTCGGTGCCGCGGGTCTTCTCGGCGAGGAACATCGAGAGGCCGCGATAGTCGGAGGTCTCGGGATCGGTGCGCGCCAGCACGGTCATCAGGTCGGTGCGCGCGGCATGGGTGATCCAGGTCTTGTTGCCGGTGAGCACCCAGTCGTCGCCATCGCGGGCGGCGCGGGTGCGCAGCGCGCCGAGATCGGAGCCGGTGTTGGGCTCGGTGAAGACCGCGGTCGGCAGGATCTCGCCGCTGGCCAGCTTCGGCAGCCAGTGCGCCTTCTGCGCCTCGGTGCCGCCGCCGAGAATCAGCTCCGCCGCGATCTCGGTGCGGGTGCCGAGCGAGCCGACGCCGATATAGCCGCGGCTGAGCTCCTCGGAGACCACGCACATCGCGGTCTTGCCCATGCCGAAGCCGCCATGCTCCTCGGGGATGGTCAGGCCGAAGACGCCGAGCGCCGACATCTCCTCGAGAATCTCCATCGGGATCAGCTCGTCGCGCAGGTGCCAGCCATGCGCATGGGGCACCACCCGCTCGTCGGCGAAGCGCCGGAACTGGTCGCGCACCATGTCGAGCTCCTCGTCGAGCCCGGTGTCGCCGAAGCTGGCCGCGCCGGACTGCGCGCGCATCAGCGCGACCAGCCGCTGGCGGACCGCGTCATCGGTGCCGGCGGCGATCAGGCGCTCGGTCTCCTCGGTGCGGAAGGCGGCGATCTCGGCGGCGCCGAGCCCCATGTCCTGCGGCCGGGCGATCTCGGCCTGGCTCATCGGGATGCCGCCGGCGAGCTGCGCGAGATACTCGCCATAGGCGATCTGCAGGATCAGACGTTCCATCTCGCCGAACCGGTCCTCCGCGGCGAGGCGTTCGGCCCAGGCGCGCATCTGCCGCAGCGACTCGACATAGGTGGCGGCCCAGGCCAGCCCGTGGCCGGCGAACTGCGCCGCGTCGAGCGCCCGGCCGGAGACCCGCTCGCCCGAGCGCACGCGCCCGGCGACATGGGATTTCGCCGCTGCCAGAAGGGTTTCCGCCGCGCCGAGGGCCGCGCCGGTCAATGCCAGCAGGGTCTCGGCGGCGAGCGCCTCGCCGGCTGCGTTTCCTGCCTCGGGGGTCTCGCCGACCGCGGTCTGGAGGTTCATGCGCGCTCTCCTCGTCTCATCCCGTCGGGCCCTCCGCGGGCCGCGATGCTGCGCCGCGCCATTTTCTGACGCAGTGCGGCAAACTAGGGCGCAACAGGGTCCGGGTCAATCATCTTGCGCAAGATGCTGTCCCCTGCCCGGCCGCGGTTAAAATTTGCTTGCGCGGGAGGCGGCGCCGGGGGCTGTCCGGAAAATCGCGGCAGATCAGCCCGGCCGGGATTCGGTAGCGGTCCGGCATCGAAAAAGGCAGGCTCCAAGCGGTGCGCGCCGGCGCCGGACCGCGCGGCGACCGGCGGGCCTGGCGCGATTCGGCCGCGGGGTGCCCGGCCGGAGCCGGGTTCAGCCCGTCAGCGCGTGCCCGTCGCGGCGCGGATCGCCGGCGGCGGCGAAGCCCCGCGGCCCGGCCTCGACCCCGTGCACGCCGCCGAAGAACATCGAGCGGCTGTCCCAGAACCGCGCCTCGGGGAAGGCCGCCGCCAGCGCCGCGCGGCTGCCCTCGGGCAGGTCCTCGCCCTCGATGTCGACGGCCTCGGCCCCGGCATCCTCGACATGCAGCCGCGGCGCCGCGATGGCGTCCGCCAGCGGCAGCTCCGCATCGACCAGCCGCAGGAGCACCTGCGCCAGCGCCGTGCGGATCCGGTTGGAGCCGCCGGAGCCCAGCATCGCCACCCGGCCGTCGGGCCAGCTCGCGGCCAGCGGCGCCATCATCGAGGCCAGCCGGCACCCCTCGGGCCAGCGCAGCGGCGCGCCCTCGGCCAGCCCCGGCACCAGGTCGGCCTCGCCGAGCATGTTGTTGGGCATGATCCCGGTGCCCGGCAGGATGTCGCCGCAGCCCTCGCCGTTGGAGAGCGTCAGCGAGACGCCGAGCCCCGCGCCGTCGATCACCGAGATCTGCGTGGTGCCGCGCTGCGCCGCCGGGCGCCCCTTGAGCGCCGCCAGCGCCTTTGCCAGCCGCGCCCGGACCACCGGGTCGGCGAGCCGCGCCGCGCCCGCCTCCGGCGCCGTGTCGAGCCCGTGCTCGGCCCGCGCCCGGGCCACCGCGGCGAAGACCCGCGCCAGCGCCACCGCATCGGCCCCGCGCGGGGCCAGCGCCAGCGCCAGCCCGATCAGCGTGCCGCCGAGCGAGGGCGGCGGGTTGAGCGCCAGCCGGGCGGCGCCGCGGCGCTCTTCGGCCGGGCGGCGCCAGGCCGGCCGGCAGTCCTCGCAGTCCGCCCGGGTGAGATGCCCGCCGGCGGCGGCATGTTCGACGAGCCGCGCCGCGATCTCCCCCTCGGTGACGAAGCGCGGCCCCTCGGCGGCGAACTCCTCGAGCACATCGGCGAAATCCGGGTTGGCGAGGCGCTCCCCGGCGGCCTTCAGCGTGCCGTCGCCGCGGCAGTGCAGCGCGCGGGCGCCGGCGCTGGCGCAGAGGATCGGGCGGACGATCTCCGCCAGCCGCGCCTGGTAGGGGGTGAGCGCGACCCCGGCCCGCGCCGCCGCCGCCGCCGGCGCCACCACATCGCGCAGCGGCATCCGGCCGAACCGGGCATGGGCCTCGGCCAGCCCGGGCGCCAGCGCCGAGGCCGCCACCGCACCGGCGCCGATGTGGAAGGCCTGGGTGACGCCGCCGAAATCGGCATGGATCTCGCGCAGGTCGATCTCGCCCTCGGGGCGCTTGCGGCGCGGCGTGTCGACGAAGGCGTCGAGCAGCTCGCAGCTGCCGCCGGGCGCGCGCACCATGGCGAAGCCGCCGCCGAGCAGCCCGGCCAGCACCGGCTCCGCCACCATCGCCATGAAGGCGCCGGCCAGCGCCGCATCCATGGCGCTGCCGCCGGCGGCCAGCACCTCCGCGCCGGCCTCCACGGTCAGCCGATGTCCCGCCGCGATGCCGAACCCCTTGCCCATCAGGCGCTAATCCCGCAAGCCTCGGGGGCTGTCAAGCGTGGCAGCGCCGCGAGGGAAGGTGATGTCCGGCAGCCCCGCCCCGAAGCGCCACCCGGCCCGCCTGCACGCGATCATCGCCCGCGAGGCGCGGATGGCGGTGGTGTTCCGGCGCGGCCCGACGCGCGAGGTCGCCAGCCTCGCCTGGGATCTCGCGACCGACCGGCTGAGCCTCGGCCATTGGTTCGCCGGGCGGATCTACGAGCGGCGCTGCGACATCTCCCCGGACGGGCGGCACATGATCGTCTTCGCCGCGCGGCACAACCGGGCGCCGGCCCTGCACGAGGAGACCGGCGGCAGCTGGACCGCGGTCTCGCGCATGCCCTGGCTCACCGCGCTCGACCTCTGGCCCAAGGGCAATGCCTGGAACGGCGGCGGCGGCTTTGCCGGCAATCGCAGCTACTGGCTGAACGGCGGGCACGGGGAGGGCCGCCGCGGCAGCGGGCTGGCGCTGGTGCCGAGCCCGCTCGGCCGGCAGCGCAACAACGAATGCCTCGGGATCTACTTCCCGCGGCTGCTGCGCGACGGCTGGGAGGAGCGGAGCTGGAGCCCGGACCGCGCCACCTTCGCCAAGCCGCTCGCCCATGGCTGGGTGCTGCACAAGATCGCCGAGGCGGGCTTCCCGATGCCGCAGGGCGCCGGCGTCTACCGCGACGCGCATCTGCTGGAGAGCCCGGCCGGCGCGGTGCTGGCGCGCGAGGGCTGGGAATGGGCCGAGCGCGACGGCGCCGACATCCTCTATGCCGAGGCGGGGAGCCTCTGGCGGCAGCCGGTCCCCGGGCCAGACCGGCTGGCCGAGCCGCGGCTGGTGGCCGATCTCACGCCGATGGCCTTCGAGGCCCGCCCGGCGCCGGGCTGAGCGCCGCGCCAGCCACGGGCATGACCTGCCGCAGGGGGAGCTCTGAACGCAACGCCGGCCGCGGCACGGCCTGCCGCAGGGCTCCGAGCGCAACGCCGGCCACGGGCTCGACCTGCCGAAAGGGCCGAGCGCAACGCCGGCCACGGCGCGGCCTGCCACAGAGGGCCGAGCGCAGCTCCGGCCGCGGATACAGCCTGCCGCGGGAGGGCCGAGCGCCGCGCCGGCCACGGGAACAACCTGCCACAGGGGGCCGAGCGCCGCGCCGGCCACGGGCACAACCTGCCACAGGGGGCCGAGCGCCGCGCCGGCCGCAGGGAGATCGAGCACAGCGCCGGCCGCAGGCACGGCCAGGCGCAGGGGGCCAAGCGCCGCACCGGCCGCGGACGCGGCCCGCCGCAGGGGATCTGAGCACAACGCCGGCTGCGGCTACAGCCTGCCGCGGGAGGGCCGAGCGCAGCGCCGGCCACGGGCACGGCCTGCCGGAGAGGGATCGAGCGCAGCGCCGAACGCAGGCACGGCCTGCCGCAGGGGCCGAGCGTGGCTCCGGCCACGGGCTCGGCCTGCCGGAGAGGGATCGAGCGCAGCGCCGGCTGCGGCTACAGCCTGCCGCGGGAGGGCCGAGCGCAGCGCTGGCCACGGGCACGACCTGCCGCAGGGGGCCGAGCGCAGCATCGGCCGCGGGCACAACCTGCCGCAGGGGATCGAGTACAGCGCTGGCCACGGGCACGGCCTGCCGCACGGGACCGAGCGCAGCACCGGCCACGGGCACAACCTGCCGCAGGGGATCGAGTACAGCGCTGGCCACGGGCACGGCCTGCCGCACGGGACCGAGCGCAGCACCGGCCACGGCCACGGCCTGCCGCGGGAGGGCCGAGCGCCGCGCTGGCCACGGGCACGACTTGCAGAAGGGGGATCAATCACAGCACCAGCCGCGGGCGCGGCTTGCCGCAGGGGGATGTGAGCACAACGCCGGCTGCGGTTACAGCCTGCCGCAGGGGGCCGAGCGCAGCGCTCGCAGCGGGCGCGGCCTGCCGCAGGCCGGTGGGGGAGAGACCGGCCCGCAGGGGGCGCGACGGCGGCAAGGGTGGGCGGGGCCTGCGGCAGGCCGCGCCCGGTCTCCGCGCCGCCGCCGGATCAGGCGGCGTGGGGCGCCGCCGCGTTCACGTCCTCGCCGACATGGGCGCGGTACTGCGCGAAGTTCTCCACGAACATCCGCACCAGCCGCGAGGCCTGCGCGTCATAGGCGGCCGGATCGGCCCAGGTGCTGCGCGGGTCGAGCAGCCCGGTCTCCACCCCCGGCACCGCCACCGGCACCTCGAAGCCGAAATGCGGGTCGGCGCGGAACTGCACATCGGCCAGCGAGCCGTCGAGCGCCGCGCGCAGCAGCCGGCGCGTCGCCCTGATCGGCATCCGGCTGCCGGTGCCGTGGGCGCCCCCGGTCCAGCCGGTGTTGACCAGCCAGCACTGCGCGCCGGTCTCGGCGATCTTCCGGCGCAGCAGCTCGCCGTAGACCTCCGGGCGGCGGGTCATGAACGGCGCGCCGAAGCAGGTGGAGAAGGTCGGCGTCGGCTCGGTGAGGCCCTTCTCGGTGCCGGCCACCTTGGCGGTGAAGCCCGACAGGAAGTGATACATCGCCTGCGCCGGGGTCAGCCGGGCGATCGGCGGCAGCACGCCGAAGGCGTCGCAGGTCAGCATCACGATGGTGCGCGGGATGCCGGCCAGCCCGGTCTCCGAGGCGTTGGAGATGTAGTGCAGCGGATAGGCGCAGCGCATGTTCGCGGTGAGGCTGTCATCGGCGAAGTCGAGCGCGCGGGTGTGCTCGTCATAGACCATGTTCTCCACCACCGAGCCGAAGCGGGTGGTGGTGGCATAGATCTCCGGCTCGGCCTCCTCGGAGAGGTTGATGGTCTTGGCGTAGCAGCCGCCCTCGAAGTTGAAGATGCCGGTATCGGTCCAGCCATGCTCGTCGTCGCCGAGCAGGGTGCGCGCCGGATCGGCCGAGAGCGTGGTCTTGCCGGTGCCGGAGAGGCCGAAGAACACCGCCGAGTCCGAGGGATCGCCGGGCGCGTGGTTGGCCGAGCAGTGCATCGGCATCACGCCGCGGCCGGGCAGGATGAAGTTGAGGATCGAGAAGATGCACTTCTTGTTCTCGCCGGCATAGGAGCTGTCGGCGATCAGCACCAGCTTGCGCTCGAAGGAGACGGCGATGATGGTCTCGGAGCGGCAGCCGTGGCGCGCCGGGTCGGCCTTGAAGCTCGGGCAGTTGATCACCGTGAAATCGGCGGTGAAGCCCGCGAGCTCGGAGAGCTCGGGCCGGCGCAGCATGTGGCGGATGAACAGCCCGTGCCAGGCCAGCTCGTTGACCATGCGGATGTTGAGCCGGTGCGCCGGGTCGGCGCCGGCATAGAGATCCTGCACGAAGTATTCGCCGCCCTGCATGTGGGCCAGCATGTCCTGGCGCAGGCGCTCGAAGGCCTCGGGATCCATCGGCGGGTTGTTCTCCCACCAGATGTCGGCCTCGACCGAGGGCTCGCGGACGACGAACTTGTCCTTGGGGCTGCGGCCGGTGTGCTTGCCGGTCGAGCAGAGGAAGGCGCCGCCCTGCCCGAGGACGCCCTCGCCGCGCTTCACCGCCGCCTCGACCAGCGCGGGCTCGAGCATGTTGTAGTGCACTTGGCCGAGGCCGGTGATGCCGGCATCCTCGAGCCTGAAGGCCGGGTTGCAAAGGCCGGTTTCCATGGATCGCTCCTTCGATTTTTCCCAGGCGGCCGTTCGGCGCGAAATATTGTTGCGTCGCTATCGCCGTCGCGCATCCTCTAATACAGGCCGCGCGGCGAGGTCCAGAGCCGGTCCGTCGCAAGGCGGGGCAAAAGCGTCGCATTGTCGCCAATATCCCGTCTCGCCCTCGCCATTTCTCCGGTATCATAGTGCGAAAGCGCGGAATCCGGGGCACAAGTTGTGCTCCGACCCGACTCAGCACGCGCTAGGAGGAATTCATGGCGAGCATCGTCCTGGTCGACGACGACCGCAACATCCTGACCTCGGTGTCCATCGTGCTGGAGGCCGAGGGCTACCAGGTCTCGAGCTACACCGACGGCGCCGCGGCCCTCAACGCGCTCTCGGCGACGCCTCCGGACCTCGCGGTGTTCGACATCAAGATGCCGCGGATGGACGGCATGGAGCTGCTGCGCCGGCTGCGGCTGAAATCCGACCTGCCGGTGATCTTCCTGACCTCGAAGGACGAGGAGATCGACGAGGTGATCGGCCTGCGCATGGGGGCCGACGACTATATCCGCAAGCCGTTCTCGCAGCGCCTGCTGGTGGAGCGCATCCGCGCCGTGCTGCGCCGGCGCGAGGCGGCCGAGGAGCCGACCGCCGAGCGCGCCGAGGCCGAGAAGGTGCTGCGCCGCGGCAAGCTGGAGATGGACCCGCTGCGCCACGCCACCCTCTGGGAGGGGCAGAACGTCACGCTCACCGTCACCGAGTTCCTGATCCTGCACGCCCTCGCGGTGCGGCCCGGCTTCGTCAAGAACCGCGACCAGCTGATGGATTCGGCCTATGACGATCAGGTCTATGTCGACGACCGCACCATCGACAGCCACATCAAGCGGATCAGAAAAAAGTTCCGGAAGGTTGACCCGGACTTCAACTCCATCGAAACTCTCTACGGCGTGGGGTACCGGTACAACGAAGTCTGAGGAGCCGCTTGGACGCAGGCGATCACACCGGCCTCGAGCATGAACTCGTCGGCCTGGACAACCGTCCCCGGCCCGCAAACATGCGGGCCCGGATCATTCAGGGGTTGAAACAGTCCGCGCCGTTCTCCTCGCTGCAGCGGCGCATCATCTTCTTCAACCTCGCCGGCCTCGCCTTCCTCGTGCTCGGCGTCCTCTATCTCAACCAGTTCCGCTCCGGGCTGATCGAGCAGCGCGTCGACGCGCTCGAGACCCAGGCCGAGCTGATCGCGCTGACCATCGGCGAGACCGCCGGCTACGGCAACGGCCGCACCGACTATGACCAGGTGCGCGCCAACCTCGTGCTGGCGCGGCTCGCCCGGCCCACCGGGCTGCGCGCCCGGCTCTACGATTCGCGGATGCGGCTCACCGGCGACACGCGCAATCTCGGCACCGGGCCGGAGGCGGTGGAGACCGCCCCGCTGCCGCCGGCCGGCGCGCCGGCCTCGCCCTCGGCCCGGGCCTCGAGCGCGCTCGAGCGCACCTATGAGCAGATGACCGACATCCTGCGCCCGGCCCCGCCGCGCTATGACGAGGCGGGCCAGGGCGGCATCAGCCGCGATTTCGAGGTGCAGAGCGCGGTGCGCGGCGCCTCGCGCAGCGCCGTGCGGGTCAACGACCAGGACCAGCTGATCGTCTCGGTGGCGGTGCCGGTGCGCCGCATGGACGCGATCCTCGGCGCGCTGGTGCTCTCCACCCCCGGCGGCGACATCGACGCCATCGTGCGCGGCGAGCGGGTGGCGATCTTCCAGGTCTTCCTGGTGGCGGCGATCGTCTCCACCGCGCTGTCGATCCTGCTGGCCAACACCATCGCGCGGCCGATCAAGCGGCTCGCCCGCGCCGCCGATACCGAGGGCACCTCGGCCGCCCGCCCGCTCAACCCCGAGCGTGTCGAGATCCCGGACATGAGCCACCGCACCGACGAGATCGGCGAGCTCTCGGCGGCGCTGATCCGCATGACCGAGGCGCTCTACAAGCGCATCCAGGCGATCGAGAGCTTCGCCTCGGACGTGGCGCACGAGATCAAGAACCCGCTGACCTCGCTGCGCTCCGCCGTCGACACGATGAAATATGCCAAGACCCCGGAACAGCGCCAGCGCCTGCTCGACGTCATCGCCCATGATGTCGGGCGCATGGACCGGCTGGTCACCGACATCTCCAACGCCTCGCGCCTCGATGCCGAGCTGGTGCGCGAGCGGATGGAGAATTTCGACCTCGGCCGGCTGATCTCCATGCTCGCCGAGGTCACCCGCTCGCAGGGCGAGAAGCGCGGCGTCTCGGTGGCGGCGGAGCTGCCCGGGGGGGCGCTGACCGCCCGCGGCCTCGAGGGGCGGATCGCCCAGGTCATCACCAACCTGCTCGACAACGCGCTCAGCTTCTCGCCGGAGGGCGGCACCATCCGCATCGTCGCGCGGCAGCGCCCCGGCGGCATCCGCGTCGCCGTCGAGGACCAGGGGCCGGGCGTGCCGCCGGACAACATCACCTCGATCTTCGAGCGCTTCTATACCGAGCGCCCGGAGGCCGAGGCATTCGGCAACCATTCCGGCCTCGGCCTGTCGATCTCGCGGCAGATCATCGAGGCCCACGCCGGAAGGATCTGGGTCGAGAACATCCGCGATCCGGAGGCCGGGCCGGAGGCGCCGGTGAAGGGCGCCCGCTTCGTCTTCGACCTGCCGGCCTGAGCCTGGGAGCACAGCGTGAGCGGAGCCGAGGAATTCAAGCCGCGCATCGCGGAGCGCGCCGGGCCCGACAGCATCACGCTGCATGGCAGCGCGGTGGCGCTCAACGATCGCGGCATGCTGATCACCGGCGACCCGGGCAGCGGCAAGTCGCAGCTTGCGGCGGAGCTGCTGGCGCTCGGCGCCGGGCTGGTGGCGGACGACTGGGTGATCGTCGAGCGCGGCCGCGCCGTCGGCCTGGTGATGAGCGCGCCGGGGCCGATCCAGGGGCTGCTCGAGCTTCGCGGCATCGGCCTCGTGCGCCTGCCCTTCACCGACCAGGCCCCGCTCACCTGCATCGTCGATCTCAACCGCGAGACCACCGAGCGCCTGCCGCGGCCCGACAAGCGGGGCTTGCTCGGCATCACCTGCCCGGTCATCTTCGGCAAGGGGCGGCCCGGTCTCGCGCCGGCGCTGATGGCGATGCTGCGCGCGGGCGGGCTGCTCGATCCGGAATTCTTCTCGCTGTGAGCCCGAGCGGCCGCAGCGACCGCGCGAAGGACCGCCAGACATGGCAGAGACCGACCCGCCCCAGCCACAGCCGCCCGCGCCCGCAGCGCCGGAGGCGGAGCGCGAGCGCCCGCTGGTGCTGATCGTGACCGGCATGTCGGGGGCCGGGCGCACCACCGCGATCAACGTGCTCGACGATCTCGGCTACGAGCCGCTCAACAACTTCCCGCTGGCGCTGCTGGAGACGGTGATCGCCCCTGCCCCCGGCGCGGGCACCGGCGGGCCGGCCCGGCCGATCGCCTTCGGCATCGAGACCCGCACCCGCGGCTTCTCGACGCGGGCGCTGACGGCCAGCCTCGACCATCTGCGCCAGAGCCACGGCATCGGCGCGCTGCTGGTCTTCCTCGACTGCGCCGACGAGGTGCTGATCGCCCGCTTCAGCCAGACCCGCCGCCGCCATCCGCTGGCCCCGGCCGAGGATGCCGCCACCGGCGTCGCCCGCGAGCGCGCGATCCTCGAGGAGGTGCGTGGCCGCGCCGATGTGGTGATCGACACCACCGACCTCACGCCGCACGAGCTCAAGCAGGAGATCGCCGGCCGCTTCGGCCAGGGCCTGGTGGCCGGGCTCTCGGTCTCGGTGCAGTCGTTCTCCTTCAAGCGCGGCGCGCCGCACGAGGCCGACATGGTGCTCGACTGCCGGTTTCTGCGGAACCCCTACTGGGACCCGGAGCTGCGCGCCCTTGACGGCGGCGATCCGCGAATACAAAGCTTTGTGTCCGATGACCCGCTCTATCCCGAATTTTTCACCAGACTGTCCGAGCTGACCCTGATGCTGCTGCCGGCATACAAGGCCGAGGGGAAGGCCTACTTCTCCATCGCCCTCGGCTGCACCGGGGGGCGGCACCGCTCGGTGGCGGTGGCCGAGGCGCTGGCGCGCGAGATCGAGGCCAAGGGCTGGCCGGTGGCGCTGCGCCACCGCGAGATCGAGCGCCGCAGCCCCGGCAAGGCGGGCGCCTGATGGGCCCCGGCTGGCCGCATGCCCGCGCCTGTCGCCGCGCCGCCGCGGGGCGCCGCCCGTGATCGGCATCCTGATCATCGCCCATGGCGAGCTCGCCGGCGCGCTGCTCGCCGCCACCGAGCATGTGGTGGGCAAGCAGGCCAATGCCCGCACCGTGCCGATCTACCCCACCGACGACCTGCGCGCCCGCCGCGCCGAGATCGAGCGCATCGTGCACGAGATCGACAGCGGCGACGGCGTGGTGCTGATCACCGACATGTTCGGCGGCACCCCCTCCAACCTCGCGCTCGGCTCGCTGCAATCGGCCCAGGTCGAGGTGATCTGGGGCGCCAACCTGCCGCTGCTAGTCAAGCTCGCCAAGAGCCGCGACCTGCCGCTGGCCGAGGCGGTGCGCAACGCCCTCGATGCGGGGCACAAGTATATCGACTGCGCCAGCCAGATCCTCGATCCGGGGCGCCAGGCATGAGCGAGGCCAAGCTCCGCCGCCGCCTCGAGATCGTCAACGAGCGCGGCCTGCATGCCCGCGCCTCGGCGAAATTCGTCGAGACCGTGGAGCGCTTCGACGCCGAGGCCGATGTCACCCGCGACGGCCAGACCGTGCTGGGGGACTCGATCATGGGCCTGCTGATGCTCGCCGCCGGGCCCGGCTCCTCGATCGAGGTGGCGACCCGCGGGCCGGAGGCCGAGGCGCTGATGGACGCGCTCGCGGCCCTGGTCGCCTCACGCTTCGGCGAGCGCGCCTAGAGCCCCAGCGCCCGCGCCTCGGCGGTGCAGGCGTCCCGTGCCGGGCAGCCCGCGAGATGGTCGTTGACGAGCCCCGATGCCTGCATGAAGGCATAGACGATCACCGGCCCGCAGAACTTGAAGCCTTCTGCCTTCAGCGCCTTCGACATCGCCCGGCTCTCCGGCGTCTCGGCCGGCACGTCGGCCATGCGCAGCGGGCTGCTGTCGAGCATCCGCCCCCCGGTGAAGCCCCAGAGGAAGCGGGCGAAGCCCTCGCGCGCCTCGATCCGCTCATAGGCGCGGGCATTGCCGATGGCGGCCTCGATCTTGGCGCGCGAGCGCACGATGCCGGGGTCGGCGAGGCAGCGCGCCACCTCCGCCTCGCCCCAGCGCGCGATGCGGGCCGGCTCGAACCCCTCGAAGGCGGCGCGGAAGTTCTCGCGCTTGCGCAGGATGGTGATCCAGGCGAGCCCGGCCTGGAAGCCGTCGAGCACCAGCTTCTCCCAGAGCGCGCGGGACCCGGTCTCCGGGCGGCCCCATTCGGTGTCGTGATAGGCGACGTATAGCGGATCGGTGCCGCACCAGGTGCAACGCTCGGACATCGGGGCTCCGTCTCGGTCTCGGTTGGGCGGGGCTGTTAACCATCTGTTTAGAACATTTGCCGAACATACTGCAAGGGTCGTCTCGACCGGTGCGGCCCATGTTGCGGAAAGCGGTGTGTCATGGGTGAGCGTGCAGGGCTTGGCAGCGGCGGGGACGGGCCGGCCGGGGATCATGCCGCGCCGGAGCCCGGGCGCCCGCATGCCCTGCTGCTGGTCTCGCTGGTCAATCTCGCCGCGCTCGAGGCCTTGCTGGGGGAGGACTGCGCCGCCGAGCTGCTGCGCGCCGCGGCCCGGCGCCTCGCCGCGGCGGCCCCCCGCGCCGGCGGGCTCTGGCAGGCCGGGGCGCGGCGCTTCGCGGTCGGCGTGCCCGGGCTCGGCGCCGAGGGCGCGGAGCGGCTCGCGGCGGCGCTGGCCGCCGCCCTTGCAGAGACCCCGGTGCCGACCCGGCGCGGCCCGCTCGGGCTGCGCATCGCCATCGGCTGCGCCGCGGCGCCGGATGGCGATGCCGCCCGCCTCGGCGATGCCGCGCAGGCGGCGCTGGCGGCGGCAGAGGCGGCAGGTGGCGGCATCCGCGTGCTCGCCGCCGATGCCGCATCGGCGGCCGCACGCCAGGCTGGGCGTTCCGCCGCCGCCGAGGCGGCCATGGCCTGCACCGCGGAGGGCGCCCTCAGGATCGGCTTTCGCCCGGTGCTGCGCGCCGGCGCCCGCATCGCCAGCTTCCACATCGCCCATCCCCGCATCGGCTCGCGGGCCCGGGACGAGATCGCCCCGGATGCCGCCGCGCTCGGTCTCCTGCCGCAGATCGACCGGGCGGTTCTCGCCGGCGTCCTCGCGACGCTGGAGACCGCGCCGCGCGCGCGCATCGCCATTCCCGTTGCCGTCGAGAGCCTGGAGGACCCGGGCTGGAGCGCCGCACTTGCAGCCTCCGGCAAGGCGCGAGATCACCCGGCGGAGCGCCTGATCCTCGCGGTTTCCGGCCCCGGCGAGGCGCTGCTGCGGCTCGGCCCGGCGCTGGCGCGGCTGCGTTCCCTCGGCCCGGCCCTGGCGCTCGATGCCGGCCGGCCCGGCGGGCCCGATCCGCTGGCGCTGCACGCCCTGCGGCCCGACATCCTCACGCTGCCCGGCCCGCTTCTCGGCCGCGCCGCCGGCGATCCGGCGCTGCATCATGCGATCGCGCAGACGGTGGGGCTGGCGGAGCGGCTGGAGACGATGACCGTCGCCCTCGGCCTCGGCAGCGCTGCGGAGGCCCGGGCGGCGCAGCGTCTGGGAATCGACTATCTCGAGGGCTACCGCCCCGGCGCAGAGGGCATCGGGCTCAGCTCAGCCCCGGCCCCGCTTCTTGCCCGCATCCTCTGACGCGGGCGCCGCGCCGGCCTCGGGCTCGGCAGCGCTGGGTGCAGCACCGGGCGCCGCGCCGGCCTGGCCGCCGCCGAGCGACTGGAGCTGGGCCTGCATCTCGGCGAGCTTGCGCTGCAGCGCCTCGATGTCCGAGCCGATATCCGCCGGCCCCGATCCGCCCGACGGGGCACCGCCGGCGCCGGGCTCCTGGCCCGCGCCCGGCGCGCCGCCGGCAGCGCCCGGCGCACCGAACGGGCCGAACATCCGCATCGCCCGCTCGGCAAACTCCATGTTGGACCGCGCGAGGGTCTCGAACGAGGCCATCGCCGGGTTCTGCCCGAAGGCCTCGCGCATCCGCTCCTGGTTGCGCGAGAAGGCCTCCATCGAGGCGTCGAGATAGCCCGGCACCACCGATTGCAGCGCATCGCCATAGAGCCGGATCAGCTGACGCAGGAAGTTGGTCGGCAGCATGTTCTGCCCCTTCGCCTCCTGCTCGAAGATGATCTGCGCCAGCACCGAGCGCGTGATGTCCTCGCCGGTCTTCGCGTCGAACACCTGAAAATCCTCGCCACCCTGAACCATCTGGCTCAGGTCCTCCAGCGTCACGTAACTGCTCTTGGCCGTGTTGTAGAGCCGGCGGTTGGCGTATTTCTTGATGATGATCGGTCCGTCGCCGGAATGTTTCGGATTTGCCAAGACGCTCTCCCCAGAACGGCGCAGTTACAGGACTGCGGTACTCTCGCACCGCATGCGCCGCACCGCAACACCCTTCTCGCGGCACTCCGCCCGGCGCCCCGCCGGGGCCGGCTTGGCGGATTGGTCGCATATGCCCGGTTTCCACGCTGTGGAACTCTCGCCCCCGACGCCGCGGCACCGGCCCGCGGCCCTGGCAGCGGAGGAGATCTGAGCGATGGGCTCTGTGGTTATTGTATCTGCGGCACGGACGGCGGTTGGGAGCTTCAACGGGTCGTTCGCGTCGGTACCGGCGCACGAGCTCGGGGCGGTGGCGATCGGTGCGGCGCTGTCGCGGGCCGGGGTTGCGGCGGCGGATGTGTCGGAGACGATCCTCGGGCAGGTGCTGACGGCGGGCCAGGGCCAGAACCCGGCGCGGCAGGCGCATATCGCGGCCGGGCTGCCGATCGAGGCGGCGGCCTGGGGGATCAACCAGGTCTGCGGCTCGGGCCTGCGGGCGGTGGCGCTT
>NZ_BSYI01000044.1 GCF_030270585.1 Paralimibaculum aggregatum
TCTCGGGCTGCAGTGCCGGAGGCGGCAGCCCGCAAAACTGGGTGTCGCCCTAGCTCGTCACTCGCATGTCGCCTTACATGAACGGGGTGAAGCCCATCCGGGCGCAGCGCTTTCCGTTCTGGTTTGTGCAGCCATGGGCGACCTGGGCGCAGCACAACCCGGTCGAAGGTCCGACGCCGATAGCACCGCCGCTGCTGACCCTAGAATACGTGAAGAAGGATCAAGGTCATGGGTGAGTTTGAGGTTAAAGTGCTGGGCGTCAAGCCGCCCGGAAAGCCGGATGGCACGCTGAAGCGTCTGATCAAGCGCAGCGGCGAGCTGCTGAAAGCCATGCTGATGCGTCCAAGGGTGCTGGTCATCGCAGGACTTGCTGGTGCCGTGATCTTCATCGGCACGCCGCCCTTCGCCCGGTCCGACCGCCTCGGCGCCGTGTCGAGATCGGCCCTGAAAATCTCGACGTCGACCACAGCCGCAAGCCCTTCGAGCGGATCGCCTGCTCTCGAAAGGGCCGCATACCGCTCATCCAGATCGAAGAAACCGCGCTGATCCGCCATGCCGCCCTCCCGCCGCCGATACAGCGACGGAATCACGCCAAGCCGTTCGATGCGAGACGTTTCTCAAGGCCTCCAATCGTCTCATTCCGGGCTCCCCGCTCTCTTCCAAAGAGCACGAGGCTACCCCGCTGCACGATCGCTCGAGACGCGTCCCTCAGCCGGAACCCGGGTGACCGGGGAGTCCCGAATCTGTGACCGGATAGGCCCGGAATGCGAACGAAAAATAGGCCGAAGACTCATCCAAAACTGCTATGCCATTTGTCAGACAAGAAGACTGAGAAAACAAACAAGCCGCCAACTCACCAAGTACTTCAAGCACTTCGCCGTAGTCAGTCAGGCCCCGGTCCAGACCTCCATGATCAGATCATGTCGAGGCGTTTCGCGCGCTACCGGGCGTTCCGAAACAGGCTCTATACTTCCACGATCAGGTAGTCGTCTTCGACAGAGACATCGAATTTCTCGACCTGCAGCTCCTCCGGAACCTCCCCCGGTGCGGCGCGCTCCACGTCGTAGCGCCGGACCTTGATATCCGCAGGCCGGCACTTCGACTTCCCCGTGCGAATGTCGAATTCCCATCCATGCCAGGGACACCGTATGAACTCGCCTTCGCGGGAATAGCGGTATTCCCCCGGCACTTCGGACTCGATCAGGCCCACCTGGCGTCCCTTGCAGAGGTCTCCGCCCTGGTGCGGGCAGCGGTTCAGGAGGGCGAACCATTCGCCATCCAGGTTGAAGATCACGATCGGACGCCCCTTGACCGACACGAGCTTCCGCGCGTTCGGCGGGATCTCCGACGCCCGTCCCACCACATGCTTACTCATGTCCGACCCCGTAAAGATTCCTGGCGTTCTCGAGGAAGAACTGCTGGCGCTGCTCCTTCGAGAGCGGTGCCGGCAGTACATGGGCGGGGTCGTCGAAATCCCAGTGCGGGTAGTCGGAGGCGAACAGGACCCGGTCCCACCCGATCCAGCCCATCACGTCGACAATATGGCTCCGGTCCTCCGGCTCCTCGATCGGCTGGCTCGTGAGCCAGACATGCTCGCGGATGTATTCCGAGGGAGGGCGCTTCACATGCGGGACTTCACTGCGCAACTGGGACCACAGCCGGTCGAGCCGCCAGGCAAGGCTTGGCAGCCAGGCGAGCCCCCCTTCCACCAGGACCAGCCTGGTGCGCGGGAACCGCTCGAACACGCCTTCGAAGACAACGCTGGAGACCAGCGACTGCATGGATTGCGAATGCGCGACCATGTCTTCCATGTAGTAGGATGGCCACCCGCCCCCCGTGACCGCCCAGCCGCCATAGCCGAAGGCATGGACGGCGACCGGAAGGCCCGCCGCCTGCGCCGCCTCGAAGATCGGCCAGTACTTGCGGTTGCCCAGCGGCTCGGCGCAGCGGCTCAGCACCTCGACCTGCACGAAGTCGGGTTTTCCCGCGCACCGCTCGATCTCCTGCACGCTTGCCGCGGGGTCTTCGTACGGCACCATGACGGAACCTCTCAGCCGCGGTTCCTTCGAGGTCCATTCGGTGATCTGCCATTCGTTCACGGCACGGCACAGCGCAGCGGCCAGTTCCTGGTTCTGCAATCCGAGGCCGACGCGCAGGGGCAGCATCACGCCGAATTCCACATTGTTGGGATCCAGATGCTGCTCTCGCATGAAGGCCAGATCGCTGCCAGGGAAACCGCCATCGGGCAGGAAGGAATCGCGCCGCGATGCCTGCGGCTGCCCCTTCGGATAGTTGGTTCCGTTCTGGAAACCGGAGCGGAGCGGCGCGCCGTACTCGGCCAGATGCGACTGCCACCGCTTCTCGAGATGCGGATAGATGTCCTGCTCCATCGACCGAGGAGCGGGGTGAATGTCGCAGTCGGCGACCCTTTGCTTGCTTGTCGGCCTGGCGCGCACGGCGCGGAGGTTGTTCTGAATCTCGTTCATTGCCGTCCTCCCTCGGATAGCCGCCGATAGGTCGCGTGCGGATTGTCTATCTTGATCTTGCTGATGAGACTGGCGGGAAAACCTTCGGGGATGGGGTCGCGGTCAAACTGCCAGTGCGGATAGTCGGTCGAATAGAGGATCAGGTCGTCGCAATCGAGATGGTCGAACAGCCGTTCCAGCTGCGCCGGGTCGGGCGGCGCATCCACCGGCTGCAGCGTGAAGCGCACGTTCGACCGCACGACCTCGATGGGGGAAACCGTGAGCCACGGCACTTCCATGCGCAGGCCATGCCAGTACTTGTCCAGCCGCCAGAGATAGGGCGGCAGCCAGGTGAAGCCGCTCTCGCTCATGACGATCTTCAGGTCCGGAAACTTCTGGAACACCCCTTCGCAGATGAGGCTCGTCAATTGCGTCTGCATTGCGGTGGACTGGCTGGCATAGTCCTGAACGTGGTAGGTCGGCCAGCCGATGCCGGTGATCGGGTGGCGATACATGCTGCCTGCATGCACGGCGACCGGGAGACCGTGGCGCTCGGCGGCCTCGTAGATCGGCCAGTAGTAGCGCTTGCCAAGCGGCATGTCGCCCATGGCCAGCATGAGCACCTGCACGAACCTCCGGTCCGGCGCGCAGCGGTCGATCTCTTCGACCGACATGGCCGGGTTCTGCATCGGCACGGCGATCGACGCCCGCAGGCGCGGGTCGCGGTCGAGCCACTCCGCCTTCATCCAGTCGTTGATCGAGCGCGCGAAGGCCCGGCCCATGTCCTCGCTGTTGAGCATCTGGAAGCCATAGAGGCAGTTGCAGATCGCGAACTCGACATCGGTGCCGTCCAGGGCCTGGCTCGCGAGTTGCTCCAGCGGCACGGCATGAAACGGCGCATTGCTGGCCCGCCATTCCGGGCGGATCGTCAGCGGCGAGTTGTTGGGATATGCGTTGGTGTCGATTTCGGGGATGCCGCGCTGCATGATGGTATCGCGCCATTGCGGCTCGAAATAGGGCAGCAGGGACTTCAGTCCCGGCAGAACAGCATGGATATCACAGTCTACTGCGCCGCGGCCCGCCAAGCTGTCATCGTATGCCATCCGTTTCCTCTCCTCATCGCCCCGAATATGGGCGCAATCTTTTTGTACTAGTATACCCAGGTCCGTTGCGATCTGGCCGGTACAGATGCGCCTCGCTCGAACCGGCCGCTACCTGCGCTGCGGTCTGCCGGTTCGACGCGCGCGCCCGATGCGCCGCGGCCTGCCCGCCGCTTCACGCGCATTTCGTCTTGCCGGCTTCCTGCGCGGTCTCTTTCGGGCAAAGGACCTCCAGGATCCCGTCGACGACCCGAAGCTCGTAGGTCTGCAGGTCCACTTCGACCGGGTCTCCCAGCGCCTTGCCGGTGCACACGTTGAAACACCCGCCATGCAGCGGACATTCGACAACGTCGCCGTCGAGCCAGCCATCCGACAAGATCGCAAAGGCGTGCGTGCAGATATTGTCGGTGGCATAGAATTCGCCATCCACCTTGTAGATGGCTATCCGACGCTCGCCGATCTCGACACCGATCATCTCCCCATCGTCGAGTTCGTTCACGTCGATGACCTGATGCCACTGCCCGTTTTCTTCCGTCACAACCGTCTCCTGTCATCCGCATGTCAAGGCCTGAACGCCGAGGTTCAGAGCAACATTCCCATCCAGCGCACCGGTCATCGGGGGTCAACCGACTGCGTCTTCCGAAGACAGCCGCACCGCTTCGCATTCGTCCACAAAACTTTCGGGCAGGCGCCCCCCTTTCAGGATGACCCGGCGCAGCATCGAGATGTCGCGGCCATTGTTGATCGCGACCGCACCCATCGGCTGCATGGCGTCATTGACCGAAACGAGCGTCCAGCCATCGGACTTCGCCGCCCGGTGCAGGAGCTGCCGTGTGCCCGCCAGCGGATCGCCGAGGCTCTGTATGTTGAGGTCGTACTGATCCGACCAGAGATAGGGCGGATCGTCGAACGCCACGTCCTCTCCCAGCATGGATGCCGCGGCGATGGCGGCCTGGTTGCCGGCGTGGCGCCAGGATTCGATCCGCCGCAGCTGCCCGGATGGCCCGCTCGGATGCCGGGTCACCTCGCCGGCTGCGAAGATGTCGGGATCGGAGGTCCGGCACTGCGCATCGACAACGATGCCGTTCTCCACCTCCAGCCCGGCCTCAGATGCCAGCTCGGTATTGGGAACGATCCCGATCCCGACGATCACGACATCCGACACCAGGCTGCCGTCCGGCAGGTTCAGCCTCAGCTGCCGCGGCCCTTCCGCGACGATCGAGCCGGGAACGGATGCCAGCATGACATCGACCCCGTTCTCACGATGCACGCCTTCGATGTAGTCGCTGACGAGACGAGGCATGCCGCGCGACAACAGCCGGTCGCGCGCCTCGACCACGGTCACATCGCAGCCGAGGGAGCGTGCCGCCGCTGCCACCTCGAGCCCGATGAAGCCGCCGCCGACGACGGTCACCCGCGCGCCCTGCCCCAGCGCGCTCCGAATCCGCTTCGCGTCGTCCAATGTCCTTATGTAATGCAGGTTTTCCCGCTCGCCTTCGAGCGGCATCTTCCTGACCCGCGATCCGGTGGCAAGCAACAGCTTGTCATAGGACAGGGTGGCGCCATCCGCCGTCGCCACGATCCTTGCGCCGCGATCCACGCGGGTTGCGCGGACACCGGCGCGAAAGTCGATCTTCTTCTGCTCGTAGTTCTCCGCATTGCTGAGCGTCAGCCCGGCCTCGTCGATCTCGCCCAGGAGGAAATCCTTGGTCAGAGGCGGCCGATCGTAAGGCAGGCCAGGCTCCTCGCCGAGCAGGGTGATCTGTGCATCGTCCGACAGGCGCCGGAGCTCCAGCGCCGCCTTGTGCCCGGCCAGCCCGCCCCCAATGATCACGAATGCCTGCATTATCGATCCCTAGCTGAAACCGGTTCGCGGTCAGACGACGACGGTTTCGTTGACAACCGAGGCGCAAGAGAGCAAAAACACTACTGTACTGATAGCATCAGAAATATCCAATATGGATCAGTACAGACTTTGGGGGCCCCGCTTGTACCGATACGAGAGGATTCTCGTCCAGATCCGCACATGGATCGCGTCCGGCATCCTGAAGCCGGGAGACCGGCTCCCCTCGGTCCGGGAAATGAGCAAGCAGACCGGCTTCAGCGCCGTGACGGTCCAGAACGCCTATGCCATTCTGGAGAGCGAAGGCGTTGTCACTGCGCGACCCCGGTCAGGCTATTATCTGAACGAGGATCAGCATGATGCGGCGCCGTTTCCGAACGGGCAGGAAGATTTCCGGGCGTCTCCCGACCGCCCGGCATCGACCCTCAAGCGCCTCTACCGGCTGAAGCGGGCCTGGCACGAACACCGTCTCGACAGTTTCGGCCACACGCATCTGAGCGACGACCTGCTGCCGCGCAAGGAAATGATCACCCACATGCTGCGCGCCCTGCGGGACCAGAACCACCGTCCGTCGGAGGTTGGCCCCGTCGAGGGAGAATCGGCCCTGCGGAAGATCATCGCGAAACGGGTCGCCATGCGCGGTCAGTTTGCGCATGCCGACGACGTGATGGTCACCAGCAGCGCCCAGTCCGCCCTGAACCTGTGCCTCGACGTCGTCACGAGCCCCGGCGATACCGTCATCATCGAGAGCCCCGGCTTCTTCCCGCTGTTCGGCGCGCTGCGTCGGCGGCAGCTCAACGTGATCGAGATCTACTCGCATCCCGATTCCGGCCTCGACCCCGATCAGCTTGGCTATCTGCTGCAGCAGAACGACATTTCCGCCTGCATCCTGATGCCGGTCCATCACTTTCCGACCGGCGTCACCTGTTCGAATGATGCACTGATGCGCATACTCGAGCTGTGCGGGGCGCAGGAGATCCCGATCATCGAATACGACATCTATGGAGAGCTCGGGCATGGCGTCGTTCCCGCATCCAGCCTGAAGAAGTTCGATCACGACGATCTTGTCCTACAGATCGGGAGTTTCTCCGAAACGCTGGGGCCCCGGTATGGCATGGCATGGATCATCAACCAGCGGTTCAGCAGCCGGCTGGTCGAGCAGTTTTTCCTGGACGACATTGCCAATCTGGACGGGGCCCTGCAGTCGGCCCTGATCCATTACTTTCAGAAGCGCAGCTATGATCGACATCTCAGAACGCTGCGCGAGGAGCTGACGCGGCGGATGCGTTTCGGCATGGAAACCCTCCGGAACGAGATGCCGAGGAATTGCATCATCTCGGAGCCGACCGGCGGGTTCATGTGCTGGATGCGGGTGTCGTCTGACTTCGATTCGCTGGAGGCCGCGTTCAAGGCGGTGGGCCGGGGGATCAGCATCGCTCCGGGCTCGCTCTTCTCGGTGACCGGCTCCTTTCGCAATTTCATCGGGCTGAACCTGTCATGCCCCTGGAGCGAAGACTACTGCCGGCGCCTCGGAACCCTGTCGGATCTGATCAGAGCCCGCACACCGTAGCTGTTGGCGTTGCCCTCAGTTGACCGGACCCCTCGGCGGGTTTTCGGGTATGCCGGAATGCGGATGGTTCCCGCCTTGGCCCTCGCACCAACCGGCGGTCGCCCGAAGCACCGCTGCGGCACCTGGCAAAAAGGGCACGCGCGCATCATCGGACCAAGCGACCCGATCCGCCCGGACTGAATGGACCAGACGATGCGGTCAGGCCGGATGCCCGCCGGGGCGGGCAGGAACCGCGAGGTCAGGGTCCGGCGCGGAAGGCCCTGCAGTTCTGCCATCCCCAGCCGAAGACGGCCTCCTGCCCCGGCCTGAAGTCGGGGCGGTTCTCGGAGTTCGGCTGCTTGAAGATCAGCTCCTGCGACCCGAAGGCTGCGAGATGGCCGCGCAACTGATCGCCAAGGAAGATGACATCGCTCAGCGTCGCGCTGAAGCGGTTGTCGCAGGCCTCGGCATCCTGCCCGATCAGGATGCGCTCCGGCCGGATCGCCAGCCTTGCCTCGTCGCCCTCGCGCAGGTCGTCGACCGCCAGGGCGGACACCTCGTCTCCGCTCTCCAGCCGGATGCGCGCCTGCCGGTCGTCCCGCCCGATCACCCGGCCGGCGAGCTGGTTGTTCTCGCCGACGAACTGCGCGACGAACAGGTTGCGCGGGCGCTCGTAGATCTCGCCCGGCGAGGCCACCTGCTGCATCACGCCATCGCTGAACACGGCGACCTCGTCGGACATCGTCAACGCTTCCTGCTGGTCATGGGTCACGTAGATCATGGTCACGTCGAGCCTGTCGTGCAGTTGCTTGAGCTCGTATTGCATCTGCTCGCGAAGCTGCCGGTCGAGCGCCCCGAGCGGTTCGTCCAGCAGGATCAGCTCCGGCTCGAAGACCAGCGCACGCGCGAGCGCCACGCGCTGCTGCTGCCCCCCCGAGAGCTGCGTCGGCCTGCGGTCCATGAACCCCTCGAGGCGGACCGTGGCCAGTGCCTTCTCCACCCGCTCGCGGCTCTCGGCACGCGGGATGTGGCGAACATCGAGCGGGAAGGCGACGTTCTCCGCCACCGTCATGTGCGGAAACAGCGCGTAGGACTGGAACACCATGCCGATGCCGCGCTTGTAGGGCGGCAGGTCGTTGATCGGACGGCCGGACAGCTCGATCGTTCCCTCCGTCACCGACTCGAAACCTGCCAGCATCATCAGCGTTGTGGTCTTGCCGGAGCCGGATGGCCCGAGCAGCGTGAGGAAGGTGCCTCGACGGACCTCGAGGTCGAGGTTGCGGACGACCAGGGTCCGGCCATCATAGCTCTTCTGCACGCCCCGGAACCTGACGAGGGGGGCCTCCGTCTCGAGTTGCGCCACGGTCAGGACCCCGTCCATCCGGCGAAGCTCGGCGGGAAGACCTCCTCGACCGTCCGGCCGGCCCAGTGATAGTCGGAGAAGCTGCCCCAGACCCGTTCCGCATTCGCCCATGCGGCATCGAGCACCGCCGCCTGGTCCCACGGCCGGAGACGCTTGTCGGCGACCACGGTGCGCCCGTCGATCACGACCCTGTCCACCATGTCGCCGGTGCCGCTGTAGACGAGGGCGCGGATCGGGTCGATCACGGGGCCTATCGTGTGGTTGTCGAAATCGACGATGGTGATGTCTGCCTTGGCGCCGGCGGACAGCCGGCCGATATCGTCGCGCCCGAGCGCCCGGGCGCCGCCGGTCGTCGCCGCGCGGAACACGTCGCGCGCCGCCGGCTCCTCGTTGTTGCGCTCGAGCAGCTTGCCCACGAGAGCGGCCATGCGCATCTCCGAGATCACGTCGGTCGGGAAGGTGTCGGTGCCAAGCGCCATGTTGATGCCGTGATCGATGTAGCGCTTGAACGTTTCGAGCGCGAAACCCCGGCGGGCATAGGCCACCGGCGAATGCGCGACGCTCGCGCCCGATGCGGCGATGGTCTCGAGATCGCCGGGAAACGGATAGGCGGTCATGCTGTGCCCGCCGAGATAGATCCCGTGGCCGAGGATCACATCGGCCCCGAGGAAACCCTCGCGCGACAGCAGCTCGACGGGCGTGAGGCCGGTCTCCCGCAGCGTGTGATGGAACTCGTAGAGCTGCTCGGCGAAATGGGTGGTGATCGGCACGCCGAGCCGGGTCGCCGCCTCGCGCGTGCGGCGGCGAAGTTCCGGCGTGCTGGCGAAGAATTCGTTCAGCACCAGGATGCCGGTCAGGCGGCTGTCGGCGTCGCAGCGGGTCTCTATGAAGCCGACGGCCTTCTCCAGCCCCTCGAACCCTGCCTTTTCGTCCCATTGCTGAACCAGGCGCCCGTCCGGGGCATATCGGTAGCCGGCGGCCGAGAAGGCCGGGGAATATGCCATCCTTATGCCGCATTCCGCAGCCAGCGCGGCAACCGTCTCGCCATCGTCCGGCGCGCCGTCGTCCATCTCGAGGATCGTCGTCACGCCGGCGAGGAGATGCGTCGAGAGGCAGAAGCGTATCGCCTCCTCGTGATTGGTGGGGGCGAGGAAGGTCGGCCCGCCGTCGAGCTTGCTCCCGGCATAGTTGGTGAAGCCGCTGCGCAGGAAGTTTCGCCGGCCGCCGTCGATCACCATGCGGTAGCCTTCGTTGATCCGCAGATGGGTATGCGTGCTGATCAGGCCCGGGATCACCAGACGGCGCCGGCCTCTGACGACGCCGTCGGCATCGCCGCTCCAGTCGCGCCCGACATGGATGATCCGGTCTCCGCGATAGACGACGACGCCATCCTCGATGATCCGGTGGTCCTCGCCGTCATGCGCCACCACCCAGTCGCCATGCACCACGGTTGTCCGCGCATCGCCATCGTCTGACATCATGGATCGCTTTCCCGCACTCATTGTTTGCCTTGTATCCGCCTGCCCTGGCGGCGCAGCCATTCGGCCAGCAGCATCACCAGAACCGAGACCAGCATCAGGACGACCGCAGCCGCCGCGATGGTGGGGTTGATCGTCTCCTGTACGCCCGACCAGAGCTGCCGCGGCAGGGTCCGCTGCTCGGGCGACGCGACGAAGAGTGTCAGGATCAGTTCGTCGAAGGAGGTGATGAAGGCGAACAGGCCGCCGCTCAGCACCCCCGGAAGGATCAGCGGGAGGGTCACCCTCGCGAAGGCCTGGCGTGGCGTCGCGCCCAGCACCAGCGCCGCCCGGAGCAGGTTGGCGTCGAAGTTCTTGAGCGTGGCGTTGACCGTCACCACGACGAAGGGGATCGCCAGCGCGGTATGGCCGAAGATCAGCCCCGGATAGGTGCCGACGATGCCGAGCCGCGAGTAGAAGTAGAAGGCCGAGACCGCATAGATGATCACCGGCACGATCAGCGGCGTGATCAGGAACACGGCAACCGCCGGCACGAGGCGGGATCGCAGCCGGTTCAGCCCGAGCGCGGCGAAGGTGCCGAGCGTCGTCGCCAGCACCGTCGTCGGGACCGCGATCAGCACGCTGTTCCACGTCGCCTGGACCCACAGCCGTTCGGTGAAGAACTCCTCGTACCAGCGCCCCGAAAGCCCGGGGAGCGGATAGATCAGCAGCGTGCCCGAGGTCAGCGAGAGCGGCACGATGACGATCATCGGCGCGACGAGCACGACCAGGATGACCAGCGCCGCGATGCGGGTGCCGCGAAAGACGAGACGCTCGACAAGCGAGGCCTGGTTGGGTGCGCCGGCCATCAGCGCGCCTTCAGCCGGTCGAGCCCGACGAGCCGGGCCAGCGCCGCATAAAGCACCACCACCATCAGCAGCAGGATGCCGGCGAGCGACGCCGCCATGCCCCAGTTGACCGAGGTCGAGGTGAAATAGGCGATGAAGTGGGCGATCATCTGGTCACGCGGCCCGCCGACCAGCGCCGGTGTGATATAGTAGCCGAGCGCCAGGACGAACACGAGCGAGCATCCCGCGATGATTCCCGGCATGACCTGAGGCAGATAGACCCTGCGGAACACGGTCGATGGCGGCGCGCCCAGTCCCGCCGCGGCGCGGGTGAGATCGCCGCCGACGCCCTTCATCACGCTGTAGAGCGGCAGCACGAGGAAGGGCAGCAGCACATGGGTCATCGCGATATAGACGCCGAGCCGGTTGTAGATCAGCGTCAGCGGTGCATCGATCAGGCCGAGCCGTTCCAGAACCTGGTTGACGAGGCCATTGCGCTGCAGCAGCACGATCCAGGCTGTCGTGCGCACGAGCAGCGAGGTCCAGAACGGCAGCAGCACCAGCACCAGCATCCAGCTGCTGAGCCGCGGCCCCGAAGAGGCCATGACATAGGCCAGCGGAAAGCCGAGCACGAGGCAGAGCAGGGTCACCGCGATGCTGATCCAGGCCGTCCGGACGAGGAGATCGACGAAGAGGCGCCGCTCCGGCGGGATCGTCCGGATGCCCTCGGGCCCGCGTTCGAGGTCCAGCGATGCGAGGAGATAGAGCGGTGTGAGCCAGCTCCGCTCCTGCTGGATCACGCGCCAATGGGCCGGGTCCGACCAGCGCTTGTCGATCGCGATCAGCGCTTCGCGGCCGAGCGGTCCCTCGTGCCGGCGCAGGCCCGTGAAGGTCCGCATGACGAGGCTGCGATAGCCCGTCAGGTTGTGGTTCAGCCGCCGGCCGAGGCTGGCTGCGGCGGTAATGTCGGGCAACGCGGTGAAATCCTCGCCGAGCGCCATGAACAGGCTCTCGTCGGGCAGATCCTGGCCGTTCCAGCCCCCGATTTCCGCCATCGTCCGGGGCATCGCGCCCACCAGATCGGTGTTGTCCACGGATCTCAGCAGGAACGCCCCGATCGGCACGGCAAAGAAGAACGCCATGAACAGCAGTGACGGGGCAACCAGGAGCCAGCCGACAAGCTCGCGGCGGCGGTCGGCGCGCTCCACCTTCCGGCGGAGGCGCCTGGTTCCATCGATTGGCGCTGAACTCGAAATGGTCCCAACTCCCCCAAGGCACCGCAGGACACGGCCGATCGGCCGGGCCGGAAGGGTGGCCGCGGCCTGCGAAACCCGGCGTTACTGCGCTGCCCAGGTGGCGAGGCGCTGCGTCAGGCTCTCGAGGTTGTCGATCCAGAACTGGATGTATGCCTCTCCGCCCTGGATATACGCCTTGTCCATGTACTCGCTCGGCAGCGTCTTGAGCAGCTCGGGATCGACGAACTCGAGCGCCTGCTTGTTCGGCGGACCGTAGCGCATGCGGTTCGAGAACCTGGCGAGCGGCTCGGCCGAGGATGCGTAGGTGATGAAGTCGATGGCGAGCTCGCGCTCGGACGTTCCCGCCATCACCGCGAGATACTGGTTGCCCAGCACGAAGCCTGCCTCGAACGCGTACCGGAAGTTCCGGTTCTCGGTCTTGTTCATCGTCGCGACCCGTCCGTTCCAGACATAGGCCATCGCGACCTCGCCGGTGGCGAGGATCTGCACCGACTCGGCGCCGCTCCGCCACCAGTGGATGTGGTCCCGGATCTCCTCAAGCTTGGCGAAGGCCCGGTCGATCCCCTCGGGCGTCGACAGCGTCGCAATGATCTGGTCCGGCGGGACACCGTCGGCCATCAGGGCGATCTCGAGCGTGCTGGCCCGGAAGAGAAGCCCGCGCTTGCCCGGCCAGGTCTCGACATCCCAGAAATCGGCCCAGCTCTTCGGCGGATTGTCGCTGAACACGTCGCCGTCATATGCGAGCCCGCCAACGACGCTCATGATCGGAACAGCGCAATCGGTCACGCCGCCGGCATCCGCGAAATCGGCCGGGTCCAGGTGCTCGGACCAGTCCACCTGCTCGATGTAGCCCTCGTTGCAGGCCAGCGACATGTGGTTGAGCGTGATCTCGACCACATCCCATTGCAGGTTGCCGGTCTCGACCTGCGTGCGCAGGCGCGCGTATTCCTGGCTCCAGTTGTCCTCGACGATCTCCACGCCGCGCTCGGCGGCAAAGGGTTCGTACCAGGCTTCGCGCGAAGCCTCGGCAACCGCTCCCCCATTGTTGACGATTCGCAGCGTCTCTCCGGCGTAGACCCGATCGGCGAGCCCGAAGGCCAGCACCCCGATCACCGACAGCAAGGCCGGCGTCATTCTGTTCTTCATTGTCCGTTCCCCCTATTGTGGCAGGAGCCTTGGCAATTCGGAAATCGCCAGGGCGAGATCTGGAACCGTCCTCCCGATATCTTGTTTTTCTCAAATACGGCGGAAAGCTTTTCTGCCGTTACCGACACCCGGTTGGCAGAAAGAGTTGCAGCCCCTTCCACTTTGTGTAAATACCAATCTTGAGAAGCTTACTTTGGATTTCCAAGAGGTAATAGGCGTGCCGGCCCGGGTGGACGACGTCGATTTCCGCTTGTTGCGGCTCTTCGCAAGCATCGTGGAATCCGGCGGTTTCGCGGCGGCGCAGGTCGCGCTCAACATCAGCCCCTCGACGATCAGCACGCGCATGGCCCAGCTCGAGGCGCGGCTCGGGATGCGGCTCTGCCGCCGCGGCCGGGGTGGCTTCGCCCTCACCGCGGAGGGGCAGCGCGTCTACCAGGCATGCCTGCAACTCTTTGCGGCCACGGAAGATTTCCGCGCCGAGGTCAGCGGCGTGAAGGGCCGTCTTTCCGGCGAGCTGCGCGTAGGGGTCGTCGACAATACCGCAACCAATTCCCGCTCGCGGATGATCGAGGCGCTTGCCGCCGTCAAGGATCGCGGCAGCGACGTGGTCATCAGCCTGTCGATCATGGCGCCGAACGATCTCGAGATGGCGATGGCCGAGGGCCGGCTCGACGCCGCCGTCGGCGCCTTCTACCGGCAGCTTCCGATGTTCGAATATGTGCCGGTCTTTCGCGAGCGGCTGCATCTCTACTGCGCGCGCGGGCACCCCTTCTTCGATCGGCCCGGGGAGGATATCGGCAGGGAGGAGCTGGAGGCGGCGGCCTTCGCCGGGCGTGCCTATGTCTACGAAGGCGAGGGCGAGCCGTTCAATCTGCGCTTCAGCCCCGCCACCGCCACACTGCACATGGAGAGCCTTGCAATGCTCGTCCTGACCGGCCGGTACCTGGGCTTCCTGCCGGATCACTACGCGGCGATCTGGGTCGCCCGGGGGGAAATGCAGGCGCTCCTGCCGCAGGAGATCGGCATCGACAGCGAGTTCACGCTGGTCCTTCGCCGGGGCATGACGCGGACCTTGCTGCTCGAGGCCTTCATCGAAAGCTTCCTGTCGCTTCAGGACGCCGGGCCGGCAAGCTGAGATCCCGCTGCGATTTCCGGGGCCCGGTTCCGGCGCCCGGACGGCACCGGATCGAATGCCGGCGACAGGCGCGGCCGGGCGGCGCGAGCCCCGGGCTGCCGAGGAGTTGGCGCGCCGCTGGCCCGGCCCGGGGTGCGCCCGGAGATCACAGGCCGTTAGCCGAGTGAAAAACTCGGATTGACAATTCCGAGTGTTTCACTCAGATCTCAAGGACGGCCTGCCGAAGGCCCTCGTCGAACCGGGAGCGCGCCCATGATCGTCTGCCATTGCCGGGCCATCACCGACCGCGACATCCATGCTGCGATTGACTGGATGCGTGCGGCCGACAAGGATACGCTCATCACACCGGGCAAGGTTTATCGCGCCCTCGGCAAGACACCCGACTGCGGCGGTTGCCTGCCGCTCTTCCTGGGAACCATGCGCGACAATCCGAACCTGGATATCCCCATGCAACTCCGCAATCTCCGGGCCGGAGCCACACAGGAAGACCGAGCATGCAAGGCGACGCGAAAGTCATCGACTATCTGAACCGGGCACTCCGCAGCGAGCTGACCGCGATCAGCCAGTACTGGCTGCACTACAAGCTGCAGGAGGACTGGGGCCTCAGCCACATGGCCAAGAAGAGCCGCGAGGAAAGCATCGAGGAGATGAACCACGCGGACAAGCTGATCGCCCGGATCATCTTCCTCGAGGGCCATCCCAACCTGCAGAAGCTGGACCCGCTGCGCATCGGCCAGACCCCCCGGGAGACGCTGGAATGCGACCTCGCCGCCGAGCAGGAGGCCCGGGCGCTCTACAAGGAGGCGCGGGAATACTGCCGCGAGGCCGGGGACTATGTGAGCATGGCGCTGTTCGAGGAGCTGCTGGCCGACGAGGAGGGCCATATCGACTTCCTCGAGACCCAGATCGACCTGCACGACCGCGTCGGCAAGGAGAACTACGCCCAGCTCAATGCCTCGAGGATGGACGAGGCGGAGTGACCCGATCCGCGGGGGCGCCCAGGCGCCCCCGAAACGCGCTTCAGTGCGCGCCCTCGAAGAGCCCCACCTTCACCGAATAGTCCACCGCCACCTGGTAATCCGGGTCGTCGTCGGATTCGTCAAACAGCAGCCCGGTCCGCGAGAGCAGCCGGTAGCAGTCGCGCGAGAGATGGCGCAGCCGGATCGACTTGCCGGCCTGATTGTAGCGCGCGGAGACGCCCTCGATCGCCGAGAGGGCCGACTGGTCGAACACCCGGCTGTTCGCGAAATCGAGGATCACCGTATCCGGATCGCGCTCCGGGTCGAAGAGCTCGCCGAAACCGGAGGCCGAGCCGAAGAAGAGCGGACCCTGGATGCGGTAGACCTTCTCGCCATCGGGGCCGGTCTCGGCGATCGCGTCGATCCGCTTGGCGCTCTCCCAGGCATACCAGAGCGCCGAGGCGATCACGCCGACCACCACCGCGATGGCGAGGTCCTCCCAGACCGTCACGACGGTGACGAGCAGCATCACGAAGGTCGCGTGCAGCGGCACCACGCGCATGATGCGGAAGGTGTTCCAGGCGAAGGTGCCGATCACCACCATGAACATCACGCCGACCAGCGCCGCCAGCGGGATCTGCTCGATCAGCGGCGAGCCGATCAGGATGAAGCTCAGCAGGAACAGCGCCGCCGAGATGCCGGAGAGCCGGCGCCGCCCGCCGGAGCGCACGTTGATCATCGACTGGCCGATCATCGCGCAGCCGCCCATGCCGCCGAAGAAGCCGGTGACGATGTTGGCCGCGCCCTGGGCGATGCACTCCTTGCTGGCGCCGCCGCGCTGACCGGTCATGCGGTTGACCAGGTTGAGCGTCAGCAGGCTCTCGATCAGGCCGATGGCGGCGAGGATCACCGCATAGGGCAGGATGATCCAGAGCGTCTCGAAGGAGAGCGGCACCAGAGGCAGGTGAAAGCTCGGCAGCCCGCCCTCGATCGAGGCCATGTCGCCGACCCGCGGCACGTCGATGTCGAGCCCGATCACCACGAGCGCAACGATGCCGATCCCGGCCAGCGGCGCCGGCACCACGGTGGTGAGCCGCGGCAGCAGCCAGATGATCGCCATGGTCAGCGCGACCAGCAGCAGCATGGTGGCGAGCGGCCAGCCGGTGAGCCATTCGCCCCCCGCGATCCCGTGGCCCGCAGCTTCCGCGGTGCCCGGCACCTGGAATTGCCCGAGCTGCGCGAGGAAGATCACGATCGCCAGCCCGTTCACGAAGCCGAGCATCACCGCATGCGGCACCATGCGGATGAACTTGCCGAAGCGCAGCACCCCGGCGGCGACCTGCAGCAGCCCCATCAGCACCACGGTGGCGAAGAGATACTCCACCCCGTGCTGCGCCACCAGCGCCACCATCACCACCGCGAGCGCGCCGGTGGCGCCGGAGATCATCCCCGGGCGGCCGCCGAAGATCGCGGTGATGAGCCCGACGAGGAAGGCCGCGTAGAGCCCCACCAGCGGATGCACCCCGGCGACGAAGGCGAAGGCCACCGCCTCCGGAACCAGCGCCAGTGCCACGGTGAGCCCGGAGAGCAGCTCGGTGCGGATCTCGCCGGCAGAGATCGGCTGGCCGGCAAGCGCCCGGGCGGCGCCGCGCGGGAAGCTCTCCTCGAGGTTCCTCACGAAGTCGGTATACATGGACATCTGGCTTGGGCTCGCTGTCGAAAGGCTCGCATTGCACGGAAGCCCGGGACCTAGCACGCTGCCCCGTCAGCTTCTACCGCAGTTGCGAAAAAACAGAGTTTCGATCGCGCATCAGGTGCGGAAAGCCGCCTTGCGTCAGCGGCAGGCCTCGGCGATCGCGCGCCCGGCGGCATGACCCGAAGACCAGGCCCACTGGAAGTTGTAGCCGCCGAGCCAGCCGGTCACGTCCACCGCCTCGCCGATGGCGTGGAGCCCGGGCACGCCGCGTGCGCCCATGGTTTTGGAAGACAGGCAGGCGGTGTCGATGCCGCCGGCGGTGACCTCGGCCTTGGCATAGCCCTCGGTGCCGGTGGGGTGGAGGGCGAGGTGCTCCAGCTCCGCCGCGGCGCGATCGAGCACGGCATCGGGCACGTTGCCGAGCTCCTTCGCGATACCGATCCGCGCGGCCATCGCCTCGGCCAGCCGGCTCGGCAGGTGCTCGGCCAGCGCCGCCTTCAGATGCGCCCGCGGCATCCGCCGCTTGGCTGCGCGGAGCTTCTCCGCCGCCCCGGCCAGCACGGTCAGCGTCACCGGATCGCCCTCACGCCAGTAGGACGAGACCTGCAGGATCGCCGGGCCGGAGAGCCCGCGATGGGTGAAGAGCGCCGCCTCCTCGAAGCGTGCGCCGTTCACCTGCGCCGCGACCGGGAAGGCGACCCCGGCCAGCGCGCGGAACTCGGCCTCCGCCTCGCCGAGCCGGAAGGGCACCAGCGCGGGCCGCGGCGTCACCACGCCAAGGCCGAAGCGCCGGGCGATGTCGTAGGCGATGCCGGTGGCGCCCATCTTCGGGATCGAGGGCCCGCCGGTGGCGATCACCAGATGCCGGGCCGCGGCGCCGGCCACGCGGAACCGGCCGTCGCCATGCCCGATCTCGCCGATCTCCGCGCCGAGCCGGATCTCGACGCCGCCCATCCGGCACTCCTCGAGCAGCATCTCGACGATCTGCCGTGCCGAGCCGTCGCAGAACAGCTGGCCGAGGGTCTTCTCGTGCCAGGCGATGCCATGGCGCTCGACCAGATCGAGAAAGTCCCACTGCGTGTAGCGGCTGAGCGCCGAGCGCGCGAAATGCGGGTTCCCGGAGAGGAAGCACTCCGGCGCGGCGCCCATGTTGGTGAAGTTGCACCGCCCGCCGCCGGAGATCAGGATCTTCCTGCCCGGCCGGTCGGCATGGTCGAGCACGAGCACGCGGGCGCCCGCCTGCCCCGCCGTCGCCGCAGCGAGGAGCCCGGCACCGCCCGCCCCGAGGATGATCGCGTCATACAGCATCGGGCGCCTTCTAAGCCGGCAGCGCGCCGACCGAAAGCGCCGCGTTCGCCGCGCCTGTTCCGGGCTGCCCGCCAGACCGCCGGCCAGCGGGACTTGATTGGAATCCGCCGGCTTCTGTGCGACACCCCGTGGTCGACGGCGCTACGGGGGAGTGGTCTGCTCATGGATGGAGCTGCGGAGTCGGTTTCCTTTGTCCTGCCATGCCTCAACGAGGCAGAGACCATCGAGTGGTGCGTGCGCCGGGCGCGGCTGGCCGCCGAGAAGATCGAGGCGCTGCACGGCATTCCGAGCGAGATCATCGTCGCCGACAACGGCAGCACCGATGGCAGCCGCGAGCTTGCCGAGGCGGCCGGCGCGCGGGTGGTGCCGGTGGCCGAACGCGGCTATGGCGCGGCGCTGCTCGGCGGCTTCCGGGCGGCATGCGGCACCTATCTGGTGATGGGCGACAGCGACCGCTCCTATGATTTCGTCGACGCCCTGCCCATGGTGGCGGCGCTGCGCGAGGGCGCCGATCTCTGCATGGGGTCGCGCTTTCGCGGCGAGATCAAGCCCGGCGCCATGCCGTGGAAGAACCGGCATATCGGCAATCCGGTGCTCTCGGGCATCCTGCGGCTGCTGTTCCGCACCGATATCGGCGATGCCCATTGCGGGCTGCGCGCGCTCAGCAAGTCCGCCTTCGAGCGCATGCGCCTGTCATCGACCGGCATGGAGTTCGCCTCCGAGATGGTGCTGAAGGCGGTGCTCATGGAGATGCGGATCGCGGAGGTTCCGGTGACGCTCTGGCCCGACGGGCGCGGGCGGCCCCCGCATCTGCGGCCCTGGCGCGACGGCTTCCGGCATCTCGTCTACATGCTGCTGCTGAGCCCGACCTGGCTGTTCCTGGCGCCGGCGGGCGCGATGTTCCTGCTCGGCCTCGCGGTCATCGCGGCGCTGCTGCTCGCGGGGGATGCGCCGGTGCTGCGCTTCGGCGGCTTCTTCATCGGCGACCACTGGGCGATCGTCGCCAGCGCGATGCTGATCGTCGCGGTGCAGGCGGCGCTGATGGGGCTGACGGCGCTGCTCTACACCTATCGCGAGGGGATACGCCGGCCGAACGGTATCGCGATGGCGCTGCTGCAGCACTCGCGGCTGCAATACTGGATCCTCGCCGGCCTCGTCCTGAGTGCCGCCGGCATCGCCGGCATCGTCCATATCGCGCTGGTCTGGGTCGCCTCGGGCTACGGTCCGCTCAACGAGATCCGGGGGCTCGTCGCCTGGGCCACCTGTTTCGTCATCGGCACGCAGGTCTTCTTCTCGGGTTTCCTTCTGTCGGTGGTCTCCGGGCACCGCTCGCGGCATGCGTTCGATCCCTGACGGCGCGGCAGGAGGCGACGGCGATGTCGACGATCCATTCCTTCGCGCTGATGCTGCTTCTCGGCGCATCGGCGGCGGTGCTGGAGCTGTCGGGCCTCACCTTCCAGACGATGTCGCACACGATCTGGGTGGTCGTCGGCGTGCCGGGCCTGCTGGCAGTGCTCGGCTGCCTCGCCGGCGCGGTGCTGTTCGAGCGGCTGGCCGGCGCCGGGCTCGTCGCGCGGCTTGAGCGGCTCGACCCGGGCCGGGTGCCGGTCTGGGCGATCGCGGTCGCGGCCACGGCGCTTGCCGCCATCGCCGTGCAGCTCGTGCATCACGACCACGCCTTCTCGATGGACGAGTGGATGACCCGGTTCCAGGGCGCACTGTTCGCCGAAGGCCGGCTCACCGGAACGATCCCGGCCGAGTTCCTGCCCGAACGCCGCGCCCTGTACCACGACTTCGCCAGGATCGACGGCGCGACCGGGGCGGTCGCCAGCGGCTACCTGCCGGGGATGGCGGCGCTGCATGGGCTCTTTGCGCTGGTCGGAGCCGGCAGCTATGCCGCGAGCGCGATGGTCGGGCTCTCGGTGATCCTGGTCGCCGCGGTGGCGCGCCAGATCTGGCCGGGACAGGCGGCCCCCGCGGTGGTCGCGGCGCTGCTCGTCGCCACCTCGCAGCAGGTGCTCGCGGCCGGCAGCACCTCCTATGCGATGCAGGCCCATCTCGCGCTCAACCTGCTCTGGCTCTGGCTCTTCCTGCGCGACCGGCCGGTCTGCCATGGCCTCGCGGCACTGGTCGGCATCGCCGCCGCCTCGATGCACCAGATCCACGTGCATGCCTTCTTCGCACTGCCCTTCCTGCTCGGCCTGCTGCGGCCGTTCCGCCCGGGGCTCCTGCTCTGGTACGGCGTCAGCAACCTGCTCGGGCACCTGCTGCTCCTGTCCTGGGACCCGTTGGGCTGGGCCGGCGCCGCATCGGCCGCGCCCGCCCCGGCGACGGGCGCGGTGGCCGCGACGCTCGCGCGGATCGCCGGCTGGCCGGGCCTCGAGGCCTGGGCCACGGTCTACGGCAATCTCGTCCGGCTGCTCGCCTGGCAAAGCCTGGCGCTGCTGCCGCTGCTCCTCGCCTGGGCGGCCCGGGGCAGCCGGCAGCGGGTGCTGCTGATGCTGGCTGCCTCGGTGGTCACGACCTTCCTGCCCTATCCGATCCTGATGCCCGATCAGGGCCATGGCTGGGGCTACCGCTATCTCCATGGCATCATCGGCAATCTCGCGCTGCTCGGGGCCGCGGGATGGATGGCGATCGCCGGGCGGGCAGAACTGGCCCGGCTGCGCGCCGCGGTGCTGCTGCTCCTGCTGCTCACACCGTTCGTGATGCTTCCGCTGCGCGGGGCGCTGATGCGCGATCTGGTCGGGCGCTATGCCGAGGCGGAACGGCTGGTCGCGCGCGATGCCGGGATCGTCGTGGTCGATGATGTCGGCATCTACTACGGCGCCGATCTGGTGCGGAACGACCCCTTCCTTGAGGAGCGCCCGCTGCGGATGCGGCTGAGCCTGCTCGACCCGGCGCAGATCGCCAGGCTCTGCCGGGCGCACCGGCTGGCCTACATGGCGCCGTCGGAGGCGGCGCCGCTCGGCCTCGCCGTGCCGGACCCACAGGCCCTCGCCGGGCGCTGGCCCGGCTATCGCGCCCGCATCGAGGCCCTCCGCGCCTGCCCCGGCGGCGCCGAGGCGGTGCAATGACCCGACTGAGCGTGGTGATCCCGGTCTACAACGGCGCCGCCACGCTCGGGCGCACGCTCGGCTCGCTCGACGGGCAGGCACGGCTCGGGGAGGTCGAGATCGTCGCCGTCGACCAGGCCTCCGGCGACGGCTCGCGCGAGATCCTCGAGCGCCATGCCGCCAGGTTGCCGTTGCGCGTGCTCGACGCGCCGGACTGCCGCAACTGGATGCAGACCACCAATGCGGGGCTGCGCGCGGCGCGGGGGCCGCTCGTCTCGATGCTGCACCAGGACGACATCTGGCTGCCCGGGCGCGTCGCGGCGATGCTCACCCTCGCCGAGCGCCATCCGGAGGCAGCGCTCTGGCTGCACGCCGCCTGGTTCATCGACGGGCAGGACCGCAGGCTCGGCCGGTTCTCGCCCCCCTTCGGCCGGCGCGCGCGGCTGATCGACAGCGAAACCGCGCTCGCCACGCTCCTGGTGCAGAACACCGTGGCGCTGCCGGCCGCCATGTTCCGCCGCGAGGCCGCGCTCGCCCGCGGCGGGCTGTCGGAGGATCTCTGGTACACCGCCGACTGGGATCTCTGGCTGGCGCTCGCCCGGCAGGGGCCCGTGGCCTGGACGCCGGAGCGGCTCGCCGGGTTCCGCATCCATGCCGGATCGCAGACGGTGACGGGCTCTCGCGATCTCGAGGACTTCGCCGCACAGCACCAGATCCCGCTCGCGCGGCACGGAGCGGCGCTCGGCGGGCGCCGGGGGCGGCAGGCACGGGCGCTCGGCGCGGCGGCGGCGGGCATCAACCTGGCGCTGGTATCACGGCTCCACGGCAGGCCCCGCCCGGTCTGGCCGCTGCTCGGCGAGATCCTGAGGCTCGGGCCGCTCGGCTGGGGGCCGCTGCTGGTGCGCAGCCAGATCCTCCAGCGCCTCGTGCCGCGGCTGCGAGCGCTCCGCCGGCGCGGCTGAGGCGGCCGGGCTGGCGGCATAGCCCCGGCCGGTGTATCAGGCGGGCAAGCCCGGCAGGGCCTCCCGACCAACAAGCCCCGGTGCCGCCCGTGACCACGCTCTATATCGATGCCGATGCCTGTCCGGTGAAGGCCGAAGCCGAGCGCGTCGCCACCCGGCAGGGGGTGCCGATGGTGCTGGTCTGCAATGGCGGCCTGCGCCCCTCGGCCAACCCGCTGGTGCGGGTGCAGATCGTCGCGGAAGGCCCGGATGTCGCGGATCGCTGGATCGCCGAGACCTGCGGCCCGGGCGATGTGGTGGTGACCGCCGACATCCCCCTTGCCGACCGCTGCGTGAAGGCAGGCGCCGCGGTGCTGCAGCACAATGGCGAGCGGCTGACGCCGAGCAATATCGGCCAGCGCCTCGCCATGCGCGACCTGATGAGCGACATCCGCGCGGCCGACCCCTTCCACCAGGGCGGCGGCGCGGCGTTCTCGAGGGCCGACCGCGCACGCTTCCTGCAGGCGCTCGACACTGCGCTCCTGCACGCCCGGCGGGGCGGCGGGGCCTGAGCCCGGCGCAGGCCCCGCGCGGACCCAAGTTCCGACGACAGCGCGGATGCCCCCGGCGCGCCGCGGGGCTTGACCCGAGTACATTTCGGCATTGCACCATCCGGCGTTGCGCAAGGCAGCCCGCCCTCTAGATACCTCCGGCGACATGCAGGAACGAGGGACAAGGAATGGGCAGCACGGCCAGGCAAGGGCATCATCTCTGGACGATCGCGGCGCCGCCCGCCGCCGCCCTCCTCGTCGCCGCGCAGCTGCTGCAGCTCGTCGAGCCCGCCAGCATCCCGGTGCTCGTGCTGGCGGCCGTGCTGCTCGGCGCCGCGGTCTTTGCCGCGGTGCATCATGCCGAGGTGATCGCGGCGCGGATCGGCGAGCCCTTCGGCTCCATCGTGCTGGCCGCGGCGGTCACGGTGATCGAGGTGGCGCTGATCGTCTCGATCATGCTGGCGAGCCCGGAGAGCGGCGTCGAGACCGCCCGCGACACCGTCTTTGCCGCGGTGATGATCGTGCTGAACGGCATCGTCGGGCTCTGCCTGCTGACCGGCGGCATCCACCACCGCGAGCAGGAGTTCCAGGTGCAGGGCGCGGGGGCGGCGCTCGGCGTGATCGGCGTGCTGGCCACCCTGACCATGATCCTGCCGAACTACACCGTGGCGGTGCCGGGGCCAGTCTATGCGGAGCCGCAGCTGGTCTTCGTGGCGGCGGCGAGCCTGCTGCTCTACGGCCTCTTCCTGTTTGCCCAGACGATCCGCCACCGCACCTATTTCCTCGACGAGCGGCGCCCCGAGGGCACGCCGCATCCGGTGCCGGAGACGCGCGCCGCGCTGGCCAGCGCCGGGCTGCTGCTGGTGGCGCTCGTCTCGGTGGTGCTGCTGGCCGAGACGCTGACGCCGGTTGTCAGGTCCAGCGTCGCCTGGGCCGGGCTGCCGGCGGCCTTCGTCGGCGTGGTGATCGCCGCGGTGGTGCTGCTGCCGGAAGGGCTCTCGGCCTTCCGCGCGGCGCGGGCGAACCGGTTGCAGACCAGCCTCAACCTCGCGCTCGGCTCGGCGATGGCAAGCATCGGGCTGACCATTCCGGCGGTGGCGGTGGTGTCGCTGATCCTCGGCACGCCGCTGGTGCTGGGGCTGGAGCCCGAACACGTGGTGCTGCTGGTGCTCTCGCTCTTCGCGGCGACACTGAGCCTCGCGACCGGGCGCACCACGATCCTGCAGGGCGGCGTCCACCTGGTGATCTTCGGCGCATTCCTCACCATCGCCGCGGTGCCCTGACACGGGCGCCCGCTGCCCGGCTCAGTGCGCCTGCCGACGCAGCGCCTCGACCTCGCCGGCCATGTCATCGGCCAGTGCGGCGAGTTCCTCCGCGCCGGCGCCGCGCTGCGCCTCGATCCGCAGCGCCGTGAGATTGGCCTGGTAGCGCTGCGCGAGCCGTGCCGGATCGGCCTCCGCCGGCAGCTCGCCCAGTGCCTGCGCCTCGGTGAAGGCGGCGAGGATCTCGGCCCGCATCGCCGCCAGATAGTCCCGCGCTCGATCGCCGATCGCGGTGCCCTCGGCCGTGGTGTCGAGCATGGTCTTGACCAGCATGCAGGCATGGATGCCGGTTTCGGGCTGCCGCCCGGCGCTCTCCCTCAGATAGCCCGCGAGCGCGGCGAGCGGCGAGGCCGCCTCGCCAAGCACGGCCCGGAGCCCGTCGCGGCTGCGCAGGAAATAGCGTTCCAGCGCGGCGAGATAGAGCGCCTCCTTGCTGGTGAAGGCGGCATAGATGCTGCCGGGTTTCATCGCGAGCGCCGCCTCGAGATCCTTGAGCGAGGTCGCGTGATACCCCTTCCGCCAGAAGAGGAGCATCGCCGCGTCGAGCGCGGTGTCGCGGTCATATGGCCGGGCACGTTTCATCACGTCTCCGAGAATAGGGGGCCTCGCCGCGCTTGTCTCTGCCCCGCGAGGCGTAGCTGCGCTCACATTTGAGTGATCGCTCAAAATTACACTTGAGCGATCACTCAAACCGGTTATCTCTCGCCGCACAGGCACGGACCCGCCGCGCCGCCGAAACAGGAGCCTGCAGATGACCAAGTTCACCTTCCACGACGAGACCACCGCCCCCGAAGAGAGCAAGCCGCTGCTCGAGAAGTCGAAGGCCGCCTTCGGCCGCCTGCCCGGTCTGCACAAGGTGATGGCGGATGCGCCCGGCCTGCTGGAGACCTACCAGGTGGCGCACAAGGCGTTCCAGAACTCGAGCCTCGACAAGGACGAGATCACCGTCGTCTGGCAGGCGATCAACGTCGAGAACGAGTGCCACTACTGCGTGCCCGCGCATACCGGCATCGCCAAGGGCATGGGCGTGGACGACGCCATCACCGAGGCGCTGCGCAACAACACCGCGCTGCCCACCCCGCGCCTCGAGGCGCTGCGCGACTTCACCCTGAAGCTCGTGCGCCAGCGCGGCTTCGTGAGCGACGAGGACGTGCAGGCCTTCCTCGATGCCGGCTTCACCCGCCGCAACATCCTCGAGGTGATCCTCGGCTACGCGCAGAAGGTGATGTCCAACTACACCAACCACCTCGCCAAGACCCCGGTCGATCCGATCTTCGAGAAGTTCGCCTGGACGCCGCCGGCAAAGGATGCCGCCTGACGGTCGCACGGGCCCGGCAGCGCGCCGGGCCCGCCTGCCCCTGCGCAAGCACGCGCGCAGGCCGGAAATCTCCGCTTACAGAAGCGGTCATAATAAATCGATTTTTGAAATCCCTGATTTTGATAGACTGCGGGCCTCGATCCAGATCCGATCAGCAAGCCGAACCGCGCCGAGGTTGCCCGCAAGATGTCCGAACTTCCCAGCCTGCATGTCCGCGTCTGGCGCGGCACCCCGGAGGCCGGCGACTATGCCGCCTACGAGGTCCCGCGCTACGAGAGCCAGACGGTTCTCGACGTGGTGTCGTGGATCCAGCAGCATCTCGATGGTGCGCTGGCCTATCGCTACGCCTGCCGGGTGGGAATGTGCGGCTCCTGCGCGATGACCGTGAACGGCGTGCCGCGCTGGACCTGCCGGACCCATGTCGGCAAGGTCGCCGAGGACGGCAATCTCGAGATCGGGCCGCTGGCGAACTTTCCGGTGATCCGCGATCTCGCGGTCGACATGGATCCGTTCTTCGAGAAATGGGTGAAGGCCGGCGGCGTCTTTCATGCCGGCGCCACGCGCGACGATCCGGTGGCCGAGATCGACCCCGCCGCCGAGACGCGCCAGATCGCCGATGCCGGGATCGAGTGCATCAACTGCGCGGTCTGCTATGCTGCCTGCGATACGGTGGCGGGCAACCCGGACTATCTCGGCCCGGCGGCGCTGAATCGTGCCTGGACGCTGCTGAATGACGCCAAGGACACCGGCCGCGCCGCGATCCTCGAGGCGGTGACCGGCGACGGCGGCTGCCACAGCTGCCACACCATGGGAAGCTGCGCCGCGCATTGTCCCAACGGCCTCAACCCGCTCGAGAGCATCGCCGGGCTGAAGCGCGCGGCGGCGCGGTCGTTCTTCGGCAAGGGGAGCTGAGCGATGGGCGAGATGCGACTCTACATGGCACAGCGGCTTTCCGCGCTGGTGATGGCGCCGCTGGTGCTCGGCCATGTCGCGGTGATGATCTACGCCGTGCAGGGCGGGCTCTCGGCGGCGGAGATCCTTGGCCGCACCGCCGGCTCGGTCGGCTGGGTGCTGTTCTACGGGCTGTTCGCGCTGGCGGTGGCGGTGCATGCGGCGATCGGGCTGCGCACGATCCTGCGCGAATGGGCCGGGCTCGGCGGGCTGGTGCTGAACGCCGCCGCGCTGGCCATCTTCGCGCTGCTGCTGGCGATGGGCTGGCGCGCGGTCTGGGCGGTGACCTTTTCCGCCGGTGCAGCGGCCGCGGCCGCGGGAGGTGGCGCATGATCCGGCCACATCGCAGGCACCCGCTCTGGTTCGCCTTCATCCTTCACCGCGTCTCCGGGCTGGCGCTCGCGCTCTTCCTGCCGGCGCATTTCCTGATGCTCGGCAGCGTGCTCGAGGGGGCGGCGGCGCTCGATGCCGGCCTCGCCTGGACCGACAACCTGCTGGCCAAGATCGCCGAGTTCGGGCTCGTCTTCCTGCTGGCGGTGCATCTCTTCGGCGGGCTCCGGCTGATGGCGCTCGAATTCCTGCCCTGGAGCCCGGCGCAGAAGACCATGGCCGCGGCCTCGGTGGCGCTGGCGGTGCTGGTCTCCGGCGGCTTCTTCCTGCAGGCGGTGTGAGCGGAGACCCAGATGACCCAGTCCACGACCGAAATCGACCGCCACGACACCGACATCCTGATTCTCGGCTCGGGCGGTGCCGGGCTCTTCGCGGCGCTGCACGCGCTGCAATCGGCGCCGGAGGGCACCAAGGTGACCCTCGCGGTGAAGGGCCTGATCGGCAAATGCGGCTGCACCCGGATGGTGCAGGGCGGCTACAACGTGGCGCTCGGCCCGGGCGACAGCGTCGAGCGGCACTTCATGGACACCATCATCGGCGGCAAGTGGCTGCCGCACCAGGACATGGCCTGGCGGCTCTGCGAGCAGGCGGTGGTGCGGGTGCGCGAGCTCGAGAACGAGATCGGCTGCTTCTTCGACCGCAACCCCGACGGCAAGCTGCACCACAAGGCCTTTGCCGGGCAGACCGCCGACCGGACGGTGCACAAGGGCGACCTCACCGGCATCGAGATCATCAACCGGCTGATGGAGCAGGTGCTCGCGCGCTCCGTGGAGAAGCTGCAGGAGCACCGCGCCATCGCGCTGATCCCCGCCAAGGGCGGCGAGGGGCTGGCCGGCGTGCTGCTGATCGACATGCGCACCGGGCGCTTCCGGCTGGTCCGTGCCAAGGCGGTGCTGATGGCCACCGGCGGCGGGCCGACGATGTACCGCTACCACACGCCCTCGGGTGACAAGACCATGGACGGGCTCGCCATGGCGCTGCGCGCCGGGCTGCCGCTGCGCGACATGGAGATGGTGCAGTTCCACCCCACCGGGCTGCTGGCGGGGCCGGAATCGAAGATGACCGGCACCGTGCTCGAGGAGGGCCTGCGCGGCGCCGGCGGGCATCTGCTGAACGGCGCCGGGCACCGCTTCATGTTCGACTACGACGGCAAGGGCGAGCGCGCCACCCGCGACGTGGTGAGCCGCGGCATCTATGCCGAGATGCAGAAGCAGAACGCCTCGCCCGGCGGCGGGGTCTACATCTCGATGGCGCATCTCGGCCCCGAGAACGTCGCGAAGAAGTTCAAGGGCATGGTGCGCCGCTGCGCCGATTGCGGCTTCGATCTCGCCGGCGGGCGGGTCGAGGTGGTGCCGACGGCGCACTACTTCATGGGCGGCGTGGTGGTCGATCCCGACACCCGGACCGCGCTTCCCGGCCTGCACGTGGCCGGCGAGGATGCCGGCGGCGCTCATGGCTCGAACCGGCTCGGCGGCAACGGGGTGGCCAACTCCACGGTCTTCGGCGGCATCGCCGGCGACGTGATGGGGGCGGATATCGCCGGCGCCGGCGCTCTGCGCGAGCCCGATCCGGCGGTGCTGGAGGCCGAGATCGGCCGCGCCCTCGCCCCCTTCTCCCGCCCTGCCGCGAAGGCCGGCGCGGTGCAGGGCCTGCGCCGCGCGCTGCAGGAGGCGATGTGGGAGCATGTCGGCGTGATCCGCACCGGCAGCGGGCTCGCGCGCGGCATCGCCCGGGTGGGCGAGCTCCGCGCCGAACTGGCCGAGACCGGCCTCGACGGCACCGGCACCGCCGGCGAGCGGGCCTTCAACCTGACCTGGCACGACTGGCTCAACATGGCCTCGCTGGTCGAGGTCTCGGCCGCGATCGCCGAAGCGGCACAGGCCCGCGAGAACTCCCGCGGCGCCCATCACCGCAGCGATTTTCCCGAGGCGGGCGATCTCGAGGCATCGTATTATACGGTGGTGCGCCAGAGCGCGGCGGGGCTCGATGTCGACCGCGAGCCGGTCGCGTTCACCATCGTCCGCCCCGGCGAGACCGTGCTGCCCGAAGGCGAGCCGGAGACGCTGGTCGCCGCCCAATGAGCCACCCGCCGGCCGCCGAGCCGCGGGCAGTCAAGAGGAGCACGGGACGATGATCCCCATCGATCTGATCCAGTCGACCGCCGAGAACCTGATGGACAAGGCCGCCATCGAGATCCCCGACGACTATCTCTCGGGGCTCGAGGCCGCGGCCCATGTCGAGGACGGCGATCTCTCCGCCTTCGTGCTGCAGGCAATGCTGGAGAACTACAAGGCCGCCAAGGAGGACCGCCGGGCGATGTGCGGCGACACCGGCTGCCCGCGCTGGTACGTCAAGATGTCGAACGAGGCGCAGGTGCAGGGCGGGCCGGTGGCGCTGGAGACGGCGCTGCGCCGGGCCACCGCCGCGGCGACCAACGGCGTGCCGCTGCGCCCCAACCGGGTGCATCCGCTCTGGCGGACCGACCACGACAATAATGTCGGCATCGCCGCGCCGGAGATCGAATACGGCTTCGAGCCGGCGCCGGGCGGCGAGTGGATCGACCTGACCACCGTGCACAAGGGCGGGCTCTTCGGCACCGACTACCGCATGCTCTTCCCGTCCGACGGGATCGAGGGGATCAAGCGCTTCTACCTCGACAGCCTCGTGGCCTTCGGCAAGCGCGGGCTGTCCTGCCAGCCGGCGATCATCGGCATCGGGCTCGGCGGCTCCAAGGATGCCTGCATGGTGCTCGGCAAGCGCGCCGCCTGCCTGCGCACCGTGGGCGACCGCAACCCGGACCCGAAGATCGCCGCGCTGGAGATGGAGTTCAAGGAGCTCGGCAACTCGATCGGCATGGGCGCCATGGGCTTCGTCGGCAAGTCGATGGTGATCGACTGCCATATCGAGGTCGGCTACTGCCACACCGGCGGCATGCAGATGTCGGTACATGCCTTCTGCCTGAGCTCGCGCCGTGCCTGTGCCCGGATCTGGGCCGATGGCCGGGTCGAGCACCGCACCGATCCGGCGTGGTTCACCCCATACCAGCGGCGCGAGACGGTCGAGTGGCCGACCGCGCTGGCGGCGGAGTGAGGGCTTGAAACCTGCCCGCCATCCGCGGCCGCTCGACGGCATCCGGGTGCTCGACCTCACGCATGTGCTGGCCGGACCCTATGCCACCGGCCAGCTCGCGCTGATGGGGGCGGAGGTGATCCGCATCGAGCGCATCGGCGGCGACGATTTCGTGCGCCGCCACGGCGGCACGGCCGAGATGCGCGCGGCCGGGTTCGGCGCCTCCTTCCTCAGCCAGAACACGGGCAAGCGCTCGGTGGCGCTCGATCTCAAGGCGCCGGAGGGGCGGGAGATCTTCCTCGAGCTGGCGGCCACCGCGGACCTGGTGACCGAGAACTTCCGACCCGGCGTGGTCGAGCGTCTCGGCATCGGCTTCGAGGCGGTGCGGGCGCGGCGCGGGGATGTGATCTATGCCAGCCTCAGCGGCTTCGGCCCAGGGGGGCCGCTCGCCGGCCGCCCGGCCTATGACCACGTGCTCCAGGGGCTCTCGGGGCTGATGGCGATGACCGGCACCGCCGAGAGCGGACCGATGCGCGTCGGCATGCCGATCGTCGACTATGTCGCCGGCCAGGCACTGGTCGCCGCCCTGCTCGGTGCGCTGATCGAGCGCGGACGCCGCCCCGGCCGGGCGCAGCGGCTGCAGGTCTCGATGCTCGACGCGGTGACCACGCTGATGGGCGCCTATGCCATGCACCACCAGGCCACCGGCCAGCTCCGCGGGCTCGACGGCAACCGGGCGTTTTCGGATTCCCCTTTCTCGGGGCGCTTCGACACCGCCGAAGGGCAGCTCGTCATCACCGCGAACACCCCGGCCCAGGCGGTGCGCCTCGCCGCCGCCATCGGCCGCCCCGAGCTGGCCGAGGAGCCGGATGCCGCGCGCGTCGCCGAAGGGCTCGCCGCGGAGCTGGCCACGGCAACCGCCGCCGACTGGGAGACCCGCCTCGCCGCGGCCGGCGTGCCGGCGGCCCGGGTGCTGAGCCTCGCCGAGATCCTCGCGCACCCGCAGATGACCGATACCCCCTGCTGGCAGCCGCTCGCGGTGCCCGAGCTCGGCATCACGCTGCGCGCCCCGGCGCTGGCGTTCCGCGCACCCTGGCAACCCGATGGCCTGGACCCCTGCCCCGCCTTCGGCGCCGACACCGCCGCCCTGCTCGGCGAGATCGGCCGCGACGGCGCGGAGATCGCGCGGCTCGCCGATGCAGGCGTGATCGCGACCGGAACCGCCGATACCGCGGCGACCGGCTGAGCCGCGCTTCACCAAGAGGAGACCCGAGATGGCGCCACCCGCCAAGATCCGCCTCAGCACGACCCCGACGCGCCAGGACCTCGAGGCCCTGCGCCTCGGCGACATCGTCCATCTCGACGGGCTGATGTATACCGCCCGCGAAGGCGTCTACAAGCGCGCGCTCGAGGAGCAGGCCAACATCCCGATGGAGCTGCCGCGGGAGAGCGCGGCCAACTTCCATTGCTCCCCCGCCGCGAGCATCGACGCCGACGGCAGCTTCCGCCTCGGCGCGGTGACGGCGACGGCCTCCTTCCGCTTCGAGAAATGGCTCGGCGAGTGGTTCGAGAAATCCGGCGCGAGGCTGATCGTCGGCAAGGGCGGGATGTCCTCCGCCACCTACAAGAAGCACTTCGTGCCCAATGGCGCGATCTACCTCACCACGGTGGGCTACGGCACCGGCGCGCTGCTCGGGCGCGGGGTGGAGAACGTGGAGGCGGTGCACTGGGAGAAGGAGCTCGGCCTCGCGCAGGCGATGTGGGTGCTGAAATGCCGCGACATGGGGCCCTTCATCGTCGCCTCCGATCTCGAGGGCAACTGCCTCTTCGAACGCGAGAACGCCAAGATCGCCGAGAACCTGCACCGCGCCTATGAGGGCACCCGCCCGGCGGTGCTCAAGCGCTATGGCGAGACCGACGACCGTTCGGACGAACTGATCGGATGACGCTCACCACAGAGGCGTCCCGCGCGGACGCCGCCAGACGGCTGTTTCCGGGGGTGCTGATCGCCGGGACGGTGGCGCTCGCCGCGAAATTCCTGTCCGAGCACTACGGCGCGCCGGTGATGCTCATGGCGCTGCTGCTCGGCATGGCCTTCGCCTTCCTGACGGAGGAGCCGACGAGCCGCTGCGCGCCGGGGATCGAGTTCGTATCGAAGGGCATCCTGCGCCTCGGCGTGGCGCTGCTCGGCCTCGGCATCACGGTGCAGCAGGTGATCGCGCTCGGCGGCTCGGTGGTGGCGATCACGCTGACCGGCGTCGCGGCGACCATCGGGACGGGGCTACTGCTCTCGCGTGCGGTCGGGCGGCGGCACCGCTTCGGCGTGCTGACCGGCGGCGCGGTGGCGATCTGCGGCGCCTCGGCGGCGCTGGCGATCTCCTCGGTGCTGCCCAATCACCCGGAGAAGGAGCGCGACACGGTCTTCACGGTGATCGCGGTCACCACGCTCAGCACGGTGGCGATGATCGCCTATCCGATCCTGGCCGGCGCGCTGGGCCTGAGCGACCGCGAGGCCGGCGTCTTCCTCGGCGCCACGATCCACGACGTGGCGCAGGTGGTCGGCGCGGGCTACAGCATCTCCGAGGAGGCCGGCGACACCGCAACCATCGTCAAGCTGCTGCGCGTGGCGCTGCTGGTGCCGGTGGTGATCGCGATCTCCATGGCCTTCGCGACCCGCCAGCCGGGTGCGCCCGCCCGCCTGCCGGTGCCGCTCTTCGTGCTCGGCTTTGCCGCGCTGGTGCTGATCGGCTCCACCGGCGCGGTGCCGGCCTGGGTGTCGGAGGCGGTGCTCGAGCTCTCGCGCTGGTGCCTGATCGCCGCGATCGCGGCCCTCGGCATGAAGACCTCGCTGAAGAAGCTGGCCGAGGTCGGCCCGGCGGCGATCGGGGTGCTGGTGGGCCTCACCGTGATCCTCGCGGCGCTCTGCCTCGCGCTGATCGCCGGTTTCGGCATCTGAGCCGATCGCCAATCCAAGCAGACAGGGAGAGAACACGCCCATGTTCGTCGATGAACGGATCTACACCCTCCATGCCGGGCAGGTCCCGGTCTTCCTGAAGCTCTATCAGGAGAAGGGGATGGCGGTGCAGCTGCGCATCCTCGGCAGGATGGTGGGCTATTACACCACCGATTTCGGCCCGCTGAACCAGATCGTGCACATGTGGGGCTACGACTCGCTCGACGACCGCTTCGAGCGGCGCAAGCGCCTGCAGGCTTCGCCGGAATGGCAGGACTATGCCCGCGAGATGCGGCCCCTCGTCACCCATGTGGAGAACAAGCTGCTGGTGCCGGCGCCCTTCTTCACCCCGGTGGCGCCGATCACCGCGGACGACGTCGCCAAGGGCTGAGCCCCCGCCGGGCCGCCATCCCCGGCCGCCGCGGCGGCCGGGACGCGCCTCAGAAGAGGCTGCGCACCAGCAGCGCCCCGCCCGAGACCAGCATCAGCACGATCAGCAGCCGGCGGAAGGTTGCGTCGCCGAGCCGCCGGAAGGTCAGGATCCCCACCTGCGCCGCCAGCAGCGTCGGCACCAGCGCCCCGCCGCAGAGCAGCAGGGTCTGCCGGTCATAGGCGCCGTCCATCGCCAGCAGCGACACCGAGAGCCCGAGCACCGCCATGTTGTAGGGCTGGAGCACGCCCCGGCTCGCCTCCTTGGTCCAGCCGCGGAGCGAGATCCACATCGTCGGCAGCGCGCCCGAAAGCCCCGCCGTGGCCCCGAGGATGCCGCCGACGAAGCCGATCCCGCCGTCGATCACCGGGGTCGGCCGCTCGTAGCGCGGCAGCGTGCGGCGGAAGGCGAAGAACAGCCCGTAGAGCAGCATGAAGCCGCCGATCACCAGCTTGAGCTGATCCGCGTCGATCAGGTCGAGCACGCTCAGCCCCAGCGGGATGCCGAAGAGCGCCGGCACCAGGAACATCGCCAGCCGCCGCCAGCGGATCGCGTGGCGCACGATCCAGCAGCCCTGGATGCCGCTCGCCACCGACATCAGCAGCACCACCGGCACGGCCTGCTGCGGCGGCATGATCTGCAGCCACCAGCCGAGCGCGAAGAGCGCCGTGCCGAAGCCCGCGAGGCCGTTGATGAAACCGCCCATGGCGGCGCCGGCCACGAGGACCGCGATGAAGTCGACTGTCATTGGAAGGACGTCCTGCTGGATTCGGGTGGTCGGATGCCGGCCGGCAGAGGCGGCTAGCGGATGCGGGCGGGGTCGAAGACGCCGATGGCGATCGCCTCGGCCAGCTTCTCGTGCAACGCCTCTATGACGCGGGTCTTGACGGTGTCGGCATGGCTCAGCAGCCCGAGCACGCGCGGCCCCAGCCCCTCGGCCAGGGCCAGGCGGCGCAGCGGCAGCCGGTCCGGGCGCGGCACGATCTGGCTGGGCACGATGGAGACCCCGAGCCCGGCATAGACCATGCTCGAGATCGCCTCGAGGCTGTCGAGCTCCATGGTGTCGGAAACCTCGATCTGCCGCTCCCGCAGCCAGGTCTCGATCATCGCGCCGACCACGGCCTGGCGGGAGAAGCGGATGTAGGGATGCGCCTGCAGGATCGCGAGCGGGTCGTCGCCCTCCACCTCGGCGCCGGCGATCAGCTCGAAGCGTTCCTCGCCGAGCTCCTGCCAGCGATAGTGCCGCGCCAGCATCGGCGGGCGGGAGGTGATGACCGCATCCAGCGCCTGCCGGTCGATCTGCGAGACGAGGTCGATGGTCAGCCCCGGCACCACGCGCACGCCGAGATTGGGATGCTCGCGCTTCAGCATGGCCACCGCGAGCGGCACCAGCCCGTTGACGAGGGTCGGCACCGAGCCGATCGTCAGCGTGCCGCGGAAGCCCTCGTCGCCCAGCACCGAGGCGACCATGCCGTCATAGGCGGCGACGATCTCCCGCGCCCGTGCCACCAGCGCCCGGCCGATCGGCGTCAGCTCCGGCGTGCGTCGCGAGCGGTCGAACAGCGTGACCTGCCACTCCTCCTCGAGCGCCTTCATCTGCTGGCTCACCGCGGCATGGGTGACGAAGACCGCCTCCGCCGCGGCGGTGAAGGTCCGGTGGTCGTCGATCGCGATCAGGGTCTTGAGGTTCCGGATCGACATTTCGTCAGTTTTCCTTACGGTTCTCATCAGAATTTTTCAATTCATAAAATACCTTTAACCAATATAAGCTGTCAATGCGGGAAATCGTTGAATTTCAGGTAATTCTGGATTTGACGATGTAAAAACCAAGTGAAAACCGTCCGAGGGAGGGAAAAACATGAAAAACTTCCGGATCGCATCCGTAGCGGCACTGTCAATCGCGCTAACCGCAGGGGCCAGCCTGGCGGCGGACTACCCCGACCGCACGATCAACATGATCATCCCCTATGGCCCTGGCGGCGCGACCGACATCTCCGCGCGCACGCTGGCCGAGCCGCTGGGAAAGGTGGTCCCCGAGGCGCTCGTCATGGTCAACCGCACCGGCGCCGGCGGCGCCACCGGCTCGGTCTCGGTGAAGCACGCCTCGGCCGACGGCTACACCATGCTCTTCGCCCGCGTCGGCTCGCACACCGTGAACCCGGCGATGAAGGACACGCTGCCCTACACGCTGGACGATTTCCGCTTCGTCGGCGTCTACGAGATCAACCCGGTGGCCTGCGCTGTGCGCAGCGACAGCGACATCGACTCGCTGGATGAACTGGCGAGCAAGGTGCAAGCGGAACCGGGATCGGTGACATATTCCTCCTCGGGTGTCGGCGCGCTGCAGCACATCGCGAGCGCAATGGTGCTCAAGAGCTTCGGCGTGGAGAAGCCGCTGGAGCAGGCGGTGCATCTGCCCATGAAGGGCGGCGGTGCAGCGGCAACTGCCGTGCTCAGTGGCACCGCGACTTTCATCTGCACCAACTCCGCGGAACTCGCGAGCTTCGTTGCCAATGGCCAGTTCAAGCCGCTGATGGTCACCACCACCGAACCGGTCGCGGGCTTCGACGCCCCCTCGGCCGCCTCGCTCGGGCATCCCGAGCTCGAGCAGCTGGTCGGCTGGACCGGCGTGGCCGGCCCCAAGGACCTGCCCGATGACATCGCCGCGAAATGGGGCGAGTGGCTCGCCGCCGCGACCGCCGATGCCGGCTTCCGCGAGAAGATGGAGGCCCGCGGCTCGGTGATCGAGCTGATGTCGCCCGAGGACTCGGCGGCCTTCATCCAGAAGCAGTACGAGGTGTTCCGCGCCCTTGTGGACGAGCTGGGGATGCGGATCTCCGGCTGATCCGGGGCTCGCGCGCCCGACGTTCGCAGCAACGCCCTGTCCAGCACCGCGGGCCGCGGCTCCCCCGAGCTGCGGCCCGCCCGCCAGGAGGACATCATGACGCGTACGACCCACAGGCAGATCGGGATCGCGGCGATCCTCTTCGCCGCCTTCCTGACCCTTGCCGGCATTCCCTATGGCGTGACCGCCCCCGACAACATCCGCAACATCGTGCTCTCGCCGCTGTTCTGGCCCTATGCCCTGGCCGGGCTGCTGGCGCTGGGCGGCGCCGGGCTGCTGCTCGCCTCGCGCGGCCTGCCGAGCGCGGCCGAAGCCGAGGCGCCCGGCACCGGCTGGCGCCCCGGCGCGGGCCTGCGCCTGGCCATCGCGGCCGTTATCATGGTGCTGCTCGTGGCCTTCGCCGAGACGGTGGGGCTGGTCTGGGCCGCGATGCCGGCCTTCCTCGCCTTCGCCTTCCTCGTGCGCACGCGCCACCCGGTCGCCGCGACCATCGCCGCCATCGCCGCTCCGCTTGCGCTCTACGCGTTCTTCGCCCATGTGGCCGGCGTCGCGATCCCGCAGGGCATCTTCGTGAGGCTGCCATGACGCTGTTCGACAATCTCGTCACCGGCGCCGCGATCTTCACCGATCCGCAGGCGCTGCTCGCGCTCGTCATCGGCATCGCGGTCGGCACCGTGGCCGGCGCGATCCCCGGGCTCTCGGCGACCATGGCGGTGGCGCTCACCCTGCCCTTCACCTTCGCGCTGGAGCCGATGACCGGCATCCTGCTGCTGCTCGGTGTCTACAAGGGCGGCATCTTCGGCGGCTCGATCCCGGCGATCCTGATCAAGACACCCGGCACCCCGGCCTCCTCCGCCACGGTGCTCGACGGCTACCCGATGGCCGAGAAGGGCGAGGCCGGCCGCGCGCTCACCATGGCGCTCTATGCCTCCTGCACGGCAGACCTCTTCTCCAACCTCGCGCTGATCCTGGCCGCCGGCTGGCTGGCGAGCTTCGCGCTCTCCTTCGGCCCGCCGGAGTTCTTCACGCTGATCCTGTTCTCGCTGACGATCATCGCCGGCGTCTCCGGCGACAGCCTCCTGAAGGGGCTGGTCTCGGCGGTGCTGGGGCTGCTGCTCGCCACCGTCGGGCTCGACCTCGTCTACGGCACCAACCGGTTCAACTTCGGCGATCCGAACCTGATGGGCGGGCTCAATTTCATCGCCGTGCTGATCGGGCTCTTCGCGATCCCGGAGATCCTCGCGATGGTGGCCGACCCGCATGGCAACGACGGCAACGTGCGCGGGCTCGGCGACAACCGCGTGTCCTTCGCCGAGTATCGCCGCTGCTTCAAGTCGATCATCCGCGGCAGCGCGATCGGCGCCTTCCTCGGCTCGATCCCCGGCATCGGCGCGGCGCCCTCGGCCTTCCTCAGCTATTCCGAGGCGCGGCGGACCTCGCCCAACAAGGCGAATTTCGGCAAGGGCGAGATCGAGGGCGTGGCGGCGGCCGAGGCCGGCAACAATGGCGTCGCCGGTGCGACGCTGATCCCGCTGCTGGCACTCGGCGTGCCGGGCGACGTGGTCACCGCGATCATCATCGGCGCCTTCATGATCCACGGGCTGCAGCCCGGGCCGCTGATGTTCGTCACCAATGCCGACATCGTCTACGGGCTTTTCGTCGGGCTGATCCTCAGTTCCTTCGCGCTGTTCTTCATCGGCGGCGCGGCGATCCGGGTGTTCCGCTACGTGGCCGACATCCCCCGCGGCGTGCTGTTCCCGCTGGTGCTGGTGCTCTGCGTCTATGGCTGCTACGCGGTCAACAACAGCATGTTCGATGTCGGCGTGATGTTCGCCATCGGCTGGCTCGGCTTCCTGATGATGCGCTACGGCGTGCCGGCGGCGCCCTTCCTGATCGCCTTCATCCTCGGCCCGCTGCTCGAGGACAATTTCCGCCAGTCGATGCTGATGTCGGGCGGCTCGCCGGAGATCCTGTTCCGCAGCCCGATCACCTGGGTCTTCTGGGGCCTGACGGCGATCACCGCCACGGCGATCGCAATGGCCGGGCTGAAGGCCATGAGCCGCGCCCCGGCGCCGGCGGAGAGCCGCGACTGACCGGCCCGCCGGCCCGCCCGCCGGGCCGGCATCTCGACCGGGCTCGCCCAGCCTGCCGCCCCTGCCCGCCGGCCCTCTGCGCCGGCTCCGCGTCGGCGCCCCGCGCGGGGCGATCCGTCTCCGCCCCGGCCGCAGGCGCCCGAAGGCAGGCGCAGGCCAGGACCGGACGCCCGACGAGACCGGCGAGCGACATTCACATCCCCGGCTCCCCAAAAATCCTGATTGTGAATGGACAGACGCCCTACCAGCGCACAAGGTGTTCGCCGGGAAACAGGGTGGGGTGCACTCGTGCATGGCGTGAACCGCCAGGCGGGCATCCGGCATCTTCAGGACCTGACGCCGGCGCCACCCCCACTCGGAAACACGCGCATACTCCATCGGGCCCATGCTCGCCCGGGGGCGGGGATGTGACTGCAGGAGGCACCATGAAGACCGAGCGTCGTTTGACCCAATCCGGAGCCGGGCACCGCCTTGCATTGCTGCTGAGCTGCTCGGTGATGGCGCTCACGGCGGGATCGCCGGCCCTGGCGGACGATATCTATACCTGCCCGACGCAGCCGGGCGACTGCACGGTGCCCGCGGACCATGTCGATGCCGTGGTCTTCGACTACACCGCCAGCCAGGGCACCGCGGAGGATGATGACGGCGACAATGCCGGCGCCAGCACCCTCACCAACACCCAGCCCCTCTCCGTCCACGACGACACCGCCAGCTCGACCATCCTCTTCGGCGTCACCGGCGGGCGCGGCTTCGATGCCGATTCGGGCAAGGATGCCTCGCGCGGCGGCGATGGCGGCACGCTCAGCTTCACCAACAGCGGCGAGGTCGATTTTCGCGGCGGCGGCACCAGCAGCGACGAGGACGGCGATCCGGGCGACAATCCCGGCGTCTACGACGATATCGGCACGCTGATGGCGATCCGGATCTACGGCGTCGGCGGCGATGGCGGCGATGTCTCTGCCGGCGTCGGCGGCGGCGATGGCGGCAATGGCGGCCAGGGCGGGCAGTTCGACCTGGTGCAGAACAGCGGCAATATCGATTTCAAGCCGAACGACCAGTCCGGCTCCGGCTATGGCAGCTATCTCTACGGCGGCGCGGCGCTCTATGTCGGGGCGATCTCTGGCGCCGGCGGCAAGCAGGACGACACCGCCGGCGACCAGGACGGCGGCGATGGCGGCGACGGCCGTGCGCTGACGATCGTGAACTCCGGCGATATCGAAGCCCGGCTCGAGACCGCCGGCCGTTTTCTCTGGGGCATCGGCGTCGAGGCCATCGGCAATGCCGGCGGCGACAGCAACGGCCCGGGCGGCGCCGGCGGCACGATCGACTTCACCAGCACGGGCAAGGTCGACGTGCAGATCAGCTCGGCGTCGGACGGCATGCCCCTCGGCCTGCGCGGCATCTATCTCGCCAGCGTCGGCGGGCCGGGCTATTCGCAGGTCACCTCCGACAACGACGACGACGGCGGCCGCGGCGAGGAGGGCCAGGTGATCATCGCCACGGTCTCGGCCGACGTGACCGTGCACGGCAACGGCATCGCCGCCCCGCAGGACGGCTGGGACCCCGACCTGATCGACCAGAACTACGACACCTCGGTGATCACCGATGCCACCAGCAAGGGCAACACCAGCACCGTCACCTCCACCGGGGCGCTGCAGCAGTCCGGCGGCGTGGTGATCTACAGCCGCGGCGGCGATGGCGGGCTCGGGCCGCAGCGCGTCGGCAGCGACGACCGCAGCGGCGGCACCGGCGGCGCGGCGAGCGCGGGCGGCACCTCGATCCTCACCCTCGACAGCGGCGCCGAGGTCGACACCTCCGGCGACTACGTTCCCGGGCTCGTCGGCCTCTCGGTCGGCGGCGCCGGCGGCGGCGGGCGCGAGGACAGCAACGGCGCCGTCGGCGGCTATGGTGGCGACATCAATGTCCAGATCGAGGACGACGCCTCGGTCTACACCGACGGCGACTATGCCTATGGCGCCTGGGCAAAGTCCCAGGGCGGGCCCGGCGGCTATTTCTCGCCCTCGAGCGGGGTGATCGACTTCACCGCCGACACCGCCGGCGACGGCGGCAACGGCGGCAACGTGTTCCTCGAATTCGGCGTCGAGTTCGCCGGCTGCTGCGATCTCGCCGCGACCAGCCCGATCTCGATCAGGACCCTGGGCGACTTCTCCCATGGCGCCTTCGCGCAGAGCCTCGGCGCGCAGGGCGGGCCGACGGGGGACGACTTCGAGCTCCTCGGGCAGAGCGAGCCGGTCACCGGGCGCGGCGGCAGCGGCGGGCGCGTGCTGTTCAACTTCGGCGGCGAGATCGAGACCTCTGGCGACGGCGCCCGCGGTGTCCTGCTCGAATCGGTCGGCGACAGCGGCGGCGCGGCCGGCACCGCCTCGGGCGTCGTGGTGCTCGGCGGCTCCAGCGGCAGCGGCGGCACCCGCGACGACGGCGGCGCGGCCGGCACCGGCAACGAGATCCAGGCCACCACCCTCGGCAACATCACCACCTATGGCGATGGTGCGCCCGGTCTCCAGGCGCTGTCGGTCGGCGGCGGCGGCGGCTCCGGCGCGAGCGCGGACGGGGTCTTCGTGGTCGGTGGCCAGGGCGGGCATGGCGGCGCCGGCGGGGCGGTCACGATCTTCGGCGTCGGCGGCAAGGTCGATACCTCGGGCGACTTCTCCTACGGCTTCGCGGCGCATTCCATCGGCGGCGGCGGCGGCGACGGCGGCGCGATCTTCTCGGTGAGCAGCGATTTCGTCGACAACGTCTCCTCCGCGGTCGGCGGCAACGGCAATGTCGGCGGCGATGGCGGCACGGTGACGGTGCAGAGCGCGCCGCCCTTCACGCTCGACGGCGTCGCCCCGCCCGATCCGCTGGCGATCGGCACGGCGGGCGACAATGCCCATGCGATCCTCGCGCAGTCGATCGGCGGCGGCGGCGGATCGGGCGGCGATGCGGTGGGCTTCGGCATCGCGGCGGCCACGGTTCCGATTGCCGGCGGCGCCGAATCCGGCGGCCATGGCGGCACCACGCGCTTCGCGCTCGAGGATTTCTCCCTCAGCACCACCGGCTCCCATGCCAGCGGCATCCTGGCCCAGTCGGTCGGCGGCGGCGGCGGCACCGGCGGCTCGGCGGCGGCGCTCTCGGCGAGCCTGCTGTTCGACTGGTCGGCCTCGGTCGGCGGCCAGGGCGGCGATGGCGGCAATGGCGGCACCGTCGACATGGACCTCTCCGGCGGCCTCATCGCCACCGGCGCGGCCGATGCCTTCGACGCCTTCGGCATCGTCGCGCAGTCGATCGGCGGCGGCGGCGGCACCGGCGGCTCCTCGGTGGCCAAGGCGCTGGCGCAGGCGCTCACCCTCGGCGATACCGGCGTGGCGCTCGGCGCCTCGGCCTCGGCCGCGATCGGCGGCAGCGGCGGCGCCGCCGGCGACGGCCAGACGGTCGAGATCGACCTCACCGGCACCGCAATCTCCACGCAGGGCGAAGGCTCCATCGGCCTGATCGCGCAGTCGATCGGCGGCGGCGGCGGCAATGGCGGCAGCAGCTCGGCCTCGGCCGGCGTGCGCGGGCCGCAGGACAGCGAGGCGGTCAGCTTCACCGCGACGCTCAGCGTCGCCATCGGCGGCAGCGGCAGTGCCGGCGGCGATGGCGGGCAGGTCGTCCTCAGCCTCGACCAGGCCAGCGGCATCCAGACCGCCGGCTCCCACGCCACCGGCCTGATCGCGCAGTCGATCGGCGGAGGCGGCGGCAATGGCGGCGTCGGCTCGGCGGTCACCGGCAACGATGGCGGCGACTTCCAGCTCAACGCCACCATCGGCGTCGGCGGCACCGGCGGCGTCGGCGGGCTCGGCGGAACCGTCTCGGTCGACACCGCGGACGGCAGCACCATCACCACCACCGGCGCCGGCGCGCGCGGCCTGGTCGCCCAGTCGATCGGGCATGGCGGCGGCACCTCGCAGGGCGGCAGCTTCGGCATCTCGGGCGCGGCCAGCGGCAGCGACAGCGAGGGCAACGACTATTCCGCCTCGGGCAGCCTCACGGTGAATGTCGGCGGCCGGGCGGTGAACACCTATGCCGGCGGCAGCGCGGTCGGGCTCGACCACTATGGCGACATCGAGACCTTCGGCGACGATGCCGACGCCATCGTGCTGCAGTCGATCGGCGCCGGCGGCGGCATCGGCGGCTCGGCCAGCTCGGACGCTCCCACCGTGGAGGGCGACGGCGACTTCTCGGGCGACGGCGCGGTGGAATACGATCTCACCCTGAACCTCGGCGGGCGCTCCGGCGCCACCGGCAATGGCGGCCCCGTCACCGCCGAGTTCGGCGGCAACAGCGTCACCCATGGCGACCTCTCCTTTGGCCTGATCGCGCAGTCGCTCGGCGTCGGCGGCGGGCTCGGCGGCACCGCCACCGCGGCGGGCAGCCAGGCGATGGCGGATGTCGACCTGACCCTCGGCATCACCGACGGCACCGGCGGCAACGGCCACGGCTCGGATGTCATGGTCGACCTGATCTATGGCGACAGCAACGTCACCACCTCGGGCTACGGCGCCACCGGCATCCTCGCGCAGTCGATCGGCCTCGGCGGCGGGCTGGCCAGGGAGGGCTCGCTGCGCGCGACCGGCAGCGTGCTGCTCGGCGGATCGGCGACCTCGGGCACCGCCGACGGCGCCGGCGCGGTGACGGTCTCGGGACAGCTCGGCGGGCTCATGACCTCCGGGCCCGATGCCCACCTGATCGTCGCGCAGTCGATCAATGGCGGCGGCGGCATGGCGGTGCTCGGCGATCTCGGCTCGCTCGACATCGCCGGCAGCCACGACATCGACTTCACCCTCGGCGCCGCGGCCACCAGCCAGCCGGCCCACAGCGTCACCATCGATGTCGGTGCGGCGCACCGGACCTTCGGCGACCGGGCGATGGGCTATGTCGCGCAGTCGATCGGCGGCGGCGGCGGCATCGCCACCGCGGGCACGGCCGATGGCGTGTCCAGCCTCAAGCTCGGCGACGGCCGCGGCGATGCCGCCAGCGTCACGGTCACGCTGCAGCGCTTCGACGGCCTCTCGACCCAGGGCGACGGCGCGCACGCCATCGTCGCGCAGTCGATCGGCGGCGGCGGCGGCATCGCGGGCGACATCTCCTTCGCCGACGGCATCACGCTCAACGTCTTCGGCGGGACGCCCTTCGGCGGGCTGGGCGGCACCGGCAACGCCGGCGGCGTCACGGTGGAGCTGAGCGACGACGTCTCCACCGCCGGCGCCGGCGCCTATGGCGTGATCGCCCAGGCGATCGGCGGCGGCGGCGGCTTCGGCGGCTCGGCCGACGGCGCCTTCGCCGGCAAGACCGGCGGCCCGAACGGCAGCGCCAACGACACCGGCAAGGTCGAGATCTTCCAGAGCGACAGCGAGCGGATCATCACGACCCCGGGCCGCAACTCGGTGGCGATCTTCGCCCAGAACCTCGGCGACACGAAGGATTCCAACTCCTCCGTCTCCATCGAGATCCTCGGCACCGTGGCAGGCGGCGCCGGCGACTACGACCCGAACAGCTTCGGCGCCGAGACGCTGGCCGCCTCGGGCCAGGGCATCGGCGTGCTGGTGCATGGCGGCGGCGCGAGCAACATGCTCTCGATCGGCACCGACGGCGCGCTCAGCGCCGCGTCCGGCCTCGCAGTCTACTATCTCGGGCAGGGCAGCGACCCGAACACCGACCGGCTGTCGGTGGTCAATCTCGGCCATATCGACGGCGACGCGATCGGCGAATTCGCCAATGGCGGCAACACCATCATCTCCGGTGCCGCGACCGCCGCCGCCAGCGCCGCCGCGACCGGCGACGCGGCCGGCATCGAGGCCGCGCTCACCCTCGACAACCTCGAGGGCGGGCTGCTGACCGGCGCTTCGGCCTATCTCGGCCATGTCAACAACCACGGCACCCTGGTGATCGGCGAGACCGGCAGCGCCGACACCCTCACCATCGCCGGCAACTTCACGCAGGGCGAGACCGGCCTCACCCGCACCACCATCCACGCGATCGAGGGCACGGCCGACCGGATCGCGGTCGGCGGCAACGCCACCCTCGACGGCAGCCTGTTCGTCGAGCCGATCTCGGTCCTGCGCGATCTCGAGCTGACCGTGCTCACCGCCGAGGGCGGCGTGTCGGGCGCCTTCGAGCGGGTCGAATCGGCGCTCTTCCTCTTCGAGCAGCGGATCGACGGGGAA
>NZ_BSYI01000045.1 GCF_030270585.1 Paralimibaculum aggregatum
CGCCCGCCGCCGAGCCGCCGGCCCCGGCGCAGCTCTTTGCCGAGCGGCCGGAGACGGTCGACGACCTGCAGAAGATCAAGGGCATCGGGCCGAAGATGGCGGCGGTGCTCAACGAGCGCGGCGTCTACCAGTATGCCCAGCTTGCCGCCTTCACCGCCGAGGACCTGCGCTGGCTCGATGCCGCCACCGGCAGCTTTCCCGGCCGCGCCGAGCGCGACGACTGGGTGGGCCAGGCCAGGGCGCTTCTCGCGGCGGGCTGATCCGCGCCGCCGCGTCCCCCGGACGCCTCAGTTGCGGGGGATGCGGGCGACGCCTTCGAGCCGCTCCCGGGTGCGGTAGTAGATCTCGAGCCCGCGCAGGAACCACGGATTGCCGCCATAGAGCGGCTGCGCGCGGAACCGGGCCGCATCGAAGCCGGTGCTGCCGCGCACCGCGCCGCCCTGGTCGGGGCCGAGCAGCCGCTCCGCGAGCCGCATCCCGAGATAGGGCGCCATCGCCACGCCCGAGCCGTTGTAGCCGCAGGCATGCCAGACGCCGTCGATCTGGCCGATATGGGGCACCCCGTCGAAGCTGAAGGCGACGTTCCCGGTCCAGCTGTGGGTCAGCCGCAGGTCGCCGAGCTCGGGATAGACGCTCAGCATCTGGTCGCGCAGCCGCGCGGCGGCGACCCGCGGCGGCAGCGGCAGCAGCGAGGCCCGCCCGCCCCAGAGGATGCGCTCGCCCCAGGGGCAGGGGCGGTAGTAGGAATGCGCCGCCCGCGTGTCGACATGGGCATGGCCGCCGGGGAACAGGCTGCGCATGCGGTTCTCGCCGACCGGCTCGGTGGCGATGATGAAGGAGGGCACCGGGATCAGTCGCCGGGCAAAGCGGGCGAAGGCACGCCCGCCGCGCGCCGCGTAGCCATTGCCGGCCCAGACCAGCTCCCGCGCCGTCAGCGGGCCCTTCGCGGTGGCGAGCCGCCAGGCCCCGGGCGCGCCGGCGATCGCCGTCACCGCGGCATGGTCGATGACCTCCGCGCCGGCGTTCCGTGCCGCCTCCAGCAGCCCCTTGTGGAAGAGCGCCGGATGCAGCAGCCCGTGATTGGGAAAATAGAGCCCGCCGCGATAGAGTTCCGAGCCGATATGGGCGGCCTGCTCCGCCGCCGGCACCACCTCGACCTCCATGCCCAGCGCCGGGGCCTCGTCGCGCGCCCAGGCCGCGAGCCGCTCGAAATGCAGCGCCGAGCCGGCGCCGAGGAAGCGCCCGGTCTGCCGGTGCAGGGCATCGACCGGCAGGCGCCCGAGCAGCGCGCGGGTCCAGTTCAGCGAGGTCTGCGCCTCGCGCAGCATCGCCCGCGCCGGGCCCTCGCCATAGCGTTTCGCCAGCGGCGCGAGCCGGGCCTTGTGGCCCCAGCCGATCATGCCGCCGTTGCGCGTCGAGGCGCCGGCGCCCGGCGGGCCGGCCTCCAGCACCACCACCCGCCGCCCGGCCTCGGCGAGATGCAGCGCCGCCGAGAGCCCGGTGAAGCCGGCGCCGACGATCGCCACATCGGCCTCGGCCGGCGGCGCGCGCCCGCTCGGCGGCTCCGGCGGCGCCGCCGCGTGCCAGAACGGGGTCTCGGTCATCTCCGCGGCCCAGGCCGGGCCCGGTCCCGTGGCGGCGGCCCGCGGCGCGGTGCGGGCGGCGGTGGCTGTGGTCATGGCAGTCCTTCGGTGACGTCGTGGCCGTAGAGCCAGTCGAGCTGGGCGGCGGCGAGGCCCGGCGCCAGCCAGGTCAGCGCGGCGATCGGCGCCCAGGAGAACAGCCGGCCGATCTCGGTGCGCTTGTGGAACAGCATGCCGTTGGAGCGGCTCTGCGCCTGCACCCGGGTGACCCGGTCCCAGCGCGCCGCCTCGTAGGCGAGCAGCGCATCCGGCACCCTGGGATGCTCGCTGAGGGCGCGGACCAGCTCGGCGGCATCCTCCAGCGCCATCGCCGCGCCCTGCGCCATGAAGGGCAGCATGGCATGCGCCGCATCGCCGAGCAGCGCCACCGGCCCGTCGCACCAGCGCACCTGCTCGGCGCGCTCGAAGAGCCCCCAGACGAAGGGCCGCTCCACCGCCGCCAGCAGGGTCTGCACATCGTCGTGCCAGCCGGCGAAGCCGGCGCGCAGCCGGTCCGCCTCGCCGGCGCCGCTCCAGTCCTCCTCGACGCGCTCGGCGCGCTCCTCGACGGCGACGAAGTTCACCAGGCTGCGGCCGCGGAGGTAGTAGGTCACGAGATGGCGCCCCGGCCCGGCCCAGACGGTGGCCTCGGGCGCCACCAGCCCCTCGGGCACCCATTCCGCCGGGATCGTGCCGCGCCAGGCGATCTGGCCGGAGAAATGCGCGCTCTCGGGGCCGTTCAGCACCCGGCGCAGCGGCGAGCGCAGCCCGTCGGCGGCGATCAGCACCGCGCCGGTATGGATGCTGCCGTCCTCCAGCTTCAGCCGGGCGCCCTCGGGGCGCGTGCCGTAGCTCGCCACCGGCGCGCCGGTGTGCAGCTCGACCCCGGCCTCGCGCGCGGCATCGAGCAGCGCCGCGTGGAGATCGGCCCGGTGCACATGCAGATAGGGCGCGCCCCAGCGCGCCTCGGCCGCCTCGCCGAGCAGCACCCGGTAGATCGGCGCGCCGGTATGGCCGTCGCGCATGGTCGCCGCCCCCGGCTGCGCGGCGCCTTCGGCGATCCGGTCATAGAGGCCGAGCCAGCGCAGCACCTTGCAGGCATTGGGCGACATCTGCAGCCCCGCGCCGACCTCGCCGAAGCGCTCCGCCTTCTCGAAGAGCGCGACACTCCAGCCGCTGCGCGCAAGGGCCAGCGCGGCGGCCAGCCCGCCGATCCCGCCACCCGCCACCAGCGCCCGCCGTGCCTGGCCCTCGGCTTCCATCGCTGTTCCCCTTCTTCCGGCTTTCCCGGTCCGGTCCGGCCGCGGTCGGACAGCGGCCCGAACCGTTGGCGCGGCCCGGGCCGTTTCCGATGCAGGATGCCCGCGGCGTCCGGCCGGAGCAAGGGGGCTGGCCGGGGCTCAGTGGCGCGGGCGCAAGCGCCGCAGCATGGCGCGGGCAGCGGGTGCGGCAGTGTCGGGGGAGGGGGGGCGCGTCAGCCCTTGCGGCGACCGCCCGGAACCAGCCGGACGACGCGGCCGCGCGGCTCGGCCGGCGCGCCGGCATCGGGATCAGCCGCCGGATCGGCCGCCGGATCGGGCCGGGGCGGCTGCCGGCCGGGCGCCGGCGCCGCATGGGGAACCTGCCCGCCGCCGAGATCGGCCGCCTGCTCGGGCGGCAGCGGCGCGGACTGCGCCGGGTTCGCCTGCAGCGCGCCGGCCTGCCCGGCCTGGACAGCCCCCGCCTGCACGGCGCCTGCCTGGACCGGACCCGCCTGGATCGGCGCCGCGGCGGCGATCTGCACCGCCTCGATGCGGCCGGGCTCGGCGACATGGCGCGCCGGCTCGGGGCGGGCCGCCGCCTCGGCACCCGGCTCGGCCGGCCGGGCCCGCGGCGCGGCACCCTTGAGCAGCGACATCTCGACCACCGGGCTGTCGCCCCTGCGATGGCGCCCGCCGAGCCGCAGCCGGAGCCGCGCGCCGCCGTCGCCATCCACCGCCTGGTTGTCGCTGATCGCCATCTTCTCGTCGATCATGCGGCGCGCCAGCTCGAAGGCGTGGTCGATCATCACCCGCGTCTCGGTCACCGAGGGCCGCGCCATGATCTCGCGCCCGGTGAAGGCGGCCAGCCCGCCGGTGACGATGCCGGAGTTGTAGTCCTCCATCTCGCCGGGGGGGATCACGTGCCAGCGCAACCAGAAGGAGAGTGGCGCGGTGCCCTCCTTGAGCTGTTCCATCGCCGCGCCGAAGGTCCGCATCGGCACCGAGTTGCGCGCCGCCAGCCAGATCGCGCCGACCGGCTCGGAGAGCCGGGCGACCACCGAGGCGGTGGCGGTGACGGCGGCGGCGCGGTCGAAGATCGCGTCCGGGCCTTCCTCGCCCTCGATGCCGGCCTCGTGGACCTTGTAATAGGCGCGGTGATCGGTGAATTCGCCGAGCCCGCGCTCCCACATCACCGGGTTGACGTAGCGGCCCATCTCCAGCCTGTCGGCGAAGGGCTCGCCATGCAGCGAGACCCGCAGGCGCACGCCGTCGAGTTCGAATGCGACGGTCTCGGGAGGGGATCTTCGCAGCGCGCCCAGCAGGCCGGTGCTCGGCGGCGCGGCATGCATCATCCGCGGGTCCATGCGCACCGTCGCCCCGGTCTCCTCGACCAGCAGCCGCAGTTCCGTGATCATGTCGCCCGGATCGATCCGCAGCCTCTTGCGCAAGGGCAGAACGATTGCGAAACTCTGATCCACTGCTCACCTCTCAAAGGCCCGACACCGGAGCGCCGGAACCGCATGGAACCCAGCGCAATCGGGCGAGATCGCCACGGGCGGATATCCGCCGCGCTACCGAGACTACTGGACACGCACATAGCTTCGGCAGGCGCAGTCTTGCCGTAGAGACGCAAAGATCAACTTAAGGATGAAGCGCGCGGGGCGCTGAGTCAAGGCCGTGGCGATACTGTGGCGGCTTCCGGGCAACTGCCGGGCCTTGCCAGTGGCCGCCGCGGGGGCCAAATCTTCGTGAACGGATCGCAGGAGGGCCCGCCGATGCATCGCGCCGCGCATGACATGATCCCGGAAACCGCGCTCGACTGGCACCGGCAGGGGCGGCAGGCGGCGATCGCGACCGTGGTCGAGACCTGGGGCTCGGCGCCCCGCCCGGTGGGGGCGCAGCTCGCGATCTCCGGCGAGGCGGAACTGGCCGGCTCGGTCTCCGGCGGCTGCGTCGAGGGCGCGGTGGCGGCGGAGGCGCTCGAGGCGCTGTCCGACGGCACGGCGCGGCTGATGGAGTTCGGCGTCTCGGATGGCGATGCCTTCGCCGTGGGGCTGGCCTGCGGCGGCACCATCCGGGTGCTGGTGGAGCCGGTGGGCGCGGCGCTGCCGGAGGCGCTGCTGGCCGAGCTGGTGGCGGCCCGGGCGGCGCGCCGGGCGGTGGGGGTCGAGACCCGCCTCGCCGCCGACCCCGCCGGGCCGGTGACGCCGATGCCGGGCCTCGCGCATCGGCTGATCGGCTATGCGGACGCCCCGGCCCGCTTCGATGCCGACCGTTCGGGCTTCGACGCCGAGGCGCCCCGCCGCTTCATCGCGATCCACAATCCGCCGCTCCGCCTCGCCATCATCGGCGGCGCGCATATCGCCCAGCCGCTGGCGCTGATGGCGCGCGAGACCGGCTATGACGTCACGGTGATCGACCCGCGGGAGGCCTTCGCCTCGCCCGCCCGCTTCCCCGGCGAGCGGCTGATGCATGACTGGCCGGATGCCGCGCTGAAGGCGCACGGGCTCGACCTGCGCTGCGCCGTGGTGCTGCTCACCCATGACCCGAAGCTCGACGACCCGGCGCTGATGGTGGCGCTGCCGAGCCCGGCCTTCTATATCGGCGCGCTCGGCTCGACGCGGACCCATGCCAGGCGCCGCGAGCGGCTTGCGGCGGCCGGGCTGGCGCCGGAACTGATCGACCGCATCGACGCGCCGGTGGGGCTCGATATCGGCGCCCGCTCGCCGGCGGAGATCGCGGTGGCCACGCTGGCGCAGATGACCGAGCGGCTGCGCCGGCCGGAGACGCGGCCCGGCCGCACGCCGGTGCCGGGCGCGCCGGTGCCGGCATGAGGTTCGGTCCGGTCCCCCTCGCCGAGGCCGAGGGCGCGGTGCTGGCCCATTCGCTGGCGCTGCCGGGCGGCAAGCTCAAGAAGGGGCGCCGGCTTTCCGCGGCGGATCTTGCGCGGATCGCCGCGGCGGGGATCTCCGAGGTCGTTGCCGCAAGCCTCGATCCGGGGGATCTCGACGAGGACAGCGCCGCTGCCCGCATCGCCGGTGCCATCGCGCCCGATCCGGCGGCGCTGGGGCTCACGGTCTCCGCGCCCTTCACCGGGCGGGTCAATCTCTTCGCGGCGCGGCCGGGGCTGATCTCGGTGGATGCCGCGGCGGTGGACGCGCTCAACGCCATCGACCCCGCGATCACCCTGGCGACGCTGCCGGATGCCGCCCGCGTCACCGCCCGCCAGATGGTCGCGACGGTCAAGATCATCCCCTATGCGGCCCCCGCGGCGGCGGTGACGGCGGCCGAGGCGACGGCACGCGCGGCGCCGGGGCTGCTGCGCTGCGCCGGGCTGGCGCTGGCCAGCGCCGGGCTCGTGCTGACCCGCACGCCGGGCATGGCCGACAAGCTGGTGGAGAAGGGGGCCGAGGCGGTCGGCGACCGCCTCGCGGCGCTCGGCATGACTTTGGCGGGCAGGGCGGTGGTGGCGCACGAGACGGCGGCGGTGGCCGCGGCGCTGGCGGCGGCGCCGGGCGAGATGATCCTGCTGCTCACCGCCTCGGCGACCTCTGATCCGGCCGATGTCGGGCCCGCCGGGCTGGTGGCCGCGGGCGGGCGCCTGCTGCGCTTCGGCATGCCGGTGGATCCGGGGAACCTGCTGTTTCTCGGCAATCTGGGCGACGGGCGGGGTGCGGAGCGCCCGGTGCTCGGCCTGCCCGGCTGCGCGCGCTCGCCGAAGCTCAACGGGGCGGACTGGGTGCTGGAGCGCCTCGCCCATGGCCGCGCGGTGAGGCCGGCGGAAATCGCCCGGATGGGGGTGGGCGGGCTGCTCAAGGAGATCCCGTCGCGGCCGCAGCCGCGCGCCGGCGGCGCGGCGGCGGCCGGGCATCGCCAGAAGGTCTCGGCGCTGATCCTCGCGGCGGGCAGCGCGCGGCGCATGGGCGGGCGCGACAAGCTGCTCGAGCCGGTGGCCGGGCGGCCGCTGCTGGCGCAGGTCGCCGCGGCGGCGCTGGCGAGCGGCGCGGAGGAGACCGTGGCGGTGCTGCGCCCGGGCGACGGGCCGCGCGCGGCGGCGCTTGCCGGCCTCCCGCTGCGCCGGGTCGAGAACCCCCGTGCGGCGGACGGCATGGGCACCTCGCTCGCCGCCGGGCTCGCGGCGCTGGCGCCGGATGCCGATGCCGTGCTCGTGCTGCTCGCCGACATGCCGGAGGTGACCGCGGATGGGATCGACCGGCTGATCGCCGCCTTCGACCCGGAGGAGGGGCGCGAGATCGTCCGCGCCACCGCCGCCGACGGGACGCCGGGGCATCCGGTGCTGTTCGGCCGGCGCTTCTTCGAGGCGCTGGGCGGGCTCGGCGGCGACCGCGGCGCGCGCGAGCTCGTGGCGGAGCATCGCGACTTCGTCGTCGAGGTGGCGCTGCCGGGGCAGGCGGCGCTCACCGATCTCGACACGCCCGAGGCCTGGGCCGCCTGGCGCGCCGGCACCGGCTGAGCGCGGCACGCGCGACCGCAGCACCATGTTCGAATTGCGGGAAAGCCGGCGCTGCGGTACCATCCGGGCATGCGGACCCTTGCGCTCAGCCTCGCCCTCGCGGCGTTCTGCCTCTCGGCGCCGGCCGGCGCCGGCGAAAGGCTGGCGGGCGGCTACGTGCCGCCCAAGCCCAAGGAGGGCTACAGCTATCCCGAATGCTTCTGCACCGATTCGCAGGGCCGGCGGGTGGAGATCGGCCAGATGGCCTGCCTGCATATCGGCTCGCGGCAGGTGATGTCGCGCTGCGAGAAGGCGCGGAACCTGGTGATCTGGCGGCATCAGACCGAGGGCTGCGCGCCCGGCGTCTGAGCCGTCGTCTGAGCCGGCGCCTCAGTTCGCGCCGCGCACCCCGAGCGCCCCGAGCCAGCGCGAGACCCGCGCCGCATTCACCCCCATGTCGGAATAGCCGAAGCGCGCGCGCGACCAGAGCGCCAGCCCGGCGCCGCCGCCCACCGGCACCGCGCGGACCGAGATGTAGTCCGGAAAGCCGAAGACCGCCGAGCGCTGCACATAGGTGACATGGAGCGCCTCCGGGCTGCCCGCCACCACCGTCACCCGCGGCTCGGCCATCGCCACCCGGTGCAGCTGCGCGATCAGCGCCGCCGGGCTCTCCGCCGCCGGCGGGAAGACCGGGGCGAAGACCGCATCCACCGGCGCAGCCGCCAGCCCCTCCGGCGCCACGAGATGGTCGTTTGGCCGGCCGGTGCGCTCGCTGGCCAGCGGATCGGCATGCCAGCGCGCCGGATCGTGATCGACGGACCAGATCGCCATCCCCGCCCCCGCAAACAGGATCAGCGCCAGGCCCAGCGCCCAGCGCAGCCGCGCCGGAATGACCTCCAGCGCCGTCCGTCCCTCGGCATCGCGCCGCCAGGGCCATTTGTCGTGGAACAGCCGTCCCAATGCCGCCTCCTGTCCCGTGCCGCGATGCCGGGCCCAGCGGCGCGGCGCCTCCGGAGGCCGGTGGGGGAGCGTGACGCCGCAGCCCGGCGCAGCGGTTGCCGGGGTGGGTGGGGCCTCCGGAGGCGCCGCGGCGGCCGCCAGGAGGCGCGCCGCCCGGTCACTCCGCCGCGGTCTTCTCCGCGGCGCCCGTTTCCGCCGTCTCGGCCTCGATCTCGGCGGCCTTCTTCTCGACCTGCTCGACGATGTGGTCGACCATCTGCTCGTTGGTCATGGCATGGGACTTCTTGCCCGCGAGATAGACCATGCCGCGCCCGGCGCCGCCGCCGGTGAAGCCGACATCGGTCATCAGCGCCTCGCCGGGGCCGTTGACCACGCAGCCGATGATCGAGAGCGACATCGGCGTCTTGATGTGCTCCAGCCGGTCCTCGAGGATCTTCACCGTCTCGATCACGTCGAAGCCCTGCCGGGCGCAGGACGGGCAGGAGATGATGTTGACCCCGCGATGGCGCAGGCCGAGGGATTTCAGGATCTCGTAGCCCACCTTCACCTCCTCCACCGGATCGGCGGAGAGCGAGACGCGCAGCGTGTCGCCGATGCCCATCCAGAGCAGCTGGCCGAGGCCGATGGCGCTCTTGATGGTGCCGGAGGTCAGCCCGCCGGCCTCGGTGATGCCGAGATGGATCGGGCAGTCGGTCTGCTCGGCGAGCTGCTGGTAGGCGGCCGCGGCGAGGAAGACGTCGGAGGCCTTCACCGAGATCTTGAACTCGTGGAAGTCGTTGTCCTGCAGGATGCGGATATGGTCGAGCCCGCTCTCCACCATCGCATCGGGGCAGGGCTCGCCGTATTTCTCCAGCAGGTGCCGCTCGAGGCTGCCGGCATTGACGCCGATGCGGATCGAGCAGCCGTGGTCGCGCGCCGCCCGGATCACCTCGCGCACGCGGTCCGGGCTGCCGATGTTGCCCGGGTTGATGCGCAGGCAGGCGGCGCCGGCCCGGGCGCTCTCGATCCCGCGCTTGTAGTGGAAATGGATGTCGGCGACGATCGGCACCGGCGAGTGCTTGCAGATCTCCGGCATCGCCGCGCTCGAGTCCTCGTCCGGCACGCTGACGCGGACGATGTCGGCCCCGGCCTCGGCGCAGCGCTCGATCTGGCGCAGCGTCGCGGCGGCGTCGGAGGTCAGCGTGTTGGTCATGGTCTGCACGCTGATCGGGGCATCGCCGCCCACCGGCACGGAGCCCACCATGATCTTCCGGCTCTCGCGGCGGTAGATGTTGCGCCAGGGGCGGATGTGGTTGATCGCCATGAGGGCCCTCCCGGGATTGCGCGCGCGGCGGCTCTGCGCTCGCGCGGAAGGTAAGCTTCGCAGGCGCGAAAGTCGAGGGGGGCACCTGCACGGGAGCGGGCGGCGCGGCGCCCCGGCTGCCGCGCTCAGCCGGCATGCTCCCAGGGCAGCGGCAGCTCGCCCAGCACCCTGGCCACCGCCTCGCGCCCGCCCGGCCCGCCGGCGCGCACCACCAGCCCGCGGGTCTTGTCCTCGACGACCTCGACCGAGGCGTCGACACCGGCATCGGCCAGTGCCCCGGCATAGACCCGGTGGATCGCGCGTTTCCGCAGCGCCGGCTTGAACACCTTGCCGACCGCGGTCTTGGGCAGCTCGTCGACGATCTCGAGATGCTTCGGCACCGCGGCGCGCTCGGGGATGTGCTCGCGGGCATAGTCCAGCAGCTCGGCCTCGGTGATGCTGGCATCGTCGCGCAGCTCGACATAGGCGCAGGGCAGCTCGCCGGCCACCGCATCCGGCTGGCCGATGGCGCCGACGAAGGCGACCGCGCTGTGCCCCATCAGCGCCTCCTCGATCAGGCCGGGGTCGATGTTGTGCCCGCCGCGGATGATCAGGTCCTTCAGCCGCCCGGTGATCCAGAGATAGCCGTCGGCATCGAGCCGGCCCATGTCGCCGGTGCGCAGCAGGTGCCCGGGCCGGGTGAACAGGCCGAAATTGCGCGCTTCCTCGCGATAGCCGGGAAACACCGCCGGGTTGCCGATGCAGATCTCGCCGATCTCGTCGGTGCCGCATTCGCGGTTGACCTCGCCGTCCTGCTGGCAGTCGAGGATGCGGACATGGGTATAGGGGATCGGCAGGCCCACCGAGCCGATCTTGCGCTCGCCCTCCGGCGGGTTGATCGAGACCAGGCAGGTCGCCTCGGTCATGCCGTAGCCCTCGAGGATCTTCACCCCGCAGGTCCGCTCGAAGCGGCGGAACAGCTCGACCGGCAGCGGCGCCGAGCCGCAGATCGCGTATCTGAGGCTGGAGATGTCGTGCTTCACCTCGCGCTGCAGCAGCGCGGTGGCGGCGGTCGGCACCATCACCATGAAGCTGACGCGCCAGCGCTCGACCAGCGCCCAGAAATTGTCGAGCACACCCTCGCCGCGATAGCCCGCCGGCGTCGGCAGCACGAGATGCGCCCCGGCGGCCACGCAGGACATCAGGATCGGATAGGCGCCGAGCACGTGGAACAGCGGCAGCGGGCAGATCAGCACGTCGTCGGGCCGGATCACGTCCATCGTCGCGACCTTGCCGTTGTAGACCATGCCGCGCTGGCGGTGCCGGGCGATCTTCGGCATGCCGGTGGTGCCGCCGGTGTGGAAATTGGCGGCGACGCGGTCGGCCCCGCCGGTCTCGGCAAAGGTGAGCCGGTCGCCCGGCTGCTTCGCCATCTCCTCGTTGAGATTGGCCACCCGCTTGCCGTGGCGGATGTCGAGCCGCGGGCGCATGACGGGGATCAGCCAGGACAGTGGCGGCGACAGGTAGCGCTTGAGATCGACCTCGAGGATGGTCTGCAGCTCGGGCGCGAACATCGCCGCGGCATGGGCCTTCTCGGCGACGTCGCTCTTCGGGAAGGGGGCCAGCGTCACCAGGATCCTGGCCCCGGTCTCGCGCAGGATCGAAGCGATCTGCCCGACCTCGAGCAGCGGGTTGATCGGGCAGACCACCCCCGCCGTCACGCCGCCGAGCAGGGTGTAGACGGTCTCGTTGCTGTTGGGCAGGAGATAGGCGATGCCGTCCTCGGGCCCGGCGCCGAGCGCGCGGAAGAGGTTGGCCGCCCGCGTCACCTGCGCACCGAGCTCGGCCCAGGTGAGCGTCTCGGCGCGGTCCTTCGGCCCGGAGCGGATCTGGAAGCTCAGCGCCCTGGCCTCGCCGCGGGAGGCGGCCGTCTCGGCCAGCATCTCGTAGACGGTCTCGGTCTGCCAGCGCTCGGAGATCGGCACGGCTTCGATGGCGGCCTTCATCTCCCGCGTCGAGCAGGGGATCCGCGCGCTGGTCATGGTCGTTCTCCTCCCGGGTCGCGGCCTCTGCGGGCGCCGCGTTCATAGAGACATAAGGGAAAAGCCGCCCGCAATCACCAATTGCGGAGCGGAACATCGGCCCGATCTCCGGGAGCGGCTACTCCGCCGCCAGCCCCTCGGTGAACTGGAGCCGCGCGAGCCGGGCATAGAGCCCGTCCTCGGCCACCAGCGCGTCATGGGTGCCGGTGGCGACCACGCGGCCGCCCTCGAGCACCACGATGCGGTCAGCGCGCTTCACCGTGGCGAGCCGGTGCGCCACCACCAGCGTCGTGCGGCCGGCGGCGAGGCGCGCCACCGCGGCCTGCACCGCGCGCTCGCTCTCGGCATCGAGCGCCGAGGTCGCCTCGTCGAGCACCAGCACCGGCGCGTCGCGCAGGATCGCGCGGGCTATCGCGATGCGCTGCTTCTGCCCGCCCGAGAGCAGCACGCCGCGCTCGCCGAGCCAGCTGTCGTAGCCCTCCGGCAGGCCGGTGACGAAGTCGTGCGCGGCGGCGGCGCGGGCCGCCTCGATCACCTCCGCCTCGCTGGCCTCGGGCCGGCCGAAGAGGATGTTGGCGCGCACGCTGTCGGCGAAGATCACCGGCTCCTGCGGCACCAGCGCGAGGCGGGCGCGCAGGTCGCGGGTGGTCATCGCGTCGATCGGCACGCCGTCGAGGGTGATGCGCCCGGCCTGCGGGTCGTAGAAGCGCAGCAGGAGCTGGAGGATCGTGGTCTTGCCGGCGCCCGAGGGGCCGACCAGGGCCACCGTCTCGCCGGGCCGGATCTCGAAGCTCACCTCGTGCAGCGCCGGGGCGTCGGGGCGGCTCTGGTAGTGGAAGGAGACGTCCTCGAAGCGGATATGCCCGCGGGTCGGCGCCGCCGGGGGCAGCGGCTCGGCGGGCTCGCGGATCGGGTTCTCCATCTGCAGCAGCTCGACGATGCGCTCGGTGGCGCCGGCGGCGCGCTGCAGCTCGCCCCAGACTTCGGAGAGCGCGCCGACGGCCCCGGCGGTGAACACCGCATAGAGCACGAACTGCGCCATCTCGCCCTCGCTCATGGTGCCGGCCAGCACGTCGCGCGCGCCGATCCAGACCACCCCCACCACCATCGAGAACACGAGGAAGATCACGATCGCGGTCAGCGCCGAGCGCGCGACGATGCGCCCGCGATGGGCGGCGAAGGCCGCCTCGACCCGGCGCGCGAAGCCGGCCTGCGCCGGCGCCTCGTAGGTCATCGCCTGCACCGTGGGCGCGGCCTGCAGATACTCGCCGGCCAGCGCCGCGCTGTCGGCCACCAGATCCTGCGCCCGGCGCGAGAGCCGCCGCACCCGCCGCCCGAGCAGGATGATCGGCAGCACCGCCGCCGGCACGATCAGCAGCGCCATGCCGGTGAGCTTCGCCGAGGTGACCAGCATCATCGTGATGCCGCCCACCAGCAGCAGGATGTTGCGCAGCGCGATCGAGGCGGTGGAGCCGACGACCCCCTGGATCACCGTGGTGTCGGAGGTCAGCCGGGTCAGCACCTCGGCCGTCATCAGCTTCTCGTAGAAGCCGGGCGACATGCCGCTCACATGGTCGAAGAGCGCCCGGCGCAGATCGGCGATCACCCGCTCGCCGAGCAGCGTGACGAGGAAGAAGCGCGCCGCCGTGGCCAGCGCCAGCGCCACCGCGACGCCGATCAGCGCGAGGAAATAGCGGTCGATCAGCGCGGCGTTCTCCACCGAGAAGCCGTCGATCACCCGGCGGAAGGCCACCGGCAGCACCAGCGTGAAGCTCGCCGCCAGCAGCAGCGCGAAGACCACCCCCGCGATCAGCAGGCGATAGGGAGCGAGGAACGGCGCGAGCCCCCGCAGCGCCCCGATGCGCTTCGATTTCGCCCGCTTGTCCGGCGCTACGGCCTCGATCTCCGCCACGGCTTGTCCTTCCCGGTTGTCCCATCGGCGTTAGCAGCGCGGCGGACAGGAGGCAAGGCGACCCGCTGGCCGGCGCCCGGCCCATGCCGGCGCCGCGGGATTGCGGGCCGGTGCACGCACCCGCGCCCCGCCCGCGCCCGCCCGCGCCCGCTGCCCGGGGGACCGAAACCCGACACGGACTGTCGGCTTCACGACAGCATCGCCCGGCCCGGCGGTGCAGGGTGGCCGGCACTCGCGCCCGATTCCCCCCCAAGCCGCCGGCCCCATGCCCGTTCTCATCTCCTTTGCCGCCCTGTTCTTCTCGATCTTCCTGGTGCAGCTCGGCTCCGGCTCGCTCGGCCCGCTCGACGCGCTGGCCGGGGCGGCACGCGGCTTCACCACCGGCGAGATCGGCCTGATGGGCTCGGCCCATTTCGCGGGCTTCTTCGTCGGCTGCTGGCTGGCGCCGCGCCTGATCGGGCAGATCGGGCATTCCCGCGCCTTCGCCGCCGCCGCCGCGGTGGGCGCCATGGGCGCGCTGCTGCATCCGGTGTTCGAGGGGCCCTATTACTGGGCGGCGCTGCGCGTGCTCACCGGCGTCGCGATCGCCAGCGCCTACACGGTGGTCGAGAGCTGGATGCAGGCCAAGGTGGAGAACCGCAACCGCGGCCGGGTCTTCGGGGTCTTTCGCGTCGTCGATCTCGCCGGGCAGATCACCGCGCAGGCGCTGATCGCGGTGCTCGATCCGGCGAGCTACGCCGCCTACAACATCGTCGCCGCGTTCTGCTGCCTCTGCCTGCTGCCGCTGACGCTGACCCGCCGGATGCCGCCGCTCACCCCCAACGCGCCGCGGCTCCGGCCGCTCAAGGCCCTGAAGCTCTCGCCGACGGCCTGCCTCGGCATCGTGGTGGCGGGGCTGACGGGCGCCGCCTTCCGCATGGTCGGCCCGATTTATGCCGTCGAGGCGGGGCTCGACCCGACGGGCATCGCGCTCTTCCTCTCGGCGGCGGTGTTCGGCGGGATCGCGGCGCAGTACCCCGTCGGATGGCTCGCCGACAAGGTCGACCGGCGCGCCGTGCTGCTCGGGATCTCCGGCGTCGCGGTGCTCGCCTGCCTCGGGCTGATGGCCTGGATGGACCCCGGCGACCACAACAGCCTCTATCTCGGCGCCTTCGTCTTCGGGGTCACGGCCTATCCGGTCTATTCCGTCTCGGCGGCCTATGCCAACGACCGGGCACCGGCGGACTTCATCGTCGAGCTCAATGCCGCGCTGGTGTTCTTCTTCTCGGTCGGGGCCATCGTCAGTCCGCTGGCCAGCGCCGAGCTGATCACCGCCTACGGGCCGGCGGCGCTCTTCGGTTTCGCCGCCGCGGCGCATCTGGTGCTCTTCGCCTTCACGCTCTATAGGATGAGCCAGCGCTCGCCGGTCCGGCCCACCGCGCCCTACCGCTACATGCCCCGCACCTCGATGGTCCTCGCGCGGCTGTTCAAGCGCGATGGCGGGGAGAACGGCAATGGCAACGGCCGGCCGCATGCGGGGGCCGGAATGGGCGGCGGCGCCGATCAACAGGCCCCCGCGCCGCGGGTGGCGGATGCGGAGGAAACGCCCCGATGAAACTCTATCACTCCGACACCTCGCCCTATGTGCGCAAGGTGATGGTCGCGCTGCACCTGGCCGGCAAGGCCGAGGCGGTGGACCTGGTGCCCGGCAGCGGCACGCCGCTCGATCCCAACGAGGGGACCTGCTCGGCCAACCCGCTCGGCAAGGTGCCCTGCCTGGTCACCGATGACGGGCTGGCGCTGTTCGACAGCCGGGTGATCACCCGCCATCTCGACGCGACATTCGGCATCGGGCTCTATCCGGAGGGCGATGCGCTCTGGCCGGTGCTGGCGCGCGAGGCGCTGGCCGAGGGCATCCTCGATGCGGCGCTGCTGGTGGTCTACGAGGCGCGGCTCAGGCCGGCGGAGCTGCGCTTCAGCCCGTGGGTGCAGGGGCAGATGTCGAAGATCCACCGCGCGCTCGGGGTGCTCGAGGGCGAGGCCGGGCGCTTCGGCGAGGGCTTCGATGCCGGGCTCGTGGCGGTGGCCTGCGCGCTCGGCTATCTCGACCTGCGCTTCGCCGATCTCGGCTGGCGCGAAGGGCGCCCGGCGCTTGCCGGCTGGTACGAAGGCGTGGCGGAGCACCCCGCGCTGGTCGCGACCCGCCCGGCCTGACGGTGCAGGTGGCCCGGCCCTGACGGGGCCGGGCGGGGGCGCCGCGTCGGGCCCTGTGCCGATGGCGCCGTTCCGCCCGCGGCGCAGGGGCCGATGGCGCGCCGGTGGCCACGGGGCTGGGTTGCAACCGGCGCACCGGCGGCCACACGCGCCGCGGGCGGAACGGCTGCCGGAGGCGGAGCGCTGGCGCGGCGCCTCCTCGACCGGCCCGGCGCGGGCGGCCGCAGGCATCGGAGGACGGCAATGCCCTGGACCGAGATCCTCGCCGCATGGGCGGTCTTCGGCGCCAACATCCTCAGCCCCGGCCCCAATGTCTTCAACACCATCGCCATCTCGCTCGGTGCCGGGCGGCGGGCGGCGCTCGCCATCGTCGCGGCCATTGCCATCGGCGTCGCCTGCTGGGCCGCCGCCGCGCTCCTCGGGGCGGCCGTCGCGTTTCGCCGGCTGCCGCTGCTCGAGCCGCTGCTCGGCTGCCTCGGCGGTGCGCTGCTGCTGCGGTTCGCCTGGCGCTATCTGTGCCGCGCCCGCGCCTGGCAGGCCTCGGTCGGCCCGGCGCGCGAGATCAGCCCGCGCGAGGCCTTCCTCACCACCCTCGCGGTGCTGGCCACCAACCCGAAGGCGCTGACCACCTGGCTCGTGCTGATCTCGATCTTTCCGGCCGGCACGGCGTCGCCCGGCGCGATTGCCGTGATGATCGCCGGCTCGGTGGCGGTGGCGAGCCTCGGGCATCTCGCCTATGCGCTGGCCTTCTCCACCCGTGCCGCGGCCCGCGCCTATGCCCGGATCGGGCACTGGATCCTTGCCGGCGTGGCGCTGTTCTTCGCGAGCCTCGGGACGGGGCTGCTCTGGCGCAACCTGCCGCTGCTGGTCGGAGGCGCGGGGCAGGGGTGATCCAGGGGGCTCGCCCGCGGCCGGACGCGTGCTAGATAGCTGCCGGGAGAGGAGATGCCCGATGCGCCATGCCGACACCGCCTGCCGCCCGACCGACCCTGCACCGGGTGCGGCGGAGATCGGCGCCCGTGCCGCCCGGTTCCGCGTCCTGCTGCTGCCGCTCCTGCTCGCGGCGCTGGCCGCCTGCGCGGGGCCACCGCGCGAGGTGGGCACGCCGCGCGCCGCCATGGGCGATGGCGAGGAGGGCTGGATCGCCTTCGCCTCCACGACGCCCTACGACTTCCCGCAGATGATCGACGGCAGCGCGCCGGACGCGGTGATCCAGGGCCGGCTGCTGCTGCCCGAGGGCACCGGCCCGGTGCGCGGGGCGGTGATCCTCAGCCACGGCTCCGGCGGGCTCGGGCTGCGCCAGCGCCGGGTTGCCCGGCGCCTGCAGGATGCCGGCTACGCGGCCTTCGCGATCGACCATTTCGGCCCGCGCGGCGTGCGCTCGACCGCCCGCGATCAGATCCGCATGACCGCCCAGGCGATGCTCGCCGACGTGATGGCGGCACGGTTGCTGCTGGCCAGCCATCCGCGCATCCCGGCCGAGCGGATCGGCATGATCGGCTGGTCCAAGGGCGCGATCACCGCGGTGCTCGGCGCGGTCGACCGGCTGGCCGGCTATGCCGCGCGCGGCGGGCCGGAGCGCCTTGCCTTCGCCGCCGCCTTCTACCCCTTCTGCGGCTTTGACTTCACCGGTGAACGGCTCTCCGGCCCGCTGCTGATGCTGCTCGGCGAAGCCGACGACTGGACCCCTGCCGCACCCTGCCTGGCGCTGGCCGGGAACCTCGCCGCCGCGGGCGAGCCGGTCGAGGCCGTGGTGTTTCCGGAGGCGCCGCACGGGTTCGACGCCTTCATGCCGGTCACCGTGACGGTCGACAGGGCGATCACCGTGCGCGACGGCTCGGATCGCTGCCGCCTGCTCGCCGGCCCGGAGGGGCGCACCGAGACGCTCGACGGCGGGCACCGGCTCGACAGCCTCGAGGGGCGGCAGGCCTATCTCGCGGCGTGCGGCGAGCGGGGCGTGCGGTTCGGCGGAAACCGGGCGGCCCGGCGGGCGGCCTATGCGCATCTCTTCGATTTCCTGGACCGGGCGCTGCCGATGGTGTCGTCGCCGAGGGAAGGCTCAGGAGGCTGACGGAGCGCATCCGGCAGCGCCGGCCGGGCGCCGCGTCTGCCGCTGCGCCTCTGGAGCCCTCATGCACGCGGCGTGCTGCACGGGGTGCGCCGGTTGCAACCGGTCCCGGTGGCCACCGTCGGGTCGGCAGGAAACGCGCCGCGGGCGGCACGGCTGCCAGAGGCGGTCGGCGAGGCGCGGCGCCCCCTCGTGGCCGGTGGCCGGGTGCGCGTCAGCCGGTCTTCGGGCCGCCGGGGGCCGCGGGTCTCCCGGCGAGCCGGCGGAGCCCGTTGAGGCTGAGCCGCTTGCGCCAGGGGCGGGGGGCAACCGCAGCGTCCGGCGCGGGCGCGGGCGTGGGCGCGGGCCCGGAGGCGGGCGCCTGGGACATGCTCTCGGCCAGCGCCACCCTGGCCCGATTCTCTGCCAGGACGCTCCGGTGCAGCGTCAGGTCGGCGGCGAAGTAGCGCGCGACCAAGGCCCGGCTCTCGGCGTCGTAGAAGCTTGCCGGATCGATGCGCGACGGCTCGGCGATCTCCTCCGGCCAGAGCGTGGCGGCCTCCGGCACCAGCCGGTCCGGCACCGGCCGCGCCCGGTTGTGCGCGCCGATCGTCACCGTTTGCCCGAGCCGCCCGGAGAGATCGGCTGCCAGCAGGTCGAGATGCTCCATGGCATAGAGATGGGTGCAGGCGATCTCGGCGAAGCTGTGGATCTGCGGGCGCCAGTGAGGGTCCAGGCTTTCGGCCGGGCTGGCCAGCACATGCGCGAGAAAGTCGCGGAACCGCACGCCGCGGCCAAGGTCGGCGTCTTCCGGCGCGCAGCCCTGCACCGCCGCGACCACCGGCGCGGTGCTCAGCCCCTTGCGCTCGCGCCGGATGACGAACTTCTCCACATAGGCGCTGACCAGCCGGTCATGCGGGTCGCGCAGCACCGCGAAGCGCATCCAGCCGGGCTCCGCGAGAAAGCCTGCCGCCGCCGCCGCGTCGTGGTCCTTGAGCTGGAGCCCGGTCGCCTCGGTGTCGGTGACGGTGTGGACGTCGTGCAGGATCTCGGCCTTGCGCGCCGCCGGCAGGGGCGAGAGCTCCACCGTCAGCCGTTTCAGCGAGGTGCAGGCATTCTTGGCGATGGGCAGGTAGAGCAGGCGGTGCTGCGGCAGCGGCATGGCCTGCAGGCTCGGCCAGCGGCGGTGGAAGGGCAGGGCGCTCTCGGGCCGGGTGTCGGGCATTGCCGGGATCACCGCGGCGCGACGCCGAATAGGCGCCGGATGCCGTTGAGGCTGAGGCGCTTGCGGAGCTGCGCGAGGAGCGCGTCGTTGCGGTCCTGCGCGGCCCAGCGCGCGGCGATCTCGGCACGGGCCTTCGCGGCCTCGACCGCGGCGGTCTCTGCCGCCGCCTCGGCCCGCACTGCAGCTTCGGCCTCCGCCGCCTGGCGGGCCGCGCGCTCGGCCTCGGCGCGCTGCCGGGCCGCTTCGGCGCGGGCCGCGGCCTCGGCTGCCGCCGCGGCCTGGGCCTTCGCCGCCTCCGCGCCCTTCAGGCGGCGGCGCGCGATGCGCCGGTCCGGGTCCTGCGCCAGCGCCCGGCGATAGGCGGCGATGGCATCGTCCCAGCGGCCCTCGAGCTCGGCGATCTGGCCGGACTGCACGGCAAGGTCGTAGCCGAGCCGGAGCTCGCGCTCGCGCGCCTGGCGCCAGACCTCGACCATCACCTCGAGCGCATCCTCGTAGCCCGGGCTCGGCCGGTCCGCCGTTTCCGGATAGGCGCTGAAATCCTCCGTGAACAGGGTCTCGCGCTCGGGGAACCACGCGCGGCGGACCTCCTCGTTGGCGGCCTCGAAATGGCGGTAGAAGGCCTCCGCCTCGGCGCGCGACGGCTTCGGCCCGCTGCCGGGGAAGCCGTTGCCCACCCAGGCGCCGAGATCGCCGCGCATCGGGTTGCCCTTGAGCCCGATATAGGGCGGGTAATGCGCGTTCAGCCGGCGCAGCACCTCGCCGGCGGCGGGCTGCATCGACTCGTTTGCGTTCTTCACCGGGGTGTAGCCCGAGCCGAGGCCCCAGCGGATCCGGAAATCCTCGATGATCGAGCCCTCGGCCAGCTCCGACCGGTCGAAGATCCGCGGATGCACGTGCTCGCGGCCGAAGGCCTCGGCCCAGCGCGCCAGCATGTGGCCATAGAGCCAGCGGCCGGGCTCGTCGGACGGATCGGGCATGATGGTCTCCCGCGTGCCGCCGAACTTCAGCAGCGTCGAGTAGAGGCTGACCGCCACCTGATCCTGCCGCCGCAGATAGACCACCACCTCGATCTCCTCGAAGAGCGGCGCCAGCAGCCGCTTCAGCCGCGCCACCGAAGGCGGGCCGTTGAGCCGGCTGGAGAGGTGCTCGTTGGACATGATGAAGGTCTTGTCGGGATGCGCCGCCACCTCCTCCGCGGCCTCGCGCTCCATCCGGGCGCGGAAGGCGGCGAGGCCGGCCGCGTCCTCGATGCCGAGATCGATGCGCAGGTCGTCGAATTCCCGGTCCTCCTGGCCATAGGCGGCGAGGCGGATCTGGTTGGTGTTGCCGGCGAAGGCGGGATAGTGGAACCCGTTGGCGTTCAGCCGCTCGCGGTTGAGCTGGAAGAAGATCTGGAGGGTCGAGGTTCCGGTCTTCTCGGTCCCGATATGCAGGATGGCCTTGGGCATTGCGCTCCCCGTGCGTCGCGGTGCTGTCGCCCGGCCACGGGGCGCTTGTCAAGCCGGAGGCCGCGCGGCCCCGGCGATGCGGGCTCAGGCGAGGGCGTTGCAGAGCGCGTCCAGCCCCGCGATCAGCCGCGCATCGGTGGCGTCGCAGGCCGGCTCGTCCTGGTGCGCGCACTTGGCGATGACGACCTCCGCCTCGGGGTCGATCCAGAGCCATTGCCCGTGGATGCCGAGGCAGGCCAGCGCGCCGGAGGGCAGGCCGGTCTGGTACCATTTCGAGCGATAGCGTCCCGCGGGGAAGAGCTCGCGCAGGTCGCCCCTCGCCCAGGCCGCGCGGTCGCCCGCGGTGGCCATGTCGTCGAGCCACCAGCCCGGCAGCACCTGCCGCCCGCCGACCACGCCGCGCCGGCGCACCGCCTCGCCGAGCCGCGCGAGATCCCGCGGCCGGGCGCAGATGCCGCCCGCGGTGCGCGGCGCGCCGAACCGGTCCACCGTGATGTAGGCCGGCGCCTCCGCCCCGATCGGTCCCCAGAGCAGCGCCCCCATCAGGTCGGCGAAGCGCTGGCCCGAGGCGCGCTCGATCACCCAGCCGAGAAGATCGGAATTGGGCGAGACATAGTGGAACGCCGCGCCGTGGGGCTCGGTGCCCGGTTTCAGCGTGGTCAGGAAACCGCGCAGATCGGGCGCGGCGGCCGGGTCCGGCGCGGGGTTCCAGTTGGTCGAGATGCGATAGGCCGCATAGTCGCCATCGGCGTTCAGGTAGCTCTCGTCGAAGGCGGTGCTGACGGTCATGTCGAGGAGATGGCGCAGCGTCGCCCCCTCATAGGCCGAGCCGGCCAGCTCCGGGATCAGCGCGGTGAGCGGGGCCGACGGGTCGAGCAGCCCGCGATCGGCGAGCTGCCCCGCGACCAGCCCGGTGATGGATTTCGAGACCGAGAACAGCAGATGCGGCGCCAGCCCGTCATGGCCCGGCCCATGCCATTCCCAGAGCAGCCGCCCCCCCTGCAGCACGACGCAGGCCGAGCTCTGCGTCGCGGCGAGCAGGCCGGCGAAGGGGATCTCGCCGCCCGCGCCGTCCGGCACCGGCACGCGCGAGAGATCGGTCCAGTCCTCCTCCAGCGGGCGCGGGGTGCCGGCCGGGATCTCGGCGCTCGGCACGATCTCCCGGGTATGGGTGAAGCTCCAGGCGCTGAAGGGGGGCTGGCGCCAGTTGGCCAGCGTTGCCCGGGCCTCGGGCGGCGGCGGAAAGCCGGTCATCACCGATGGCCGGCCGGAGGGCGCGGCTGGGGTTGCAATCGGGGTCTCGGTCATGGCGCGCGCTCCCGGTCTCTGGCGGCCGCCTCCTGCGGGGAGGGCCGGGTCCGTGACCCTGCCCCGGAGGCGGCGGCGGTGGCAAGTGGGCGCGTTGCGGGGCCGTGATCGGTGTCGCGGCGGAACCGTTTGGCGCGGCCGCGGCCGCCGCCCTTCACAGCGCGCGCTTTCCATGTATCCTTTTATCCCTGCGTGGGGTCTGCCTGAGTAGATGAATGGTATGGATTATCGGTGGAGCGAGAACGGTTCAGCCGCCGGGCATGGGCACCGCATGCGCATCGAGAACCGCCGGCAATCGGGCGGAGAATGAGGGAAGAAACCGCATGACATTGTTGTCGAAAATCGGCGCGCTCGGGGTGCTCCTGGCCTGGGGTGGCCTGGCCGCTGCGCAATCAGCCGATGCCCCTGCGAAGGAAGAATTTGCCGACAAGGTAAGGGTTCTGGCCGAGACCGAGCTGCTGAGCTGGGTCGAGGACCCGATCATCATCGACGCGATTCGCGAGCAGAACATCCGCAACGAGGGCATGACCAACGAGGAGGTCGACCGGCTCGACAAGGCCTGGCGCGCCGAGCGCAAGACCTCGCACAAGCCGATGATCTGGGACCTGCTCGACCGGCTGCACTCGATCCTTCTGCGCGACCGGCGCGAGGGCTCGGACGGCGTGGTCACCGAGATCATCGTGATGGACCGCTACGGCCTCAACGCCGCGATCAGCGACGAGACCTCGGATTTCTACCAGGGCGACGAGGCCAAGTATCAGGAGACCTACCTGATCGGCTCCGACGCGGTGCATGTCGGCGATTACGAATACGACGACAGCACGCAGAAATGGCAGACCCAGGTCAGCCTGACGGTGAACGACCCGGAGAACGGCGAGCCGATCGGCGCGGTGACCTTCGGCATCGATCTCAGCGTCCTGAAGTAGCGGGCAGCGGTTCGGAGGCCGGCAGGCGGGGCGGTGCGGCCCGCGCCGCGGCGCCGGATCAGCCGTGCAGCGCGATCTCCGGCCAGGCGGGCGGGGCCTCGGCACCGGTGCGGCGATAGCGGCTGGTCATCACGTAGTCCTTGCGCGGGCCGGCCACCTCCCAGCGGCTGAGCCAGGCATCGCGGTGGAAGCGGTAGGAGACGCGGTAGCGGTCGTCGCCGCACTGGTGCTCGGCGCGGGGATCGTCGAGCACGAAGTCGTGGAAGGGCCGCCCGTCCTCGTATTGCACCTCGATCCGGCCGCGCTCGGGAAAGCGCCAGAGCGCGGTCCGGTCGGCATGGTAATCCTCGCCGCGGAAGCGCAGCACGCCGGATTCCACGCAGCGCAGCCCCGCGCCGTCGGGCGAGAAGACCGCGTCGCCCCAGAACTCTCCGATCACCCCCTCCTCGACATTCTCGATGATGCGGAACATCTGCCAGCGGCCGGCGAAATAGGCCGGTCCGACATCGGAAGCGTGATGGAGGTCGATCTCGCTCATCCGGCCCCTCTGCCACGGCGCCGCCCGGATCGCAAGGTTGCGCCGGCAGGGCGGGGCAAGCCCGCCAGCGCGCGAAACCGCCTGTCCCGGCCCTCTGCCGATCGGCAGGCGGCATGGTGCATCGGGCGGTATCCGCCGGCGACGGCGCGCGCATTTCCGGCCCCTGCCGGTGGCGCCGCAGGGGCAATCCGGTTCACGTTCGCGGCAGACCCGCATGGCGCAGGAGAACGCGAACTGCAGCCATGGCGCCGCACGCTCCGGATCCGCCCGGCGGGAGACGGCCTGCCCGGCGGCATCGCGCGCCGCTCATCCCTTCCGTTCCGCCCCCCCCGGCAACGCCGCTTCGGCAGGGCCGCGGCGCACCGGGCCCGGCGGAGCGTCCGCCTTGCGCAGGCGCCGATTGCGAGCCGGCCGGGCGGTCTCGTGGCAAGGCCCGCCGGCCCGGGGAGCGCGCCCCCGCCGCCTCCCCCACCCCTGCACCGTCGCGGCGGCCCGGAGGGCATCGCGGCCCACCCACGGGAGGCGGCGCGGCCGCGCTCCCCGGGCCGGCGCCGGCGCCCGCAGCGGCTGCCGCCCTTGCGCTCGGAGGTCGGCTCGGCTAACGCCCGGGCGATCCCTGCCGAAGGAGGCCGCCCGATGATCCCCCGCTATTCCCGTCCCGAGATGGCCGCCATCTGGTCGCCTGAGTCGAAATACCGGATCTGGTTCGAGATCGAGGCCCATGCCGCGGATGCGATGGCCGAGCTCGGCACCATCCCGAAGGAGGCGGCTGCCGCGGTCTGGCGCGCCAGGGACCTCGAGTTCGACATCGACCGCATCGACGCCATCGAGCGCGAGGTGAAGCATGACGTCATCGCCTTCCTGACCCATCTCGCCGAGCTGGTCGGCCCGGAGGCCCGCTTCGTGCACCAGGGGATGACCTCCTCGGACGTGCTCGACACCTGCCTCAACGTGCAGCTCACCCGCGCCGCCGACATCCTGATCGCCGACACCGACGCGCTGCTCGCGGCGCTGAAGACCCGCGCGATGGAGCACAGGGACACCCCCTGCATCGGCCGCTCCCACGGCATCCATGCCGAGCCGACCACCTTCGGGCTGAAGCTCGCCCAGGCCTATGCCGAGTTCGACCGGGCCCGGGCCCGCCTGGTGGCCGCCCGGGCCGAGATCGCCACCTGCGCGATCTCCGGCGCCGTCGGCACCTTCGCCAATATCGACCCGGCGGTGGAGGAGCATGTCGCGGCCAAGCTCGGCCTCGCGGTGGAGCCGGTCTCGACCCAGGTGATCCCGCGCGATCGCCACGCCGCCTTCTTCGCGGCGCTCGGCGTCGTGGCCTCCTCGGTGGAGCGGCTGGCGACCGAGATCCGGCACCTGCAGCGCACCGAGGTGCTCGAGGCGGAGGAGTATTTCTCCCCCGGCCAGAAGGGCTCCTCGGCGATGCCGCACAAGCGCAACCCGATCCTCACGGAAAACCTCACCGGGCTCGCGCGCATGGTCCGCGCCTATGCCCTGCCGGCGATGGAGAACGTGGCGCTCTGGCACGAGCGCGACATCTCGCACAGCTCGGTGGAGCGGATGATCGGGCCGGACGCCACGGTGACGCTCGATTTCGCGCTGGCCCGGCTCACCGGGGTCATCGAGAAGCTGGTGATCTATCCAGAGCGGATGCAGGCCAATCTCGACCGCACCCGCGGGCTCGTGCATTCGCAGCGGGTGCTGCTGGCGCTGACCCAGGCCGGGCTCTCGCGCGAGAACGCCTATCGCGCGGTGCAGCGCAACGCCATGAAGGTCTGGGAGCAGGGCGCGGATTTCCTCGCCGAGCTGAAGGCCGACGACGAGGTCGCCAGTGCGCTCGACGATGCCGCGCTCGAGGCGCTGTTCGATCTCGGCTACCACCTCAAGCGGGTGGACGTGATCTTTGCCCGGGTGTTCGGCGCGGGCTGACGGGGGTTGCCCGGTTCAGCCGCGCGGGTCGCGGCTGAGCCGCGCGGCGATGGCCCAGGCCAGCGGCAGCCCGCCGAGGAAGCCGACCGCCGCCGCCACCAGGATCGGCTGCAGCGTGTCGAACCCCGAGACCAGGGCGGCGATCATCAGCACGCCGGCCAGGGTCGGGCCGACGAGCGCGTAGATAATGGCGGCGAGGCGGTACATCCTGGGGTCCTCCGGCTGGGGCTGGGCACGCCGCCTAGCTATCGCCCCGGCTGGGGATTTCCTTGACCGAGCGCAAATGCTCCACATCTGATGAGCAGATGCCATGCTCCGGGAGCCGCCCCATGCCGACACGCCGCCATCTGCTCGCCCTGTCGCTCGCCGTCACCGCCGCCACCGCCGCCGTCGGTATCCTGCCGGCCGGTGCCGGCGGTTTCACCGCCCACGACTTCGCCTTTGCCGGGATCGACGGCGGGCTGCTGCCGCTGAAGCGCTTTGCCGGGCAGCCGGTGCTGGTGGTCAACACCGCCTCGCGCTGCGGCTTCACCTACCAGTATGACGGGCTGCAGGCGCTCTACGACCGCTACCGCGACCGCGGGCTGGTGGTGCTCGGCGTGCCGTCCGACGATTTCGGCGGCCAGGAGCTCGATACCGAGGCGGAGGTCAAGGAGTTCTGCGCGGTGAACTTCGCGATCGACTTCCCGATGACCGGAATCACCCCGGTGAAGGGCAGCGGCGCGCATCCCTTCTATTCCTGGGCGCGCCGCGAACTCGGGCCGGAGCAGGCGCCGCGCTGGAATTTCCACAAGTATCTCGTGGGGGCCGACGGGCGGTTGCTGGCGGCCTTCCCGACCGCCACCGAACCCACCGCCGCGGCGGTGACGGAGGCGGTGGAGACGGCGCTTGCCGGCGCCGGAATGGGGGCCGGAGACGGCACCTGAGCACGGCGCCGCCGCCAGCGCCGTTAACCTTCTGCTAACCCGGATTTGTCATTTTGACAAAAATTCTGGGGAGCCGATCACATGGCTATGGATGGTGCGATGGATGGCGCGATGGCGGGCGCTGGCAGCCCGGCCGCGCCCCTTGCAGGGCCCGCCGGCGCGGCGTTGCACCGCGGCGGGCTCGCCTATCTCGAACGGGTCGCGAAGATCGCCGCGCAGGGCTGTGCGGCGCCGATCGGCGTGGCCACGCTGCGCTCCGCCGACGGGGTGCAGGAGACCGGCACGGTCGGCCTCGGCGCGGAGGATGCCGCGCTGGCGGCGGAGCTGGCGGAGGCGGTGGCGGAGGCGCCCGGGCCCTTCCTGCTCTCCGAGCCCCGCGGCGGCGGCTGGTGGCGGCCCTCGCCGCGGATCGCGGTCGCCCTCGGGGTGCCGCTGCGCGAGGCGGACGGGCGCCCGGTCGGCTCGGTCTGCGTGATGGACCGGCAGCTGCGCCCGGATTTCGGCCTCGCCAAGGTCGATCTGCTGGGCGATCTCGGCATGCTGGCGATGCATGACCGGGCGATGGCCCAGCGGGTGGCAATCGATTCGCTCACCGGCGCCACCACGCGCGAGCACTTCTTCGAGCTGCTCGCCGGGGAGGTCAGGAGCGCCTGGCGCAGCGGTGCCCCGCTGGCGCTGCTGCTCGCCGATCTCGATCATTTCAAGCATGTCAACGACCGGCACGGCCATGCCGCCGGCGATGCCGTGCTGCACGGGCTGGTGGCGTGGATGCGCCGGCACCTGCGCCGCGACGACGCGATCGGCCGGCTCGGCGGCGAGGAGTTCGCGGTGCTGCTGCCGGGGCTCTGTCCGCAACAGGCGCTGGGCGCCGCGGACCGGTTGCGCCGGGCGGTGGCGGCCGAGCCGCTGCTCGCCGGCGAGGTCGCGGTGCCGGTGACGGTGAGCATCGGGCTGACCGCGCATCTGCCGCAGGCCGACGGCATCGAGGCGCTGCAGTCGATGCTGGCGCGGGCCGATCTCGCGCTCTACCGGGCCAAGACGGCGGGGCGAAACCGGGTCGAGGTGGAATATGGCGCGCGCCACCGCCCGCTCGGCCTGCGGCCTCATGCCGGCGCCGCGCGCGCGCTCAGCCGAGGCGCCGATGCAGCGCCATCTCGGCCTTGCGGATCGCCGGAAGCTCATCGGCCTTGCGCTCGAGGTTCCTGAGCTGCATCGCCATGCGCCGGTTGCCGGAGAAGCGCTCACGGTGACGGTCGAGGAAGCTCCAGTAGAGCGTGGTGAAGGGGCAGGCGCGCGCGCCGGTGGCGGCCCGGGGGTCGAACCTGCACTGCCCGCAGGCATCCGACATCCGGTCGATATAGGCACCCGAGGCGCAATAGGGCTTGGTGCCGACGAGCCCGCCATCGGCGTGCTGGCTCATGCCGAGGACATTGGGCAGGCTCACCCAGTCCACCGCGTCGAGATACATCTCCATGTGCCAGTCATGGACCCTGAGCGGATGCGCGCCCCACTGCATCGCGAAGAGGCCGAAGACCATCAGCCGCTGGATGTGATGGGCATAGCCCTGATCGAGGAGCTGCCGCCCGGCATCGGCGAGGCAGGCCATCTCGGTCTCCCCGGTCCAGAAGAAGCCGGGCAGCGCCGCCTCGGCGCCGAGCGCGTTGCGGCGCGCATAGCCCGGCATCTCGGCGCGGTAGATCTCGCGCACGAATTCCCGCCAGCCGAGGACCTGGCGCAGGAAGCCCTCCACCGCGTTGAGCGGTGCGGCGCCGGCTCCGTAGGCCTCCAGCGCCGCCTCGCAGACCTCCCGCGGCGAGATCAGCTTGAGGTTGAGGCTGGTCGAGAGCCGCGCGTGCCAGAGCGTTGCATGGCCGGTCGCGATGGCGTCCTGATGGTCGCCGAAGCGGGGCAGGCGCCGCTCGACGAAGTCCCGGAGATGCGCCAGCGCGGCGCGGCGGGTGACCGGCTCGGCGAAGCCCTGCGTGGAGCCGGGCGCGTCCGGAAATATGCGCTCCACCATGGCCATCACCGCGCGGGTGGTCGCGTCGGGCGCGCTCTCCGGGCGGCCGGGGGTCGTGCCGGGGCCGGCCCTGCCGAAGCTCTTGCGGTTCTCCCGGTCGTAGTTCCAGGCGCCGCCCTCGGGCGCGTCGCCCTGCATCAGCCAGCCGGTGTCGCGGCGCCGGGCACGGTAGAAATCCTCGAGGACGAAGCGCCTGCGGCCTGCGCTGAGCTCCGCGAAGCGGCCGGGGGGCGTGAGGAAATGGCCGTCGTCATGGATCACCAGCCCGGGGAAGCGCGATCGCAGGGCCTCCAGCACGCGGGCATCGCCCGGCTCGGTGACATGGATCTCCCCGGCCTCGTGGCGGGCGGCGCCCGCGGCAAGCGACGCCGCCGGGGCCTCGCCGTCGAGCGCGTGGTAGTGGACGGTGAAGCCGCGCGCCCGCAACGCCTCGGCGAAATGGCGCATGGCGGCGAAGAACAGCACGAGACGCTTCTTGTGCTGGCGCAGATAGGTCGCCTCCTCGCGTGCCTCGATCATCACGATGGCGTCGCGTGCCGGGTCGAGAGTGTCGAGCAGGCCGGCCGAGATGTCGAGCTGGTCTCCGAGGACGAGGGCAAGTCGGCGGGGCATGGCGGCTCCTTCTGCGGCTCAGGGGGACAAGCTAGGGCGGTGGAGTGCCCCGGGTAGCAGGCCTGGGCTCGCACCGGGCCGCGCCCTGCCGGGCGCCCCCCGCCTGCCGAGCGGGGCGCCGCGTCTGGCGTTCCGCCAGTGGCGCCCGGCCGCCCGCGGCGTGGGACATGCCGCACGCGCGTGGCGACGGGGTCCGTTGGCTAGGGGCACACCCTGCGGGTCGTGAAGCGCGAGGGGGATCGGCGGCGATGTGGTGTGAGCCGGTCTGCCCGGGGTAGGTGTCGGGCTCCGGGATGGGCAGACCGCGCTCGATGGAACGTCGATCTCAGGCTTGGGCCAGTATCGTTTTCGGCATGCGCTTGCAGGGGGGGCGGAGGCATTGGCGTTTCGTGTCTTTGGTTGTCCGCCGGGATGCGACGGGGCGTGTGGCGGAGCATCTGGCGCCGGAGACGGGGGGGCGGGGACATGCGCTTCCGGTGCACCGGAACGCATCGAGGGGCGCGGCGACGCGGTGAGCGGGCTTCGCGGAGGCGCGCGGCCGGACCTTGGTGAAGCGGTGCGAGCGGCTGGCCGCGCACGGGATCCGCGCGGCCGCAGAGCTTCCGGCGCCATGGCATCGAGCGGAAAACGGGCCGAGCGGGAGCGGCCGGATGCCTTGGGCGCGCGGCGTGCCTGGTTCACCTCGCGGCCCGGTGCCGGCCAGGCCCGATCCCGGGTAGCTCGGCCCGCCGCCCAGGCCGCGCCGCGATGCCGTCCACGCGGCCTGGGCGGCGAGCGACATGGCGCGCAGCCATGGGCGCTGTCCGCGGCTGCGGGCGGGTTCCCGGTGCAGCCATCGCGAGATCGCCACGCCTGTCGCCTGTCGCCGGTCTGCGGCCGGGCGGCTTGGCAGCGGCGATCTGCGCGTCGATGGTGCCGGACGCTCCGGTCGGCGGCGACCGGTTCGCGGCCGGTCTCCGCCATGTCCCGCGAAGAGTGCCGTCTGCGGGCTGAAGGCGCGGCTCCGCAGGGCGGCCGGGCGAAGGGGTGTCGGCCTCCGGCGCGCCACCTGTCGCAGCGCCGGTCCCGCCACGCCGGGCGACACCGCAAACCTCGCCAACGCCGCCGGCCTTGAAGCGGAGCGGTCGGTAAACGCTCCGGGGAATGTTCCGGCCGGCCTGGCGCGTATCCGGCAACGGTGAAGGGATCTCGACGATCGTACGGGGGACGCCGTCGGAGTGCCGGCGGCGCGGAAACTGCCGGTCAGGTGCCGGGCCATGGGCGCCGCCAACAGGCTGGGATGCCGGGCCGGTCGCCGAGGACGAGCGGCGGAACCTTCGGCGCCCTGGAATGGGCCTGGCCGGGGCAATCGGCCCGGGAACCGGGCGATGGGACATGGGCCCCCGTTGGCGGAGGGGGCGTCGCGTCTCGCGTCCCGCTCCCGGCAACCGCTCGTCCGCGGCGGGGGGCGATATCGCGCCCGTGGCCGCGAAGCCGCGGCGGCCGGCGCTGAAAGGCTGGGGCGGGCGCCGCGGGCCCATCGTGGGACTGCCGGGCCGTTCGTGCTGGGGCGGTCGCGAGGGGAGGAGATACCTCGTGGTCCGGCGCGGGGCGGGCGGATCCCGGGGGGCCGCCTGGGTCGGCCCCGGCAGGCACCGGCCCGGGGACCGCCGTCGATGCCAGGGGCATGCCAGGCGGACCAAGACAGGCGGCGGCGGGTCCGGATGCGGTTGGGACATCCGCAAGCGGGGCCGCAGCGCCTTCATCCCCCGTCCGCACCCGTCCACCATGGCCGTATCGGGGATGTCGGCGCCCGGCTGCGCGAAGCTCTCGTTCCGCCGCTAACGCGGGAAGGGTCGTCGAGCTTCGAGGTCAGGATGCAGGCCGGCAGGCCGGAACCCGCCATGCTGCCCGGGATCGGCCGGTTCGATGCCGGCTCCCGCGCCATCGTCTCGCAGCGGCGGCAGGCCGTCTTCATCCGGGCGATCCCGATCACCATGAGCCGGGCGGCGATCAGGTCGAGGGCTCGCTCATGTCCTGGCCAGTGATGCCCGGGGCGCCGCCGCTATCGGGGCAGGTCTCGCCGGGGTCCAGCCCGCGGCGCTCGCGCGGTGTGCCCTCCGTGACACGGGAACGACGCTGCGGCCTTGTCTGCTCCGGGGCGTCGGAAGCGGTGTGGTGCGCGTCCTCGCTCTCGTCGGTCGGGCTGTCGTCGCCCTCGGCAACCGCCACCTGCAGATCCTCGAGCGCCAGCCCGAGCTGCGCGATCTCGCGCTCGACTGTCTCCGAGTGCGCTCCGAAGGCTTGGCTGCACAGCCTGGCGACCCTCACGCGCAGCGTCGCCGACATCCTCTTGTTGTCCGTCCGCGGGGCGACGGCAACGACCTTCGGAACCGTGCGATCATCGGGCAGTTCGGTGGGTGCGCTTGACTTGTTCTGATCCATTTCGAGCGCCGCTCGCCCGCCACGAAAGCACGCGAGATCAGTGAGATGGGGTAGCCTACCCGGGCCGGCGGTGCTTTTCGGTTCGGGCGGCGCCAGTCGCTCTTCAGCGCGGCTCTCGGATCTGTGGCGGGTCAGCGCCTCAACCCACAGCATGGCGAGCTGCGTCGAGGTCAGCCGGGCCGCTCTGTCGTCTAGTGAGGGCCGGGAAACCGGCCCCGCTCGAGCGCCTTGAAGTAGAGGCAAAGACACTGACCATCACAGTGGAGCGGCTTTCGCCTGACATCGCTGCGGTCCCTGAACGCGAACACCACACCGCTGCTCGGCTGCTGGCGCAGCATGTCCTGAGTCAGCCCGGCCAGCCCGGCGATGCCCTTCCTCATATCCGTCGCGCCGCAGGCGAGATACCTCCGTACCCCGGTGCCTGGCCCGATCCTGCCGCGGCCGCGCTGGATGCGTCCGTCCCTCGACACGATCTCGCCATCCCGCCATCGCAAGCGGGCGACCCGCCCGCGCCAGGTGCCTCCGGCGAAGGAAAGGCCGTGTCTCCAGAACGGGGTCATGGCACCTTGCGGCGAGATTCCCACCGCGGTCGGAAGATGTGCTGGGGTGTCGGATCGTGTCTGCGGGCAATCTCCGCGGCCGCGCCATCCATTCCGATCTCGGTCAGGATCGACAGAAACTGGTCGTCCGACTGACGCTGCCAACGATCATCTCGTGTCACATGTCCGCTCTCCGCCCGATACGATGTCGCTTCCGACGGCAATGACGATGGAGCACAAGTCACGCCTTTGCACAGGGCAGACAGCGCCATTCGGGCGGCTACGCCGCGCCGCCGGCTCGGCCTCGGGCACGCAAGGCGGTCGTCCGCCGAGCCGGGCGGCATCCCTCCCGCGACGCCGGGGCCGGGACGGCTGCTCTCGCAGTCCTCGGGGAAGCCTTCCGTCACCTGCGGGGCCCCTGATCGGCCGTAGCCGGGTCGGGCTCGGCAGGGCGTCATCCGGCTCCGCGGCCGCGTCGCAGCGCTTCGGCGCATTCGCCGCGCCGCGCACGTCATCGTGGCGCTTGGTCTGCGGTTCTGTCAGGTGCTGCGGTTCGCGGCGAGCTACCAGTCGTCGAGGCGGCCAGGAAGCCGCCGCTTCCCATCCCTAACCACTCCGGGAGGGATCCGGCGGTGCCCGCGCGCGCGATGCATCGTCAAGGCCCGCTTCGCGGCCCTCTCGGGCGAACGCCGAACACCGGAACCGCTCACCCGATCTCCAGCAGCTCTCCTGGACATGAAAGCCCCGACAGGCCGGGCGTGGCCGAGCCTGCGCGCGATCGGGCCGGCTCGGCGCACCCGCGAGGCCGGTACGGCCCCGCAGGCCGAACCCCGGTCAGCCGAGCAGCCGTTCCAGCGTCTCCAGCCTGTCTGCCTCGCGCGGCGGCTTGTCCCAGCGCAGCCGATGGATCCGCGGGAAGCGCATGGCGAGGCCCGACTTGTGCCGGCCCGAGCGTTGCAGGCCCTCGAACGCGATCTCCAGCACCAGCCCGGCCTCCGGCTCGGCCCGCACCGCGCGCACCGGACCGAAGCGCTCCACGGTGTTGTCGCGGACGAAACGGTCGATCCGGCGCAGCTCCTCGTCGGTGAAGCCGAAATAGGCCTTGCCGACGGGCACCAGCGTGCCCGCTGCCGTCCAGACGCCGAAGGTGTAGTCGGAATAGAAGGACGACCGCCTGCCGTGGCCGCGCTGGGCATACATCAGCACCGCGTCGATGAGGTGCGGGTCCTTCTTCCACTTGAACCATGGCCCCTTCGGCCGGCCCGGCACATAGGGCGCGTCGCGGCGCTTCAGCATCACCCCCTCGATGGCGTCATGCGGCGGCGCGGCGAGGAGGCGGGCGACCTCGTCCCAGGCCGCGAAGGGCACCGCGGCGGAAAGGTCGAAGCGCGCCGGGTCGAGCCCGGTCACCAGCGCCGCGAGCCGCGCGCGCCGAGCGGTGAAGGGCAGGCGGCGCAGATCCTCCTGGCCTTCGGCAAGCAGGTCATAGGCGCGCAGGAACACCGGGTGCCGCGCCATCAGCGCCGCCGAGACGGTCTTGCGGTTGAGCCGCTGCTGCAGCTCGGCGAAGCTGCCGACCCGCTCGGGGCTGCCGGGCGCGGCCTCGGCGCGCATCACGAGGAGCTCGCCGTCGATCGCGCCCTCGAAATCCATCGCTTCGATGAGGTCGGGGAAGGCGCGGGAGATGTCGTCGCCGCTGCGCGAGTAGAGCCGGCGGGTGCCGCGCTCGGCGGTGACCTGGACGCGGATACCGTCCCATTTCCACTCGGCGGCGTAGTCGGCGGGGGCGAGCCGGTCGAGATCGCCCGGCTCGACCGGATTGGCCAGCATCACCGGGCGGAACAGCGCGGCCGCCTGCGGCTCGGGCCGGGGGGCACGTCCCTCGAGCCAGGCGAAGAGCGCGGCATAGGGCGGTGCGAGCCCGTGCCAGATCTCCTCGATCTCGGTCACCTCGACCCCGCCCCAGCCCGCGAGCGCCTGCTTGGCGAGCCGCGCCGAGACGCCGACGCGGAGCCCGCCGGTCACCAGCTTGATCAGCGCGAAGCGGGCGGGTGCGTCGAGCGCGTCGAGATGGGCGGCGATGCAGGCCGGCGCCTCGGCGCGGGAGAGCCGGGAGAGCCGCGCCACCACCGCGCCGAGGCGGATATCGGGGGGCGGGCCGGCGCCGGGCGCGGGCTCCCAGATCAGCGCCACCGTCTCCGCGAGATCGCCGACATAATCGTAGGAGAGCGCAAACAGCTCGGGATCGGTGCGCTCGGCGACCAGCGCGCGCAGCATCGCGGGCTTCACGCCGGGAAGCTCCAGGTCGCGGGTGATCGCGGCCAGGGCATGGCCCCGGTCCGGGTCCGGCGCATCGGAGAAATAGTCCGCCAGCAGCCGCAGCTTGGCATTGCGCGCAGGGGTCAGCGTCAGCCGGTCGAGCAGGGCGGCGAAACGCTGCATCACTCGGCCTCGTCTTCGTAGCCGACGAGGCTGAGCGGCCGCGCCGGGATGCCGGCGAGCCCGCACCAGCGCACCAGCGCCTCCTCGCGGCCATGGGTGACCCAGACCTCCTGCGGCGCGAGCTGGGCGATGGTGTCGGTGAGCCCCGGCCAGTCGGCATGGTCGGAGAGCACCAGCGGCAGCTCCACCCCGCGCTGCCGGGCCCGGGCGCGGACCTGCATCCAGCCGCTGGCGAAGGCGATCAGCGGGTCGGGGAAGCGCTGCGCCCATTTCGCGGCGAAGGCGGAGGGCGGCCCGAGCACCACGGCGCCGGCGAAGGCGCCCTTGGTCCCGCGGTCCACCGTGGCGCTCTCGAGCGGGCCGAGGGCGATGCCGCGGCTCTCGTAATAGGCGCAGAGCCTGGCCAGCGCGCCGTGGATGTAGATCGGGCGGTCGTAGCCGGCCGCGCGCAGCAGCGCGATCAGCCGCTGCGCCTTGCCGAGGGCATAGACGCCGACGAGATGCGCCCGCTCGGGGAACTGCGCGAGCGAGGCCAGCAGCCGGGCAATCTCCGCCGCCGGATCGGGGTGGCGAAAGACCGGCAGGCCGAAGGTCGCCTCGGTGATCAGCACATCCGCCGGCACCGGCTCCCAGGGCGCGCAGGAGGGGTCCGGTCCGCGCTTGTAGTCGCCCGTCACAAGGATGCGCAGCCCGCCGGCCTCCACCCTGATCTGCGCCGAGCCGAGCACATGGCCCGCCGGGTGGAAGCCGACCGTCACCCCGCCGAGCGCAAGGCTCTCTCCATAGCCTGCGGCCTGGGTGCTGCCGGCATGGTCGGCGCCATGGCGCAGGCCCATGATGTCGAGCGTCTCGCGGGTGGCGAGCACCGCGCCATGGCCCGGGCGGGCATGGTCGGCATGGCCATGGGTGACCAGGGCGCGCGGCACCGGGCGCACCGGATCGATGTGGAAATCCCCGACCGGGCAGTAGAGCCCCGCGGGGGTTGGGCGGAGAAGGTCCTGCGGCTGCATCGGGCAAGAGTAGCGCGCGGCGGCGGCGGCGACAGCCCGGAAGGCGCAGGGGCGGGGCACGAAAGGAAAGGGGCCGCGCGATGGCGGCCCCCTCCGGTCTCCTGCCTGAACCTGCTTCAGGCGAGCAGGCTGTCCTCGATCAGGTCGAGCAGCTCGCCGTTGAAGGAGATGCCGGTGACATTGCCGTCGCCATCGGTGGTGACGTCGACCGCGATGTCGAAGGTATCGTCCGCCGTGCCCATGCCGTCCGGCGTCGCACCGTCCTCGAGATACTCGACGCCGATCCGCGCGAAGTAGTCGGTGGCGCCATCGAGCGGCTCGACGGTGGTGTCCGGCGCGACGTCGAGACCGGCACCGGTAAGATCGATCCCCGGATCGCTGTCGTCGATCAGGATGCCCACCTCGCCGCTGCCGTCGGTGCCGACGATGGCGAAGGAGACGATGTCGAGCAGGTCCGGGTCGTCGACCAGGCCGGAGAGGCCGAAGGGCGCGGTCTCCGCAACCTCGATCTCGTTGCCGGTGATCCCGCTGAGGATCTCGCTGGCCTCGAGATAGAGCTCCGAGTCGATCTCGATGACGCTGAGCGAGCTCGATGTTCCGGTGAACAGCACGTCGAAATGGGTCTCGACCGTGGCGCCGCCATCGGCATCCGAAGCGGTGATGGCATAGGTGGTCTCGCCGCCGCCATCGGTGGTCTCCACCACTTCGGTCACGTTGAGCGTCGCCAGCACCGCGGCCGGGATGTTCACCGTGGCCAGCGCGTTGCTGGCGAAGCCGTCATAGTCGGTGATGTCGACCAGCTGCTCGTTGACCGGATCCCAGTAGAGGTTGGGGTTGATGTCGGAGACCCGGTTGATGGTCGCCGGGTCGTAGCCCGCCGCCAGGATATCGGCATCGGTCTTGGTCTGGTCGAGCAGCCAGACTTCGCTGCCGCCGCCGAAATCGACCCCGCCCGGATCGACCACCAGGATGCCCTGGCCGAGGTCGCTCGTGTCGGTGAAGTCGAAGATCGGTGCCTCGGTGATGCCGAGCTCGGTGGCGACGTAGTTGGTCAGGTCGATCAGACCGGTATCGGCGATATCGACGCCGCCATTGATGGCATAGACCACGCCGACCGAGCTGTAGGGATCGTAGTCGCGGATCTCGAAGGCATCGAAGACGCCGAACTGCGCGGTGAAGAGATCGAAGAGATCCACCTCCGTCACGCCCACCATCGCGGCGAACTCGGCGCGCAGCTCGAGCACCGTGCCATCGGTGACCGTGCCGTTGGTGAACACCACCGAGGCGCCCTTGATCTGCTTGTTGGCGGCAAGGAAGCCGGTGAAGTTGAACTTCTGCCCGCCAAGAGCCGCCCAGGGCGAGCCGTTGACGTTGATCACGCCGAGATTGGTGGTGGTCTCGAAGCCGGTGATCGAGACCGTGTCGGTCTCGCTCGCGCCGGTCAGCGTGCGCAGATAGTCCTCGGTGTCGACCGGGCTGCGGTCGAAGAAGCTCGCGACCACGATCTCGGTACCGTTCTGGAGACCCTCGGTGCGCAGGCCGAACAGGCCCGGATCGATGAGGCCCTCGACCGGATCGATGTCGCCATCGCTGTCGAGATCGCCCAGCTCGCCGAAATACGGGTCCGGATCGAGGCCCGCCTTGCCGGCGATCAGGCTGTCGCCGCCGGTGACGTCGTCGCCGATCAGGTTCGGGTCATCCGCCGGATCGGGCGCGTTGCGCGATTCCGAGAAGCCCGTGCTGGCGGCGAGCAGGATGGTCTGGTTGGTCTCCGCGCCCTCCTCGCCAAGATACTTGGCCGCACGGCTGAGGGCGGTTCCGATATCGACGGTGTCGAATTCCGCCTGCTCCTCGACGGTCAGATCCTCGACGAAGTCGAACAGGCCGGCGAACATCCCGCTGGCGTTGAGGTTCGACGCGGCGACACTGATATCGGTCACACCGATGCCACCCGCCGCCTGCACGATCGCATCCGCGGTGAGCGGCTGCCCGTTGAACTCGGTCAGCGTGGTGTTGATCGGGCTGCCGGCGGCCGGGCCGGAGGCGATGGTGCGCCCGTCGCTGGCACGGGCATTGGTGACGATCGCGATCTCCTGGTCGCCGCGATCCGACCCCGCCAGCTGCGTGGCCAGTTCCCAGACACCCATGATCGCGAAGTCGACCGGGGTGCCCGCACGGCCCGAGGCGTTGGCGTCGCCCGCCGCAGCATACTGGCCGCCGCCGCCGGTGCCGGCCGCCGGGTTGGAGACGTCGACGATCACCGCGATCGCCTGGCTCTGCGCCCGGTCGGTGGTGATGTTGCCGGCGATGGTGATCTCGTCCGACTGGCCGCTGCCGTCATCGATCAGGCCGGCATCGACATCGTTGTTCACCTCGCCGCGGGCCAGCGTGATCGTGCCGGTCTCGCCGGTGATCACGTCGGCGTCGCTGTCGAGCGCATCGTCGCCGGCATCGGCGGCGGTGAAGGTCAGGCCGCCGTCGGGGGCCAGCACGAAGCGGACCTGGTAGTCGCCCTCGGCGAGGCCGGTGAAGCCGTAGACGCCGTCCACCGTGGTGGTGGTGCCGATCACCGCGCCGCCGCTCAGCAGCTCGACGGTGACGCCGTCGACGCCCGCCTCCGAGCCGCCCTGCAGGCCGTCGCCATCGGCATCGAGCCAGACGAAGTCGCCGATTGCGCCGGTCATCGGGTCCGGCTGCTCGACGAGGCCGGCATCGACGTCGTTGTTCACCTCGCCGCGGGCCAGCGTGATGGTGCCGGTGGTGCCGGTGGCGTCGGCATCGCTGTCGAGCGCGTCATCGCCGGCATCGGCGGTGGTGAAGTCGTAGAGCGAGCCGTCCGGATTGGTGAAGCGGACCTGGTAGTCGCCCTCGGCGAGGCCGGTGAAGCCGTAGACGCCGTCCACCGTGGTGGTGGTGCCGATCACCGCGCCGCCGCTCAGCAGCTCGACGGTGACGCCGTCGACGCCCGCCTCCGAGCCGCCCTGCAGGCCGTCGCCATCGGCATCGAGCCAGACGAAGTCGCCGATTGCGCCGGTCATCGGGTCCGGCTGCTCGACGAGGCCGGCATCGACGTCGTTGTTCACCTCGCCGCGGGCCAGCGTGATGGTGCCGGTGGTGCCGGTGGCGTCGGCATCGCTGTCGAGCGCGTCATCGCCGGCATCGGCGGTGGTGAAGTCGTAGAGCGAGCCGTCCGGATTGGTGAAGCGGACCTGGTAGTCGCCCTCGGCGAGGCCGGTGAAGCCGTAGACGCCGTCCACCGTGGTGGTGGTGCCGATCACCGCGCCGCCGCTCAGCAGCTCGACGGTGACGCCGTCGACGCCCGCCTCCGAGCCGCCCTGCAGGCCATCGCCATCGGCATCGAGCCAGACGAAGTCGCCGATCGCGCCGGTCATCGCGTCGATGAAGCCGGCATCGACATTCTCGGTGGTCTCGCCGCTCACCACGGTGACGCCGAGGACCTCGCCGGTGGTCGGGTCGGCATCGCTGTCGGTCTCGTCGGCGCCGACATCCTGCGCGGTGAAGGCGAGGCCGGTCTCGTCCGGGTTGAGGAAGCGCACGGTGTATTCGCCGGCATCGACATCCGAGAAGATGTAGCTGCCGTCGGCCTCGGCGGTGGTGGTGCCGGTCACGCTGCCATCGGCGGCGATGAGCTGCACCTCGACACCGCCCAGCAGATCGTCGGTGCCGATGTCATACTGGCCGTCGGCGCCGGCATCGAAGAAGGCCTGGCCGGTGATCGCGCCGCCCGGCTCCGCCTCGCCGACGACGGTGATGTTGACCGTCGCGGTGTCGGTGATCGGGGCGTCGCCCTCCTCCACGGTGCGCAGGTTGTCGAGCGCGCCGGAGCCGGCGAGCACGATGGTCATCTTGACCACGTTCGCGCTGTCGCCGCCCGCCGCGGCCGCGGCCGCCGCGATGTCGAAGCCCGGGGCGACGCCGCCATCCACGGTGATCGGGCCCGCGAAGGTGATGGTCGAACCGTCCGCCTTCTCGAGGGTGATCTGCGGGGTCGGCTCCTCGGTATCGATGAAGTCGAGGCTCTCGATGCTCCGCGGGGTGGCGAAGGTGAACTCGAGGGTGCCGCCGCCGGCCTGGTCGTCCGGGTCGGACTGGTCCATGTCCTCGGAGATGATCAGCACGCCGCCCTGACCCACGTTGAGGTCCGGGTCGTTGCCGGTGACCACGCCGTCGGAGTTCAGGATCATCGCCCGGTTGGTCGGATCGCTGCCGCGGGTCGCGAGCACCGAGATGCCGTTGCCGAGATCGCTGACCAGCGCGCCGCCGCCATCCGGGGCCGGGCCGGTGAGGATCTCGAAGTCGAGCGTGGTCTCGGTCGAGGTGGTGCCGCCGGGGCGGGAGACCTCGTAGTCGACCGCGAAGGTGATCGTCTCGTCCTGCTCGAGGCTCTCGAAGTCGTCCACCACGAAGGTGAAGTTGCCGTCGGCGTCGATGGTGAGCGTGCCGGTATACGCGTCGCCGTCCGGCGCGGTCACGATGACCCCGGCCGGCTGGCCGACCGCGAGGGTCTCGCCGGGCTGCAGCGCGACGTTGGACGAGCCGAGCGACAGGCCGGTGACGGTGAGATCGGCGAAGTCGGTGCCGTCCTGCACGCCGCCCGCGACCGGGAAGGGCAGGCCGGTGAAGCCGCGATCGTCGCCGTCGACGATATTGGCGCCGCCGACGGTGGCGTCATCCTGCAGCACCGAGCCGTCCTCGGAGAAGGCATAGTGATCGTCCGCCGGCTCGACCACGATCACGTCCGGGCTCTCGCCGTTGACGGTGATCGTGACATTGGCGGTGCTGGTGGCCGGATCGCCCGGCTCCGTGAGTGCGACGTCGAGGTTGTCGACCGCACCGGAGCCGGCGAGGACGATCTTCAGCTGGACGACATCGGTGGCATCCTCGCCCTGCAGCGCCGCCGCCTGGGCGATGTCGAAGCGCGCCGCCTCGCCGTTGCCGGTGACCGTGCCGTTGAGGGTGACGGTCGAGCCGTCCGCCTTGGTCAGCACGATCTGCGGGGTCGGCTCCTCGGTGTCGATCAGGTCGATGGTGTAGAGCGTGGCGGGGGCATCGAAGTCGAAGATGATGGTGCCGCCGCCGGCATTGTCGTCCGGCGCCGTGTCGGAGCCGTTGTTCTCCTGCACGATCAGCACGTTGGAGAGCTGGCCCGTGGTCGAGGCGCGCAGATCGTTGTCCTCGCCGAACTGCGTGGTGTCGTAGATCCGCGCCACGTCCTGCGAGCTGCCCGGCCGGAAGGCCGAGATGGTCATGCCGTCGATCTGGTCGGTGACGTAGTCGCCGCCGGAGAGGTCGTCGAAGGTGACGGTCTCGCGCACCGTGGTCGAATCCCCGGCGACATCCGAGGTGATGGTGTACTGGAAGGTGGTCGAGACGCTGTCGCCGTCGAACAGCGTGTCCTCGGTGCCGGCATCCGGCACGAAGGTCAGATTGCCGTCGGCGTCCACGGTGGCAATGCCGGTGATGGTCTTGCCGCCGCCGGTCAGGGTCAGCGGGAAGCTGTCGCCCGGGGCATAGTCGGTGCCGTCGACGGTGACCGTGGTCAGCGAGAAGCCGTCGCCGTCCTCGTCGCGGTCGACCAGGCCGTCGGCCGGATCGGCATCGAGGATGATGTTGGCCTGCACGGCCTGGCCGGCGCCGATCTCCTCGTCCTCGTTGATGGTGTAGGCGTTGTCCTCGGCGATCGGCGGGTTGTCGCCGCCGCTGTTGTCGCCGGTGGTGCCGATCACCGTGACGGTGATGGTTGCGGTGTCCACCGGAGCCGGGCCATCGGGCGATTCGGTGCCGATGAGTTTCAGCGAATCCTCGCGCGCGCCGCCGTCGGGGCCGACGCTGGTGGTGCGCAGGCCGAACTCCTGGCCCGTCAGCAGATCGAGGCTCAGCGTCTGACTGGAATGGCTGAGGACGAACTGGGTGAACTGGATGTCGTCGCCCGCCTGGCCCTGGGAGCCGATCTCGACGCCGCCATCGAAGCCGCTGGTGGCGCCGTTCATGTTGGCGCCGTTACCGAGGTTCTTGACGCTGTTGGCGAAGAACTGGGTGGTGCCGACATCCGGGCCGGTGGCGACCAGGCCCGAGAGCAGGCTCTCGTCGGCGACATGGAAGAACAGGCCGCGGATATCGCCGATATCGCCGCCGTTCTCCAGCACCTCGACCGTCACCTGCAGGGTGCCGTTGACCTCGATGATGCGCGCCTGCGCCTCGAAGCCGTCGGGGCCGCTGAAGTCATAGACCAGCTGGTCATGGGTCGTGCCGCCGCCGCCGCCGTTCGGATCGGTGATCTCGTAGGTGAAGGTGGTGGTGCGGGTCTCGCCCGCGGCGAGATCGTCGAAGGCGCCGGCCGCGTTGAAGTCGAACTCGCCATTGGCGTCGAGGGTCGCCACGCCGCCGTTCGAGCCGGCGAGCAGGGTGCCCGGGGCGCCGCTGCCGAAGGCCGAGACGACGGCGCCGTCCGGATCGTCGTTGTCGAGCACGTTGAGATCGACATCGCCGGCGGCCTCGCTGGCCGAGACGATCAGGTCATCGTCGACCGCATCCACCTCGGTCGTGGTGCTGTTCGTGGTGGCGGTGCCCGGATCGGTGGGCGTGTTCTCGGAGGCGACGCCGGTGCTGGAGTTCAGCGCCTCGACCGCCACGTTGTCGACCCGCCAGACCTCGGAGGCGGCGGTGCTGTGCGACTTGAAGCGCAGCTGCACGCTGTCGTTGCCAGCCTCGATGTCGTAGCTCAGCGTGGTGTAGCTGTCCTGGATGAAGCTGCGACCGCTGCTGCCGGTGAAGACCTGCTTCCCGTCGATCCAGTCGGTCGCGTAGAAGGTGTCGATCCGCTCCCAGCCGGAGCCGGTGTTGATCTCGACAGCGAACCAGTCCTCATACTGGTGGCCCTGGGCCTCGTGGCCGCCGCCCTCGGCCTGGATCTCGAAGTTGATCCGGCCGGCGGCGCCATCGAGCTGCGCCGCGACGAACTCGCTCACCGCGTTCTTCTTGTTGCCGACGAGCGTGTCGTACTCGGTGTGATAGCCGGTCTCGTAGGCAATCTCGCTGCGGTCGTTGTTGTCGAAATCGGCGAGCAGCACGGTGGTCGCGTCGAGGCCGCTGTCGAGGTCGGAGGCGAGATCCGCCAGGCCCGCGTCGTAGAGATTCTCGTAGTAGCTGACGCCCGCGCTGTCGCCCTCGAGCGCGATGCTCATGCTGGCCAGCAGCGCGCCGGCCTCGAGCGCGAGATAGCCGACCTCCTCGGAGGTGTGGCTGGTCTCGTCGTTCTTCGACTGCTCTTCCTCGACATAGACGGTGGCGCCGGAGCCATCGACATAGGAGGCCCGCACGGTCGCGGTGTCGCCGCCATCGGTCGACTGCATCTGCGCGAAGAACACCACATTGCCCGAGACGCCGTTGTCGAAGGTGATCTCGTGCTCGTTGTGGGTGACGGTGTCGCCGGTGCTGCCGGCATTGGCGCCGGCGCCCGGATCGATCGCGATCACCGAGACGGTCTCGTTGCCGTGCGCGGTGTGCGCCTCCTCGCCCTGCAGCTTGATCTCGAAGCTGTCGCTGTCGATGTTGCGCAGGCGGGTGGTGACGGCGTCCTCGTCATTCGTGGTGACCGTCTGGGCCAGCACGATCGGCGCCGCGGAGAAGCTGTGGCTGCCGTCGAAGCCGCTGTCGAAGCTGATCTCGGTGAAGCTGTCGGAGACGGTGAAATTCTCGGCGACGATGGTGGAGCCGTCCTCGAGCGTGTGGATGCCCTCGGCGACCGCCATCCAGGAGATGCTCTCCACCGGATGCGCGCCGTTCTGGTATTCCCACTCGTCGATCTGGAAATAGAAGCCGTCGTCGTTGATCCCGTCGGCCCGCATCACCACCGGGTGGCTGCTGTTGGTCGTGTTGACCATCAGGACGACCACCGGGTTGCGGATCGACTGATCGAACGCGATGTAATGCCACTCGTTCGAATTGGACTGCGCGACATCAAGCACGCCGGCCTGACCGATCACCTGTCCCGTGCTGCTGGTCGTCATTGGTTGTCTCCCCAATATCACCGGGCCCTCGCCCGTTCACCCGTCGCTCGCGACGTCACCCCCGGTCACTGACGCCGGTGCTCGAAACTCACGCTGCGAATGCAAATCGGGAAAGACTGCTGCCCCTGGTCGCATCTTGCGACCCTGTCTCACCCTCGCATCCCGCAGCGTGAGGCTGCGACACCGACGTCCGAAGCGCAAGGCCCAAACGTCGAATGCGCGGTTTCCCGCGCGGAAGCGCCGGCGCCTGCAAACGCCGGCCCCATCTCCCGATGCCCCACCCATGGACATCCGCACTCCTGCCATGCACGTTCCGGGCCAACCCTCGAAGAGTTCGATTCGATACCGCCCGGGTACACAACGCGCCCGACGAATCCTTCGGACACCTGCAACTTTGCCGACAAGTTTGGCATAAAGATGGCGCGTGCGGCCTTATTGCCGGGCGGGACTGCGGAACCGGGCAGCCGGGATGCGCGACATGCGCGCCGCTTGCCTGCCGCCGCCGGCTCCGGCTAGCTGACGGGAAACGGAAATTCTGCCCGGCAGGTGATCCGGGCGAGCCTA
>NZ_BSYI01000046.1 GCF_030270585.1 Paralimibaculum aggregatum
GGCCCCGCCGCGGGCCACCGACACCGGCCCCGCCGCGGGCCACTGGCACCGGCCCTGCCGCGCGGTCCCGCCGCGAGGTGCTGACATGGCGCCCGGACACGCGGCGCCCCAACGAGGCGCTGCCGCCGGGCGCTCATGCAGGGCGCCCACACGGGACCCTGCCGCGGGCAACGGCCATGAGACCCTGCCGCCGGCCGCGCTCATGCGGGGCGCCCATATGGGGCCACTACCGCAGGCCGACGGGGTGCGCCGCCGCGGGGCGCCGGCGCGGGAAAGGCCATGAGGCCCCGCCGCGGCGCGCTCACATGGGTCACTGCCGCAGGCCGATGCCGTGATGCGCCGACGCGGGGAACAGCCACGAGGCCATGCCGCGGTGCGCTGAAACGGGGAACAGCCATCAGACCCCGCCGCGAGGCGCTCACATAGGGCACTGCCGCAGGCCGATGCCGCGGGGCACCGCCGCGGGCAACGGCCATGAGACCCTGCCGCCGGGCGCCCACATGGGCCACTGCCACAGGCCGATGACGAGGGTGCGCAGCCGCAGGGCGCCGGCGTGGGAAACAACCATGAGGCCCCGCCGCGAGGCGCCCACATGGGACCCTTCCCGCAGGCCGGTGACGGGGCGCGCATCCGCGGGGCGCTGGCGTGGGGAACAGCCATGAGGCCCCGCCGCGAGGCGCCCACATTGGGCCACTGCCGCAGGCCGACGACGCAGCGCACAGCCGCGGGATGCTGATGCAGCGTAGATTTGCGGGTGACCCGGCGCACAGCCTCGGGGCATGGCCATGCGGCTGTGCCGCCGTGCGCTGGCGTGCGGCACTGGTGTGGGGTCCGTTGGCGGCGCCCGGCGCGTTGCCTGGAGTGGGTTCACGGCGGCGGCGGCGATCGGCGGTGGTCGGCCCCCCAAGCCGACTGCCGCTGACGATGCGGTTCCGCACGATTCCCCTCGCAGTGGGCCGCTCTGGCGACGCTCTGCGCAGGGCCGGAAGCTCTGTGGGGACTGGGCCTGCCGGCCCCGAATGCGTTCCCGCCCCCACCTTTCGGCCAGGCACAGGTGCTGCCGGGCACGGATCCGCATCGGGCGGAGAATGCCCGCGCCGGGCGCCGGCGGCGGAACGCGGCGCGGCGCGTGATGCGATCCGGCGGATGATCCGAAAGCGGAAGCCCCTGCGTGATCGTCCGCGTCCCCTGCCGTCCGTGACGGCCGACAGGCAGGATCGGCGCAGCGTGCGATGCGATCCGGCGCAGGACCCGAACGCAATGGCCCCTGCGTGATCGCCCCGTCCCCCGCCGTCCGTGACGGCCGGCAGGGAGGATCGGCGCGGCGGTTGGGGGAGGCGCTCCCGGCGCAGCGTCAGGCGGCGCGGGCCGGGCGTGTCGGGGGCGGACGCGATCTCCGGCTCACCTTTTGGCCCGGCACAGGTGGCGCCGGACGAGGGGGAGTTCCGGGCGGAGAATGCCCGTGCCCGCGCCGGGCGTCGGGCACCGGGCGCCGGGCGCTGGCGGCGGAAGGCGGCGCGGCGCGCGATGGGATCCGGCGGATGATCCGAAAGCGGAAGCCCCTGTGTAATCGCAGCCGTCCCCTGCCGTTCGTGACGGCCGGCAGGGAGGGGCGGCGCGGCGGTTGGGGGGAGGCGCTCCCGGCGCAGCGTCAGGCGGCGCGGGCCGGGAGCGCCGGCGCCAGATGCGATCTCCGGCCCACCTGCCTGCCTGGCACAGGTACCGCCGGGTGCGGATGCGCTGCGGGCGGAGAATGCCCGTGCCCGCGCGGGCGCCGGCGGCGGAAGGCGGCGTGGCGTGCGATGGGATCCGGCGGATGAGCCGATAGCGGAAGCCCCTGCGTGATCGCCCCGTCCCCTGCCGTCCGTGACGGCCGGCAGGGAGGATCGGCGCGGCGGTTGGGGGGAGGCGCTCCCGGCGAAGCGTCGAGCGGCGCTGGCACAGTCTTCCGAATTCGGTGCGCTGGCGCCTGAGCACGCCGACCTGGACGCGAACTCCGGGCCACCTGCCGGCTCGCAAAGTCTCCGCCGGGCGCGGAGGCGCTTCGGGCGGAGGAGGCCCGCGCCGGGCGTTGGGCACCGGCGGCGGAACGCGGTGCGGCGTGCGATGCGATCCGGGGGATGATCCGAAAGCGGAAACCCCTGCGTGATTGCGGCCGCCCCTTCCGGTCCGTGACGGCCGGCAGGGAGGGGCGGCGCGGCGGTTGGGGGGAGGCGCTGCCGGCGAAGCGTCGGGCGGCGCGGGCACAGTCTTCCGAATTCGGTGCGCTGGCGCCCGAGCACGCCGACCCGGACGCGATCTCCGGGCCACCTGCCGGCTTGCAAAGTCGCCGCCGGGCGCGGAGGCGCTGCGAAGGCGCTCCGGGCGGAGAATGCCTGCGCCCGCGCCGGGGGCTGGCGGCGGAACGCGGTGCGGCGTGTGGTGCGGGCCGGGGGATGATCCGAAAGCGGGAGCCCCTGCGTGACTACAGCCGTCTCCTGCCGTCCGTGGCGGGCGGCAGGGTGGGGCGGCGCGGCGGGTGAGGGGGAGACGCCTGGCGCGGCGTCAGGCGGCGCGGGAGGCCATGGGCTCGGTGATCAGCGCATAGAGCGCCTCGCCCTTGGCGGTCTCGCGCAGCTTCTCGCAGACCTCGCCGGAGCGCAGCAGGCGCGAGACCCGGGCCAGCGCCCGGAGATGGTCGGCGCCCGATTCCTCGGGCGCCAGAAGGACGAAGACCAGGTCGACGCCGCGGCCGTCCATGGCGTCGAAATCCACCGGCCGGTCGAGCCGCGCGAACAGCCCGACGATATGGTCGAGCCCGGCGATGCGGGCATGCGGGATCGCCACCCCGTCGCCCATGGCGGTGGAGCCGAGCTGCTCGCGCGCGGTCAGCCCGGCGATCACGTCGCGCGGCTTCAGCTTGTAGGCATCGGCCGCACGATTGGCGATTTCCTGGAACAGCTGCTTCTTGCTGCTCACCTTGAGGCTCGGGAGGATCGCGCTCTTGGCGACGAGATCGGCGAGTTCCATGATGACCGTCCTGTTCGGGACCGGCGGAGCCGGTCTCTTCAGTTGTCCGCGACGATGGCCGGGTCTACCCAACCGATATTGCCGTCGTCACGCTGGAAAACGATGTTCAGTCGTCCATTGGCGTCGTTCTTGAACATCAGGAACGGCGCATGCGCAAGCTCCATCTGCAGCACCGCCTCGCCCACGCTGAGGGTCTGGATGTCGGTCTTCATCTCGGCGACGATCACCGGCTGCAGGCCGTTCTCGGCGCCGTTCGCGCCCTCGGCCTCGGCGCCGTGATCGCCGGCCCCGGTCTCCTCCGCCTCGTCCTCGTGGCGGGCGAGCACATAGGCCTGGGCCTCGATCGCCTCGATCGGGTTCTCGCGGCGCTGGTGATGATCCTTCAGCCGGCGCTTGTGCCGGCGGAGCTGCTTCTCGATGCGTTCCGCGGACGCCTCGAAGGCGGCATAGATCTCGCCGTGGCTGCCCTGCGCCTTGGCGGTCAGGCCGGTCGGCAGATGCACCGACGAATCGCATTTGTAGCCGTGGCCGTCCCGCGAGAACACGACCGCGGCGTCAACCGGGCGGTCGAAATACTTGAAGGCGGCCTCGTTCAGCCGATCCTCGACATGGGTCCGCAGCGCGTCTCCGATATCGATGTGCTTTCCAGAGATCTTGGTGTGCATTCACCCTCCTGTGCGATGTCTCGGGCGTGGCTCGCCCGGTCGCGGACGCGGGCCTGTCTGGCGGAGGGACCCGCCATATGGCGCGCGCGGTAGCCCGTCAAGCTAGCAGATCAACTGTGGCGAGGGAAAGGCACTAGGCCCCGGCCTCCTGGCCCACGCCCTTCAGCGCAAGTTGCTGGCGCCGCGCGACCGACGAGGGAATCCCCATGGCGTTGCGGTATTTTGCCACCGTGCGCCGGGCGATCTCGATGCCCTCGCCCTGCAGGATCTCGACGATGCGATCGTCCGACAGCACGGTTCCGGCGGTTTCCGCGGCGACCAGCGCGCGCAGCCGGGTGCGGATCGACTCGGCCGAATGCGCGTCGCCCTCGCCGCCGCCGCCGACCGCGTTGGTGAAGAAGAACTTCAGCTCGACGATGCCGCGCTCGGTCGCCATGTACTTGTTCGAGGTGACGCGGCTGACGGTCGATTCGTGCATCTTGATGGCGTCCGCCACCATCTTCAGGCTGAGCGGCTTCAGCCCGGCCGGGCCCTTCTCGAAGAAGCCCTCCTGGTGGCGCACGATCTCCTGCGCCACCTTGAGGATGGTGCGGGCGCGCTGGTCGAGGCTCTTGACCAGCCAGTTGGCGTTCTCGCGGCAGGCGGTGAGGAACTCGCGGGTCTGCGCGCCGCCGCGGGCCAGCTCGGCGGCATAGCGCCGGTCGATCAGCACCCGCGGCAGGGCCTCGGCGTTGAGCTCGACGCTCCAGCCGCCCCAGCCGGTGGGGCGCACGAAGACGTCGGGAATCACCGTCTCCGGCTCGGCCTCGCCGAAGCCGCGGCCGGGGCGCGGGTCGAGCCGGCGGATGTCGGCCAGCATGTCGGCAAGGTCCTCGGCATCGACCGCGCAGAGCTTGCAGAGCTTCTCCACCTGGCCGCGGGCCAGCAGGTCGAGATGCCCGAGCAGGCGCTGCATGGCGGGGTCGAGCCGGTCGCGCTCGGCGAGCTGCAGCGCCAGGCATTCGCCGAGATCGCGGGCGCCGACACCGGCCGGCTCGCAGCGCTGCACGAGCGCCAGCGCCGCCTCCAGCGCCGCCGGCCCGGTGCCGAGCCGCTCGGCGAGCTGCGCCAGGTCGGTGCGCAGGTAGCCGGCCTCGTCGAGCTCCTCGACCAGCAGCCGGGCCAGCGCCAAGACCGGCGCCTCGGCGCGCATCAGGCCGAGCTGGGCCAGCAGGTGCTCGCGCAGCGTGTCGGGCCGGGTCAGCCGGGCCTCGAAACCGTCGGCCCCCTCGGCCTCCGCCGCCTGGCGGGTCAGCCGCTGCGCGCCCTCGCCGGGCAGCGGCGCCGGATCGCCGCCGCTGGCATCGCGGTCGAACAGGTTCTCGCTGCCGGTGTCGAAGGTCTCCTCGGCCAGCGCGTGATCGCCCTCGGCGGTGACGCGGCTGTCGGCCGGCGCCTCCGCCGCGCCATCGAGCGGCGCGCCGGTCTCGGGCGCCGGGTCGGCCGGGGCATCGGCCGGGCCGCCCTCCGGCCCCTCGGCAACCAGAAGCGGATTGCGCTCGATCTCCTCCGTCACGAAGGCGCCGAGCTCGAAGCTCGACATCTGCAGCAGCTTGATCGCCTGCTGCAGCTGGGGTGTCATCACAAGCTGCTGGCTCTGCCGCAGCTCGAGGCGCAGTCCCGCTCCCATGGCTTCCCCGTTCTCACGGGCCGACGCATGCCGCGCCGCACCCGCTCCCAGTTCCCGTCAGGGCCTCACACTGCCCGTCCGAGATTACTAAATCCGAAAGCCTTCGCCGAGATAGACGCGCCGGACATTGGCGTCCTGCACGACCTGATCGGGCGTCCCGCTCATCAGGACATTACCATCATGCAAGATGTATGCCCGGTCAATGATTTCCAGCGTTTCGCGAACATTGTGATCGGTGATCAGCAGCCCGATGTCGCGCTCCTTGAGGTGGCCGACGAGGTCGCGGATGTCGCCGACGGCGATCGGGTCGATGCCGGCGAAGGGCTCGTCCAGCAGCACGTAGGAGGGGTTGGTGGCGAGGCAGCGGGCGATCTCCACCCGGCGCCGCTCGCCGCCCGAGAGCGAGGAGGCCGGCGCCCGGCGCAGATGCGTGATCGAGAACTCGCCGAGCAGCTCGTCGACCCGGCGGGCGCGGGCGCGCCGGTCCGGCTCGTCGATCTCCAGCACCGCCTTCAGGTTGTCCTCCACGGTCAGCCCGCGGAAGATCGAGGCCTCCTGCGGCAGATAGCCGAGGCCGAGCCGGGCGCGGCGATACATCGGCAGGCTGCTCGCCTCGATGCCGTCGATATGGATCGAGCCGGTGTCGCAGGGCACCAGGCCGACGATCATGTAGAAGCAGGTGGTCTTGCCGGCGCCGTTGGGGCCGAGCAGCCCGACCGCCTCGCCGCGGGTCAGCGTCAGCGAGACGTTGCGCACCACCGGGCGGCGCTTGTAGGCCTTGCCGAGCCCGGTGACCACGAGCCCCGGCTGCACCGGGCGCAGCGAATGCAGCATCGAGCGCCTCAATTGGAGCCCTGGTCCTTGCCGGAGGCGGGCACCAGGCGCATCCGGATGCGCCCCTCGCCGCCGGCATCGCCGCCGCTCGCCGCGGTGCGCTGGCCGAGCATCTTGGCGACCCCGGTGTTGAGGTCGATGCGCAGGGTCTCGCCGGCGATCACGTTGGCGCCCTGGGTCAGGATCACGTCGCCGCGCAGGAACATCAGCCCCTGGGCGACGTCGTATTCGGCGAACTTGCCCTCGGCGGTCTCGGCGCCGTTGGAGAGGAACACGTCGCCCTCGGCCTTCATGTTGCGGATCGCCCCGGTCTCGCTGTCCTGCGAGTCGGGGTCGAACAGCACGGTGACCCGGTTGGCGTTGAGCCGCAGCGTGCCCTGGCCGGCCACCACCGAGCCGGTGAAGATCGCGATCGATTCCGCCTCGCGCACCTCGAGGCTGTCGGAGGTGACCTCGATCGGCTCGGAATTGTCGTGCTTGAAGCCGCCGAAGGGCTTTGCCTCCTGCGCCGGCGCGGGGCCTGCGGCAAGGAGGGCGAGCAGGACCGCGGCGGTAACACTGGCTCTCGAGATCACGGACTTCCCTCCTCGGTCGAACTCGCACCCGCATCGGCCGCATCGGCGGCCGGCGTGTTCGGAATGAATACCACGCGCACCCGGTCTTGAAAGACGATTCTGGCCGCCCCCCGGGCGCCGCCCCCGGTGGGCTCGGAGGTGATCTGCATGGTGCCGGCCTCGATCGAGCCGCGCGGGCCCTCGCCCTGCACCGGCCCGGGGGCCTCCGCCTCGCGGGTGCCGAGCAGCACCTTCAGCCGTTCGGTCTCGAACCGGTAGCCGTCGGAGGTCTCCAGCGTCACCCCGTTCTCGAGCCACATCCGCCCCTCGCCGCGCTCCAGCAGCCCGGTGGCCGCGCGCCCGGTCAGCAGCCGCCCGTCGGCCAGGGTCACCTCGCCGCGCGGGCGCTCCAGCGAGATCCGGTCCGGCATCGCGCTCTCGGGCTCGGCCCAGAGCGCCTGCAGGATGAAGGGCTCGCCCGATTCCGTGCGCCCCGCGATGCGCGGGTTCTCCAGCCGCAGCCCGGCCGAGAGCGCCGCGATCTCTTCCGGCGAGAGCAGCGACTGCGCCTGGTCGAGCCGGCGGCCTGCGAGGAATATGGTGCCGATCAGCGCCAGCGCCACCACCGGCAGCACGATCTTCATCCAGCGCACCCGGCGCGAGTAGCGCGACACCGCCGCGCGCTGGGCGTTCCCGGTCCGCCGGACCGGGGCCGGATCGTCGCGCAGGCTCATGCGGCCCCGCCGCCGCCGCGCCCGCCGCCGGGCGGCGCGCCGCCCTCGGTCCCGGCATCGACGCCGGCGCGCAGGCAGTCATGCACATGCACGAGGCCGACCGGGCGCGCCGGCACCGCGGCGCCGGGCGAGAGCACGAAGAGGCAGAGCGTCGGCCGCGCGCCGTTCATCAGCGCCAGCGCCTCGGAGGCCAGCGCATCGGCGCCGATCACGCGCGGGTTGCGGGTCGCCACCTCGCCGGCGCGGCGCTCCAGCAGCCCCTCCATGTTGCGGCGCAGGTCGCCATCGGTGATCACCCCGGTGAGCCGGCCCTGGGCATCGGTGACGCCGGTGATGCCGAAGCTCTTGGCGGTCATCTCCACCAGCGCCTCGCGCATCGAGGTCTCCTCGGCCACCAGCGGCAGCTCGGCGCCGCGATGCATGAGATCGGCCACCTTGAGCAGCCGCGCCCCGAGCGAGCCGCCGGGATGCAGCAGGGCGTAATGCTCGCGGGTGAACACCCGGCGCTCCATCAGCGCCACCGCCAGCGCGTCGCCGATGGCGATCGACATGGTGGTCGAGGTGGTCGGCGCCAGCCCGTTCGGGCAGGCCTCCGGCGCCTTCGGCAGCACCAGCGCCACGTCGGCGGCGCTCAGCAGGGTCGAGCCCGGCCGCCCGGCGATGCCGATCAGCGGGATCGAGAAGCGCCGGGTATGCGCGATGATGTCGGCCAGCTCGCGGGTCTCGCCGGAGTTAGACAGCACCAGCGCCACGTCGTCGCGGGTGATCATGCCGAGATCGCCGTGGCTCGCCTCGGCCGGATGCACGAACTGCGCCGGGGTGCCGGTGGAGGCCAGCGTCGCCGCGATCTTGCGCGCCACATGGCCCGACTTGCCCATGCCGGAGACGATCACCCGCCCGCGCGCGGCGAACATCAGCGCCACCGCCTCGGCAAAGCTGGCATCCAGCCCCTCGGCATAGGCGGCGAGCGCATCGGCCTCGAGTCGCAGCACCCGGCGGCCGGCGGCCAGCGCCTCGGCCGCGGCGCGCGGATCGGCGGCCGGCGACGCGGCGGCCTCGCCGCCGGAGACGGGGGCGGAATCGGGGGGGAGATTCTCTGCGGGGCACATCGCGCCGCCCTCAGTGTTCGAAGATGTCGTGCTCCGGCCAGCCGGCGAGGTCGAGCATCGCCCGGTCGGGCAGGAAACGGAAGCAGGCGGCGGCCAGCTCGGTGCGGCCCTCGCGGGCGAGGCGGCCATCGAGCACCTCGCGCAGCCGGTGCAGGTAGAGCACGTCCGAGGCGGCATAGTCGAGCTGCGCCTGGGACAGCAGCGGCGCGCCCCAGTCCGAGCTCTGCTGCTGCTTGGAGATGTCGACGCCGATCAGCTCCTGGCAGAGATTGCGCAGGCCGTGGCGGTCGGTGAAGGTGCGGGTCAGCTTCGAGGCGATCTTGGTGCAGTAGACCGGGCGGGCCACCGCGCCGAGCGCATTGGCGAGCACCGCGATGTCGAAGCGACCGAAATGGAAGAGCTTGAGGATGCCCGGATCGGCGATCAGGCGGGCGAGATTCGGTGCGTCGCGCTGGCCGTTGCCGATCTGCACGAGATGCGCCGTGCCGTCGCCGGCCGAGAGCTGGACGAGACAGAGCCGGTCGCGATGGGGGATCAGCCCCATCGTCTCGGTGTCGATCGCGACGATTGTGCCGAGATCCAGTCCGTCCGGCAGATCGCCTTCGTGGAGCGTGACCGTCATCATTATTCCTCGTGCAGCGACCTGACTTGAGGACCGCCGCAGCGGAATGGTGCCCAGGAGAAGACTCGAACTTCCACGCCCATACGGGCACTAGCACCTGAAGCTAGCGCGTCTACCAATTCCGCCACCTGGGCACGGATGCTTGGTACGCCTTGCGGCGTGGGGCGTCATCTAAGCCCCCGCCGAGGACCTGTCAACGGGGGCAGTGACCTGTTATTTCCGTCCGCGGCCGGGCGGCGCGCCAGCCGCCGCCGCCGGACCGCGCCGGCGCGCCCCTCCGGCGGTCTCGACTGGCATTTTCGGCGCGCGGATGGATACTGATTTGACCAATACGTCACTTGGTCAAATCAAGTGACCAGCAATTCTCGTGCCGGACAAGTGATTTACCTCACGGTTGCGATGATTTGCGCTTGCCCGCATCCGGCTGCACCCTTAGTCAGGTGACGAGGGAAGGAACAAGGAGACGCAAGGATGGTGATGGCGATGACGGACGCACCGATCGTGACCGTGATCGGCGGCTCGGGCTTCGTCGGGCGCTACATCGTCCAGGCGATGGCGCGCGAGGGCTGGCGGGTCCGCGTGGGCTGCCGCCGCCCGCACGAGGCGCATTTCGTCCGGCCCTACGGCGTTGTCGGCCAGGTCGAGCCGATCCAGTGCAACATCCGCGACGATGCCTCGATCGCGCGAATCGTCGCCGGCGCGCAGGTGGTGATCAACTGCGTCGGCGTGCTCTTCGAATCGGGCAAGAACAGCTTCGCGGCCACCCAGGCCGAGGGCGCCGCCCGCGTCGCGCGGCTGGCCGCCGCGGCCGGCGCGACCCGCATCGTGCAGATCTCCGCGATCGGCGCCGACCCGGAGAGCCCCTCCGAATACGCCCGCAGCAAGGCCGCCGGCGAGGCCGCGGTGCGCGAGGCGATGGCGAATGCCACGATCCTCCGCCCCTCGATCATCTTCGGCACCGAGGACCAGTTCTTCAACCGTTTCGCCAAGATGGCGCGGCTGATGCCGGTGCTGCCGATCGTCGGCGGCGCGACGCGCTTCCAGCCGGTCTGGGTGCAGGATGTCGCCGAGGCGACGATGCGCGTGGCCACCGGCGGCGCGCAGCCCGGCGTCTACGAGCTCGGCGGGCCCAACATCTACACCTTCCGCGCGCTGATCGACATGATGCTCCACGCGATCCGGCGCCGCCGGCTGGTGATCGACATGCCGTTCTGGATGGCCCGGCTGCAGGGCAGCATGCTGGGCATGCTGCCGGACCCGCCGCTGACCCGCGACCAGGTGCTGCTGCTCGAGCGCGACAACGTGGTGGCCGAGGGCGCCCGCGGCTTTGCCGAGCTCGGCATCGAGCCGGAGGCGCCGGAAGGCATCATCGACAGCTATCTCTACGCCTACCGGCCCTATGGCCAGTATGCCTCGCTGACCGAGAGCCGCCGCGCGCAGGACCAGTGAGGGCAGGGGGCGCACCCCCCGCGGCCGGTCAGAAGGTCAGAAGATGAACCGGCCGACCAGGACCAGCACGATGGCGCCGGCCACCGAGAGCACGATGTTGGTGACGATCGGGTGGCCGAGGTTCACCTTGATCCCCGCCGCCGGCACCGCCCATCCGGCGAGCGCCGAGCCGAGCACGCCCCAGATGATGTAGGCGATCAGGTTGCCGCCGCCGACGATGAAGCTCGCCAGCCAGCCCACCACCAGCCCGAAGACCAGAACCGTCACGATCCGCTGCGTCTGCGCGTCCATCGAAATTCCCCAATCCGGTTGCAGGGGCGGACCATAGCAGCCATCGGCGCTCAGGCATAGGCGCTCAGGCATAGGCGAGGGCGAGCAGCCCCAGCCCCAGCGCGAGCCGGTAGAGCGCGAAGGGCGCCATGGTCCAGCTGCCGCGGAACATCCGCATCATCACCGCCAGCGCCGCCCAGGCGGCGAGCCCCGCCAGCGCCGCGCCGATGGCGAAATCCGCGCCGAGCCGCAGGTTGCCGCCGGCCACCAGGCCCGCGGTTTCCACCGTGCCGGCGGCGAGGATCGTCGGCACCGCCATCAGCAGCGCCAGCCGCGCCGCCTCGTCGCGGCGATAGCCGAGGGCGCGGGCCATGGTCATGCAGGCGCCGGAGCGCGAGGTGCCGGGGATCAGCGCCAGCGCCTGCGCCAGCCCCATCAGCCCGGCATCGCGCCAGGTCCATGCCGCGCCGTCGCGGGTCTCGCGGCCGAGCCGGTCGGCGAGCCAGAGCAGGATGCCGCCGGTCAGCGTCGTCCAGCCGATCACCTCGATGCTGCGCAGCGCCTCCATGGCGCCGGCGAGCTTCAGCGCCAGCCCGGCGACCACCGCCGGCACCGTGGCGAGGGCCAGCAGCCAGGCGAGCCGGGCCTCGGCGGTGGCGGGGCGCCCGCCGAGGATATGCCCGGCGCCGACGGCGACCCGGCCGACATCGCCGCGGAAATAGGCGCAGACCGCGACCAGCGTGCCGAGATGCACCGCGACATCCATCGTCACGCCCTGGTCGGCGCGGCTGGTCAGCAGCGGCCACAGCGCCAGGTGCCCCGAGGAGGAGACCGGCAGGAACTCGGTGATCCCCTGGATCAGCGCGAGCATGACGAGGTCGAAGGCGGACATCAGGGGAACCTCTTGGCTGGATTGCGCCTTTGGCCTACTCTGAGGGCACCGTCCAGGGAAAGCGGGAATATGCGCGCGGGGTGCCGGCGGCGATTGGGTCCGGATCGGACCTTGTTTCCGGGTGATTCGTGCGCACCGTGGGCAAATCCTCGATTTGATCGTTGAAATACGGCAGCAATGCTGACGTAAAATCGCACGCCCATTCCGCATATCGGCTGCGCATTCCGCCGCACCCCTCGGAAATTCCATATCTTGCCGGAAATGGGTCAGTCTTTTTGCCTTTATTTGCCGCGCGCCCTGCGGTAAGCAGCGAGGGAAGCGCCGGATGCGGGCAAGCCGCCTCCGGGCGTCATGGTGCGGAATCAAGGCCCCATTGCGGCCCCCGGGGGAGACGTCATGGCCCAGAAGATGCTGAAATTCGTCTCGCAGTCGCGCGAGATGCCCGAAAAACGTGCGGCGCAGGAGCGCGCCCATGATTTCGGCGAGATCTATCGCGAGTTTGCCGCGGCCAAGGCGGCCGAGCAGGCCAGCCGCTGCAGCCAGTGCGGCGTGCCGTTCTGCCAGACCCACTGCCCGCTGCACAACAACATCCCGGACTGGCTGAAGCTGACCGCCGAGGGCCGGCTGAAGGAGGCCTACGAGGTCTCGCAGGCGACCAACACCTTCCCGGAGATCTGCGGCCGGATCTGCCCGCAGGACCGGCTCTGCGAGGGCTCCTGCGTGATCGAGCAGTCGGGCCACGGCACGGTGACCATCGGCGCGGTGGAGAAATACATCACCGACACCGCCTGGGAGGAGGGCTGGGTCGCGCCGATCGCGCCGCGCGCCGAGCGCCCCGAATCGGTCGGCATCATCGGCGCCGGTCCGGCCGGGCTGGCGGCGGCGGACCGGCTGCGGCGCATGGGCTTCCAGGTGACGATCTACGACCGCTACGACCGCTCCGGCGGGCTGCTGATCTACGGCATTCCCGGCTTCAAGCTGGAGAAGCACGTGGTCGAGCGGCGCAACCGCCAGCTCGAGGCGGCCGGCATCAGCTTCCGCATGAACTGCGATGTCGGCCGCGACATCAGCTTCGAGGCGATCCGCGCGGCGCATGACGCGGTGCTGATCGGCACCGGCGTCTACAAGGCGCGCGAGCTGAAGGCGCCGGGCTCGGGGCTCGGCGGGATCGTGCCGGCGCTCGACTACCTGACCGCCTCCAACCGGGTCGGCTTCGGCGACGATGTGCCCGCCTTCGCCGACGGCACGCTGAATGCCGAGGGCAAGCGCGTGGTGGTGATCGGCGGCGGCGACACCGCGATGGACTGCGTGCGCACCGCGATCCGCCAGGGCGCGAAATCGGTGAAGTGCCTCTATCGGCGCGACCGGGCGAACATGCCGGGCTCGCAGCGCGAGGTCGCCAATGCCGAGGAGGAGGGCGTCGAGTTCGTCTGGCTCTCGGCGCCCAAGGGCTTCCTCGGCGAGGACCGGGTGAGCGGCGTCAAGGCGGTGCGGATGGCGCTCGGCGCGGCCGATGTCACCGGCCGGCAGACGCCGGAGGAGGTCGCCGGCTCGGATTTCACCGAGCCCTGCGAGCTGGCCATCGAGGCGCTCGGCTTCGAGCCCGAGGATCTCGTGCGGCTCTGGGGCGTGCAGGGGCTCGAGGTCTCGCGCTGGGGCACGATCAAGGCGGATTTCCGCACCCACGAGACCTCGCTGGCCGGGGTCTATGCGGCGGGCGACATCGTCCGCGGCGCCTCGCTGGTGGTCTGGGCGATCCGCGACGGCTGCGAGGCGGCGGACGCGATCGCGGCGCAGCTCGGCGTGGCGCGGCCCGCCATCGCCGCGGAGTAGCGCCGTGGCCGGGCTCCGGGGGCGGTGCCTCTGCGGCGCGGTGCGCTTCGAGGGGCGGGGCGCGCCGGGCGGGGTGACCCCCTGCCATTGCGGGCAGTGCCGGCGCTGGTCCGGCGGCGGGCCGTTCATGCCGGTGCATTTCGCCGGCGGGGTGGCGCTGGCCGAGGGCGCGGCGCTGGCCTGGTACCGCAGCTCGGAGACGGGCGAGCGGGGCTTCTGCAGCCATTGCGGCAGCAGCCTGTTCTGGCGCCGTCCGGGCGACCCCGGCGACTGGGCGGTGAGCGCCGCGGCGCTGCCCGAGGGCACCGCGCACCGCATCGCCCGGCATGTCTGGGTGGACGACCGCCCGGGCTGGTACGACTTCACCGACGACGCGCCGCGCCTGACCGCGGCGGAGTGCCTGAGGGAGGATGGGACATGAGCCGGATGACGGGACGCTGTCTCTGCGGCGCGGTGCGCTTCGAGACCGGGGCGGTCGACGAGGTGGATGCCTGCCACTGCGCGATCTGCCGGCGCTGGGCCGCCGGGCCGTATTTCGCGGCGAAGGCCGAGGGCATCGCGTGGCAGGGCACCGCGCCGGCGGTCTACCGCTCCTCGGAGCATGCCGAGCGCGGCTTCTGCGCCGCCTGCGGCACCGCGCTGTTCTACCGCTTCGTCGAGACCGGCGAGACGCTGATCAACCCCTTCACGCTGGACGGGCTCGGCGAGCCGTCCTTCGGCATGGAGGTCTTCGTGGACGAGAAGCCGGAGTTCTACGCCTTCGCCGGGGACCGCCCGCGCAGGACCGGAGCCGAGCTGATCGCCGAATACATGGCCGCGCAGGGCGAGGGCCCGCGCGCCGAGGAGGAAAGCCAATGACCGAGCGCCAGGACCCCCGGGGTTTCCAGCCCGCCGCCTACGAGGCCGCCCGCGACCGTCTCGCCGCGGAGGGCATGTATCTGCCGGAGGAGGAGCACGCCTCCTGCGGCGTCGGCTTCGTCGCCTCGGTCGACGGCCGGCCGCGGCGCTCGGTGGTCGAGCACGGCATCGCGGCGCTGCAGGCGATCTGGCACCGCGGCGCGGTGGATGCCGACGGCAAGACCGGCGACGGCGCCGGCATCCATGTGCAGATTCCCACCGGCTTCTTCCACGACCAGATCCGCCGCACCGGCCACGAGCCGAACGAGGGCCGGCTGGCCGTCGGGCAGGTGTTCCTGCCGCGCACCGATTTTGCGGCGCAGGAGACGGCGCGGACCATCGTCGAGACCGAGGTGCTGCGCCTCGGCTACGGCATCTATGGCTGGCGCCAGGTGCCGGTGAACATCCGCGTGCTCGGGCACAAGGCCAACGCGACGCGCCCCGAGATCGAGCAGATCCTGATCGCCAACACCAAGGGCGTGCCGGAGGACACCTTCGAGCGCGAGCTCTACGTGATCCGCCGGCGCATCGAGAAGGCGGTGGCGCGGGCGCAGATCCAGGGCTGCTACATCTGCTCGCTGTCCTGCCGCTCGGTGATCTACAAGGGCATGATGCTGGCCGAGCAGGTGGCCGAGTTCTATCCCGACCTGAAGGACCAGCGCTTCGTCTCGGCCTTCGCGATCTATCACCAGCGCTATTCCACCAACACCTTCCCGCAATGGTGGCTGGCGCAGCCCTTCCGGATGCTCGCGCACAACGGCGAGATCAACACGCTGAAGGGCAACCTCAACTGGATGAAGAGCCACGAGATCCGCATGGCGGCGGCGGAGTTCGGCGATCTCGCCGAGGACATCAAGCCGATCGTGCCCAACGGCTCCTCCGACTCGGCGGCGCTCGACGCGGTGTTCGAGGTGATGGTGCGCGCCGGGCGCAACGCGCCGATGGCCAAGACCATGCTGGTGCCCGAGAGCTGGTCGAATGATGCGCACATGCCGGATGCCTGGCGGGCGATGTATGCCTATTCCAACGCGGTGATGGAGCCCTGGGACGGGCCGGCGGCGCTGGCGATGACCGACGGGCGCTGGGTCTGCGCCGGCACCGACCGCAACGGGCTGCGGCCGCTGCGCTATGTCGTCACCGGCGACGGGCTGGTGATCGCCGGCTCCGAGATCGGCATGGTGCCGGTGGACGAGGCCGGGGTGCGCGAGAAGGGCCGGCTCGGCCCGGGCCAGCTCCTGGCGATCGACCTCGCCGAGGGCCGGCTGCTGCGCGATGCCGAGATCAAGGACGAGCTGGCGGCGGCGCGGCCCTATGCCGAATGGGCAGGCCTCGTCACCGACATGACCGACAGCCTCGAGGGCCAGCCGGAGCGCCAGCCCTTCGAGCCGGGCGACCTGCGCCGGCGCCAGATCGCGGCCGGCTACAGCATGGAGGAGCTCGAGGCGATCCTCGCGCCGATGGGCGAGGAGGCCAAGGAGGCGATCGGCTCGATGGGCGACGACACGCCCGCGGCGGTGCTCTCCGACCGCTACCGCCCGCTCAGCCACTTCTTCCGGCAGAACTTCTCGCAGGTGACCAACCCGCCGATCGACAGCCTGCGCGAGCACCGGGTGATGTCGCTGAAGACCCGCTTCGGCAACCTGAAGAACGTGCTCGACGAGGACAGCTCGCAGACCGAGATCCTGACGCTGGAGAGCCCGGTGGTCTCCACCGGCCAGTTCGAGGTGCTGCGCCGGGCCTTCGGCGACGAGCACCGGGTGATCGACTGCACGCTGGCCGCCGACAGCGCGCCGGGGGCGCTGCGCGCCGCGCTCGACCGCATCCGCTCGGAGGCGGAGGAGGCGGTGCGCGCCGGCGCCGGCCACCTGATCCTCACCGACGAGGGGGTCGGCGAGGACCGCATCCCGCTGCCGATGATCCTCGCCACCTCGGCGGTCCAGTCCTGGCTGACGCGGCAGGGGCTGCGCACCTTCTGCTCGCTCAACGTGCGCTCGGCGGAATGCATCGACCCGCATTACTTCGCGGTGCTGATCGGCGTCGGCGCGACCACGGTCAACGCCTATCTCGCCGAGGCCAGCCTGATCGACCGGGTCGAGCGCGGCCTGATGGACGGACCGGCCGAGGCGGCGATCGCCAATTTCCGCTCGGCGGTGGACTGGGGCCTCCGGAAGATCATGTCGAAGATGGGGATCTCGGTGATCTCCTCCTATCGCGGCGGCTGCAACTTCGAGGCGGTGGGGCTCTCGCGCGCGCTCTGCGTCGAGTATTTCCCCGGCATGCCCTCGCGGATCTCCGGCATCGGCATGTCGGGCATCGAGGCGAAGCTGCGGGCGATCCATGCGCAGGCCTTCCAGGGCCCCGGCGTGCTGCCGATCGGCGGGCTCTACAAGGCGCGCCGGCGCGGCGAGGTGCATGCCTGGGAAGCCCAGCTGATGCACATGATGCAGGCGGCGGTGACGCAGAACTCGGCCGAGATCTGGCGGAAGTATTCCGAAGGCATGGCCAAGCGCCCGCCGATCCATCTGCGCGACCTGCTGGCCTTCAAGCCGATGGGCGAGGCGATCCCGCTCGAGGAGGTCGAGAGCATCACCTCGATCCGCAAGCGCTTCGTGACGCCGGGGATGTCGCTCGGCGCGCTCTCTCCGGAGGCGCACAAGGCGCTCAACGTCGCGATGAACCGGATCGGCGCGAAATCCGACAGCGGCGAGGGCGGCGAGGACCCCAAGCACTTCTTCCCCGAGCCGAACGGCGACAACCCCTCGGCCAAGATCAAGCAGGTGGCATCCGGCCGCTTCGGCGTGACGGCGGAATATCTCAACCAGTGCCAGGAGCTCGAGATCAAGGTGGCCCAGGGCGCCAAGCCCGGCGAGGGCGGCCAGCTTCCGGGCTTCAAGGTGACCGAGATGATCGCCAAGCTGCGGCACTCGACGCCGGGGGTGACGCTGATCTCGCCGCCGCCGCACCACGACATCTACTCGATCGAGGACCTGGCGCAGCTGATCTATGACCTGAAGCAGATCAACCCGGTCGCCAAGGTCTGCGTGAAGCTGGTCTCCTCCACCGGGGTCGGCACCATCGCCGCGGGCGTCGCCAAGGCGAAGGCCGACGTGATCCTGATCTCGGGCCACAACGGCGGCACCGGCGCCAGCCCGCAGACCTCGATCAAGTATGCCGGCCTGCCCTGGGAGATGGGGCTCTCCGAGGCGCATCAGGTGCTCTCGCTCAACGACCTGCGCGAGCGGGTGACGCTGCGCACCGATGGCGGCCTGCGCACCGGGCGCGACATCGTGATCGCGGCGATGATGGGCGCCGAGGAATACGGCATCGGCACCGCGGCGCTGATCGCCATGGGCTGCATCATGGTGCGGCAGTGCCAGTCCAACACCTGCCCGGTCGGCGTCTGCACCCAGGACCCGGCGCTGCGCGAGCGCTTCACCGGCACCGCCGACAAGGTGGTCAACCTGTTCACGCTGATGGCGCAGGAGATCCGCGAGATCATGGCCTCGATCGGCGCGCGCACGATCGACGAGATCATCGGCCGGGTCGACCTGCTGACCCAGGTCTCCCGCGGCGCGGCACATCTCGACGATCTCGACCTCAACCCGATGCTGGTGCGCGTCGACGAGGGCCGCGAGATCGCCTATCGCCGGACCCGCGAGCGCACCCCGGTGCCGGACACGCTGGACGCGCAGATCGTCCAGGACGCCGAGCCGTTCTTCAAGGACGGCGAGAAGATGCGGCTCGACTACACGGTGCAGAACACCCAGCGCACCGTGGGCACGCGGGTCTCGTCGCACATCGTGCGGCGCTTCGGCATGAACAACCAGCTGCGCGAGGGCCATCTCACCGTGCGCCTCGAGGGCTCGGCCGGGCAGTCGCTCGGCGCCTTCGCGGCGCCGGGGCTGAAGATCGAGGTGGTCGGCGATGCCAACGACTATGTCGGCAAGGGGCTCTCGGGCGGGGTGATCACGCTGCGCCCGCCGCTGGCCTCGCCGCTGAAGGCGGATGCCAACACGATCATCGGCAACACGGTGCTCTACGGCGCCACCGGCGGCAAGCTCTTCGCCGCCGGCCAGGCGGGCGAGCGCTTCTGCGTGCGCAACTCCGGCGCCACCGTGGTGGTCGAGGGCTGCGGCTCGAACGGCTGCGAGTACATGACCGGCGGCACCGCGGTGATCCTCGGCCCGGTCGGCGACAACTTCGGCGCCGGCATGACCGGGGGCATGGCCTTCGTCTATGACCCGGAGCAGGAGTTCGACCGGCGGATCAACCCCGAGACGATCCTGATGCAGCGGCTCGCCTCGGCGCACTGGACCGCGGCGCTGCACGCCCTGGTCTCGGAGCACGTGGCGCAGACCGGCAGCCGGCTCGGCGAGGAGATCCTGCGGCTCTGGGAGAGCGCCCGCGGCGATTTCTGGCAGATCTGCCCGCGCGAGATGGTGGAGCGGCTGAGCCATCCGCTCTCCGACAGCGCCGCCGCCGCCACCGCCTGAACCGGCCGGGGGCGGCCCGCCGCCCCCGGGCCAATCTCGGGCCTATCCCGGGCCAGCCACCCGCCAGCCCCGGCCAGCTTCGGCCGGGATCGGCTGCCGGGACTTACCGGCAAGGTTCCGGCCGGCCCGGCTACTGCGCCGGCAGCCGCGCGCCGTCGATCCGGGCGAGGCTGTAATCCGAGGTGTCGCCCGCCGCCACCGCCGCGGCGGTGAACTCGATGCGGGTCAGCGCCGCCCCGGGGAAGGGGTGCTTGAGATAGATCACCCCGGCCTCGGCGGAGACCAGCTGGGCCTGCTCGAGCGGGCCGCTGGCGGCGATGCTGCCGTCCTCGCGGCTCGAGACCGAGATGGTGCCGAGCGCGGTCTCGCCGGAATAGCCGCGGATGATCGCGCGCTCGGTCGCGTCGCCGGCGACGCTGCCCGGATGGAAGAGATGCGCCAGGATGACGCTGCCGATGCGCTGCGGCACCGCGAAGTCGATCCGGATGCCCTCGCCGCCGCGCTGCTCCGCGCCCTCGCCGACCGGGCCCTGCAGCTCCGCCTCGTTGAAGCCGTTGCCCGGATCATGCGCGATGCCGAGGCCGCGGACATTGCCCCGCGCGGCGTCGATCTGCTGCGCGAAGCTGGCGCCCTCGGGCATTGCGCTGAGCACCGCCGGGCCGATGCTGCAGCGCGCGGCGCCGAGGCAGGGGCCATAGGTTCGCGGATCGATCACGAAGGCCTGTGCCGGCAGGGCCGCGAGCGCTGCGGCGGCGACCAGCCCGGCGATCAGGGCCGCGGCCGGCATGGCGGCGCGCGGGGTGGCGGATGCCGGCGACTGCATGATGTTCTCCCTCAACCTACTCAACCCTTGCTCCCGCCTGCTGCCGGCGCGTTCGGCCGGTCCGTCCCGTAATGCGGGCGCGGTGGGGCGAGCATAGCCGAGCCGCGGCGGATGGCAAAGCGCCCTGCCGTCAGGCCCGCACCACCCGGAGCGTCAGGTTGAGCCGCCCGCCGCCGGGCAGCAGGTCGCCCTCGCCGAAGAGGATGCGGTCGACCCCGTGATAGGCGAGCCGCGAGGCGCCGCCCATGGCCAGCACGTCGCCCGAGCGCAGGATGGTGGAGCGGGTCGGCCCGCGCCGCTCGGTGCCGCCGATGCGGAACCGCGCCGGATCGCCGAGCGAGATCGAGACCACCGGCGCCGCGAAGGCCGCCTCGCCCTCGTCGGCATCGCGGTGCAGCCCCATGCGCGCGCCCTCGCCATACCAGTTGACCAGGCAGCAGTCCGGCGGCTCCGGCCAGCCAGAGACGGCGCGCCAGACCGCGAGCACCGGCTCCGGGATCGGCGGCCAGCGGCGCCCGGTCTCCGGGTGCCGGGGGCTGTAGGCATAGCGGCCGCGCTCGATCACCCAGCCGAGCCGGCCCGCCGCGGTCATCCGCACCGACATCGGCCTGCCCCAGGCGGTGACCGGGCGCAGCAGCGGCGCCTCGGCCGCCACGTCGCGCAGCGCATCGGCCATCGCCGCCTGCGCCGCGCGGTCGAGGAAGCCGCGCCGCAGGATCGCCCCGGGGGCCAGTTCTTCCTTGCCAGCGGGCGGATCGGGGATCAGTTTCGGGTCAGACATCTCGACGTTGCGTAAGGCGCGTGCGGTGCGCCAACAGGAGGTTCGGTCCATGCGGTTCGGTTTGTCCAGTCTCTTCGCCGCCGCGGCCCTGGCGGGGCTGGCGGCCTGCGCCAACCAGTACGATCTCGGCACCGCCGACACCGCGGTGCCGCGCACCAGCGGGCCAGTGGCGATCACGGTGATCGAGCGGCGCGACAGCGTGCTGGCGGGCCGCAAGCCGCCGAGCTTCGTCGGGCTGCAGTCGCTCGGGGTGGGCGAGCCGCTGGATGTCACCACCTCCTCGGGCCAGCCGCTCGCGGACGACATGGCCGAGCTGCTGGCGGCGGCGTTCTACCGGCAGCAGACCGAGACCTGGGTGGTGCGCAGCAGCTTCGGCGACACCGCCGCGGACGCCTTCCGGGCGTTCCTCGCCAGCCCCTCCGACCGGCTGCTGCTGATCGAGATCCGGGAATGGCAGACCGACACGCTGATCTCGGTCTCGGCGACCTGGGATCTGGTGGCGCGGGTCTATGACCGCGACGGCACCGTGCTGGCCGAGGAACGCGAGCGCGGTAGCCGCGAATGGGAGGAGACCGTGATCCTCGACGAGCAGAAGGGCCGGATCGCGGCGGACCATCTCTCGGCGCTGCTCGGCGCGCTGCTGGGGCGGCGCTCGATCGCCGCCGCGCTGGCGAGCTGAGCGGGCAGTTGGGCGCCATCCGCCAGGGCGGTTCCGGCCGGGTCCGGAGGCCGCCTGCGCGACTGTGCCGCGGGCCGCGCAATCGCTTGCAGCACGCGACGCCTCTCCCTATATGCCCGCAGGATATCCCCTCCAGGATGTGACGTGGGATTGCCGTCCGGGGGCCGCGACCGGACCCGGACGCATAAATCGCCAAGAGGAGCCTCACATATGTCGAAAGTCATCGGTATCGATCTCGGGACCACCAACAGCTGCGTCGCGATCATGGACGGCAGCACCGCCAAGGTGGTGGAGAACGCCGAGGGCGCGCGGACGACCCCCTCCATGGTCGCCTTCTCCGAGGACGGAGAGCGGCTGGTGGGCCAGCCCGCCAAGCGCCAGGCGGTCACCAACCCCGAGAACACGCTGTTCGCCGTCAAGCGCCTGATCGGCCGCCGCTACAAGGACCCGACCGTCGAGAAGGACAAGTCGATGGTCCCCTACCGGATCGTCGAGGGCAAGAACGGCGATGCCTGGGTCGAGGCCCGCGGCGAGAAGTACAGCCCCTCGCAGATCTCCGCCTATGTGCTGCAGAAGATGAAGGAGACCGCCGAGTCCTATCTCGGCGAGACCGTGGACAAGGCGGTGATCACCGTCCCGGCCTATTTCAACGACAGCCAGCGCCAGGCCACCAAGGATGCCGGCAAGATCGCCGGGCTCGAGGTGCTGCGCATCATCAACGAGCCGACCGCGGCCGCCCTCGCCTACGGGCTCGAGAAGGACAAGGCCAAGACCATCGCGGTCTATGACCTCGGCGGCGGCACCTTCGACATCTCGATCCTCGAGATCGACGACGGGCTCTTCGAGGTGAAATCCACCAATGGCGACACCTTCCTCGGCGGCGAGGATTTCGACCTTCGGCTGGTCGAGTATCTCGCGACCGAGTTCAAGAAGGAGTCGGGGATCGACCTGAAGAACGACAAGCTCGCGCTGCAGCGCCTCAAGGAGGCCGCGGAGAAGGCGAAGATCGAGCTGTCGTCGAGCCAGCAGACCGAGATCAACCTGCCCTACATCACCGCCGACGCCTCCGGGCCGAAGCACCTCGCCATGAAGCTGTCGCGCGCCAAGCTCGAGAGCCTGGTGGACGACCTGATCCAGCGCACCGTCGGCCCCTGCCGCAACGCGCTGAAGGATGCCGGCCTCTCCGCCGCGGATATCGACGAGGTGGTCCTGGTCGGCGGCATGACCCGCATGCCGAAGGTCATCGAGACGGTGAAGCAGTTCTTCGGCAAGGAGCCGCACAAGGGCGTCAACCCGGACGAGGTCGTGGCGATGGGCGCGGCGATCCAGGCCGGCGTGCTGCAGGGCGACGTCAAGGACGTGGTGCTGCTCGACGTGACCCCGCTCTCGCTCGGCATCGAGACGCTGGGCGGCGTGTTCACCCGGCTGATCGACCGCAACACCACGATCCCGACCAAGAAGGCCCAGGTCTTCTCCACCGCCGAGGACAACCAGTCCGCCGTGACCATCCGGGTCTTCCAGGGTGAGCGCGAGATGGCGGCCGACAACAAGATGCTCGGCCAGTTCAATCTCGAGGACATCCCGCCGGCGCCGCGCGGCATGCCGCAGATCGAGGTCGCCTTCGACATCGACGCCAACGGCATCGTCAACGTCTCGGCCAAGGACAAGGGCACCGGCAAGGAGCAGAAGATCACCATCCAGGCCTCCGGCGGCCTCTCGGACGACGACATCGAGCGCATGGTGAAGGAGGCCGAGGAGAACGCCGAGGCCGACAAGAAGCGCAAGGAGCTCGTCGAGGCGCGCAACCAGGCCGAGAGCCTGATCCACGCCACCGAGAAATCGGTGAAGGAGCACGGCGACAAGGTCGACGAGGCCACCCGCACCGCGATCTCGACCGCGATCACCGAGCTGCGCGAGGTCGTCGACGGCGAGGATGCCGAGGCGATCAAGGGCAAGAGCCAGGCGCTGGCCGAGGCCTCGATGAAGCTCGGCGAGGCGATCTACAAGGCGCAGTCCGAGGCCGGCGAGGGCGACGAGGCCCAGGCCGGCGAGGCCGAGCCCGAGGCGGCGGCGAAGTCCGGCGAGGACGATGTCGTCGATGCCGAGTTCGAGGAGCTGAAGGACGACGGCAAGAAGGCCTCCGGCAACTGACCGGGAGCGGGCCCGCATGGGCGGGATGACGGTCGATCCGCCATTCGGCACCCATGCGCTGCCGCCCTGGCTCGAGCGCCTGCGCCGCTTCGGCGGCCGGCTCGGGCGCGGGGCGGCGGCGCGGCGGGCCACCTCGGCGATCCGGCGGCTCTGCCAGGCGGGGCGGCCGGATCCGTTCGATGTCGAACCCTTCGCGGGGCAGCGCGCGCGGCTCTATCCGAGCGACAACCTCTCGGAGAAGCGCGTGTTCGCCGCGCCTCAGTTCTGGGACTGGGCCGAGCGCGCGGCGCTGGCCCGGGCAATGGCGGCAACCGATGCGCCCTTCCATTTCGTCGATGCCGGCGCCAATGCCGGGCTCTACAGCCTCGCGGTGCGGAGCTTCGGGCCGGCGCGGATCCTCGCGGTGGAGCCCGCGCCGGCGGCGCTGTCGCGGCTGCGCACCAACCTCGCGCTCTCGGGCGCGGCGGAGGTGACGGTGGCACCGGTGGCGCTCTCCGACCGGGCCGGCACCGCGCATATCGCCGCGGCCGGGAGCAATCTCGGCGAGGCGGCGCTGGGCGATGCCGGCACCGAGGTCGAGACCCTGCCGCTGCTCGATCTGCTCGAGGCGCAGGGGTTCGGCCGGGTCGATGCGCTGAAGATCGACATCGAGGGCCACGAGGAGCCGGTGCTGGCGGATTTCCTCGCCCGCGCGCCGGCGGCGCTCTGGCCGCGGCTGGCGATCCTCGAGGCGCGGCGCGGGGCCGAGACGCCGGCACTGGCGCTGATGCGCGCGCACGGCTATGTCATTGTCGAGCGGACCAAGATGAACGCGATCCTGGGCCTGGCGCATGCGGAAACGGGCGCCGCGCCGGCCGGGACGACGCAGCTGCAAGAAAACACGGACGGGGCCGATGGCAAAGCGTGACTTCTACGAGACCCTAGGTGTCAACCGGGGCGCCTCTGCCGACGAGATCAAGAAGGCCTACAAGCGCAAGGTGCGCGAACTGCACCCGGACCAGAACCGCGACAACCCGGATGCGGAGTCGCTGTTCAAGGAGGTCAACGAGGCCTACGACATCCTGAAGGATGCCGACAAGAAGGCGGCCTACGACCAGTTCGGCCATGCCGCCTTCGAGGCCGGCGGCCCGGGCGCGCCGCGCGGCGGCGGCGCCGGGCAGCAGGACTTCTCCTCGGCCTTCTCGGATGTCTTCGAGGATCTCTTCGGCGAGTTCATGGGCCGCGGCGGCGGCGGGCGCCGCGGCGGCGGGCCGCAGCGCGGCGCGGATCTGCGCTACAACCTGAAGATCACCCTCGAGGAAGCCTTCACCGGCAAGCAGCAGACCATCCGCGTGCCCGGCTCGGTGCCCTGCGATGCCTGCCGCGGCAGCGGCTCGGAGGGCGGCGCGCAGCCGACCTCCTGCCCGACCTGCGGCGGCCATGGCAAGGTGCGCGCGCAGCAGGGCTTCTTCACCATCGAGCGGACCTGCCCGACCTGCGCCGGCCGCGGCAAGATCGTGAAGACCCCCTGCACCAAGTGCGCCGGGGCCGGCAACCTGCGCCGCGAGCGCACGCTGAATGTCGACATTCCGGCCGGCGTCGATACCGGCACCCGGATCCGGCTGGCCGGCGAGGGCGAGGCCGGGCCGCGCGGCGGGCCGGCGGGCGATCTCTACATCTTCGTCGACATCGAGGCGCATCCGCTGTTCGAGCGCGACCGGCTCGATCTCTACTGCCGCATCCCGGTGCCGATGACCACGGCGGCGCTGGGCGGCGAGATCGAGGCGCCGACGCTGGATGGCGGCCGCAGCCGGGTGAAGATCCCGGCCGGGGTGCAGAACGGCAAGCGCCTGCGCCTGCGCGGCAAGGGCATGCCGGCGCTGCAGCGCCCGGGCCAGGTGGGCGATCTCTACATCGAGCTCTCGGTGGAGACCCCGGTGAACCTGACCAGCCGGCAGAAGGAGCTGCTCCGCGAGTTCGAGAAGGAAGCCTCGAACAACAGCCCGGAGAGCAAGGACTTCTTCAGCAAGGTCAAGAGCTTCTGGGATTCGATGACCGGCTGAGGCCGGCCGGTTCCGCAGCCGCTGCCGGCGCCGGGAGGGAGCCTCCCGGCGCAGGCCGTTTCGCTGCGGGGCTCAGCCGCCGATCCTGATCTTCTGCGGCTTCGGCGCGTCGGGCGCGGCCTTCGGCACGGTGACGGTCAGCACGCCATCGGTGAAATCCGCCGAGATGCCCTCGGCCGCGGCATCGGCAGGCAGGCGGAAGCTGCGCTGGAACCGGCCGAACTGGCGCTCGGAGAAGAAGTAGCCCTCCGTCTTCTCGGTGCGCTCGGACCTCTTCTCCCCCTTCACCGTCAGCACGCCGTCATGCAGCTCGATCTCGATGTCGTCCTGCCTGACGCCGGGCAGCTCGAGGCCGATGCGATAGGCATTCTCGTGCGCGGCCGCGTCGGATCGCGGCGAGAACCAGTCGGCGATCTGCTGCGTCGCCTGGCGGAAGGGTTCGAACACGTCGGGCCACCAGCCGGGCCCATGCGATTTCTCGATCATGACGCTCTCCAATGGGTTGGATCGGTGGCGCCGGTATGGCGCCGGGCCGGGCGGCGCGCATTGACGGGCATCAAATCGCCCCGGCGCCAGATTGCCGGGGCGGCCCGGCATTGCTATCGAGGGGGCAAATGGGAGGCGCGAGATGAACCAAGAGGTGCCGATCGCCGTCGTGGGCGTGGCCGGGCGGATGGGCCGGATGCTGGTGGACGCGGTTGCCGAGGCCGAGGGGGCGCGGCTCTGCGGCGTCACCGAGCGGCCGGGGCACCCCTGGGTGGGGCGCGATCTCGGCGAGGCGCTGGGCGGCGCGCCGATCGGCGTGAAGGTCGAGGACGAGCCGCTCGAGGTGTTCGCCCGCGCCCGCGCGGTGCTCGACTTCACCGCCCCGGTGGCGACCGTCGCCCATGCCGAGCTGGCGGCGCAGGCGCGGCTGGTGCATGTGGTCGGCACCACCGGCATGGCGGCGGCCGACGATGCGCGGCTCGATGCGGCGGCGCGCCATGCCGTGGTGGTCCGCGCCGGCAACATGTCGCTGGGCGTCAACCTGCTGGTCGAGCTCACGCGGAAGGTGGCGGCGGCGCTCGGGCCGGACTACGATATCGAGGTGGTCGAGATGCACCACCGGCACAAGGTCGACGCGCCCTCGGGCACCGCGCTGATGCTCGGCGAGGCGGCGGCGGCGGGCCGCGGCGTCGAGCTCGGGCAGGTCGCCGACCGCGGCCGCGACGGGCAGACCGGACCGCGCGCGAAGGGCGCCATCGGCATGGCGGCGCTGCGCGGCGGCGATGTCGTCGGGGAACATGATGTGGTATTTGCGGGTCCCGGTGAACGCATCATCTTGCGCCACGTCGCGACAGACCGCATGATCTTCGCACGGGGGGCGGTCAGGGCCGCGCTCTGGGGTCAGGAGCAGAAGCCCGGCCTCTACGCGATGCGCGACGTGCTCGGCCTCGGCTGACCGGATCGGATCTGATCGGTCCGGGCCGGGGCGCGCGCGGGCGATGCGCGGCTGGCCGGGACGTGATAGGATCGGGAGGCGGACATGGCGGACGGCACGGTGAGCGGCAGCGGTGACGGCGGTGCATCCGGCGGGCGGCTGCATCTGCTCAAGCTCTGCGTCGGCACCGACAGCGTGGCGGATCTGGCCGACTGGCAGCGCAAGCGTGCCGCCGAGCGCAGGCGCCAGGGGGCCCGGGCCTGCCCGGTGCATGTGACGCGGATGTGGCCGCGGCGCGAGGCCGAGCTGCTGGCCGGCGGCTCGCTCTACTGGGTGGTGCGCGGGGTGATCGCGGTGCGCCAGCGGATCCTCGCGCTCGAGGCGGTTATCGGCGACGACGGCATCCGGCGCTGCGCCATCGTCCTCGATCCGGAGCTGATCCGCACCGAGGGGCGAGGCTGCCGGCCCTTCCAGGGCTGGCGCTATCTCGGCGCAGGGGATGCCCCTGCCGATCTCGGCGCCGCGGCGGCCGCGGAGGGCGATCTGCCCGCCGGGCTGCAGAGCGCGCTGGCGGAATTCGGGCTGCGCGCCCGCTGAGGCGCAGGCCCGGCGACACGTGGCGGCGGCGAGCGCCCTCCGGCGGCGGGGGCGGCCGGCGCAGGGCCGGTTCGCGGCCGAACCAAGGGAGGCAGACCCCGCGCATGGCGCAGCTCGAGACCAGGCTGAGGGATTTTCTGGAACCGCTCCGCGATCACGGGGTCGGCGCGCTCCTGCAGGCCTATGCCGAGGCGCTGGGCCGCGGCGGCGAGGTCGAGGCCGAGCCGCTGGTGCGCGACGGTTTCGGCCAGATCCGCCGGCAGGGGCCGCTCGAGCTGCCGGCGCGCGGCGACATCGCCGTCACCCGCGACGGGCGCCGGCTGGTGCACCGCATCGAGGGCGACGGGCTGGAGAGCTTCGAGCCGATCACGCTGGTGGCCGATGGCGGCTTCACCACGGTGCTCGCGCCCTTCGCCTGGGAGCGCGCGCCGATGCTCGTCGAGTCGCGCCAGCCGCGGCCCGACTGGGGCGCGCTGCGGCGCTGGTATCTCGAATGGTTCCAGCCGCGGATGGCGGATGTCGGCCCGGATTTCGGCGGCGTGCTGCATCGGCTCGACGGCCCGCGCGAGACCCCGGCGGGCTGGGCGCTCGAGGTCGATTTCGGCACGGCGCCCTCGGCCGCGGTGGTCGGGCTGATGGGGGCGATGGCGCAGAGCGGCGCGCTGCGCCTGCGCATCGGCCATGGCGGCTAGGTGACCGGTCCCGGCCCCTGACGGTTCGGGCCGGGCCGGGATCATTCGGTTTCCGGTGCCGCGTTTCCGCAGATGAGCGCGCAGGGGCGCGACCCCCAGAGGCAAAGACCCGCCGGGCGAGCCCGCCGGCTGCAACGGCGCCGGTATGGTGACTTCCGTCGTGAACCCACCGGGCCGCGGCGCCCCCGATCCTCCGCTTCACCGGCTCCGCCGCCCCGGTGCCGGTGCTCTCCGATGTGTGTCTGTTCCGGCCCGCCGGGCGCATGCCCGCCAGCGCGGTCTGGCGGGACGAGACCCCCTTCGAGCGGATGATCGCGCGGGGCGGGGTCGCTTTCGAGAGCGGGACGCTCGCTGCCCGCGCCTGTCCCGCGCTCTGGCGGAGCGAGCAGGCGGCGGCCCATGCCCTCCGGGCGACGACCCAGGAACCCTCCATGGAGATCTTCAAGGAGGGTTCCTGGGTCGTCGGCATCCGCCGCAAGCGTTCGCGCCACGGCAGCACCGCGGTGGTTTCCCCGGAGCATGCCGAGCCGAGAGCGGCCATCGAGGCGCTGATCGGCCCCGTCGAGGCGTTCGACATCCTCTCCGCCCCGAGCAGCGAACCCGCCGATGGTGCATCGCAGGAGGCGATCTCCGGAAAGCCCCCGGAAGCAGGCCCGAGCGCCTTGCAACCGGTGCCGCTGCGCGGTGCACAACGCAGCACGGCATGGTGCAACGTTGCCATTGCGGGGCGGAAAGGCGCGTCCCTCCGCCTGCATGGCTGGTCACGGACGCGGGCGTCACCAGGAAACCGTGGCCCGCCAGGCCGAAAGAAGCAGTGCTCCCGAAGAACCGAGGATCAGATCGAATGAGCGATGGACCTGGAACTGCAAGCGCCAGGCAGGTGCGCGATGGTGCCGGGCGCTGGAAGAAGGGCATCAGCGGCAACCCCTCCGGGCGTCCGCGCGGCGCCCGCAATCACGCCACAACGGCTGCTGCAGCACTGCTCGACGGCGAGGCCGAGGCGTTGACCCGCAAGGCCGTGGAGGCGGCCCTCGGCGGCGACAGCGAAGCGCTGCGGCTATGCCTCCAGCGCATCCTGCCGGCGCGCCGCGACCGCCCGGTGCGCTTCGCCTGCAGGCCGCTGCAGGGCACGGGCGAGATCACCCCGGAGGAGGCAAGGGCGGTTCGCGGCATTGTCGAGACCGAGACCGAGGAACTCGAGCGCCGCGTCGCCGCGCTGGAGGGAGGCAGGCATGGCCATTGAGAGCCTGCGCCGCCGCGTCGCCCGCCTCGAGCAGTCCGCGGGCCCGAAGGACGTCTCCCAGCTCATCGAGGCCGAGATCGACGCCGAACTGGCGGAGATCCTGCGCCAGCTCCCCGAGGCGGACCGCGCGATCCATGCGGCCTTCGAGGCGAAGGGCGATGTCGAGGGCGAGATCCGCTCGCCGGAGAATGAACTGTGCGGGGGCCGCCCGGCCGCGCCGGGATCGGGCCGGAGATCGCCGGCCCGATCCTCGTCGGCCCGGGGATCGCGGCCGGCGGCCGATCGCCCCGGTGAACAGGCCGCCGGACCGTTTCCGTGAAAGTTCCGCCGCCGCGGGAACCTTTTCCGCCGGGTGTCATCCAACGGGACAGGCCGCGAGCGGTTCGGCGGCCGGCAAGGAAAAGGAATGACGCCCATGTTTCGCAAGATCGCCCTGGTCTCAGCCGCCACCATGCTCGGCGCCTGTGCCGCCGTCGCCCATGACGAACCGGCGCTGATGCAGGCGCCTCCCGGCGCGCCCTACCAGCAGGTGAGCGAGCTGGTGCCGCTGCCGGACTACATCCCCGGCCTCGGCGCGCTCTGGGTCGATCCCGCCACGCTGCCGGCGGGCCCGTTCCTCGCCTATGACCGCGACGGCAGGCTCTCGGCGACGGTCTACATGACCCCGCTCGAGGCGCTGCGGAACGGCACCGCCTATGACGGGCTCGGCATCGGCGCGCACAATGTCAGCTCGGTGGATGTCTACCACAATGCCGGGCATCCCGGCGTGGACGTGCCGCATGCCCATGTCGTGCTGTTCCATGACGAGGGCGCGCGGGCGCGGCTTGCCGAATGAGGCCGGCACGGCGCTCGGCACTGGCGCTCGGAGGGGGGCTGCTGGCCGCCCTCGCGGCGCCCCGCCTGCTGCTCGCCAACGGCCCGGAAGTGATCGGGATGCGCGGCACGGCCCGGGGCGAGCATGTCTGGTTCGCCCCCGTCGGCCTCGCCGTCGCCCCCGGGACGACCCTGCGCTTCGTCAACGACGATGCCGGCAACAGCCACACCGCCACCGCCTATCACCCGGCCATCCTGGACCGCCCGCGCCGCATCCCGCGCGGGGCCGAGCCCTGGGACAGCGGCTTTCTCCTGCCCGGCGAGAGCTTCGAGGCGACGCTGACCGTGCCGGGGGTGTATGATTACCACTGCCAGCCGCACGAGTTCGGCGGCATGGTGGGGCGCATCGTGGTCGGCACGCCCGGCACCCCGGGCTGGCAGCCGGCCTCGCGGGAGCCGGGAGACATCCCGCCCGAGGCGCTGGCGGCGTTTCCGCCGGTCGGTGCGATCCTGCGCGCCGGCCGGCTGCATCGGGAGGACATGGCGTGAGCAGCCCGGCGCCTCACCGAGACCCGGCCGTTTCCGTCGCGGAGGCCACGGAGGCGGCGCTGGTGGCCGCCGCCCGGGCCGGCGACGAGGCGGCGATCCGCGAGCTGATCCGGCGCCTCAACCCGCGGCTCTTCCGGGTGGCGCGCGGCATCGCCCGGAGCGATGCCGAGGCCGAGGAGATCGTGCAGGAGAGCTATCTCGCGGCCTTCGGCGGCCTCGCGGCGTTCCGCGGCGAGGCACGGTTCTCGACCTGGATCACCCGGATCGCCGTGAACGCGGCGTTGCAGCGCCGCCGCCGGGCGCAGGCGGATCCGGCGCATGAGGCGCATGAGGGGTATGACACGGTGACCGAGAGCGACGTGACGCGGGACACCGTGCTGCCGTTTCCGGGCGGCGGCGCGGCGCAGCCGGAGGCCGAGGCCGGCCGGCGCCAGGTGCGGGAGATGCTCGAGCAGGCGGTCGCCGAGCTGCCGCCGGAGCTGCGCATCGTGTTCCTGCTCCGCGAGGCCGAGGGCATGAGCACGCTCGCCGTCGCCCGCGACCTCGCGCTCAACCCGGTGACGGTGAAGACGCGGCTGTTCCGCGCCCGCCAGCGGCTGCGCCGCGCGATCGAACGGCGCCTGCAGGGCGGCTTCGACGCGATCTTCCCCTTCGCCGGCCGCCGCTGCGCCGCCCTCGCCGACCGCGTCGTCGCCGCGCTGCCGCCACCGCAGCCGGGCGCCGAAGACCCGCCCTGACCGAGCCGCTGCCGTCGGAAGGCGGATACGGACGGGGCAGGCACAACCGGCCCGCTGCCCGGCCCCGGTGGGTCGTCGCAATGCACGCCGTCTATAGATCTGAGCATGATCGTTTTGATGCGGAATCTGTAGATAAGAGCATTTTTGAGTTAAATGTGTTTTCTATATCGAAGTATTATGAGTGATTTTATTTACAAATAGCGTGGGAATCTACTTCCGTGTATTAGCGTGAGTAAATGCATCGAAAACTCCAGAAACCTTGCGCCTTCGGCAGTTTGCCGTTTCACAGGCGGGCAGGTGGCGGACCAGCGGGGCCTCGATCTCGGCGAGGGGCATAGGGCGCTGTCGATGAGCGGCTGGCGTCGACGGGCCTCAAAAGGTTCCGGCCCGGGTCCGTTCCGGCGCTTGTGCGAGCCGATGGGTGCGGCGACGAGGTTCAGGCGGCCTGCCGTTCAGGCTCTCCGCCCTCCTACCGACGAATGCACCGAGTTCCGAGTCCGTCGCTAATGCGCTTCCGGGGCCTCGGTCTGCGCGGCTGGGTGCCGGGCGGGCGAAAGATCCGGCGCCATCGCGAGCGGCTCGCCGGGATCTGCTGCCCGATGGTCGCAGGGCGATCCTCGAGACAATCCTTCCGGGCGATGCGATCCTCCGCAGGTTTCCGCTGCACGGATGGCCCGACGTTTCCGCCAAGGCGTCCACCGAAGCGAGCGCGCTGCTCCATCGTCCGTGCCCTCCGCCTGAGCCCCAGGCGAACTAAAACCGCTGCGCCAGCTCCTTTCTGCGGATGGCATGCCATCGGCACCTCGCCATGCGCGAGCGTGTCGCCATGCTCTCGCGCTGCAGCGCCCGCGTGCGCGCTGCCCGTTTCTCCATGCATCGGCTCGGCCGCCTGAAGACATCGGCATGGCCGAGGAGGACGGCTTTCTGATGCCGCGGCCGTCGATCCTGTCCGGCCTGCCGGGGATGCACGCGGTGCATGGCTCGCGGAGGCTGGTAGGACAGCAGTCCGGCGGCACCATCGCGCTCTGCAACCGCCCAGTGCGGCCGGCTGCGGCTCGGCTTTTTCGGGAGGCAGCGCGTTCCGGGCGACGGCGTGGCCGCGGCAGGTGCGGCGATGTCGATGCAGGGCAACGCCGGGAGATAGCGCGCAGGCCCCGGGGTGCCCGCGCAGGCGGCTTTCGACCGGAGGTCCTCCAGACCTGTCGTGGCATCGGCATACAAGCCCTGCCGCCGCCACGCTTGCCGAAGGCTTTCGCCTTGGCGCGTGCGAGGCGATCATGACCGCGGCCGAGGAGGTGTCTGCGGCCGCCGCATCCCGCCCGGCGGCCATTGCAGGCCCTGTCAGGCGCTGTGCGTCCGGCGGAGATCGGCGAGGCTGTCCACGTCCGGGAGCCGGTCCGCCAGCCCGACGCTCAGGGGTGCCAGCGCCGCGCGGGTCTCGGCCAGGGTGTCCGGCACCGACCAGCGCACCCCGGCGAACAGCGGGCGCGGCGCGGCCTGTGCGCCGCGGCGCAGCCCGATCCCCCAGAAGCCGCCATCCTCCGCCGGGCCCAGCACCGCCTCGTGCCGCCCGAGCAGCGCGAAGGCCCGCGCCACATGCGCCGGGCCGAGGCCGGGGATGTCGCCGCCCACCAGCAGCGCCGGCCCCGGCGGCTGGGCGGCCAGCGCGCGCTCCATGCGGGTGCCGAGATCGCCCTGACCCTGGGGGATGCGGGGGAGGCCGGCGGGCAGGGCAGGGTCGCCGACCGCCCGGTCCGGCGCCACCGCGAGCACGAGCTGCCAGCGCGGGTCGCGCAGCCGGCGCAACAGCCGCAGCAGCTGGTGGCGATACCACCAGCTCGCGGCCACCGGGCCGATCTCGCAGGCGAGGCGGGTCTTCACCCGGCCCGCCTGCGGCACCTTGGCCAGCACGACGAGGCGGCGTCGCGGGCCGCGATCCGGGGTCATGCGGCGCCGGGCGGGCGGTTACTCGGCCCCGTGATGGCGGCGGGAGATCGCATAGACCCGCTCGATCGCCTCGAGACAGGCCGGCATCGGCGCGTTGCACTCGAAATCGATCTCGAAATCCTCGAACTCGGTGCGAATCGCCAGCGTCGGCCCGCGCTGGGCCCCGTGATGCATGCGGTGGTGCCCGCCGTGCTTGCCGTCCTTGCGGCCCATGCCCATGCCGTGCCCCTTGCGGCCCTGGCCCCGATGCTGGCCATGCTTCTGGCCATGCTGCTGGCCGGCGCCACCGGTCTCGGGCGCGGCCTGCGGCGCGGGCGCATCGGTGCTCTCGTCGGCGGACTGTTCGGCGGCAGACTGGCCGGCGGCCGACTGGGCGGCGGCGGGCAGGGCGGGGCCCAGGGCCATCAGGCCGGCGACGGCGGCGGCGGAGAGGGTGAGGCGCATGTCGGTCTCCCTGTGGAGCCCCCGGGAAGGGGGCGTTTCGCGGGAGCCTAGCCCGCCGCGCAGGCGGGGCAAGCGGGCAATGCCCGGCGCGGCATCGGGGCGCGGCAACGGGGCGCGCCCGCGGCGCTCAGCGGCGCTCGTAGCGGCGGGCGAGGCGCTCCGGCGAGACCCCGGCGAAATACAGCGCCAGCGTGGTCAGGTTGCGCCAGCCGCGGCGGAACCAGCCCTCGGCAACGAAGCGCCCGGCGGAGGTGGTGGCGACCGCCTCGATCGCGGCCATCCGGCGCCGGCCGATGGCGCGGGCCAGCGCGACATCCTCCATCAGCGGTATCGAGCGGTAGCCGCCGGTCTCGTCGTAGAGCGCGCGCGGGATCAGCAGCCCCTGGTCGCCATAGGGCAGGCCGAAGACGCGCGAGCGCAGATTGGCCCAGCCGGCGGTCACCCGGGCCATGGTGGCCGAACTGTCGAAGGCGAGGCGGAACCAGCCCGCCTTGTCCGGCTCGAGCGCCATATGGGCGGCGACCGCGGCGCTCCAGCCCGGCGCCGGCACCGTGTCGGCATGGAGGAACAGGAGCCAGGGCGTCTCGGTGCTGCGCGCCGCCGCGTGCAGCTGCGTGCCGCGCCCGCGGGGCGCGCGCACCAGCCGCGCGCCGACGCCCTCGGCCAGCGCCTCGATGCCGTCGGTGGAGCCGCCGTCGGCGATCACCAGCTCGCGGACCAGCCCGTCCACCACGCCCTCGGTCAGCGCGGCCAGCGTCGGGCTCAGCCGGTCCGCCGCGTCGATGGTGGGAATGATGACCGTCAGCGGTGCGCTCATGTCTCCCGGCCCCCCTCGGCCAGCCGCATGCAGAGGAACCCGCCGATACCGAGCAGGAAGATCGCCACGAAGACCGGGCCGAGCGAGCCGTCGAAATCCCGCGCGATGACCAGCGCGATCGGCGCCGCCCCGAGCGCCGAGAGCGACATCACCACCGCCGAGCCGGTGCCCGCGATATGGCCGAGCGGCTGCAGCGCCAGCGCGTTGAAATTGGCGAAGAGCACCGCGACGCAGAAGAACACGGGCGTCATCACCGCGAAGAACACCCAGAGCGGCGGCACCGGGCCGAAGGCGAAGGCGCGGGTGGCCAGGCTGCCGACCGCGCCCCAGGCGATCAGGCCAGTGATCGCGATCAGGCTGAGCCGGCGCATGCCGAGCGCCATCACCAGCCGCGAATTGAGGAAGCTCGCCAGCGCGAAGGCCAGCGCCAGCGCGCCGAAGGCGACCGGGAAGAGGGGGCCGAGGCCGTAGAGCTCCTCGAGCACCTGCTGGGCTGTCGCGAGATACACCATGAACGGACCGAACACGCAGATTGCCGCGCCTGTGTAGCACATCGCGACCCGGTTGCGCAGCACCTCGGCGAAGGCGGCGGCCACCGGGCGCAGGCTGAGCGGGCGGCGGTTCTCAGGCGCCAGCGTCTCGGGCACGCCGAAGACGTACCAGCCGGCCGAGACCAGCGCCATGGCGAGATAGAGGCCGAAGATCGCGCGCCAGCCGCCGAGCGCCTCGACGCCCTGGCCGATCAGCGGCGCGAACATCGGCACCAGCATGAAGATCGTCATCACGATGGAGAGGATGCGCGCCATCGGCCGGCCCTCGTAGAGATCGCGCACGATGGCGATGGCGATGATCCGCGGCCCGCCGGCGCCGACCCCCTGCAGGAAGCGCCCGGCGAGCAGCGCCTCGGCGCTCCCTGCCGCCATCGCGAGCAGCGTGCCGGCGACGAAGACCGCCCAGCCGAGCAGCGCGGCGCGGCGCCGGCCGAGCCCGTCGGCCAGCGCGCCGAAGACCGGCTGCGACAGGCCCATGCCGGCGAAGACCACGACGACGACGAGCTGGCGGTCGTTCGCGGAGGCGAAGCCGAGGCTGGCGGAGATCGCGTCGAGCGCCGGCAGCACCGCGTCGATGGTCATGGCGACCACCGAGGTCATCAGCGCGAGAAAACCGAGAAAGGCGATCGGCGCGCGGCCCTCGGCGCGATCCGCGGTGGTGGGCATGGTCATGGACAGGCTCCCTGGACCGGGGCTCTATAGCGCTCGCCGGCGGTGGATGCGATCCCTATATCCCGGCGGGATGGATCACGGCCGGACAGGGAGGTGCGGATGTCACAGGAGTTGCCGGACGGGACGGGTGGCCTGATCGGCTGCGCGGCGCCCTGGCGGGCCTGCCTGGTCATGGAGGGCCGGGATGCGCGGGCGGTGCTGCAGGGGGTGGTGACGAGCGATGTCGGCCGGCTGGCGCCGGGGCGGCTTGTCTATGCCGCGCTGCTGACGCCGCAGGGCAAGTATCTCTTCGATTTCTTCCTCGGGCTGCACGGCGACGGCGCGGTGCGCATCGAGGCGGCGGCGGACCGGGTCGAGGCGCTGGCGAAGCGGCTCTCGATGTATTGCCTGCGCCGCGATGCGCGGGTGGTGGCGGCGCCGGCGCTGCAGGTGGCGCTGCTGTGGCCGGATGCGGGGGCGGGCGCGCCCTCGCGGCAGGGGGCGGCCCGCCCGCCCACCCCCGCCCCCCGCCCCGAGGGCGCGCCCGCCCCCGCGGCGCCGGGGGCCGAGGTGCTGGCGGACCCGCGCGACCCGGGGCTCGGCTGGCGGGTCCATTCGGGCGATGCCGCGGCGGCGCTGGCGGCGCTGGCGGCGGCGCCGGGGGACCGGGCGGGCCATGATGCGCTCCGGGTCGCGCTGGCGGTGCCGGAGAGCGGGGTCGAGCTGGTGCCGGAGGAGAGCTTCATCCTCGAGGCCGGGCTGGATCGGCTCGGCGGGGTCGATTTCCGCAAGGGCTGCTATGTCGGGCAGGAGGTCACGGCGCGGATGAAGCACAAGACGGAGCTGCGCAAGGGGCTGGTGCCGGTGCGGGTCGAGGGGGCGGCGCCGCCCGGCACGCCGCTGCTGACCGCCGAGGGCAAGCCGGCGGGGACGCTGTTTACCCAGGCGGGCGGGCGGGGGCTTGCGCATCTGCGCTTCGACCGGGCGGACGGCGAGCTGCGCGCCGGGGAGGCGCGGGTCACGCGGGAGGGGTGATGTCCCGGTCCTCCGCATCCTCAGCATTCTCCGCGTTCTCCGCCGCGAGCAGCGCCGCCAGCCCCTCGCGATAGCTCGGGTAGGCGAGCGCGACGCCCAGCTCCTCGCGCAGCCGGGCATTCGAGACGCGCTTGCTCTCGGCATAGAAGCTCCGGGCCATCGGGGTCATCGCGGCGCTCTCGAAGGGCTCGTCCGGCGGCGGCGGCAGGCCGAGCAGCCGGGCGGCATGGGCGATCACCGCTTCCGGCGGGGCGGCCTCGTCGTCGCAGATGTTGTAGACCGCCCCCGGATTCGGCCGGGCGATCGAGGCGGCGAGGGCGCTGGCGATGTCTGCCACGTGGATCCGGCTGAACACCTGGCCCGGCTTGACGATGCAGCGGGCGGTGCCGGCGCGGACCTTGGCGAAGGGCCCGCGCCCCGGCCCGTAGATCCCGGCCAGCCGGAAGATGTGCAGCGGCAGGCCCGGGACCTGCCCCCAGGCCCGTTCGGCGGCGAGGCGGGCGCGGCCGCGGGCGGTGGCGGGGCGGCAGTCGGAGCCCTCGTCGACCCAGCCGCCGGCGCGGTCGCCATAGACCCCGGTGGTCGAGAGATAGCCGGCCCAGGCGAGGCGCGGGGCGGCGGCGGCGATCTCCGGCCCGAGGGCCGCGAGCACCGGGTCGCCCTCCGGCCCCGGGGCGGCCGAGACCAGCAGATGGCTGGCCGCGGCCAGCGCCTCTGCCACCGGCGCGCCCGGCCAGAGCAGCGGTTCGGCGCCGCTGGCGCGGATCGCCTCCGCCTTCGCCGCGCTGCGGGTGGTGCCGATGATGCGCCAGCCCTGCGGCGCCAGCCGGCGGGAGAGCGCCTGCGCGCTGTAGCCATGGCCGAGGGAGAGCAGCGTGCGGGTGGTCATGCCGGCCTCCGATCCGTGCTAGGCTCGGGCGCAGCACAGCACGAAGGGGAAACGCGATGCAAGGCCGGTGCACCTGCGGCGGGGTCCGCTACGCGCTCGCCGAGACGCCGCTGATCGTCCATGCCTGCCACTGCCGCTGGTGCCAGCGCGAGACCGGCTCGGCCTTCGCGCTCAACGCGGTGATCGAGGCCGCGGCGGTGCGGCTGCTGTCCGGGGTGCCGGAGGAGATCCTGACCCCGAGCGCGAGCGGCCGCGGGCAGCGCATCGCCCGCTGTCCGGCCTGCCGGGTGGCGCTCTGGAGCAGCTATCCCGATGCCGGGCCGCGCATCCGTTTCCTGCGGGTCGGCACGCTCGATGAGCCCGATGCCTGCCCGCCGGACATTCACATCTACACCGCCAGCCGGCAACCCTGGCTGGTGTTGCCCGAGGGGGTGCCGACAGTGCCGGAATACTACGACCCGGAGGCGGTCTGGCCGGCCGCGGCGCTGGCGCGCTGGCACGCGGCGCGGGCTCAGCCGGGTTGAGCCGCCCATTCCGCGGCCACCATCGGGTCGGGGTCCGGGCGGCGGGCGGCGGCGAAATCCGGCGCCGGCAGCAGCCGCGACAGAGCCCAGACGCCGTGGGCACGGACCAGCGGATCGGCATCGGCGGCGAGCCGCGCGGCGGGCTCGGCCAGCGCCGGCAGGCGGGAATTGCCGATCGCCACGGCGACGTTCCTGAGAAACCGCCCGCGGCCGATCCGCTTCACCGGCGAGCCGGCGAAGCGTGCGCGGAAACCGGCATCGTCGAGCCCGGCGAGCTCGGCCAGCAGCGGCGGTTCGGCCTCGCGCGGGGCATAGGCGGCATGGGCTTGCGCGGTGGCGGCGAACTTGTTCCAGGGGCAGACCGCGAGACAGTCGTCGCAGCCATAGATGCGGTTGCCGATCAGCGGGCGCATCTTCCGCGGGATCGGGCCCTTGAGCTCGATGGTGAGATAGGAGATGCAGCGCCGCGCATCGAGCCGGTAGGGCGCGGGGAAGGCCGCGGTCGGGCAGATGTCGAGGCAGCGCCGGCAGCCGCCGCAGCGGTCGGCGTGGGGGGCGTCCGGCGTCAGTTCCAGCGTGGTGAAGATCGCGCCGAGGAAGAACCAGGAGCCGAGCCGGCGCGAGACGAGGTTGCTGTGCTTGCCCTGCCAGCCGAGCCCGGCGGCGGCGGCGAGCGGCTTCTCCATCACCGGCGCGGTGTCGACGAAGACCTTGATCTCGCAGGGCATCCCCTCGCGCGCGGCACGCTCGATCAGCCAGCGGCCGACACGCTTCAGCGCCTTCTTGACGATGTCGTGGTAATCCTTGCCCTGGGCATAGACGCTGATCCCGGCGCGATCGGGCCGGGAGAGCACCGCCAGCGGGTCGCCCTGCGGCGGATAGGGATGGGCGAGCATCACCACCGAGCGCGCCTCGGGCCAGAGCGCGGCGGGATCGGCGCGCCAGTCGATCCGGTCGGCCATCCAGGTCATCTCGCCGTGATGGCCGGCGCCGACCCAGCCGCGCAGGCGCCGGCCCGCGGCGGCGATGGCATCGGGCCGCGCTATGCCGATATCGGCGAAACCCGCGGAGCCGGCCTCCGCGACGAGCGCGGCGATGAGCGCCTGGCTGCCCCCGGCGCTCATCCCGCGGACCGGGATGGCGGGGTCAGCGCCCGGCGGTGCGGCCCGCGGTCAGTCCGGCGCCGATGTCGGGCGTGCGGTCGAATTCCCCCGGCGGGGCGGTCTCGCAGGCAACCAGGGCGACCAGCAGCAGGGCGAACCCGGCAGCGAGACCGGGGCGGGAGGCGGATGTCGGCAATTGCATGGCGGATATCTCCAATACGAGGCATCGGAGAGGTGGGGTGCGCGGAGGCAACCGACAAGTCACGCGGGTTCAGCACGCCGTGATGGGCCGCGCGGCCGGCCTCGCGGGGTGTCGGGCGGCGCTCAGAAATCCAGGTCGGCATAATGCGCGGGCGGGCGCGGGAAGCCGGGCAGGTGGTCGGCCAGCAGGCTGCGGAAGAAGGGGCGCGACTTCATCACCGCGTAGTAGTCCCGCACCGCCGGGTATTCCTCCCAGGGCACGTCGCCGAGATAGTCGAGGCAGGAGAGATGCGCCGCCGCGGCGATGTCGGCCAGCGTCATCTTCGGCCCGGCCAGCCAGTTGTGGCCCTCGAGCAGATAGGTGACATAGTCGAGATGCACGCGGATGTTCTGGCTGCCGGCCTTGAGGCAGGCTCCGTCGGGATAGCCCTGCCGCGCCAGGCGCTTCGTGACCCGTTCGTAGAGCAAGTTCTCGGTAACCTCACGATTGAACTTGTCGTCGAACCAGTCGACCAGCCGGCGCGTCTCGGCGCGCTGGAACGGGTCCTTCGGCAGCAGCGGCGGCTCCGGCACGGTCTCCTCGAGGAACTCCGTGATGGCGTTGGCGCCGGCCAGGGTCTGGCCCTTGTCGGTGATCAGCACGGGCACCCGGCCGGCCGGGTTGAGGCGCAGGAAGTCGAGCCGGCGCTCCCAGGGGCGCTCCTCGATCAGCTCGACCTCGATCTTCTTCTCGGCGAGCGCCAGGCGCACCTTGCGGCAGGCGGGCGAGAGCGGCAGGTGATAGAGACGGTGCATGGACCTCTGATCTCGGCTTGGGTGTCACATCACTGCGCGAGGGCGGCGCGCGATGCAAGGCCCGCCGCGGGGGTGCAGGGGCGCGGCGAGGGCGCCCGCCCGCCCGCGCCCGGCCCGGAACCGCAACATGGAGACGGCAGGGTTCCGGTGCGGCTCCGGCAAGGCAGGCGGCCGGCCTTGCCGGCACCGCCGGCAACCGGGCGCCCGCCGCCAGCGCCGGCTCACTCGACGCCGCTCTCGTAGATCTGGCGCTCGTCGGTCGGGGCGACGCGCAGGATGTTGGTGGTGCCCGGCGTGTTGAAGGGCACCCCGGCGGTGACGATGATGTGGTCGTCCTCGCCGACGAAATCGTCGGCCTTGGCGGCGCGGATCGCGTTGACCACGGCGAGCTTGAAGCGGTCCACCGGCTCGGTGATGACGCAGTGCAGGCCCCAGACCATCGAGAGCTGCCGCGCCGTCGCCTTGACCGGGGTCAGCGCCAGGATCGGCACGCCGGGCCGCTCGCGCGAGGCCAGCAGCGCCGTGGTGCCGGAATGGGTGAAGCAGGCGATCGCCTTCACGTCGGTCGCCTCGGCGACCTCGCGGGCGGCGGCGGTGATCGCATCCGCCACGCTGCGCCGCTCGATGCCGATGTCGAGCTGCATCGCCTTCAGGAAGAAATCCTCGCTCTCGACGTTGCGGGCGATGCTGTCCATCATCGCCACCGCCTCCACCGGATAGTCCCCGGCGGCGCTCTCGGCCGAGAGCATCACCGCATCGGCGCCCTCGTAGATCGCGTTGGCGACGTCGGAGACCTCGGCGCGCGTCGGCATCGGCGAGGAGATCATGCTCTCGAGCATCTGGGTGGCGACGATCACCGGCTTGGCCTGGCGGCGGCTGTCGCGGATCAGGCGCTTCTGGATCGGCGGCAGCTCGGAGATCGGCATCTCGACGCCGAGATCGCCGCGCGCCACCATCACCCCGTCGACCGCCTCGAGGATCTCGGCAAAGCGCTTCACCGCGGCGGGCTTCTCCACCTTCACCATGATCGCGGCCTTGTCGCCGATGATCTCGCGCGCCTCGTGCACATCCTCCGGGCGCTGCACGAAGCTGAGCGCGACCCAGTCGACCCCGAGCTCGAGCACGAAGGCGAGGTCGCGGTGGTCCTTCTCGGTGAGCGCCGCCAGCGGCAGCACCACGTCGGGCACGTTGACGCCCTTGTTGTTGGAGATCTCGCCGCCGTTCAGCACCTCGCAGTCGGCATGGCCGGCATCGCAGGAGAGCACCTTGAGCGAGATCTTGCCGTCGTTGACCAGCAGCCGCGCGCCGGGCTCGAGCGCGGCGAAGATCTCCGGATGCGGGAGATGCACGCGGGTGGCATCGCCGGGCGCCTCGTCGAGATCGAAGCGGAAGCGCTGGCCAGTAGCGAGCTGCAACGGTCCCTCGGCAAAGCGGCCGACGCGCAGCTTCGGCCCCTGCAGGTCGCCGAGGATGCCGATCGGGCGCTGCATCTCGTGCTCGATCTCGCGGATCAGCCGGTGGCGCTCGCGGATCTCCTCGTGGCTGCCATGGCTCATGTTGAGCCGGAACATGTCGACCCCGGCGGAGAACAGCTTGCGCAGCGTCTCGCGATCGCTGCTGGCCGGGCCCACGGTGGCGACGATCTTCACGTTTCTCCGGCGGCGCTGCATCTGGCCTCTCCCTGTCCTGTACCTTGCAAACCGGCTTATCATCGGCGAATGCGTCAGTTTCAAGAAGACTGGCGAAAGGAATTCCTGCGGCCGGTGCGGATGTGGCCTCACGGTGCCGGCAGGAACGGGGGAGCGAGGATGGTCGAACGGGCAGGAGAACGGGCGGCCGGAGCCGCCGCCGGAGCGGGCTCCGGCAGCGCGGCCGGTGCGGCGATCGGCCCGGTGGAAAGGGTGCCGGTGTCGGCAGATGCGGGCGCGATCACCGATCTGGTGCTGGTCTGCGATCATGCGCGCAACCGGGTGCCGGCGGAGATCGGCGGGCTCGGGCTCGGCGCCGAGGACATGGGCCGGCACATCGCCTACGACATCGGCGCGCGGGGTGTGACGCTGGGTCTCGCCGAGCGGCTCGGCGCGGCAGCGGTGCTCTCCACGGTGTCGCGGCTGGTGATCGACCCGAATCGGGGCGAGGACGACCCGACGCTGGTGATGCGGCTCTATGACGGCTCGGTGATCCCGGGCAACCGGCGGGTCACGGCCGAGGAGGTGGCGCGGCGCATCGCGGCCTATCACCGGCCCTATCACGCGGCGATCGATGCCGAGCTCGACCGGGTTCTGGCGGCCGGCGGCGTGCCGGCGCTGGTCTCGATCCATTCCTTCACGCCGCAGCTGCGCAACCGGCCCTGGCGGCCCTGGCATATCGGCCTGCTCTGGGACCGCGACGACCGGCTGCTGCGGCCATTGGCGCGGCGCCTCGCGGCGGAGCCGGATCTCGTGGTCGGCGAGAACGAGCCCTATACCGGCCGGCTCGCCGGAGACTGCATGTGGCGGCACGGCACGAATCGCGGCATCGCGCATGTTCTGGTGGAGATCCGCAACGACCTGATCGCCACGCCCGAGACCGAGGCGGCCTGGGCCGAGCGGCTGGCGCCGGCGCTGCGCGACGCGCTGGCGGCGTTTCGCCGGGGCTTGCCCGCGCCGCGGGGGTGACCATCTGGGAAGGAGCGGGCAGCTGGCGCTGCCCCGAACGGATCGCGGGAGGAACGATATGAGCGAGAGCGAGCTTGAACGGCAGCGCGAGGCACTGGAGGCGGCGGCCTTTCGCCGGCTGCGGGATCACCTGAGGGCGCGTCCCGAGGTGCAGAACATCGACATGATGAACCTCGCCGGGTTCTGCCGCAACTGCCTGAGCCGCTGGTATCAGGAGGAGGCGGAGGCGCGCGGCATCGCGCTCGACAAGGCGGCGGCGCGCGAGATCGTCTATGGCGAGCCCTACGAGGACTGGCGCGCGAAGCACCAGACCGAGGCGAGCGCCGAGCAGAAGGCAGCCTTCGCGGCGCGCAACCCCGGCCACTGAACCGGCTGCGGGCGCGGCGGGGGGCGGCGACG
>NZ_BSYI01000047.1 GCF_030270585.1 Paralimibaculum aggregatum
GTGGCGCCGCAAGGTGCCGGTCCGCCCGGCAATACCCCACCGGAGGCATGATCCTTGCGGGCGGACAGATGCTGGCCATCGACGTGAGCCGCCTGCGCGCGGAGGCCGAGGAGGAAGCGGCGCGGCTCGATGGGCGGAACGCAGACGCGATCCGTGCCTCGGCGGCGATGGCCCATCTCGTCGGCTGCTTCTGTCCTGCCCAGGCACGCCGGAATGCGGGTTGCGTTCGCACCCTCTGTGAGGCCGGGGGCGGCCAGGCGCAGTCTCCCGGCACGGATCCCGCGCCGGGAGCGGGCCGCGCCCGGCCGCTCAGACCGTCGCGACCGGCGTGACGGGTGAGCCCACGGCACGGGGCAGGCGCAAGGGCGGCGCGGTCAGGAAGAAGCGGCTGCGCCCGGCCGCCTTCAGCCACGACGCAAGCTCGGCAAAGTTCCAGAGCTCGCCGAGATGAATGCCCAACCGGAACAGGCACAGGTTGTGGAGCGGCAGGCCGGGATAGCGATCCGTCTCGCCCGGGCGCGAGGGATAGGCCTCGACCGCGAAATTGTCGGCGCAGATTGCCACCAGCCCGCTGTCGTCGATCCAGCGCAGAAGCGCCTCGTCCCGACCATCCAGCACGGCGCAGGCGTTCGCCAGGACTTCCCCGTCCGGGTCACGGTTCATCGAGAGCACGAGCTCGGCGAAGCCGGTGTGAAGGCACAGGAAATCCCCGGTCTCGACCCCGGTGCCCTGCGCCTCGAGCGCGCGCATCAGCTCGTCATAGCCCACCATCTTGCGCGCGCGGCCATAGGGGGTCTCGAGATCGACCAGCACGCCCCGGCCCTGCACCGCGGTCTCGGCGAGGTTCTCGATCCCGAGCGCGCCGGCGCCCGGGTCCTCCGCCGGCGCGTCATCGGGCCCGACGATCTCCACCCCGGCGCGGTAGCCGTTGTAATAGACCTTCTCCGCCACCCCGTCGCCGTCCGCGTCGAACATCGAGCCCACATGGCCGAGGGCGTCCCACTGCGTCGAGTATTGCGTGAACAGCAGCACCGCGTCGTCGCTGATCACGTCGCTGAAGATCTCGTTCACGTCCGACAGCGCGTAGTTGTAGTTGTGCCCGGGGCCGCGCCTGGCATGGTGGAACCGCGGCGGATGGCGATAGGGCGTGAGCTTGTTCGAGCCCGGATAGTCGAGCGGCAGCGAGAGGCAGAAGGCGCGCCCTTCGCGAATCTCCTCCGCCGCCTTGCGCCGGATCTCGGGGGTCAGAAGGTTCATTCGCCCGATCTGGTCGTCGGGGCCGAAATCGCCCCAGTTCGAGCCCTCGGGCCGGGTCTTCCAGCGCTCCGCCATGGTGTCCTCCCTGTCTTTGTGGCGCGGTCAGTCCCGCGGCGGCAGCACGCGCGCCGCCTGCAGCCGGGCGAACTGCGCGCGAAACATCGCCTCGGTGTCGATGCAGTCGTGAAACCCCGCCTGCCGGAGCGCGATGGTGCTCACCAGCACCGGCGCGGGCGGGCGCTCCGCCCCGTGGGCGAAGCAGAAATCGGCGTAGTGGTGAGACTGGCCGAGGATGCGGGCGAGATCAGGCTCCGCGAGAGCGTGGCGGCGCGCGATGGCGGCCCAGGCCTCGGCCGCTGCGGGGAGCGTCTCGGCCAGCCGCACCGGCTCCGGCGGGGCGGGCTCGACCCCCAGCGCATCGGCGAAGGCGGGCCAGAGGTTCTGCCAGACCATCACGTCGCCATTGGTGATGTTGAAGGTGCGCCCCTTGGCAGCCGGGCTGCTCCCCGCCCAGTCCGCCGCGCGGGCGATGAGGCCCGCATCCACCGCCTCGAGCACATAGGGCGGGCCACCGGGGAAGGCGAAGCCCCGCCCCTCGGCCCTGGCGAGCGCCGCCAGCACACCGATCACCGGCGTGAGGTTCATCGAGACCCCGATGGCGTCGCCGAATACCACCTGCGGGCGGAAGATCGTTGTCGCGAAGCCGCGCTTGGCCGCGTGCTCGGCCAGCCAGTCCTCCTGCAGCCAGTAGAAGTTGTCGTGCGGATGGCGCGGCCAGCTCTCCTTGGCCGGAACCGGGAAGGGGCGGATATGAACGCCGTAGGCCTTGGTGCCCTGAAACAGCGTCACATGCTCGAGCGCATCGCCCAGCGGCTCGACGAGGTTGCGCAGCATGGCGAGGTTGGTCGCCATCTGCTCGGGGTCGCGCCAGCCCGCGACCAGATCGGCCTTCTCGTGGAGCGCGGCATAGACCACCCGCGCGACCGGCCGCCCGGCGAGCGCCTCGGCCGTGGCCGCGGCGTCGGTGAGGTCGAGCGGCAGATGCGTCACCCCCGGCGCGGGCGGCGGCGGGCGGCGCGAGACCGCGATCACCGGCCGCCCCTGCTCTGCGAAATGTGCCACCGCGCCGCGCCCGATCACCCCGCTCGCGCCCGCGACCAGAACTGTCCCTGCCATCCCTCAGCCCCGCTGGCTGAAGCGGCGGCCGACCAGCGACGCGGCGATGTTGACCTTCTGGATGTCGATCGCGCCGCCGGCGATGCCCCAGCCGAAGCTGTCGCGGAAGCGCTGCTCCATCCCGTACTCGCAGGCATAGCCGTAGCCGCCCATCAGCTGCATCGCCGCCCCGGTGACCTCGCGGGTCATCTCGTTGGCGAAGCACTTGGCGAGCGAGGCCTCCCGCGGGTCCGGCAGCCCGGTGCCGGCATTGGCGGCGGCGCGGTGAATCAGCAGGCGCGCGGCCTCGACCTTCATCGCCATCTCGGCGAGGCGGATCTGCACCGCCTGGAAATCCACGATGGACTTGCCGAACTGCCGGCGCTCCTGCACATAGGCCGTCACCTGCTCGAGCGCGCCGGCCGCGACGCCGAGCGCCATGGTGGCGTTGCCGAGCCGCTCGATGTTGAAGAGCCCCATGAGCTTCGGAAACCCGCCCGCGGGGACCAGCAGATGGTCCCTGGGCACCCGAACGGCCTCGAAGGTCATGTCGGCGGAGGGAACGCCCCTGAACCCCATCAGCCGCTCCGCCTTGCCGAAGCTGAGGCCCGCCGTGTCACGATCCACGAACACCGCGCCCACGCCCTTGGCCCCCGGCACGCCGTCGAACCTGCAGAAGACGACATAGCCCTCCGAATGCCCCGCGCCGGAGCACCAGCGCTTGGTGCCGTCGATCACGATCTCGTCGCCCTCGATGCGCGCGGTGGTGCGCAGATCGGTGAGCGCGGTGCCGGCATCGGGCTCCGACATGGTGATCGCCACCAGCATCTCGCCCCGCAGCATCGCCGGCATCACCCGCGCCTTGAGCGCCTCCGAGCCGTAGGCCTCGACGATGCGGACCGGACCCGTGCAGCACTCGAACACCGGGAAGGCGACGCCCACCGAGATCTTCGCGAACTCCTCGAGCACCAGCAGCGCATCGAGCAGCGGCAGGCCGAGCCCGCCATGCGCCTCGGCCGTGTTGATCCCGAGAAAGCCCATCGCGGCATAGCGCGCGGTCCAGTCATGCGGCACGGGCTCGGCGGTGCGCTCGACCTCGGCCGCCAGCGCAGGAAGCTCGGCCTCGGCGAATCTGCGCGCGGTCTCCTGCAGGGCGCGCTGCTCGTCGGTGAGGGTGAAGTCCATCATGCGTCCTCCCAGAGGAACCGTCCGTTGTTGAGCACGACCGCGTCGCGGGCCGCGACGCGCGCGCGGAAGGCGGCGGCGCCGGGGCCGTCCCGCCAGATGTCGAGCGCGATCGTGTCGCCCGGGAAGACCGGCGCGGAGAAGCGGCCCCGCACGCTCCGGCAGCGCGCCGGGTCGCCGCCGAGGAGCGCGTCCACCAGCGCGTTGCCGGCGATGCCGAAGGTCGCGAGCCCGTGGAGGATCGGCCGCTCGAAGCCCGCGGCCTTCGCCGTCGCGGGGTCGGAATGCAGCGGGTTGAGGTCGCCATTGAGGCGGTAGATCAGCGCGAGCTGCGGGTGCGTCGGCGCCTCGGCGGTGAGGTCGGGCGCGCGGTCCGGCAGCGGCGCGGGCGCGCGGGCCTCCATGGTCGAGCCGCCGAAGCCACCGTCGCCGCGGCAGAAGACGGTCTGCCGGATGGTGGCGAGCACGGCGCCCGTGCCCGCATCGGCGATCTCGCGCGTCACGTAGACGAGCGCGCCCCTGCCCGCGCCCTTGTCCACGAGCCCCTCGATCCGCGTGCGTGCCGTGACGGTCGCCTCCACCGGCAGCGGCCCGGTCAGCGTGGTCTCGTGCTCGCCATGCACCACGCGGGTGTGGTCGATCCCGGTGTCGAGATCGCGCATCCAAAAGCCCGGATAGGCCAGAACGTTGGCCATGGTGGGCGAGGTCGCGAGCTTGGTCTCGTCGACATACTGGAGCTGGCGCTCATCCATCGGGTCGAGCCCGCAGCCGAGCCCGAGGCCATAGAGGATGCACTCGCGCGCGCCGTAGCTCTGGCGGATCTCGGGGAACTCCAGCGCCATCAGCCGGTCGCGGTCGATCGCCATCAGACGGGGTCCCAGCTGAAGACGTCGGCCGAGCGCTCGAGCGGGGTCAGCGTGGGGCCGAAGGCGGTGGGGAGCTGCTCGGCAAGGCTCGCGGCCGTCCAGCCCTCGCCGCGATGGAGGGCGCGGACCGGGCGCGACTGGCTCATCAGCCAGACCTCGTTGTTGCGCACGGCGAAGATCTGGCCCGAGACACCGCTCGCCGCCTCCGAGCCGAGGAAGGCGACCATCGGCGCGACCTTCTGCGGGGTCATGCGCTTGAGCTTCTCCACGCGCACCTTGTCGGCCTCGGTCTCGGTGGGGATCGAGCTCACCATCCGGCTCCAGGCGAAGGGCGCGATGCAGTTGGAGCGCACGCCGAAGCGCTGCATGTCGAGCGCGATGCCTCGGCTGAGGCCGACGATCCCGAGCTTCGCCGCCATGTAGTTGGCCTGACCGAAATTGCCGATCAGCCCCGAGGTCGAGGTCATGTGCACGAACGACCCGCCGCCCTGGGCGCGGAAATGCACGGCGGCGGCCTTCGAGACGAGAAAGCTCCCGCGCAGGTGCACGTTGATCACCGCGTCCCAATCGGCGACCGACATCTTGTGGAAGATCGTGTCGCGCAGGATGCCGGCGTTGTTGACCACGAGATCGATGCGCCCGAAGCGCTCCATCGCGGCGCCGACGATGGCCTCGGCGCCCTCGGGCTCGGCCACCGAAGCGTCGCTCGCGACCGCGCTGCCGCCCGCCGCGCCGATGGCGGCCACCACCTCCTCGGCCGCGGAGGGGTTCTCGCTCTCGCCGCTGAGGCTCACGCCCACATCGTTGACGACGACGCTCGCGCCCTCCGCCGCCAGCCCCTCGGCGATCGCCCGGCCGAGGCCCTGCCCCGCGCCGGTGACGACGGCCACCTTGCCCTCGAGTATGCCGCTCATTGCAGTCTCCTTTGTGTCAGATCGTGGAGGGCGCGCCGAGAATCGCGGTCGCCTGGCTCGACAGCACGCCGCCATTGGCATGGGCGAGCGCGACCTCGGCGCCCGGCACCTGGCGCGCGCCGCAGCGCCCGCGAAGCTGCTCGGCGGCCTCGATCACGGTGAAGATCCCGTACATGCCGGGATGGTTGCAGGAGAGCCCGCCGCCATTGGTGTTGACCGGCAGGCTGCCCCCCGGCGCGATGGCGCCCGAGGCGGCGAAGGCCCCGCCCTCGCCCTTGGTGCAGAAGCCGAGATCCTCGAGGAACATCAGCGTGCAGATCGTGAAGGCGTCGTAGAGCATCACATGGTCGATCTCGCCCGGGCCGAGCCCCGCCATGCGGTAGGCCTCGCGCCCCGACTGCGCCGCCGCGGTGGTGGTGAGATCGGGCATCGCGGCGATCTGGCGGTGGCTGACCGCGCTGCCGACGCCGAGGAGATAGACCGGCGCCGCGTGGTCCTTCGCCCGGTCGGCCCGGGTGAGCACCAGCGCGCCGCCGCCATCGGTCACGAGGCAGCAGTCGAGCTTGGTGAGCGGGTCGCTGACCACGCGCGAGGCCAGCACGTCGTCGATGCCGAGCGGGCCTCGCTCCATCGCCGCGGGGTTCATGCGCGCCCAGTCCCGCGCCGCGACGGCGATCGAGGCGAGCTGCTCGCGCGTCGTGCCATGCTCGTGCATGTGCCGCGCCGCCGCCAGCGCATAGCTCGAGATCGGGTAGAGCGGCCTGTAGGGCAGCTCGTAGGGCTGCGGGTCGGGCATCGCCACCAGCTTGCCGCCGGCGCTGCGCTGGTTGGAGCCGTAGGTCACCAGCGCCACGTCGCAGAGCCCCGCCGAGAGCGCGCCGAGCGCCGAGCGCAGGTGAAAGACGAAGGACGAGCCGCCCACCATCGTGCCATCGGCGTGGCGGAGGGTCAGCCCCAGGCGCTCCGCGACGTTGAGCACCGGCGTGCCGGAGGCCGAGAGCGAGCAGAACAGCCCGTCGACATCGCGGGTGGTGAGGCCGGCATCCTCGAGCGCCAGCAGCGCCGCCTCCTGCGCCTGGTCGAAGGCGGTGCGCCCGGGCGCCTCCCAGCGGTTGGTGATGCCGGTGCCGACGATGGCGATGCGGCCGCGGTTTGCATCTGCCATCACGCCGCCCCCCCTGCCGGCGCGGGGTCGAAGACCAGCACCGGGATGCCGTCCTCCTCCACGATCCGCGCGGTGAGGGCCATGCCGATGCGCACCGCCTCGGGGTCGCCCTCGACCCGGCTCATCAGACGCGGGCCCTCGGCGAGCTCGACGATGGAGACGTTGTACGCCCCGTCACGCCGCCTGATCGTCGTGGCGCTGTAGACCGTGGCCTTGCCGCTCGCGTCGACGAAGCCGGGCGCGGGCGCGCCGCAGGCCCGGCAGAGCAGCGAGGGAGGCGCCTGGTGGGCGCCGCAGCCGCCGCAGCGCTGGATCGCGACGATGCCGCGCGCGAGGCCCGCGTGCCAGGTGGCGTCCGGCCCCGGCCCGTCGAAGCGCGGGTCGGTGATCTGGGGATCGTCGGTCATCTGCTGTCCCTTTCAGCCCGGTGATGCCAGAGGTCGAAGTCGAGCGCCTCGCGGAGCGGCAGGTTGGCGGCCGCGGTGAGGCTGGCGCGGCGCCGTGCGGCGCCCGGGCCGGCAGCGGCGAGGCGCGCTTCGGCGGCCGCGAGGGGGTCGTCGGCGACGGTCAGCCGGCCCGTGGCGGCAAGCGCGGCCACGAGGTCTCCGCCCTCGAGCACCAGCGCCCGCGCCGCGGGGCCGAGCGCGCGACTGGCCAGCGCTGGCGCTCCGGGCGCATCCGGCCAGTCCGCCGGTGCAGCAACCCCCGGCGCCAGGGCGGTGAGATCTGCCACGAGCAGCAGCGCAACGCCGCGCGGCCCGAGCGGTCCTCGGGCGGCCAGGGCGACCGGAACCGGAGCATCGCCTAGCGCCCCGACCCAGTCGGCAAGGCCCCGCGCATCGTCCATCCCGCCCGAGAGGTCCCCCGCGATCAGCAGCCCGTCCCCGGCCCGACGCAGCGCCTTGCGGAGCGCCCCGGCCAGGGCGGCATCGCGCATCCCTGCGGCGATCTCGAACCGCGTCGCCATCTCAGCGCCCCTCAAAGCGCGGCGCGCGCTTCTCGAGAAAGGCGGCAGTACCCTCCGCGGCATCCTCGCTGGCGAGCAGCCCGGAGAGGATCTCGACCTCGGCCGAGAGCGCCATCTCCAGCGGCGCCCGCCAGGCCCCGCGCATCGCGCGCTTGGCAGCGGCGGCGGCGAGCGGCGCCTTCGCGGCGATCTCCTCCGCCAGCGCGGTCGCGGCCGTCACGACATGGGCGGAGGGCACCACGCGGTCGGCGAGGCCGAGCCTGCGCGCCTCCCAGGCGTCGATCCGGCGCCCGGTGAGCGCCGCCTCGGCCTGCGCGCCGGGGCCGGTGCGGGGCGCCCAGAGCAGCGTGCCGCCCGCGCCCGGAATGATGCCGACGGCGATCTCGGGCTGGCCGAACACCGCCGTGTCGCCCGCGACGATCAGGTCGGTGCCGAGCGCCAGCTCGCAGCCTCCGCCGAGGCACCAGCCCGCGACCGCGGCGACCACCGGCTTGCGCGCGGCGCGGACGGCGGCGAAGGCGTCGGCGTTGGGGCTCGTCGGGTAGGCGGGCGCGGTGATCCCCGCCAGCGCGTCGAGATCGGCGCCGGCGGAGAACACCTCCGTGCCCCCGGTCAGCACGAAGGCGCGCACGGCCGGGTTCGCATCGCCCTCGCGAATCGCCGCGGCAAGCTCGGTGAGGACCGCGGGCGACAGCGCGTTCAGCACCGCCGGGCGGTCGATCCGGACGATGCGGACCACGCCCGCATCCTCGATGCGGACCGGATTGTCGGGCGTGCTCTGCGGCATGCGTTCCTCCATTTGCGATCGGCCTAACATACTGACTGGTATCTCTGGAAGCCCAAAAATCCGCTCCCGGACGCAGCCTGCGCCAAGCCGCCGCAATCGGCAGAACGGACCAGGCGGTGCCATTTCCGCCAGGTACACTGGGAGAACTGTCCCTATTATTCTCGATTTACCGGCATTTGAGCCATATCGTTGCGCGCATGTGCAGCCCCTGCCGGAACCGGAGTCTGTGCCATCGCTGCGAGAATCGGTTGACGAGTTTCAACATACCAATCAGTATGCAGCCAACGATAACACGGATGACCAACAGCGGAGGAAACCATGAGATTGATGAAAGTCGCCGTCGCGGCTCTGGCTGCGTTTGCGGCCGCCGCATCGCCGGCCCTCGCCGAAGACCCGATCAAGGTCGGGGTCATTTTCCCGTTGAGCGGCGGCGCCGGCCCGCAGGGCCAGCACGTGAGCGGCGCGATCGAGGCGATGGCCGCGATCGTCAACGACAATGGTGGCGTGATGGGCCGCCCGATCGAGATCCTGATCCGCGACGACGAATCGACCCCTGCGGTCGGCGTCTCGCGCGCCTCCGAACTGATCTCGGAGGGCGTCTCGGTGATCATCGAGGGCTGGAACAGCCCGGTCACGCTCGCCATGCAGCCGGTGATCGCGCGCGCCGGGGTCATGGACATCACGGCGATCTCCAAGGCCGATTCGATCCTCTCGGGCAGCGGCAACCCGCTCGCGGTGCGGCTCAACAGCTCGAACACCCAGGACGGCGCGGTGATCGCGAGATACATCGCCGACAACGGCCTGACCCGCGTCGCCTTCATGACCGAGAACGACGCCTACGGCGAAGGCGCGCAGGCCTCCATCGAGGCGGGGCTGAAGGCGATCGGGCACAGCTACGAGGTGGTCGCGGTCGAGAAGTTTCCCTTCGCCCAGGCCGATTTCCGCGTGGCGCTGACCAATGTGAAGTCCGCCAATCCGGACGTCACCATCGCGATCAACGCCAATGAGGGGCTCGGGATGCCGGCGCTGATCCGCCAGGCGCGCGGGCTCCAGGTGCCGGGCCAGCTCGTCGCCGCGGTCGGCACGGTGGCACCCAGCGTGATCGACGTCGCCGGCGAGGCGGCCAACGGCCTGATCGGCGCCGACATCTACTTCCCCTCGATCGAGCCCTTCGCGAGCAATCCGGCCAACATCGCCTTCATCGCCAAGACCGAGGAGATGATGGACTACACGCCGGACAAGTTCATGGCGCTCGGCGCGCTCGCGCTGCAGGTCTGGGCGATGGCGGCGAATGAGCTCCAGACGCTGGAGAAGGAAGCCATCGCCGAGCGCATCCGCGGCGGGTCGTTCACGGGTACGATCCTCGGCGATGTGACCTTCGAGGGCAACGGCCAGCTCGGCAGCAAGCACTACCTGTTCGACGTGACCGATCAGAAGATCGTCGTGCGGGCGGCCGGGCAGTGATGCAGGGCACGGCCCATGCGACGCGGGAGGGCGGCGGCAGCGCCGTCCTCGATCAGGTCCGCGACACTGTCCTCGAGGTCGAGGGGCTCGCCGTGAGCTACGGGGCGCTGAGGGCGCTCGACGGCGTGAGCTGGCGGCTCGGGCGCGGCGAGATCCTCGGCATCATCGGGCCCAACGGCGCCGGCAAGAGCACCTGCTACGACGCGGTGACCAACCTCGTTGCGCGCGAGGGCCGGGTGGTGCTGAAGGGCGAGGACGTCACCCGCGTGCCGGCCTACGGGCTGGCCGAACGGGGGCTGCGCCGCGCCTTCCAGCAGAACGCCTTCTTCGACGACGTGACCGTGCTCGACAACATGGTCTCGGTGCTCCAGGACGTCTGGGGCACCTCCTTCGCGGATTGCCTCGTCCGCCCCTTCCGCGAGCGCCGGCGCACCGGCGAGGCGCGGCGCGCGGCGGCGGCGGCACTGGAGCGGCTCGGCATCGCGCCGCTTTATCACGACCGCTACCCCACCGAGGTGCCCTATGGCACGCAGCGCATGCTCTCGATCGCGCTGGCGCTCGGCTCGGGCGCGGAGGTGCTGATGCTGGACGAGCCCGCGGCGGGGCTCGGCGGCGCCGATATGGAGGCGCTGGTTGTGGCGCTCGCGCGGCTGCGCGACGACGGGCTGAGCCTCGTCGTGATCGAGCACCACATGGACCTCATCATGTCCGTCGCCGACCGGATCGTGGTGCTGGATCAGGGCCGGATGCTGGCCCATGGCACCCCGGCCGAGATCCAGGAGAACGACGAGGTGCTCGACGCCTATCTGGGGCGCGCGGCATGAGCGCGCTGCTCGAGGTTCGGGACCTCAAGGTCCGCTATGGCGGCAATCTCGCGCTCTCGGTCGGGGCGCTGAGCCTCGGCCATGGCGAGATCATCGGCGTGGTGGGCGGCAACGGCGCCGGCAAGTCGACGCTGGTCAACGCCGTCGCCGGCTGGTCGCGCGGGGCGCCGCGGGTCGAGGGCAGCGTGCAGCTCGGCGGACGGGACATCTCGGCCCTGCCGACGCACCGGCGCGTGCGCGAGGGGCTGCTGCTGGTGCCAGAGGGCAAGCTGATCTTCGGCACGATGACGGTGGAGGAGAACCTCGCCGAGGGGATCGACGATCCGGGCGAGGGGCGCAAACCCTATTCGGTGGAGGAGATCTACGCGCTCTTCCCCCGGCTCGCGGAGCGGCGCGGCCATCTCGGCTCGCAGCTCTCGGGCGGCGAGCGGCAGATGCTGGGGATCGGCCGGGCGCTGCGGCTCGCGCCGCGGGCGCTGCTGCTCGACGAGCCCTCCATCGGCCTCGCGCCCAAGCTCGTGCGCACCGTGCTCCAGAGCGTGAGCGACCTGCGCGCGCACGGGCTCTCGGTGCTGCTGGTCGAGCAGAACGTGAAGGCCGCCATCGAGGTGGTCGATCGGGTGCTGCTGCTCGAACGCGGCCAGGTCGTGCTCGAGGGCACGGCTGCCGAGATGCGGAACAACCCGCGCATCGCCGAAGCATATCTGGGAGCCCAGCGGGCATGAACCTCGGTCAACAGATCCTCAACGGGCTGGTCCTCGGCCATTCCTACGCGCTGATCGCCATCGGCTGGACGGTGCTGCTGGGCGTCGCGCGGCTGGTCAACTTCGCCCATGGGCAGATGTACATGATGGGCGCCTTCGTCGCCTGGATGGTGATGGCCAAGGTCGGCCTGCCCTACCCGCTCGCGCTGGTGACCTCGGTGCTGGCCGGGGTCCTCATCGGCTTCGTGATGCAGGAGGTGATGCTGGGGCTCACGCTGCGCCAGGACCTCGTGTCGATCATGATCGTGACGCTGGGCTTCGGCTATGTGCTGCACGGGGTCGCCGCGATCGCCTTCGGCTCGACCGGGCAGATCCTCGACACGCCATTCTCCACGATCAACGTCTACTGGAACGACATCTGGTTCACCGGGCAGGACCTCTTCATCATCGCGGTGACGGTGGCCTTCTTCATCGCGCTGCAGCTGGTGCTGGCGAAGAGCCGCCTCGGCCGGCTCGCGCGCATGGTGGCGGAGGATCCCAAGCTCGCGATCCTGGCTGGCGTCGATGTCCGGCGGGTCTATTTCGGGGTTTTCGCCTTTCAGGGCGCGGCGGTGGCGCTGGCCGGCGCCATCGTGGGGCCGAGGACGCCGATCCTCACCTCGATGGGCTTCGAGGAGGTCATCATCACCTTTTTCGTGGTGGTGCTCGGCGGCATCGGCAGCGTGCTGGGGAGCTATCTGGCGGGGCTCTCGCTTGGGCTTTTCACGGCGTTCTTCGGCGCGCTGGTCTCGCCCGCCTACACCACCCCCGCCGCCTTCCTGGTGCTGATCGCCGTGCTGGTGCTGCGCCCCGGCGGGCTGGCGGCCAAACCGGGAGGCGCCTGATGGCTACGGTTTTCGGCACCATCGCGGTTCTCGCGCTGGCGGTTGCGGGGTTCTTCGTGCCCGCGGCCTTTGGCGGCGGAGGCGCGGTCTACAGCGCCTGCGTGCTGATCGCGATCTTCGCGGTGATGGCCTACGGGCTCGACCTGATCGTCTCGGATCTCGGCGAGGTGAGCCTCGGCCATCCGGTGTTCTTCGCCTCGGGCGCCTATGCGACCGCGCTGCTCTCCACCGAGGCGGGGCTCTCGCCGGTGCTGACCTTCGTCGCGAGCCTCGCCGTCGCCATGGCGCTGGCGCTGCTCGTCGGGTTCATCACGCTGCGCCTGCGCGAGTTCGTGTTCTCGCTGGTGACCTATGCGGTGACCGTGGTGGCGCTGACGCTGGCGGAGAACTGGTCGGCGCTCGGCGGATCGGACGGGATCGCCGGCATTCCGCTCTTCACCGTCGATGCGGGGATCGCGAGCTTCCGCGCCGTGACCGACCGGGACCTCTGGCCGGTGGCCTACGGGCTGCTGCTGGCGACGCTGTGGCTCGTCTCGGCCTTCCGCCGCTCGCGCCTCGGTAACGCCGCGCTCAAGGTGCATCTCAACCCCAGGCTCGCGACCATGTCGGGGATCGACCCGCAGAAGACACGGCTGATGGTGTTTCTGGTCTCCGCCCCCATGACGGCGGCGGCAGGCTGGCTCTATGCCTATCAGCGGGCCTATATCAGTGCCGATCTCCTCTCGCCCTACTTCCTGATCCTGATGCTGACGGCGGTCGTCATCATCGGACGGCGGCTGCTGCTCGCGCCGCTCATGGGCGTGGCGCTGATCCTGGTGCAGGAGAAGTTTTTCTCCTTCGGCGGCGACGTCGACCGCATCATCCTCGGCTGCGCGCTGATCGTCTCGCTCGCCTTCCTGCCCGGCGGGATCGCGGGCACAGCCCGGGCGCTCGCGGCCCGGATACGCCGGTCGGACGACCCCGCCCGGACCAATGCCAAGAACGAAGGAGCCACCTGATGTCTGTGATCTGGGAACCGGAGCTCGGCGGCTCTGCCGCGGCGTGGAAGGCCACGGCCGAGCGGCTCACCGAGACCCGTTTCGCTCCGCTGGCCGAGGAGATCGACCGCGAGCAGCGCTATCCGTGGGAGAGCATCGAGACGATGGTCGAGCACGGGCTCGCCGGGGTCTTCATCCCCAAGGAATATGGTGGGCGGGGCGCGAGCCTCGTCGATACGGTGGCCATCGTCGAGACCGTGGGCCAGGGCTGCTCCTCCACCGCCGCGATCCTCTGCGCGCTGCAGCTCGGCGCCTTCCCGGTGCTGCTGGCGGGGCGCGAGGAGCAAAAGCGCTTCTATCTCGGCGAGATGGCCAAGGGTGTCGGCACCAGCTTCGCGCTCTCGGAGCGCCACACGGGCTCGGACGCCGCGGCGATCTCGGCCACCGGCACGGCCGAGGGAGACGGCTGGCGCCTGCGCGGCGAGAAATACTGGATCGGGAACGGCGGTGCCTCGCGGTATTATGTGGCGTTCGTCAAGACCGACCCCGCGGCGGGCGCGCGCGGCATCTCGGCCTTCATGGTCGACAAGGAGGCGGACGGCGCGGTCATCGACGAGCTCTCCGACAAGATGGGCATCCGCGGCACCCAGACCTCGAACCTCAAGCTCGACATCGTGGTCGGCGAGGACGCGCGCGTCGGCGAGCCGGGTCGCGCGCTCAAGCTCGCCTTCCAGACGCTCAATGTCGGCCGGATCATGGTGGCGGCGCAGTCGCTCGGGCTCGCGCTCGCGGCCTATCGCGAGGCCTCCACACGGGCGGTCGCGCGCGAGGCCTTCGGCAAGCCGATCATCGACAATCAGGGCGTCGCCTTCCGCCTCGCCGATGTGGCGGTGGAGATCTCGGCGGCTCGGATGATGCTCTACGAGGCCGCCCGCGCCTACGATGCCGGGCGCGATGTCTCGACGCTGGGCGCGATGGCCAAGCTCTACACCTCCGAGGTCGCGCACCGGGCGGCAGATGCGGCCGTGCAGGTCTGGGGCGGCTACGGCTACTGCAAGCCCTGCATCGCCGAGCGGCTCTACCGCGACCAGCGGATCCTCGAGGTCTATGAGGGCACTTCCGAGATCCAGCGCCTCGTCCTCGGCCGCAGCATCCGCGCCGAGGTCGAGGCCAAGAATGCCGCCCATGCCGCCGCCGAGTGAGCCCGAAGCCGCAAACAAGGCGGCCAGGGGCGGCGATTCCGACGCACCGCGCCAGGAGATCGTCAAGGCGGCGGCGGAGCTCTTCATGGATCTCGGCTACCGCGCGACCTCGATCGACGCGATCGCCGAGCGCATGGGCAGCACCAAGGGCCGCGTCTACCACTGGTACCGCTCGAAGGCAGAGATCTACTTCGATGTCCAGCGCTCGGCGATGCGGCGGCTCACCGAGCTGGTCGAGCCCATCGCGCGCGAGGGCGGTCCGCCCCAGCAGCGGATCGAGCGGATGGCGCGCGCGCATGTCGATTGCCTGCTGCACGATCTGCCGATGCAGAAGGTCTCGGTCCAGGGGCTCGAGACCCATGTGATCACCTCCGACAGCGTGCGCCACGCCAAGGCGATGCGCGAGATCGTAGGCCTGCGCGACGCCTATGAGGCGCTGTTCTGCGAGGTGATCGACGAGGGCATCCGCGCGGGGGTCTTCGTCGACCTGCCGCCGCGGCTGCTCTCCAAGCCGTTCTTCGGCGCGCTCAACTGGGTGACGATCTGGTATCGCCCGCGCCGCCTCCAGACCGAGGACGATCTGCAGATGCTGGGCGAGATGCTGACCGAGTTCGCGGTGCGCGGCATCCTGAAGGAGCGGAATTGATGTTCATTGAGCCGAAAACCCCGCATTCCGACACGGTGTGGGACGAATGCGAGCTCTGGTCGCGCGACCGGATCGAGGCGTTCCAGCACGAGGCCTTGGCGCGCCAGCTCGCCCGCGTGGGCCGCACCAGCGCGCATTACGCGAAGGTGTTCGACGAGGCGGGGTTCGACCCGCAGGGCTTCAGCGGCGCGGCCGACCTCAAGCGCCTGCCGATGACGCGCAAGACCGACTATGTGGCGGGGCTCGCCGCCGATCCGCCCTTCGGCACCTTCCGTGCCGTCGAGGCGCGCGACATGGCGCGGGTGCATTTCTCCTCGGGCACCACCTCGCGGCCCGCTCCGGTGCTCTGGTCGCATGGCGACCTCGGCCGCTGGGCGGATCTCTACGCGCGGTATCTCTATGCGCAGGGGCTGCGGCGCGGCGACGTCTTCCACTGCATGTTCGGCTATTCCTGGTTCGTGGGCGGCCTCGGCGCCAGCCTCGCCGCGCACCACCTCGGCGCGATGGTGATCCCCGGTGGCTCGGTCGACACCAAGCGCCAGGTCGAGACGATCGTCGAGTACCGCCCGCGCGCGGTGATCGGCACCCCATCCTTCATGGCGCATATTGCCGAGGCCGCGGCCGGTATGGGGGTCGACCTGCCGGCAGGCTCGGTCGAGCTCGTGATGGTGGGCGGCGAGCCCGGCGCGAGCGTTCCCGGCACGCGCCAGCGCATCGAGCGGCTCTGGGGGGCGAAGATGTTCGACTGCTACGGCGCGCTCGAGGCCCAGCCCATCGCCTGGGACTCCGCGCTCCAGATCGGCCCGCACATCGCCGAGGATTTCCTCTTCGTCGAGATCGTCGATCCAGAGACCGGCGATGACGTGGCCGACGGCGAGCGCGGGGTGCTGGTCCTCACCCATCTCGACAAGGAGGCCTGCCCGCTGGTGCGCTGGTGGACCGGCGACGTGGTGATCCGGGACAGCAGCCCCGCGCCGGACGGGCGCACCCATGCGCGGCTGCCGGGGGGCGTGCTCGGCCGCGCCGACGATATGCTGATCGTGCGCGGGGTGAACCTCTTCCCCTCGGCGGTCGAGGACATCGTGCGCGCCCATCCGGGCACCTCCAACGAATACGTGCTCGTGGTGCGCGACGCGATGCGCGACCCCAACACCGGCATGCTCAGGGGCATCGGTCTCCGCGTGGAGGCGGCCGGCGGCGCCGACCCCGAAGGGCTGCGCGAGGCACTCGGCAGCGTGCTCCGCGACGCGCTGAGCGTGCGCTTCGAGATCGAGGTGCTCCCGCCGGACACCCTGCCCCGCACGGTGCACAAGGCCAAGCGCGTGGTGCAGGAATGAGCCCCGCCGGTCCTCCCATGGCGCTGAAGGGGCGCCGCGTGGTGGAGCTCTCGCAGTTCATCGCAGGCCCCACCGCCGCGCAGCTCCTGGCCGATTTCGGCGCCGAGGTGATAAAGGTCGAGCCCCCCGGGGGCGACGCCACCCGCCGCCTGCCCGGCACGGAGCACGGCAGCGCCTATTACCGCTGCTTCAACACCTCCAAGAGCAACCTGACGCTCGAGATCGGCACGGAGGCCGGCGCGAAGGCGCTCGACGAGCTTCTGGCCTCGGCCGATGCGGTGGTCTGCAACATCGCGCCGGGAACCCTCGCCCGGCTCGGCCGCGACCCCGAGAGACTGATGCGCGACCACCCGCATCTCGTGGTCACGCTGATCTCGGGCTTCGGGCAGGACGACGCTCGCGCCTGCATGGACACCATCGCGCAGTGCGAGAGCGGCTTCGCCTGGATGAACGGCGGGCTCGACGGCGTGCCGCGGGTTTCGACCTCCTGGCCGGTCGACTACTTCTCGGGGCTCTATGCGGCCTACGCGACCGCGATGGCGCTGGCCGACCCCAGGCGCACGGAGGGCGTCGTGATCGACGTGCCGATGCTCGAGGTCGCCTCCGCCGTGCTGCTCGGGCCGGCCGCGATCCTCGCGGGCGAAGGCGCGGCGCTCGACGGGCCCACCGGCAACCGCGACCGTGCCTCCGCCCCCTCCAGCATCTATGCCTGCGCGGACGGGTACGCCTATGTCTATGCGGGGCTCGACAACTACTGGGCGCGGCTCGCCCCGGTGGTGGGGGGGCGTGCGGCACCCTTTGGCGACAGGCTGGCGGCCCCGGCCGAGTTCGATGCCGCGGTCGAGGCCTGGACCCGCAGCCGCACGCGCGACGAGGTGCTGGCAGAGATGGCGCGGCTCGGCATCCCCGCGGGCGCAGTGCGCGACCCGGTGGAGGCTATCGCTGCGCTGCGGGCCACCCGTCCGGATGCCGTGACCTCCGAGGGGCCGGAAGGCGCGCGGCTGCCCGTCTTCCCGGCGCGCTTCTCGGGCCAGCGGATCGACCGGCGCCCCGCGCCCCCGCTGCCCGCCGACAACGCAGACCCAGGAAAGGAAATCCGATGACCGAGCCATCCACACCGCCAAAAGAGGTGCTGCGCCCGGGGCTGCTCGCGGGGACCACAGGGCTCGTCACCGGCGCGGGCTCCGGCATCGGGCGGGCGGTGTCGCTGCGGCTCGCAGCGCTGGGCATGGCCGTCCACGGCACCGGGCGGCGCGAGGAGGCGCTGGCCGGCACCGCCACGCTGGCCGAGGGGCTGGCGGGCAGCTTTGCCTACACCCCTTGCAACGTACGCGAGACCGATGCGGTGACGGCGCTTGTGGAGCAGGTGGCAGCAAACGGGCTCGACCTCCTGGTCAACAACGCGGGCGGGCAGTTCTTCGCCCCCGCCGCCGAGATCAGCCAGAAGGGCTGGAACACGGTCGTCGATCTCAACCTCAACGCCATCTTCGCCGTCACCCGGGCCGCCTATCCGCACCTGAAGGCGCGCCGCGGCGCGGTGGTCTCGATGTCGCTCTCGGGGGTGGACCGCGGCGGCATGGGCTTCGCGCATTCCATCGCAGCCCGCGCCGGTGTGCTCGGGATGACCCGCTCGCTGGCGCTCGAATGGGCGAGGGACGGCATCCGCCTCAACTGCATCGGGCCGGGCACGGTCGTCACCGAAGGGCTCGCGGGCGAGGCCGCGCGCGAGATCCTCGACCGTCTGGTCGCCGCGACCCCCATGGGCGAGCCGACCCCGGTGGAGGAGGTGGCGGAGCTCGTCGCCTATCTCGCGAGCCCTGCCGGGCGGCTGATGACCGGGCAGCTCATCCAGATCGACGGCGCCGCCCATCTCGGCCCCGGCCTCCACCTGATCGCGAGCTGAGGGGACTGCATGACCGCGCTCAAAGATGTCCGCATCCTCGATCTTACCCGTGTGCTCGCTGGCCCCTGGTGCACCCAGACGCTCGCCGATCTCGGCGCCGATGTCTGGAAGGTCGAACCGCCCGGCCAGGGCGACGACACCCGCGGCTGGCGCCCGCCCGAGATCGGCGGCGAGTCGACCTATTTCCACTGCGCCAACCACTCCAAGCGCTCGGTGCATATCGACCTCAAGACCGACGAGGGCCGCGCAGCCGCGCTCAGCCTGGTCGACCGGGCCGACGTCCTGGTGGAGAACTTCCGAATGGGCGCGCTCGAGCGCTTCGGACTCGGCTGGGAGGCGGTGCATGCGCGCAACCCGCGACTGATCTACTGCTCGATCTCGGGCTACGGGCGCACCGGGCCGCGAGCGAGCGAGCCGGGTTACGACTTCTCGATCCAGGCCGAGAGCGGGCTGATGTCGATCACCGGGGAGCCGGACGGGCCGCCCTTGAAGTATGGCGTCGCGATCACCGATCTGGTGGCCGGGATGTCGGCGGTGCAGGCGATCCTCGCGGCGCTGATCGCCCGCGGGCGTACCGGCGAGGGGCAGCATATCGACATTGCCTTGCTCGACTGCGCCGTGGCCGCGACGGCGAACATTGCCTCAGGCTATCTGGCGACAGGTCGGTCCTCGCGCCGCTATGGCAATGCGCACCCGACCGTCGTGCCCTACCAGCTCTTCGACAGCGCGGACGGGGCCTTCGTCCTGGCGGTTGGCAACGACACGCAGTTCGCGACGCTCTGCCGCAAGGTCATCGCCCGGCCCGAACTCGCGGAGGACGAGCGCTACAGCACCAACCGCGCCCGCGTCGCCAATCGCGAGACATTGATCCCCGCGCTGCAGGCAGTCTTCCGGGCCGAGCCCACGGCGGTCTGGATCGACCGGCTGCGGGCCGCGGGCGTGCCGTCCGGCAAGATCCGGAGCGTGGGCGAGGCGCTCGAATCGCCTGAGATCGCAGCCCGCGGGCTGGTCCACGAGGTGCCCGACGCCTTGCACGGGACGCTGAGGCTGGTGGGCTCGCCGCTCAAGCTGTCCGCCACCCCGCCGGCGGCACCCAAGGCCCCGCCCCGCGCGGGCGAGCACACGGCGGATATCCTGGACGGCGTGACCGCTCGCCATTCGGGCTGAGGCCGTGCGAGAGTGACGCGAAGCGCCATTCGGCAACCCGGAGCCGGGATGCGGGGGACATGGCAGGCCCGCAAGACCCGGCTCCGTTCCCGCGCTCTCTGCTGCGGGATGCCGGGATCGGGCCGCGTTCCTCGCAACAGGAGTCCCTGGGGCCGATCGCATCGCGACCATTGATGTGCCGGTTCCGGTTGCAATTGGTGGCAAGGCGAGACCGCACAATCTGTCAGCGACCGTTGCGCGGCTTTCGCCGATCGTGCCGGGCCGCATGAGCGATCGAAGCTCTCGGCTGAAGATCCTCGTACCGGCAGAACTCGACGCTTTCGCCGTTTCGAGAGGGCGCTGGCATCCAGACGAGAGCCATAGCAATCGCGGGACAGTCAGCCCGCGGCGCTGGAGCGGCGAAAATGCACCCGTTGTCGCGCCAACATGACGATACCCCTCGTGGAGCGGGAGGACGGCAATTGATCCGGACGCTCCGCGAGGGCCTTCTCGCCGACGGCGTCGCGATGCCCCCGACCAAGCTCTGCGCCCGGTTCGGTGTGTCGCGGTGTGCGGTCTGCTGCAAGCCGGCCAGGGCGCCCCCGAAGGTCGCCCCGCGCTTTGCCGAGCCGATCGGGAAGCGCATAGAGGATGACCCCTCCTTCGGCTACCGGACCGTTGCGCACCGTCTCGGGTTCAACAGGAACACGGTCCGACGGAACTTCCGGCTCAGGGGCTGGCAGGTCTGGAAGCGGCCGGTGGGCGCGCGGCCGCGGATCGCGGCCATGCCCTCTGTGGCCGCGGCCCCGAACGAACGCCGGTCGACGGCCCCCTGCCGGGTCTGGACAGGCAAGGACCGCTGGGCCAGGCTTGCGCTTGTCGTGGATCGCCACACCCGGGAGGGCCTCGGCTGGCATCTCTCGCATTCAGGCAAGGCGACGACGGCAGCCCCGGCGCTCGAGCACGCCCTTATCGCGAGGTTCGGCACGCTCGGCCGGGTCGGGACGCCGTTCCTGCTCCGCGCCGACAATGGGTTGGTGTGCACATCCCGGCACGACACCCGGCTCGTGCGACGCTGCGGTCTGAAACAGGCGTTCATCACACCCCACTGCCCGCAGCAGAACGGCATGATGGAACGCCTGATCCGGTCGCTGGAAGAGCAATGCGTGCATCAGCAGCGCTTCGAAAGCCTGACGCACGCAACCCGCGCGATCGGCGACTGGATACAGTTCTGCAACACGAGGAGACCACACCGGGCTCTCGGCATCCGGACACCCGCCGAGGTCGGATTGGCGGCCTGACCCGAGCAGATTCCGCCGGGTCGATACACCTGGCCGTAAGTGGCGCCATCGCTCGCCAATAGAGCAAGTCTGAGATCGGCGTGGGTATAATCTGGGGAACCGGCCGGCCCGAAATGCCAGCCGATTGAAATCATTCATCTGATCTTGAGGGATTGGTGGACCAAGAGGGAGAGTTTTCGAACTCCCTTTTTGAGGTTCTACAAGATTGGAATGTCCAACTCAAGGCACATGAGCGGGACCTGCCGGGACCGCGACCATGACGCAGATCCCGTTGAGAAATCGAGGCGATTCACTTCGGCGCGCATTCGGGGACGCCACCGATCTTGCGTCGACGGCTCCCAATGGCGCTGCTTCGCGTCAGAGGCGCCCGACACCTGTGTCGCTCCGGCTGACCGAAGCGGAACGGGCACGACTGGAACGCGACGCGGCAGGCCGGTCGCTGAGCGCACATATTCGGGAGCGGCTGTTCGGTCAGGCAGCCGCCCCACGCCAAGGTCGGAACCGGGCACCCGTCAAGGATCACCATGCGCTTGCACGCGTACTCAGCCAGCTCGGTCGCACAGGCCTCGCGAAGGATTTCGAAACGCTGGCCGACGCCGCGGATGACGGCATCTTGCGTCTCACCCCCGAAACCGAAGCCGCGATCCGCCAGGCCTGCACCGACATAGCTGCGATCCGTCGCGACCTGATTGCTGCCCTTGGGCTCAAGCCGGAGTGAGACCATGATCCTCGTCGGCAATCAGCGCGGGGGCGCTAAGAACCTCGCCCTTCATCTCATGAAGGACGAGAACGAGCGCGTCGAGATCCACGAATTGCGCGGCTTCGCCTCGACTGATCTGATCTCGGCCTTTCAGGAATCCTACGCCCTCAGCCGCGGCACCCGCTGCCGCCAGCACCTCTTTTCGCTGAGCCTCAACCCGCCACCCGAGGAGAGCGTCGCGCCGTCGGTCTTTGAGGATGCCATTGCTCGCATCGAGGCCGAACTCGGTCTGACAGGACAACCCCGCGCCGTCGTCTTCCACGAGAAGAACGGCCGCCGCCATGCCCATGCGGTCTGGTGCCGGATCGACGCCGACGCCATGCGCGCCGTGCCGCTCCCTTTCACCAAGCGCAAGCTGCAGGACATCGCGCGCCAGATCTATCTCGAGCAGGATTGGCGCATGCCCCGCGGCTTCGTCCGGTCCGGGGAGCGCGATCCGCGAACCTATTCGCTCGCCGAGTGGCAGCAGGCAAAGCGCGCGAAGAAGGACCCCGCGGCGCTCAAGGCGATGTTCCAGGATTGCTGGGCGATCTCGGACAGCCGGGCCGGCTTCGCGCTGGCGCTCCGCGAACGCGGCTACATCCTCGCCCGCGGCGACCGGCGCGGCTTCGTGGCGGTCGACCGCGACGGCGAGGTCTATGCCATCGCCCGATGGGTCGGGATCAAGACCAAGCAGGTGCGGGCACGGCTCGGCGATGCCGACACATTGCCAGGCACCCAAGCCGCCAGGGCCGAGGCGGCAAAGGTCGTCGCGGACCGGCTGCGCGAGATCCGCGAGGAGCAGAAGGCATCGGCTAAGCGCTCCCTGAAACAGTTGGTTGAGAATCACCGTCGCCTTCGAGCCGTACAACAAGCCGAAGCGGCCTCGCTTGCCAAGAGCCAGGCACGGCGACGAGTGCAAGAGAACGCTGAGCGGTCGGGACGATTGCGAACCGGCCTCCTGGGTCTCCTCGATCGGCTCACCGGGCGGCGCAAGAAGACGCTCGCTCAGATCCGCTTTGAGGAGACGAAGGCTGCGGAAAGAGATTGCATTGAATCCGCGGCTCTGGAGCGACGCCACTCCGCTGAGAGCACATCACTACAAGACCGATCGACGACGCTCAAACAGAGTTTTCGCGAGGCCCTTGAGGAGCTCGCGAATGATATTCGTCGATATGAGCGAGGTCCTCCGTTCGAGGCGCCTCCGAAGCAGCGCCGTGATGGGCGAGATCTGAGCGAGCGGCCTCGGCGCCGGCGACGACGGGATGGACCCCGCATGGAACCATAGATGGCATTTGCGGTCGTCCGAGGGTTTGGTCGCCACGGATCTTCTGGGCACGTTTCGGCGCGGCCCGATGGGCCGCGCCGAATTATTCTCTACCGCTCAGGCCGCCGCAAACTGCGACCGGCTCTCGCGGCACGACTGAAGGCCGTGCAGGAAATCTGCGGCGCGCTGCGCATGAGCGGCGGCGGTGAAGATTGCGCGCTTGTCGTTCTTCAGCACTTGCAGCCAGGAGCCGATATAGGCGGCGTGGTCCTCGCGATCCTCGAGCGTGATGCCGAGATCGGCGCAGAGGAAGGCCGCCCCAAGCTCCGCAACCAGTTCCTCTCGGGCATAGCCGGCATCGCCGAAGCTCTTGCGGCCAAGGTCGCGGTTCAAACGGGTTTCGTGCCGTGTCCAGTGCGTGCACTCATGCGCGAGGGTCGCATAGTAGCTTTCAGCGTTCCGGAAGGTCTCGAAGTCCGGCATCCGGATCTGATCAAGCGAAGGGATATAGCAGGCTGAATTTCCGCCCTGGAGGATCTTCGCACCCGTCGCCTCGAAGAAGGCATCCGCTGCGCGGATCCGCTCGTCCGGGTTCTTGGCACGCTCGGCCAGGGTGGTGAAATGCGCCGGGAGTCCTTCGATCTGCTCGACGTTGAAGACATGGTAGCCCTTCAGGAACGGAATGGCCCGCTCCTCCTCTTCGCCCGTCTGCTCGTCCAGTTCTGTCTTGACCAGGGTGTTGCAGTAGACCACGGGCGCGCTCTTCTCGCCCTTGCGGACATGCCCGCCAAGCTCCTTGGCCTGTTTGAAAGTCATCCAGATCGGGGCGGCAAAGCCGCGCTCCATCGCCGTCGCCCAGAGGGTCACGACATTGATCCCGCTATAGGGATGTCCGTTGAACCGCAGCGGGCGGGAAACCGGCCCGGCGGCATGTGCCGCATTCCAAGGCTGGGTCCAGGGTTTTACACCCATTTCCAAATGCGCGATGATTTGACCGGTGATCCGGGTGTAAATGTCTGGTTTCATGGCGTTTTCCTTCCATTTTCGAGTTGCGTTCATGCAACCCGACTAGGCCCGCGCCAATGAGCGGGGGGAGAGCGTCAAGTCCGCAGCGGGCGGAGGGGGATCACCCGCTCTGCACGACCGAAAGGGAGGAAGAGCGGGGATACCGCCCGCGGCGCCCGGAGCGCGCAGCGCGTAGGGTTTAGTCTTGACACGCGATGGGGCCGCAGGCCCCTCTTGCGCGAGGGATCGAAGCCCGAAGGGCCGAGACAGCAATCAGCGGGCTCGGTTTACGAGAGCCCGGTCCGGCAACGCCGGACGCGCCAATGTGAGTGCGATTTTGAAAACCCATTTGTTTTCGACTCTAGGAGGACAAATCTGTATCTTGGTCAAGCACATAGGGAAAGGCCGGACGCTCCAACGGAACCCGGACAAATAAACCCACAAGAAAATAAAGAGAAACGAAGAATGCCGATAAATTTCGATGACCTTCTAGATGATGACTATTCAATTGTCATTGATCCTCGCGATATTTTCTTGACCCTGGACCGTGACAAGGCATTCGCTTTTCCCCGAGATATTCAAACCGAGGTCATGAAGGACTGGTTTTCGCAGAGAGACCAAGCCGACACGGTTATTAAGTTGAATGTCGGCAGCGGAAAAACTCTGGTCGGTCTATTGCTGTTACAAAGCTCGCTGAATGAAGAAATGGCTCCTGCTGTCTATATCGCACCAGACAAGCAACTAGTCGATCAAGTGATTGCGGAAGCCGATGCACTCGGTGTTGAGGTCACAGACGATCCGCATGATACGGACTTCCAGTCGGGCGACAGAATTCTGGTCACAACCATCCACAGGCTGTTCAACGGGAAGTCTGTATTCGGCGTTGGCGCAGAAGGCGTGAAGATCAAGTTGGGGGCAGTCGTAATCGACGACGCCCATGCCTGCATTGCAACAGTCACCGAACAGTTCAGGATCGAGCTTCCCAATACGCATGCCGCCTATCAGGAAATCTTGAAGACTGTTGAACCTGACCTGAAACGGCAAAGCCATGCCCGGTTCCTCGATGTCAATTCGGGTGATCCACGCGCTATGATGGAAGTGCCGTATTGGGCGTGGGTCAAGGCTCAGGAAGAGATCATGCAGGCCTTGCACGGTCATAAGAATGAGGACGAGCTGAAATTCTCCTATCCGCTGCTTCGGGATATTCTGCCGCTTTGCCGCTGTGTGATCGGCGGCCAGAAGATGGAAATCGAGCCGGATTGTCCGCCAACCGACCTTGTGCGATCCTTCTCCCGTGCTAAGCGCAGAATCTATATGACGGCAACGCTTGCCGACGACAGCGTGCTCGTTACCCATTTCGGTGCCGACCCCGAAAAGCTCTCCGATCCGATTGTCCCCACGTCCTCGCAGTCCATGGGCGAGCGCATGATCCTCATGCCGCAGGAACTTAACCCCGAAATCACGTTGAAGGAGATCAAGGCGCTGCTTGTCGATCTGGCGGAAGAGCAAAACGTTGTCGTTATCGTGCCCTCGAAGAACGCTGCCAAGGACTGGGAGGATGTCGCCGATCAGACGCTCATGGCTTCGAGCGTAGTTAATGGGATTGAGAAGCTGCGCGATGGGCATGTCGGACTGACCGTCCTCGTGAACAGGTATGACGGCATCGACCTACCGCACGATGCGTGCCGCGTTCTGGTGATCTACAATCTGCCCGAGGTGGCATCGTTTTCTGACCTGACGGATATGGCGGTCTTAAGCGATTCCCAATCTGGCTTGCGGCGTCAGATGCAGCGCGTCGAACAAGGCATGGGGCGCGGCGTGCGCTCCAACGACGATTATTGCGTGGTGCTGCTTGCCGGATCGAAACTCACGCGCCGCGTGAAATCGCCTGACGGCCTCAAGCTGCTTACCCCTGCCACACAGGCACAGCTCGACCTTTCGAAGAAGATCGCCAAGAAGATCGATGGTGTCGATATAGAAGGGATTGCAGGTGTCATCTACCAGTGCCTCAAACGCGATCCCTCCTGGGTCAAGATCAGCAAGAAAACACTCCTGAAAGCGCAGGCAAAGACGGGTCTGGTTCTCGACAAAGCCAGCGTCGCGGTGCGGCTTGCCTTCGACACAGCCCGCTCGGGAGATTACAAGGCCGCCGCCGATCTGCTCAGCACAGCTGCGAACGCCGCGCAGGACGACGATGAAAAGGCATGGCTCATGTCGAAACTGGCGGCTATGCAACATCACCTGAACCCGGCCACGTCGCAAAAAACCTTACTGTCAGCGCACCGGCTGAACCCGAACGTCTTACGCCCGATGGAAGGCATCGCCTATCAGAAGCTCGCGGCGCAGAAAGGTGCACAGGCGGCGGAAGTGCAATCGTATCATCAGGAGCGCTTTCTCGAAGCTGCCGACCGGATACTGGAAGTCAACCAGCTTAGCGACGACCTGCGCTTTCAAAGCGTGACGCCGGATAAGTTCGAAGCGGCCATAGATGCTGTTGCCCGGTTCATCGGATTGCATTCCCAGCGTCCCGAGAAACAGTTCAATGATGAAGGGCCGGACAATCTGTGGGCGCTCCCCGATGGTTCGTTCCTGATCATAGAGTGCAAGAATAACGCTACATCCGAGAAAGGCATTTCCAAAACCGATCTGGGCCAACTCGACCAGGCTATGTCATGGTTCTTCGGGAAGTACACGAAGGCTGCCAGCGGCACGCCCGTCATCATCCATCCCCTCCGGACACTTGGCGACGGTGCATCCGAGGTCGAGGGCATGCGGATCATGACTGAAAACGAGCTAAAGAAGCTGCGCAAAGCGCTCGCCGATTTTGCGAAATCACTTGGCGATCCGGACATCCTCAACAGCCAGAAGCAGATAAACGAACTTCTCGCCACTCATGGATTCAACGGCGTGGAGTTTCTGAAACAGTATACTACAATCGTAAAGTAAGCTTGAGCGTCATATAAAATTGCGAAAATCGTAAACACTATAGGACATGTCCTTGTTTTGATGAATGGTGTCTGAAAACGCCTTAGAGTAGACAGGTGTAAATGTTAACTGCTTGTGCAATGTGTTGTTGTTCCAATCCATTTTGGTTAGGCCAAGAATTCCCTAGCAAGTCTCATGCCGCTCGCCCGCACCCGAAAACGACGCACCAGAACAGGCGATGGCGTGGGCTTCAGAGCCCCTTCTTTATAAACATTGTAATTCGAGTTCTTGACGTCAATACCAGCTTGCGGTGGCGCTGACTCGCTCAGGGGAATCCCAACGACGCCGATCTGGCTTTATCGCGCTTTAGTGCAAGTGACTTAATCGCGATAGAGATCCCTCTGCATTGAATTAAAGGCCAGCTTTACAGCAGAAAGCCCGCCGAGCCTCACTTTCCCCTCTCCGACGCTCCCATAACGCGCGGTCAGGAATGCCCCCAGCTTCTTCGCGGCAAGCTCGCTCTCGCCCCGCTGCTCATATGCCTTGAGGATCGAGAGAAGAAGCTCTCTCGTTTCTTCGTCAGCGCCCACCACCCCTGTCGAGCGCACGTTATTTGCGCGCTCGTGCCGGGTCTTCGGTGCGTTGGTAAATAGGATATAGCTTAGGACATCGAACAAATCGCTGTCCGGTGCATCAACAAGTTTGCGTATGTCATTCAACCGGTCCTGATCGTAACCACGATCGGAAAGTTGCTGGAGGAAGCGCTCGCGGTTATCGGGATCGCTCCAAACTGCGCGCAACTGATCTTCATCGGCCACGATGCCTGACAGATCACCGAAGAGTCGCTTCAAGAACTCTTGTGCTGAAATCGGCTTGCCCTCAGGGCTCCAATAGGTAGTGGAGGCGATATACTTGATCTTACGAACGCTACCGTCCGATAGCTTCACAACGATTTTCTCGCGCTGCGGCTCTTCTTCGCCGCCTCCTTCCGGATCTTCGGGATCACCTTCGGGCCCGAGGTCGGCCTCGCCTAGAGGTGTTCTTGGATCTCTCGGTTCTTCGGGTTCGAGAGGTTCGCCATCCCACTCCGGATCGTTGAAGTTTTCATGCGCCTTCACGAAATCCCAGATCGTGAAGAAGTCTTTGCCTTCATAGGTCCGCGTTCCGCGCCCGATGATCTGCTTGAATTCGATCATGGATCGGATCGGGCGCATCAAGACGATATGTCGGATGTTTCGAGCATCCACGCCTGTTGACAGCTTCTGCGAAGTCGTCAAGACGGTCGGGATCGTCTTGTCGTTGTCCTGGAAGTCGCGAAGATGTTGTTCGCCGATTGCACCATCGTCAGCGGTCACGCGATGACAATAGTTCGGATTGGTGCTGTCCTTCACCTGATTGATCAGGTCGCGGACAAGCGCCGCATGATCCTGGGTGGCGCAAAAGACCAACGTCTTCTGCCGTTGATCGATCTGGCTCATAAATTCCCGAACACGGCTGAGCTCGCGTTCTTCTATGATGATCCGCGTGTTGAAATCGCCTTCACCGAAGGAATCGCCGTCTTCAACTTCGCCCGCGACGAGCTCGTCACTGCCATCATAGACGTACTCATCGATGGTGCTGGCCATCTGGCGCACCTTGAACGGCGTCAGGAAACCGTCTTCGATCCCGTCGCGCAGGGCGTAGGTGTAGACGGGCTCGCCGAAATAGGCGTAGGTGTCGGCGTTATGCTTGCGCTTGGGCGTGGCAGTCAGCCCAAGCTGAGCCGCTGGTTCGAAATACTCCAGCAAACGCCGCCACTCGCTTTCGTCCTTTGCCCCGCCACGGTGGCATTCATCGATCACAACGAAGTCGAAGAAGTCAGGCGGATACTGCGTGTAAACAGGCTCGCCTTCGCCCGTCATGAAGGTCTGGAAGATCGTGAAGAACAGGCTCGCGTTCTTCGGCGGTTTTCCACGGTTCTTGCGGATGGTGTCAGGGTCAATGCGCGTCACCGCGTCTTTCGGAAAGGCGGAAAAGGCGTTATAGGCCTGATCGGCGAGGATGTTGCGGTCAGCGAGGAACAGGATGCGCGGGCGACGAACAGGTTCGCCCGAAAGATTCCACTTCGCTTGAAACAGCTTCCACGCAATCTGGAAGGCGATGGAGGTCTTGCCCGTGCCCGTGGCGAGCGTCAAAAGAATGCGGCGGTCGCCTTTGGCCAACGCTTCCAGTGCCGCGTTTACCGCCTTGTGTTGGTAGTAGCGCAGCTCCCACTTGCCGCCGTCCGTCTCGAAGTCCACGGCACCGAAGCGCTCCCGCCAGTCGTTGTGATCGGCAAAGGTGCGGTCCCAAAGTTCATCGGGCGTCGGGAAGGGCAAGTCCATGTCGCCCTCGGCCCCGTTGGCCATATCAATCTGATACCAGCTGAGCCCGTTAGAGGCGTAGGCATAGCGAGAACCTAATCGTGTGGCGTAGTCCTTGGCTTGACCGATACCGTTGCGGTGGCTGACGCCTGCGCGCTTGGCTTCCAGAACGGCGAGCTTCTGGCCTTTGTGGATCAGTACATAGTCGGCAGACAGCCCTTTGCCTCGCGTGCCGCCCGACTGGATGCGCCCAGGGCAGATGACCTCACGCCGAACCTTTGAGCCGTTCTGCCCCCAGCCCGCCGCCGCAAGGACGGGGTCTATGCGCTCGGCGCGGGTATCGGCTTCGGTTTCGTCGTGAATGCTCATCTTATCTACTCGTTACGTCATTTTAATTCGCCCGCGAAGGCTTTCTGCAAAAGGGATTGGCGGAGATCGTCGGTGTTCGAAACCTTCCGCGTATAGTCTTCAATCAGTGTATCAAAATCATTGGCCACGCTATCGAGGCGTTCCAATAGGACTTCTTGTTGGGCAACCGGAGGAACAAAGAAATTGAGTTTTCGAAGATCGCGTATATTGATCTGCATTAGAGCAGCGCCATAGGTTCCCGCCTTGATCTGGTTTTGCACAGGCTTCGATAGAAACTGATAGTAACCAAGACGCTGATCCATTTTATCAGGATCGAAGCGAATGGGCACAATGCCTCTCGTTACGTTGACTCCGTCAAGTTCCTCAGACGCCATAGCAACTACGCCCGTGCTGCCTCTTACACAAAGTAAGATTTCCGTGCCTTTCAGCTTCGTGCGAGCGTAGCCGTCCGCCTTCGCGGGATCGATACGTTTGAGACCGTCCAGAGTAATGATCCTCCGCCCAAGGTCGGTGGGGCGAACAATCGGTAGCCCTCCTAAGACGTCGTCACCAGGTTGAACAATTCCGTATGAAAGGCTGCAATCGCTCTCGACAATCTCTTGGAGTGTAGCGCTGATCCAATCGGCGTCATTTCGGGTGAAAAGCGCGCCAAGGAAATTCTCAAACAATTCTCGGGCGTTTTGGAGGTTGGTTTCGGCGTGGGCGCGGGCGCGAGCCAGACCCTCGAAGGCCTCGTCCAGAACCGCAACAATCCGCTGTTGTTCTTCAAGTGGCGGGAGGGGGATTGTTTGAGCCCGCACCTGTTTGTCAGTGACCGCAGGATAACTTGCCCCTGATTGCAGAGACTCCATCGCATCCATGAAATCAGGGCGGAAGAGCGAGTGCATCAAGAAACGGGCGTCAAGGACAGGCTTTGGCCTTAGAACTATGTAGCCTGTGCTACAAACTTGGCCGTCTAAGTGCTCAGGAACTTGCGCTATACGTTGGAGTGTCGGTCGAATGGTGGCAAAAAGGATGTCACCAGAACGGATTTTTCGTCTGGCTCGACTAGGGGCGTCAGCGCCAAGCAGTCTTTGCGTTTCGCCTATGGTGAAGGTCTCATTCGACACGCTGGAAACATCAACGTAATCGAATTCGTCCTCCGGTGCCTTACGCGGGTCTACTGTCTCCGTTTTCTCGCAGATGTCCCCTAGCGAGACTTCTTTCCAGCCCTGCTGGGCAAAATCCTTCACAGCATCCCCCGAATGTCTTCGAGGATTTGCGCAGTTTCGGCATCCCGCGCCAGCATTTCGGCGATGATCTCTTCGGGGCTGCGCAGGGCCTCGGCCTCGGGCGCGTTGGGGTTCTTGACCGACAGATCGCAGGTGTCCTCGTCCAGATCAGCGCGGTTTACTATCCAGCTTTTTGGTCCGTTGGGTCGCGTACGTTGCAGCTCGACAAACTCTGCCAGATCGTCGTCGTTCAGCGGGTTGGTCTTACCAAGGCTGCGGCCAGGATCGAGCTGGTAATACCAGATGTCCCGCGTCGGTGCGCCTTTCTCGAAGAACAGCACCACGGTCTTGACGCCCGCGCCCTGGAAAGTGCCACCCGGGCAATCGAGGATGGTGTGCAGCTCTGCCGATTCCAGCAATTCCTTGCGCAGCGCGATGGAGGCGTTGTCGGTGTTGCTGAGGAAGGTGTTCTTGATCACCACGGCGGCGCGCCCGCCTGCCTTCAGCTTGCGGATGAAGTGTTGCAGGAACAGGTAGGCCGTCTCGCCCGTGCGGATCGGGAAGTTCTGCTGCACCTCGCGCCGCTCGCCACCGCCGAAGGGGGGATTGGCGAGGATGACGTCGTGGCGGTCCTTCTCCTGAATATCCATCACGTTTTCATTGAGCGTGTTAGAGTGGATCAGGTTCGGTGCTTCGATGCCGTGCAGGACCATGTTCATGATCCCGATGATGTAGGCGAGGCCCTTCTTCTCTTGTCCGTAGAAGGTCTTGGTTTGCAGCGCCTCGTATTCGGATGCGGAGAGCTTGTCGGTGCGCAGATAGTCGTAGGCCTCGCAAAGGAAGCCCGCCGACCCGACCGCGCCGTCATAGATTGTCTCGCCGATCTTGGGTGCTGTCACCTTGATCATGGCCCGAATGAGTGGGCGCGGCGTGTAGTACTCGCCCCCGTTGCGCCCTGCATTGCCCATGCGGCGGATGCGGGTTTCATAAAGCTGGGATAGCTCGTGCCGTTCGGCCTGGGTGTTGAAGGACAGGCCGTCCACGGCTTCGAGCACGTCGCGCAGGATGTAGCCGGAGCGGAATTTGTTGCGCAGTTCGGTGAAGACTTCGCCGATCTTGTACTGGATCGTCTGCGGGCTGGTGGCGGATTGTCGGAAGGATGCGAGGTACGGGAAAAGCTCCTGATCAACAAACTTGATCAGGTCGTCGCCAATACGGGCTGCGTTGTGGTCAAACTCGCCGTCTTTTTTGGGAGCGGCCCATTTGTCCCACTGGAAAGCGCCGTCGATGATGGGGGTGTAGTCTTCTCCATCGAGTTCAGCGCGGTCTGCGCGCTCGGTTTCAAGATCGTGCAGGTATTTCAGGAACAGCACCCATGAGGTCTGTTCCACGTAATCCAATTCATTGGCGATGCCTTCTTCCGCGCGAAGATCCCGTTCAATCTTGTTAAATGCGTTCTCGTACAAAGTGTCCTCGGTTTTTCCTGTGCTTGGTTTTCCAAGCTGTCGCAGCCACCGAACAGTACAGAGTCAGCCGTCAGCCGATTCTGTCGCTCGCGATCCCCCGAAGGAGATTATCAACTTGGTTGGTGCTGCGCACCTAGTCTACTACAAGATGTAGACTTTTCCACAGGGTCGTAGCTTTATTCCGACCGCGTCAGTCGCGTTGGTGGCAAAGTCTGGTATGCAAACAGCAACGGCTTCCTCCCCTGGCCTCAGCTTGCTAACAGCACACCGCGTGAGAACGGTGCGATCCCTTGGCCGCATTACCAGCAGGGGGTTGCACAGGGGGCGGCACCGCCCCCTTGCCGAGGAGCCGACGGCGACGAGACAAGATTGTGGTGTCATACACCACACATCTTGCGTCAGTCTCAAACCGCAGACCAATGGCCGAGACCGTGAACCTGTAGGACGCTACCCCGGACGCTTGCGTCAGTCTCAAACCGCAGACCAATGGCCGAGACCGTGAACCTGTAGGACGCTACCCCGGACGCTTGCGTCAGCGCCAAACCGAAGAGCGAAACCGAGGTCGTGATCCTGTAGGACGATGCCGTGGACGCTTGCGTCGGCTAAAGAGAATGACGGAGATTGGGTTTTTTAGGTCTGAGGCGACAAAAATATTCGCCCGCACAAACTCGCCCTTCCTAGGGGGGTGCTGATCTACGCCTCAATTTCTTGGATCGCTAGCGGTTTTCTTGCTATCTGCGTCAAGAAAATTTCCAGCATCGTGCATCTCTGAGTATTTCCATTTTCTTTCAAAGTAATCATATAAGTTGTCAACAAAGCTGTTTTCGGGATTTGAACTGCCCCACTCAATGTACGGCATTGCGCTAGAAAATCTATTTAAGTAGAATCCCGTGTAAACCGACTCGTGTCGCTCCCCTCTCTCCACTACGATCATCGGAACAGATGGCAAGTCCATATAGAATCTAAGCTCGAATGATCCAAGCGGCTTCTTATTTTTATCTTTTGATTGATCTATTGCGTTCCTTAACTTCTGCATGTCTTTATAGAAGTTTATCATTGAAATCTGGCTTGTTTTTAGGGATCTCCTATAGTCTTCCACTGCGTTTTTAATGCTTTCCGGGTCATCCGGATTTCTGCAGGAGTCCTTACCGCGAAACTCTGAACATGGGTTGTCCTTATGCATAAGAAGCACGCGAACATTTGTTCCCTTTAGTAAGGCAGTTCGAATATGTTCTTGTGAAACCTCGAGTTCGTTAAATTTTGTGTTCATCCACATTACAGACTTGTTGGAAGAATCACATATTATTTCCCCATCATCGATTTTCTCTATGACCTGCTGCAAGCCAAGGGAGAATCTTGACAAAATCAAGTTCTCGATCCTGTCAGAAAATTTTCTCTCAAAACCACTCAACTCACGCCGAAGGTAGTAGGCAATGTTTGTTTTCTCATACAATCGCTCTCCGACCGTTACGAATATCGCAATTATCACAGAGATAAAAAGAGCATCCGTTAACTTTGTCAAAATAGTTCCCGCGTAAGGACTCCACGAGGAAACATAGTACTGAAACGCGGTAAAAAGCAGAATATATACAAACAGTGATGTCGCTATTAGAACCAGCGTCATCCTGTATTTTACTATTTTTGCAAATAAATACTCGTAAAGAGACAACGATTCAGAATCTTTACTTTTGATTTCTTCTTGAGTATTATGCATTTCTTCACCATAACTAGGGATACAATGATATATGGTAGACGCAGAAAAATTTTATGACAAAAGCGAGGAAGAAGTCCAGGCATATTGCTTGCTACAGTCGGTCAAGGGAATTGCTGCGCTAGGTGCGGTCTCCTTCGTATTTGGCGCTGCGGCCTTAGCGACCGTCAATCTCGTTGGCGGGGATCATATGCCCGAGATTGATGGATCAGTGAGATCGCCTGCCGCCACGACGGCTGCCGCGCCGAAAATGCGAACGGAGTCTCCGCCTGACAGGTTCTGGCACTTACGACCTCTGTAAAGAACCAAAACTGCTCACTGACCTCACTCTATTCAGCAATCCATTGGTTGGACCGATACGAAAAAACATGCTGCTCGGCGACTGTCCGTAGAGAAAATTAACCCAAAGATGGGCTAACGCCAGGTGATCGGGTTGACATTCCGGGGTGCGGAAAGTCAGAGGCGGTCCACTATTCATCTCCATCTTTCATCATGCTTTCGGGAAACAGGAAGCGAGGCCTCTGCTCCAGGGTCCTGGCAAAGGCCGTCAGCGCGCTTCGTGTGACATATCGGCTTCCTGCCGACGGGGTCTGCATTTGCGTCCTTGCTGCCAGCTTGCCTTCATCGATTGCCGTGTGAAGCATCTGCTTGGTCTCCTCCACTTCCGGCGTCATCGTCCGAAAGTGGTCCGCGATCGACGGGGGCTCGAAGCCATGCCAGAGGAACGCGGCCTCGTAGACAAGCCATTCGTCGCGAGCGTCATGCTCCAACCAGTCTTCAATGATGCGCAGTTCGCAAGGCTCGGCAGGTGTCAGCTTCTCGATCAGGGCGGCGCGATTGCGTAGCATTTCCAATGGATCGCTTGGTGCATCGGGGAAGAATGCTTTGGGGCGCATTCCAGCAGCCTGGGCGAAGCTGCGCAGGTCCTCCATGGTCATGACGTATGATGAAAGGCCCACCTCCATCGTCACTTGTGTCGCCGTGAGCATGCCCGCCGCAATCGATCCGTGCAGCATGCGCTTCGTCTCTTCGACATCCGGCGTCATCAGGAACCAGTGCATGTTGACCGGCGGCGGAGCGCAACCGTGCCAAAGGAAGGCAACCTGGTAGAGGTAGAGACGATCGGCATCGCCGAATTGGGGGATCTCCGGATCGGAGTCCGTCGTAGCTGGTTGCGGCTGCTGTGCTAGCCCACCGAGCAACTCGTTTCTCTTCTCGGCAACCTCGTCGGTGAACGTCGGATCGTACTGCGGCTTAGAAAAGTACATTACAAACTTGGCCACGTGATGATCTGCAACGTCGCCATTCCGGCGCATCCGCGAAAACATGAACTCATCAACCTGGCCGGATTCACTGCTGGCGCTCTCGTTTATCTCGGAGATTATGCGATTTTTGTATAGATTGTTACCGGTTGCAGCTTTGTATTCGCGAATTATTGCGTCAATACGTTGAGCAATAAACCGTTGCAATTCAGGAAAGTAGTGCTTGCCACTTTCTGGTTTTGGATCGGCGGGGCCAGCCATGCGTCAAACCCGTTCTGAAGCGATCAGCGCGGCACGTTGCCGATATGCCGATCCTGCGCATCCCAAGATCGGCGCATGCCAGCCGCCTCATGCCGGTCGCGGACCAGATGGGCTGGCTGGACGACCGACGCCTGACGAAGCCTTATCGGCGGTAACTTCGGTGCCATGGCGATACCAACGAGCTTCTATGACGTTGCCGAACATATCGTACCAAAGAGAGGCCGGCTGACCATCTCTGTGCAGACGGCCGCTCAGAAACCATCTCTCGCTCGTAACATGGCCGGACTCTCGATCCCGAGCGATCTCCGCAGGCCCGTCCTCGCGATGGACGACACCGTGGCATACCCACTGCTCCTGCGTGACAATCCCCGTGTCCGGATCTCGTTCGATGAGGGCTGGACCTGCTGTCCGATGCAGCACGCCGTTGGCCTTCCATGTCTCCAGAACGGCAATGGGTCTGTCCGCCCCATGCTCAATCACCACATCGACATCATATTTCTCCGTGTAGGCGGTACTCAAGACATTCTCACAATCGGCATCTTGTTGAATATTCCACAGTATAAATGAAAAATATTGGAAACAATATGCATCAATAAGAAGAAACGATACAGATTCCTGTAATCGTTCGTCTTGGCGCTGCAACACAGCGCTCAAGTCCTCTCAAACTTTTTCAACAAGCTTCAAGTGCACGAACAGCGGTCTCCCCGTAGCCCTCGGATGTGTATCGGCGCACAGGACGCCGGGCCCCGCTCTTGGGCGGGTGAACCCCGCACCCAAAGGCACGGAATCCGCGCAGCGACTTACACGTTCTGCGGGGATCCCAACTCACGCGAGGAGATCGTGATGACCACACATGAGAAGAAGGCCGGACAGGAGTCGCGGCGGATGCCCGCGAACGACACGAAGCCTGTCGCCACGATGGCTACGGGCGCGCTCGCTGTCGCCTCAGGAGCCATGCTGGGGCTGGCCGTGCCGAACCTGATCGGCGGCGACTTTGTCTTGGCCAAGACGGCCCTGATTGCCGGCGCCGGGGCGCTCGTCGCGTTCTCGGTGAACCGGTTGGCCATCGAGAAAGGGGCGCCGCTGGCCGCGCAGCGGGTCGGCATGACCTGGCTTGTCAGCACTGTCTCGATCCTGGCGGTCGGGGCCTGCCTTGCGACCGCAACCTATTCCGGCCTCGTGCTCAACGACGTGGAGACGCTCCGGCTGCAGCGGCACGCACAGGACTACACGGCGTTCGTCGAGGAGCAGACCCAGGCGGCATCGCAGACCAGCCGGATCGCGCCCGCGATGCGGGCTGTGGTGAGCGATATTGCCGCGAAGGAAGCCTGCGAGATCGAGCGCTCCTGCCTGTCGGGGCGCGGTCGCGGCGGCCAGGGACCGGTCTCGAACGCACTCGCGGCGCTGCGGCAGCGCGCGGAGGCGCTGGTCGCTCAGGTCGAAGCGGGCGAACGCGACCGCCAGTCCGCCCTCGCGGCACTGAAGAAGCAGATCGCCGCCTATGCCGACACCATCGAGACCGAGGACCTCTCGCCCGCCGATCGACGCAAGGCGCTGCAAGGGGTCGACGCGGAGATCCGCGAGCAACTCAATTCGCTCGACGAAGCCGCGCCGATCGCGCTCGTCGCCGCCTACGCAAGCGAGCTCCGGGGCGGCATCACGATCCCCGCCCGGCCCGTGGCCAGCCGGAACATCAGCACGGTCCTGCGCGGCCATGGCAAGAGTCTGGCGGATGTTCTGGCGAGCATCGAGGGGTCGGCGACCAGCCGGCCGCCGATGCCGAAGCGCACGGGCGTCGATGATACCTTCGAGTATATCGGGCACTTCCTCCCCGTGGCCGCGGTGGTGGCGCTCGTCGAGCTGATCTTCCCGATCACGCTCTGGATCTACACCTACTACTCGCTGATCTGGGCGGGCTTCCGGCGGGACCCGGATCTCTGGCGCAAGCACGCCAAGCGCGACGAGTTCTCCGAGCTCGTCACGCTTCCCGCTACCGATCTGACGAAGGCCAAGCCCGACGAGGAGCACGAGCCGTCGGTGAAGCGCAAGCCGCGGGCGAACGGGAAGGCGAAGCTGGACGCTGGGGAGACCTGGTGATGTTCGGCTCGGATGGATCGGGCGTCTCGGCGCTCGGGGGCATCGGGCTGACGGTCATCCTCTATGCGCTTCTGAGCGCGTTCGGCACCGGCCCGCTTATCGGCCAGCGGATGATCGAGCGCGCGGACTGGTCCAGGCGCTGCACGGCGCTGGTGCGCGAGGAGCTCGCCGCGAGCGCGCCGGACCCGCAATTCGCGCCGCAGATCAACTGCGATTCCGTGCTCGGCATTCTCGGGCCGCAGGGCCGGGCGATCTGCCAGCACTACGGGAGCCAGCTGCGGATTCCTTACCTCGACCAGCTGCAGGCGCATCAGCAGCGCCTCCAGGATCTCGCCCAGCGACGCCGCCAGGTAGAGGCCTCGCGGGCGCTCTCCCGCTGCGACTGCGCGGCGAGCGAGTTCCTGCGCGCGGAGCGCATCGGCCTCGCCATCGCCGCCGGCAGTGCCCGGATCATGGTGCCGCCGGAGATCGAGAACCTCGAGACGAGCCTCGTTCAGGCCTACCGCTCGCCCGCTTGCGGGTCGCGTTGAGAGAAGGAGACTGCCATGATCTTCGGGTCGATCTCGATCGATGACGGCGCGGTCAACACGCATCGCGACAGCTACATCCTCGACAGCCTCACGGTCGTCTCCGTGCGGCGCCCGCTGCTTGCCCCCGCCGCCGTGATCGGCGGGGGCTTCACCGCCTTCTCCTGGGCGAACGCCGATCTCCTCTACCCAACCGAGATCGGCACGCTGGTCGGCGCGTCGATGGTCGCGCTCGTCGCCGGGCTCTGGCTCGGCCAGTTGAAGCTCCTCTCGCGCGATCTGCGCGGCAGCGAGCTCTCCGGCGCGATCTGGGGTTCCTACCGTCGTCTCAACCACAAGCGCGCGGAGATCGTCGCGAAGCGCCGGCGGCTCGGCGGGAGGCCCTTTGCATGATCCCCGGCGCGCGTCCGACCGCGACGATTTTCTCGATCAACGCCAAGCTCGCAGGAGCCGCGCTGATGGCGGTGACCGCCTATGCAATCTGGCCCACCTATCCGAAATGGTGGTCCTTCGGCATGATGTCGGTGATCCTCGCGCTTGCCGCCGTCGGCAACGTCATCGCGGCGATCCGTCAGATGGTCGCGCTCTATCAGCGCGAGAAGGCCATCGCCGAGCTCACCAAAGACGCAGCGGCACCGAAGTCGGCGCGGCTCGCTTCCGACGATCACGACCGGCTGCGCGAGGCGGGGGTGCTCGATGACTGAGAAGATCCGCCGCATTCTCGGCTTCACCTTCGACGGCAAGCCGCTTTGGGAGCCGAACAGCACGCTCTCCTCTATCACCTGGGCCGCGACCGGCGGCGGCAAGACCACCTGCACCGCCATGCCGTCGATCCTGGCGATGCTCGCGGATACCGAGCGCGCGCTCTTCATCAACGACATCAAGGCCGAGATCGCGCCGCAAATCGCCGAGCTCTGCCTGCGCCATGGCCGTCGCTTCGGCCTCGTCGACCGCTTCGGCGTGCTCGGCGCCGACAACCCGCACCAAATCGAGGTCAACCCGTTCTCCTCGATCACGCTCGCCGCCGCGCGCGGCGATCAGGACCTGCCGTTCCTGCTCGAGAGCATGACCCACACCTTCATCCCCGAGGTCGAGAAGGACACGCGCAACTTCTACTTCCGCGAGGAGCCCCGCCAGATGATCAACCTGGCCACACGGCTCCTCCTGCACCGCAAGCCGAGTCTCGCGACGCCCGGCGGTGTCCATGCGCTCCTCGCCGATCCCGAGATCTGGGAAGGCGCGCTCGAGGCCGCCAAGGAGGAGATCGAGGGGGCGACGCGCGCCATGGCGCAGCACACGCTCTGGATGCGCGAGCACAACAAGGAGCATTACTCGCAGCATCTTCGGGCGGCGCTCACCGCGCTCAAGATCTTTGCCGAGGGCCCGCTCCATGAGGCGGGCTTCGACCCCGATCTCGCCCATGAGGATCTGATCCGCGACCATTGGGTGGTCTGCTTCGTCAATCCGACGCGCCATGTCGACCGGCTCGGGCCCTTCTTCGCGCAGCATTTCACCTCGCTCTTCGATGCGCAGCTTTCGGGGCCCATCGGCAAGTCCGACTATGTAATCGACGAGTTCTGCGCGAGCCCGATGCGCGAGGTGATCAAGAAGATCACCGTCTTCAGGGCGTTCGGAGCGCGCGGGCACTTCATCGCCCAGTCGCGGATGGACAGCGTGAAGCGCTATGGCGAGCACGAGACCGCGGTTCTCGAGGAGAACTGCGCCATCAAGGTGTATCTCAAGTTCTCAAGTTACGCCGAGGCCGAGCGCGTGTCCCGTGCCATGGGCGAGACCCGCACCGTCACCCTCGGCATCGGCACTCAGGGCGGCCGGCTCGACCACTCCCTCAACATCAGCACCGGCCGCGAGCGCGTCTTCTCGGCCGAGGAGCTCATGCGGCTCCCGCCCGAGGAGCAGATCATCCACATCGCCGGCCTTGGATTCATTCACTGTCTGAAGGTTCGGCAGAACCAGCTCGCACCCTATTGCCAAGAGCTCGGCGAGAACCCGCTCGAGGGCGGGCGGCTCGAGCCCGATCCGAAGATCACGCTGCCTACGCCAGCGAAGAGGAGGTCCTGACATGACCCCGTGGCTCTTCCGCCCGAGTTATCTCCTCTGGCTGATCCCTTTAGCCGCGCTCTGGGTCGGCGCCGAGATCCTCGGTCCGCCGATGGTGATCTGGTCCTATAGCTGGATCGACGACGGTCGCGGGCACGATCCCTTCAACGCCGAGCGCCAGTACACGCGCTGCACCTGGGTCGGTTTCGACGGATCGGCGGTCACCACCTATCCGACCGATGGGCGCTGCGGCTGGCTCTACTTCCCGAAGCTCGAAGGAGGTGCCCCGTGACGAGATACACAAAGATGCGCTCAGCGGCCTTGCGGGGCGAGATCCTCGATCCGGTAATGCAGATCCTGGCGCGTCTTGAGGATGTGGCGGGCCATGTATTTGAGCCCGTCGAGCACGGTGGCCTCATTGGCGTTGCCTCTTTCCACGTCACGCCGCGCACCGGCTTGAGAGGGCAAGTCCTCTGTCAGGCCAAAGAGTTCGGCTTCGCTCCAGAACTCCTCCCAATCCATTGGCGCGAACCAGGCATCCGCCTCGTCAATGCTGGAAAATGTTTTCATGTCATGATCTTAGCACAGATCCGCCGGATCGCTAAATCGATTCCGAACCTGGACTTCCGCCCATGACGTCGCGCTTGTCCGACGAGGTCCGCCGGACCTTCGAGCTCGCCAGCCGCCGCCGTGAGGCGAAGCAGCTTCGCACCGGCGAGGATTGGCGGAGCCTTCAGCAGGTCCAGGTCCACTTCGCCAAAGCCCAGCGCGAGGAGAAGCGTACCTTCCGCGCCGAATACGAGACACGGGTCGAGGCCGAGAAACAGAAGCTGATCGACAAGGCGGCGGACCAGGATCCCACGCCCAAGCCATGGTGGTCGCGAGAGGACAAGTTCGGGCGCGCCGCTATCGAGCGTCAGGCGCATCGCAATGTCCGCCGCGCGCACGAGAAGTCTATCGCCCGGCTCGAGGAACGGGAGAGCGAGGCGCTCAAGACGCTGATGACGCGCGCCGCGAAGCGTGACCGTCTGCGCGAGAAGACCCTGACCGACTTCGCCCGCACCACGGACCGCCGCTCCGGAGAGGAGCGGCGCCAGAGCCCGCGCCGCGGGCCGCGCATGTCCGACGACTGATCCATGACAAGGAAAGCAAGATGGAACCGAACCGCCACGACCTGCCGACCGTCGACGAGAGCCAGGCGCGCGAGCGTGCCAAGGCGAGCTATCAGGGCCAGCGCCTCAGCAACGCGCAGTTCGAGGACGCCTGGGCGATCGCCAAGATCATGCGGACCGAAATCAAGAGCTCCGGCAGCTTCACCGAGAAGCTGACCGACTATGCCCATGCCTTCGCCCGCTCGCAGCGCTTCGATCAGTTGAAGGGCGAGACGATCATCCGCGACATCTTCAAGGAGCGCTACGGCCAGACCATGAACCAGATGCGCGAGGCGCAGCTCGAGCGCGAAGGAAAGCTCGACGACTTCGCCCGCAAGGAAGCGCTGAACGTGGCGCGGGGTGTTCCCGAGCTCATCCAGTCGGGCGAGACCATGCCCTTCTACAAGTCCTACGACATCCAGGCGACCACATTTGCCGAGGCCTTCCAGATCAGCGAGGCCACAGCCAAGACGGTGATGAAGGAGGCCTACAAGGAGGCGGAGGGCCGCGATCTCTACGAGGCCGGCAAGGAGGTTGAGGAGCGCGTCCACCGCCCCAAGGTCGAAGCCGAACGCCGTGCCCGCGAGACCGACCGGCTGAAGCAGAGCTATGGCGAGGCGAGCGGCCCCCGCCGCGGCTATCAGCGCCGATACGAGCCGTAACGTATCGGGTCCATCGGAGCGTGGCCTGTAGTGACGCGATAGTCGAAGAAAGGGTCGAGTTATGACTAGGTCGAATAAAAGTACAAAATTACCTTGTGGAAATAGGATTGTTGTCCTATGTTCTATAAATGTTCTTATTCATCATTTCGATCAAGAAAGGAGACAGGGATGACCAAGAAACAACCAGAAGCAACCTTCCGGGACGGCGCGCTCAAGCTGACCGTCTGGAAGAACGAGGGCCAGTCCGGCCCCTTTCTCACAACCACCATCGCGCGGACCTACCGCACCGAGGCGGGCCATGTCGCCGACACGCAGAGCCTCTCGGTATCCGACCTGCCGCGGATCGCCGCGCTCTGCCAAATCGCCTATGCGCGCAGCCTCGAGATGCGCCGGGAGCTGGCTGTGGAGGCCGAGACCCTGCCGCTGATCGAGGAGGACCGCCCGCGCAGTGCCTTCGCGCGCGGGACGCGAGGCCAGGCTCCCGATCGCCCCCATGATCGCCGGAGCCCGCGCTGAGCCCGAGGAGATGCCAAGCATGACAAACGACACCGACAAGACCCCGCAGAAGATCGTCGAGATCGACTGGGCGTTCTACGAGACATATCTCGCCGAGGCCGATCTGACCGAGGACGAGAAGCGCCAGTTCCTTGAGGCGCTCTGGTCCATCGTCGTTGCCTTCGTCGACCTCGGCTACGGCATCCATCCTGTACAGGAAGTCTGTGGACAACTAGGCGATGCCCTCCCTGCTCCGGTGCCGCATGCGTTAGACTTGGAGGAGCCCCGGCTCGACCGGCGCTTCGCCGCCGCCGCGGAGCGCCCGACAGCTGGGCGGAAAGCGAGGACGCCATGACCAGCTATGCCAGCATCGAGGAGGACCGTGACGAGGGCCCGATCCACGCGGTGATATACTGCCGCGTCTCGAGCACCGCGCAGGTGCGCCGCGGCCACGGGCTCGACAGCCAGGAGATGCGCTGCCGAGAATACGCCGAGTCACAGGGCTACATCGTCGAGGCGGTCTTCCCGGACGATGTCTCCGGCGGCGGCGACTTCATGCGTCGCCCCGGCATGGTGGCGCTGTTGAGCTATCTCGATGCGCAGACCGGCAAGACCTATGCCGTCATCTTCGACGACCTGAAGCGCTTCGCCCGCGACACCGAGTTCCACATCAAACTCAAGCGCGAGCTGCGCCAACGCGGCGCGCGCGTCGAATGCCTCAACTTCCGATTCGAGGACACCCCCGAGGGTGAATTCATCGAGACCATCCTCGCCGCACAGGGCGAACTTGAGCGCAAGCAGAACGGGCGGCAGGTGGTGCAGAAGATGCGCGCCCGCGTGCTCGACGGCTACTGGCTGTTCTCGCCGGTGCTCGGCTACCGCTACGATAAGGTGCCGGGCCAGGGAAAGATGCTGGTCCCCGATGAGCCCAACGCCATGATCGTCCGCGAGGCACTCGAAGGCTTCGCCGCCGGGCGCCTGCAATCGCCCGCTGAGGTGCAGCGCTTCCTCGAACGCTTCCCCTCGATCCCGAAGGACCGCTACGGGCGCGTGCGGCTGCAGCTCGCCATCGAAACGCTGCGCCGCCCGCTTTATGCCGGCTATCTCTCGGTGCCCAAATGGGACATCCACCTGCAGCCCGGCCGCCACGAGGCACTGATCGACTTCGAGACCTGGACGAAGATCCAGGACCGGCTCGACGGTAAGCCGCTGGCGCCCGCACGCAAGGACATCAGCAC
>NZ_BSYI01000048.1 GCF_030270585.1 Paralimibaculum aggregatum
CCGCCGCTTTGCCTCGGCGCTTGTGCATCGGGGGGTCCTGCCGATCAGGGAGATCACGGGTCATCGCGCCGCGGCGGCTCCGGCGGCGGGCCGGGCCGGGGAAGGCGCGCGCGGCGGCCCGGGCGCCGTCACGGGCGCCGCAACGGGCGCTGCGGGCACCGGCTCAGGCGGCGGCGCCATGGCTGCGGGCCAGGAGGTCGAGCACCGCCATGCGCACCGCGACGCCCATCTCGACCTGCTGCTGGATCACCGAGCGGTCGATGTCGTCGGCCACGGTGGGGTCGATCTCGACGCCGCGGTTCATCGGGCCGGGATGCATGACGATGGCGTCCGGCCGGGCCAGCGCCAGCTTCTCGGCGGTGAGGCCGTAGCGGTGGAAGAACTCGCGCCGCGAGGGCAGCGCGGTGCCCTCCAGCCGCTCGTTCTGGATGCGCAGCATCATCACCACGTCGCAGTCGGCGAGCCCGGCCTCCATCTCGGTGAAGACCTCGACGCCGAAGCGCTCGATGCCGGAGGGCAGCAGGGTCGGCGGCGCGATCACCCGGACCCGGTTCTCCATGGCATTGAGGCAGAGGATGTTGGAGCGCGCCACGCGGGAATTGGCGATGTCGCCGCAGATCGCCACGGTGAGGCGCGACAGCCGGCCCTTGTGGCGCCGGATGGTGAGCGCGTCGAGCAGCGCCTGGGTCGGGTGCTCGTGGCGCCCGTCGCCGGCATTCAGCACCGCGCAGTTGACCTTCTGCGCCAGCAGCGCCACCGCCCCGGAGGCGCCGTGCCGCACCACCAGGAGGTCCGGATGCATGGCGTTCAGCGTCACCGCGGTGTCGATCAGCGTCTCGCCCTTGCGCATCGAGGAGGAGGAGACCGACATGTTCATCACATCCGCCCCGAGCCGCTTGCCGGCGAGCTCGAAGGAGGCCTGGGTGCGGGTCGAGGCCTCGAAGAACAGGTTGATCTGGGTGAGCCCGCGCAGCCGGTCGAGATGCTTGTCGCGCCGCCGGTTGAGCGCGACGTAATCCTCGGAGAGGTCGAGGATCGCGGTGATGTCGGCCGCCGAGAGCTGCTCGATGCCGAGGAGATGTCGATGTGCGAAGCCCATGCGGCGCTTCATAGCCGGCCCGGAGCGCGCCGTCACCTCCCCGCGCGCGGGGCGCGGCGCGGCGTCTCACCGGGCGCTGGCGGGGCGCCCCTGGGGCCTGCGCGGGGCGTGTGCGGAGGCCGGCCGCGGGGGCCGGCGGGGGCGGCTCAGCGGCGCATCCGCGCCATGCTGCGGGCCATGTTGCCGACGGCATAGGCGAAGATCCAGCGCAGCCCGAGCAGCAGGATCGCCAGCGCGCTCAGGGCGGTGACGGCGACGACCGCGAGCGCCGTCGGCTCGGCCAGCGGCGCGGCGGCGGCGGCCAGCGCGGCGCGGTCCTCCGGGCCGAGCGCGAGCGCCGCCCAGACCCCGGTCAGCAGCGCCGAGACCAGCAGCGTGACCCCGAGCAGCGCGAAGGCGAGGCGCCAGGCGGCCGGGCCCCGCGGCGCGGCGCCGCCGCGCATCGCATGGCGGCTGCCGGCGAAGAAGGTCGCGGCCAGCACCGGCACCACGGCGATGCCGCCGCCGATCTCCGGCCCGCCGAGGGCGGCGAGGCCGGCGAGCAGGGCGCCGAGGGCGATGGTCGCGGCGAGCAGGGCGAGCGCATGGTCGCGGAGGATGCGGCGGTCGGGCATGGATGCGGGTCCCTTTGGCGTCTGCAGGCGAGACGGCTTGGCGGGGCCCGGCCGTCCCATTAGCTTATGGCCTGATCAGAAGAGGAATTGCGCGATGCTGCCGAAACCCGTGCTGCTCTACGACCAGCCCCTGGCGCCGAACCCGATGCGGCTGAACCTGTTCCTCGCCGAGAAGGGCATCGAGATCGAGCGCATCCCGGTAGACCTGATGGCCGGCGCGCACAAGAGCCCGGACTATCTCGCCCGGGTCGGCGCGCCGCAGGTGCCGGCGCTCGAGCTCGAGGACGGCACCGTGATCACCGAGACCCAGGCGATCGCGCGCTATCTCGAGGCGCTGCATCCGGAGCCCAACCTGCTCGGGCGCGGCCCGCTGGAGGCGGCGCTGATCGAGATGTGGCAGCGCCGGGCCGAGTTCGGCCTGTTCGCCGCGGTCGGGCACAGCTTCCGGCACAGCAATCCGAAGATGGCGGTGCTCGAGCAGCAGTGCCCGGACTGGGCCGAGGTCAACCGCGGCCGCATCGACGGGCATCTCGCGGCGCTGGACCGGCGCCTCGAGGGGCGCGACTGGATCGCCGCCGACCGGCTGACCATGGCCGACATCACCGCCTATGTCGCGGCGAACTTCCGGCGGATCATCCGCCACGAGATGCCCGGCGGCCTCGACAACCTCGCGGCCTGGATGGCGCGCATCGCGGCGCGCCCTGCCACCGCGGCCCTGGAGACGAAACGATGAGCGAGAGCGTGAACCCGGCGATCACCGACTGGACCGGGCCCTTCGGCCTGCCCGATTTCGGAGCGATCGCGCCGGCGGATTTCGAGCCGGCCTTCGCCGCGGCGATGGGCGATCACAATGCCGAGATCGCGGCGATCCGCGACAACGCGGCGGCGCCGGACTTCGCCAACACCATCGAGGCGCTGGAGCGCGCCGGCGAACGGCTCGACCGGGTGGCCAGCATCTTCTTCACGCTGGCCGCCTCGGACACCAGCGCCGAGCTGCAGGCGATCGAGCGGCGGCTCAGCCCGCAGCTCGCGGCGCATGGCCAGGCGATCCTGACCGATGCGGCGCTCTGGGCGCGGGTCAAGGCGGTGACGGCCGAGGGGCTCGGGCCGGAGGCGGCGCGGGTGACCGAGCTGGCGCAGCGCCGCTTCCGCCGCGCCGGCGCGGATCTCGACGCGGCCGGCCGGGCGCGGATGCGCGAGATCGGCACCCGGCTGGCCGAGCTCGGCACCGCCTTCGCGCAGGCGGTGCTGAAGGACGAGCAGGACTGGTCGCTGGCGCTCGGCGAGGACGACATGGCCGGGCTGCCGGATTTCCTCGTCGCCGCGGCGCGGGCCGAGGCGGCGGCCCGCGGGGCGGATGCGGCCGGGGTGATCACGCTGTCGCGCTCCTCGGTGGAGCCGTTCCTCGCCCTCTCCGACCGGCGCGACCTGCGCGAGGCGGCCTGGCGGGCCTGGACCGGGCGCGGCGAGAGCGGCAGCGAGGGCGGCGCTGGCGGCACCTGGCCGATCATCGCCGAGACGCTGGCGCTGCGCGACGAGAAGGCGAAGCTGCTCGGCTTCGAGAGCTTCGCGGATTTCCGCCTCGCCGAGGAGATGGCGAAGACGCCGGACCGGGTGCGCGGGCTGCTGATGCAGGTCTGGCGCCCGGCCCGGGCGAAGGCCGAGGCCGACCGCGCGGCGCTGGAGGCGCTGGCGCAGGAGGCCGGGATGAACGATCCGGTCGAGGCCTGGGACTGGCGGTATCTCGCTGAAAAACAACGGAAAAAACTCCACGATCTCGATGAGGCGGCGCTCAAGCCCTATCTCGCGCTGGACAATGTCATCGCCGCCGCCTTCGATGTGGCCGGGCGGCTCTTCGGGCTGGAATTCCGCGAGGTCGAGGGGCTGCCCCTGCCCCACCGCGATGCGCGGGCCTGGGAGGTGACGCGCGGCGGCGCCCATGTCGGGCTCTTCGTCGGCGACTATTTCGCGCGCAGCTCGAAGCGCTCGGGCGCCTGGGCGAGCGCGCTGCGCCGGCAGCAGAAGCTGACCGAGCCGCACCGGCCGATCATCCTCAACACCTGCAACTTCGCGAAGGGCGCGCCGACGCTGCTGAGCTTCGACGATGCGCGGACGCTGTTCCACGAGTTCGGCCATGCGCTGCACGGGCTGCTCTCGGACGTCACCTATCCCTCGATCAGCGGCACCGCGGTGGCGCGCGACTTCGTCGAGCTGCCGAGCCAGCTCTACGAGCACTGGCTGGCGGTGCCGGAGGTGCTGGCCAAGCATGCCCGCCATGTCGAGACCGGGGCGCCGATGCCCGAGGCGCTGGTGGCGCGGCTGAAGGCGGCGGAGACCTTCGGCCAGGGCTTCGCCACGGTGGAATATCTCGGCTCGGCGCTGGTCGATCTCGAGATGCACGGGCCGCGCGCGGCCGCGGCGGCGGCCGACCCGGCGGCGTTCGAGGCGGCGGTGCTGGCGGAGATCGGCATGCCGCGGGAGATCGCGATGCGCCACCGCAGCCCGCATTTCCTGCATGTCTTCGCCGGCAGCGGCTATGCCTCGGGCTATTACAGCTACATGTGGTCGGAGGTGATGGATGCCGATGCCTTCCGCGCCTTCGAGGAGACCGGCGACGTGTTCGACCGGGCGACCGCGGCGAAGCTGGAGGCGCATGTGCTCTCGGCCGGCGGGCGCGCCGAGCCGGAGGCGGCCTATCTCGGCTTTCGCGGCGCCATGCCGGGGCCGGAGGCGCTGCTGGAAGGGCGCGGGCTGGCCGATGCCGGGACCGGTGCGGGTGCGGATGCCGGCGCCGCCGGCTGAGGGCGGCGCCGGGGTCTCGGGCCGGCCCTCAGGGCTTCAGGATCAGCGAGCCGGTGGTGGCGCGGCCCTCGAGCGCGGTATGCGCCGCCACCGCCTCGGCCAGCGGGAACACCGTCGGCTCGGCGAGCCTGACCGCGCCGGAGGCGAGCACGGCGAAGAGATCGTCGGCCGCGGCCTGCAGCGCCTCGCGGGTGGCGACATAGCTCGCCAGCGTCGGCCGGGTCACGAAGAGCGAGCCCTTGGCGGCGAGGATGCCGAGATCGACGCCGGTGATCGGGCCCGAGGCATTGCCGAAGGTGACGAAGAGCCCGCGCGTGCGCAGGCAGTCGAGCGAGGCCATGAAGGTGTCGCGGCCGACGCCGTCGAACACCACCGGCACGCCCTCCCCGCCGGTGATCTCGCGCACCTTCGGCGCGATCGCCTCGACGCCCTCGGCGCGGTAGTCGATCACATGATCGGCGCCGAGGCCGCGCACCAGGGCGCATTTCTCGGCCCCGCCGGCGGTCGAGATCACCGTCGCGCCGAGGGATTTCAGCCATTGCACCGCGATCTGCCCGACGCCGCCGGCGCCGGCATGGAAGACCACGGTCTCGCCGGCCTCGACGCGGTGGATCTGGCGGATCAGGTATTGCACCGTCAGGCCCTTGAGCAGGCTGCCGGCGGCGGTCTCGAAGGCGATCGCCTCGGGCAGGCGGACGGCGCGGTCGGCCTTGACGACATGGGCCTCGGCATAGGAGCCGATCGGGCCGGAGCAGTAGACCGCGCGCTCGCCGACCTCCCAGCCGGCGCCTTCGCCGACCGCCTCGACGGTGCCTGCGGCCTCGAGCCCGATGCCGGAGGGCAGCGGCACCGGGTAGAGACCCGAGCGGTGATAGGTGTCGATGAAGTTGACGCCGATCGCGGCATGGCGGATGCGGATCTCGCCGGGGCCGGGCTCCGGCAGCGGCACGCGGGTGGCGGTCATGACGGCGGGGCCGCCGGTCTCGGTGATGCGGATGGCGTCGATCTCGGCCATGGGCGGGGTCCTTTCCTGGGCTGCCGGGGGTCCGCGCGGCGCGGCCCGCCGGTCTGGGCGGATAGAATTGAGCCGGGCCGCGGCGGCGGGTCAAGGCCGGGAGACTGTGGGTCATGAGCGGGCGGGCATGAGCGGGCAGCGGGCGACGATCTATGCGCCGGCGACGGCGCCGGGGCGGGCCGGGATCGCGGTGGTGCGGATCTCCGGCCCGGCGGCGGATGCGGTGCTGGCGGCGCTGACCGGCGGGCCGCTGCCGGCGCCGCGGCGGGCGGCGCTGCGGCGGCTGCGCGACGGCGCCGGCGGGCTGCTGGACGAGGCGCTGGTGCTGCGCCTCGCCGCGGGCGCCAGCTTCACCGGCGAGGCGATGGTCGAGCTGCACTGCCATGGCGGGCTCGCGGTGCTGCGCGCGGTGCTGGCGGCGGTGGCGGCGGTGCCGGGCACCCGGCTCGCCGAGCCCGGCGAGTTCACGCTGCGCGCCTTCGAGGCCGGGCGGATGGATCTCGCCGAGGTCGAGGCGCTGGGCGACCTGATCGCGGCGGAGACCGAGGCGCAGCGGGCCCAGGCGGTGCGCCAGCTCGGCGGGCTGTCGCGGCTGGCGGAGGGCTGGCGCGGGGCGCTGGTGCGGGCGCTGGCGCTGACCGAGGCGGTGATCGACTGGGCCGACGAGGAGGTGCCGGAGCGGGTCGAGCCGGAGGTCGGCACCCTGCTCGGCGGCGTGGTGGCGGAGATCGACCGGGCGCTCGCCGTCTCGGAGGGGGCGGAGCGGCTGCGCCAGGGCTTCGAGGTGGCGATCCTCGGCGCGCCGAATGCCGGCAAGTCGAGCCTGCTGAACGCGCTCGCCGGGCGCGAGGCGGCGATCACCTCGCCGATGCCGGGCACCACGCGCGACGTGGTCGAGCTGCGCTACGATCTCGAGGGGCTGCCGGTGGTGTTCCTCGACATGGCCGGGCTGCGCCCCACGGCCGACCCGGTGGAGGCGATCGGGGTGGCGCGCGCCACCGCGCGGGCCGAGGCGGCGGCGCTGCGGCTGCTGCTGGCGGCGCCGGATGCGCCGCTGCCGCGGGAGGCGCTGGCGCTGGAGCGGCCGGGGGACCTGCGGCTCGCCAGCAAGGCCGATCTCGGCGGCGCCGCGGCGGGCCTTGCGGTCTCGGCGACCACCGGCGCGGGGCTGCGGGCGCTGCTCGGCGCGATCGCGGCGCGGCTCGGCGAGCGGGTGCCCTCGGAAGGGCTGGTGGCGCATGAGCGGCAGCGGCTGGCGCTGGAGGCGGCGCGAAATGCGCTGGCGCAGGCCGCCGAGGGGCTGGATTTCCGCCCCCCCGAACTGATATCGGAGGACATCCGCACCGGGCTCCGCGCGCTGGAACGGCTGATCGGGCGGGTGGACACCGAAGAGGTTCTGGGCGAGGTCTTCGCGCGGTTCTGCCTCGGCAAGTGAGCGCGGCCCGGCCTGTTCCACGTGGAACATCGGCACGGGCACGGACACTGGAACGGGCACGGGCTCCCGGCGGCGGGCGGACTGTTCCACGTGAAACAACCGGGTGACGGGATGACGACGGACGGGTTCGATGTTGTGGTGATCGGCGGCGGCCATGCGGGCGCCGATGCCGCCCATGCGGCGGCGCGCTGCGGCGTCTCGGTGGCGCTGGTCACGCATCGCGCCGACCGCATCGGCGAGATGTCCTGCAACCCGGCGATCGGCGGCCTCGGCAAGGGCCACCTGGTGCGCGAGATCGACGCGCTGGACGGCGTCATGGGCCGGGTCGCGGACCGCGCCGGCATCCAGTTCCGCCTGCTCAACCGGCGCAAGGGGCCGGCGGTGCGCGGCCCGCGGGCGCAGTGCGACCGGGCGCTCTATCGCCGGCACATGCAGGCCGAGATCGCCGCCATGCCGGGCCTCGCGGTGGTCGAGGGCGAGGTGGTGGACATCGAGATCGCCGGCGGCCGCGTCGCCGCGGTGGTGCTGGCCGGGGGCAGCCGCCTGCCGGTCCGCGCCGTGGTGCTGACCACCGGCACCTTCCTCGGCGGCGTCATCCATATCGGCGAGGAGCGCCGCGCCGGCGGGCGCATGGGCGACCCCGCGGCGCAGCGCCTCGCCGACCGGATCCGCGGCCTCGGCCTCGATGTCGGGCGGCTGAAGACCGGCACCCCGCCGCGGCTCGACCGCGCCACCATCGACTTCGCCGCGCTGGAGGCGCAGCCGGGGGATGCCGAGCCGGAGCTGTTCTCCTTCCTCAGCCGCGCGCCGGAGGCCCGCCAGGTCCCCTGCCACATCACCCATACCAACGAGCGCACGCACGAGATCATCCGCGCCAATCTCGCGCGATCGGCGATGTATGGCGGGCATATCGAGGGCGTCGGCCCGCGCTACTGCCCCTCGATCGAGGACAAGGTGGTGCGCTTTGCCGAGAAGCCGTCGCACCAGATCTTCCTCGAGCCGGAGGGGCTGGCGGACCGGCAGGTCTATCCCAACGGCATCTCGACCTCGCTGCCGGCGGCGGTGCAGGTGGACTATGTGCGCTCGATCCGCGGGCTGGAGCGGGCCGAGATCCTGCGCCCCGGCTATGCCATCGAATACGACTATGTCGACCCGCGGGCGCTCGGCCCGACGCTGGAGCTGCGCGCGGTCGCCGGGCTCTGGCTCGCCGGCCAGATCAACGGCACCACCGGCTACGAGGAGGCGGCGGCGCAGGGGCTGGTCGCCGGCCTCAACGCGGCGCGCAGCGTGCGCGGCGAGGAGCCGGTGAGCTTCCCGCGCACCGGGAGCTATATCGGCGTGATGATCGACGATCTGGTGAGCCGCGGCGTCACCGAGCCCTACCGCATGTTCACCTCGCGCGCCGAATACCGGCTCTCGCTGCGCGCCGACAATGCCGACCAGCGGCTGACCCCGCTCGGCATCGCGGCGGGCTGCGTCGGGGAGGCCCGGCGGGCCGCCTTCGAGGCCCGGCGCGCGCGGCTGGAGGCGGCGCGCGGCCTCGCCCGGGCGGTGAGCATCACCCCCTCGGAGGCGCAGAAGGCCGGGCTCGCGCTCAACCAGGACGGCGTGCGCCGCAACGCGCTGGAGCTGCTGGCGCATCCGGAAGGCTCGCCCGAGGTGCTGGTGCGGCTCTGGCCCGAGCTCGGCGCGGTCGCGCCGGATGATCTCGCCCAGCTCGCCCGCGAGGCGCATTACGCCGGCTACATCGCCCGGCAGGAGGCCGACATCGCCGAGCTCGCCCGCGAGGAGGCGCGCCCGCTGCCGCCGGGGATCGACTTCGCCGCCCTGCCCGGGCTCTCCGGCGAGCTGCGCGCCAAGCTCGCCGCGCGCCGGCCGCGCAGCCTCGGCGAGGCCCGCCGCATCGAGGGCATGACCCCGGCGGCGCTGGCGCTGCTGCTGGTGGCGGCAAGGCGGCTCGACACCCGGAAGTCGGCGTGAGCCCGGAGGCCTTCGCCCGGGCCTTCGATGTTTCACGTGAAACGCTGGCCCGGCTCGAGATCTTCGCCCGGGTGCTGGAAACCTGGACCCGGCGGATCAACCTGATCGCGCCTTCCACCGTGCCGGAGCTCTGGTCGCGCCACATCGCCGACTGTGCCCAGCTCTGGCCGCTGCGGCCCGCGGGCGCCCGCAGCTGGGTCGATCTCGGCGCCGGCGCCGGCCTGCCCGGGCTGGTGATCGCGGCGCTCGCCGCCGAGGCCGGCGGCCCGGCGGTGACGCTGGTCGAGTCGGACCGGCGCAAGGCCGCCTTCCTCGCCACCGCGGCGCGCGAGATGGGGCTGGCGCCGGCGATCCGCGCCGAGCGCATCGAGGCGCTCGCGCTGCCCGCCCCGCCGGAGGTGATCTCGGCCCGGGCGCTGGCCCCGCTGCCGGCGCTGCTGGCCCATGCCGCCCGCCTCGGCGGCCCGGAGACGGTGGCGCTGTTTCCCAAGGGCGCACGTGCCGATTCCGAATTGACCGCGGCGGCGGAGCGCTGGCATTATCACGTGACAAAGATCGCGAGCCGCACCGACGGCAACGCGACGATCCTGAGGCTAACCCATATTCGGAGCATCGAGCAGAGCCATGACCCAACATCTTGAGCCGCCATCGGCGGCAGGCCGGATCATCGCGATCGTCAACCAGAAGGGCGGCGTCGGCAAGACGACCACCGCGATCAATCTCGGCACCGCGCTCGCGGCCCGCGCCCAGCGCGTGCTGATCGTCGATCTCGACCCGCAGGGCAACGCCTCCACCGGCCTCGGCATCGACCCCGAGGCCCGCGCCCGGACCACCTATGACGTGCTCTGCGGCGCCACCCCGATGGCCGCCGCGATCCAGAGCTCGGGCCATGAACGGCTCGACATCGCCCCGGCCACCGTCGATCTCTCCGGCGTCGATGTCGAGATGGTCGACGACCCGGACCGCGCCCGCCGCCTGCGCGCGGCGCTGCGCGCGCCCGAGGCGGCGGCCGATCTCGCCGCCTACGACTTCGTGCTGATCGACTGCCCGCCCTCGCTCAACCTGCTCACCGTCAACGCGATGACCGCGGCCGACAGCGTGATGGTGCCGCTGCAATGCGAGTTCTTCGCCCTCGAGGGCCTGACCCAGCTGCTCGGCACGATCCGCCGGGTGCAGCGCGGGCTCAATCCGGGGCTGCGCATCCACGGCATCGTGCTGACCATGTTCGACCGCCGCAACCGGCTCTCCGCCCAGGTCGAGGAGGATGTCCGCGCCACCCTCGGCGAGGTCGTCTACCAGACCGTGATCCCGCGCAATGTCCGGCTCTCCGAGGCGCCGAGCCACGCCCTGCCGGCGCTGGTCTACGACCGCGACTGCGCCGGCAGCCGGGCCTATCGCACGCTGGCCACCGAGGTGCTGTCGCGCGACGGCGTGACGCTGGCGGCATGAGGGAGGAGAAACCCATGAACGCGCATCCCCCCGCCCGCAAGTCCGAACCGCGCCGGGGCCTCGGCCGCGGCCTCTCCGCGCTGCTCGGCGAGGAGCCGGTCGCGGTTGCGCCGGAGACCAAGGCGGTGCCGTTCGGCGCCGAGCCCCGCACCACCGGCGAGGCGCTGGTGGTCTCGATGCCGATCGACCTGGTGGCGCCCAACCCCGACCAGCCGCGCCGGCGCTTCGACGAGGCGGCGCTCGAGGAGCTCGCCGCCTCGATCCGCGAGCGCGGCGTGCTGCAGCCGATCATCGTGCGCCCGGACCCGGCGAAGAGCGGCCTGCACCAGATCGTCGCCGGCGAGCGGCGCTGGCGCGCGGCACAGCGCGCCGGGCTGCACGCGCTGCCGGCGATCGTCCGCGAGGTCGACGACCGCACCCTGCTCGAGGTCGCGATCATCGAGAACGTGCAGCGCGCCGATCTCAACCCGATCGAGGAGGCCGAGGGCTATGCCCAGCTGATCGAGACCTTCGGCTACACCCAGGAGGATCTCGCCCGCGTCGTCGGCAAGAGCCGCAGCCACCTCGCCAACCTGCTGCGCCTGCGGCTGCTGCCCGAGGAGGTCCAGGCGATGCTGCGCGAGGGCCGGATCTCCGCCGGCCATGCCCGCGCGCTGGTCACCGCGCCGAACCCGGCGGCGCTGGCCCGCGAGGCGGTGGCCAAGGGCATGAGCGTGCGCCAGATCGAGGCCCGCGCCAAGGAGGCAAGGGCGGCCGGCGACGGCAGCGTCGGCGGCGCGGCCGAGGGCCGCTCCGGCGGCAGGGCGGCGCGGCCCGAGAAGGACGCCGACACCCGGCTCCTCGAGGGCGACCTCTCCGCCGCGCTCGGCATGCGGGTGGAGATCGTCCACGAGGCCGGCGGCGAGGGCGAGCTGCGCATCCGCTACCGCAACCTCGACGATCTCGACCGGATCTGCCAGCGCCTCGCCGAGTAGCGCCGGCCCCGCCCCACCCGGCCCGGGCCGGCCCCGACCCGACCCGCGGCGCATCCCGCACGCCGCCGCGGCGCTGCGCCGCCGCACCAGGGCGCCTCCGGGGCGCCGCGTCGGGCGCGCCGCCCGTGGCAGGGTCACGCCCGCGGCGCATGACCGCCGGGAGCGCCGGTGGCAACCCTGCCATCGCCCGGCCGCCACCGGCGCTGCCCTCGCCTCTCGCGCCGCGGGCGGACCGCCGCCGTCCCGCCCGGGGGCCGACGCGGCGCGCCCGGACCGGGCGCCGCGAAGGCCATGCCTCAGCGCATCGGCGGCAGCAGCGCCTGGCTGCGCCGGCAGTCGCGCCGGGCGCTGTGGCTGCAGGCCCGCGGCTCGAGGCTCCGGGTCAGGCAGATCCGCACCTCCCGGATCAGCCCGTCGCCGCAGGTGACGAAGATCGCATCCGGATCAAGCCCCGGATTTTCCTCGAGAAATGCCGCCTCCACCACATCCGGGTCGAGCCGCATATCGGTGTCGATCCGGCGCAGGATCTCGGGCCGGCGCACCCGCGCATAAGCCTCGCGCGCCAGCCTGAAATAGTCCCGCGACGACATCCCGGAGCAGCGCCCGTGCTTCTTCCACTGGTACCAGGCGAGCCCGCCGCTGCCGAAGATGTCGGCCATCGCCCGGGTCTCGCGCTTCGAGGGGTCACGCCCGCGGCTGCGGCAGAATTCCGGCCAGTCGTCCTCGCCCTGCGGCCAGAGGCCGTGCAGCAGGAAGCCGTGATCGTGCCGCGGGTCGCATTGCGGGGCGTTCCGGCGATCGCCCTCGGCGCGGCACCAGGAGGCGTTCCAGGACAGCGCCAGCACGTAGTAGTCGAACCCCTCGGCCCGGGCCCGCTGGCCCGGCAGTCCCGCCCCGAAACCGATCGCGAGGCCGATCCCGAGGGCGAGGACCCCGCCCAGCCTGCGCCATCCGGCACCTGCGGAATATTGCTTTATTTGCATCGCTGCATGTCCTATATGTCGGTTGACCCGGCGCGGCCACCCGCGCACGGCGCGGCCTTGCTTTGCCTGCGCCGACGGTTTGGCTGCCCGCCCCCGAACAGATCGTGCCGAGGACCCCGATGACCGACACCCTGCCCTTGATGCCCAAGGCGACCGCCGTCTGGCTGGTCGACAACACCACGCTCACCTTTCGCCAGATCGCCGAGTTCTGCGGCATGCACGAGCTCGAGGTGGCCGGCATCGCGGATGGCGAGGTGGCGGTCGGCATCAAGGGGCTCGACCCGGTGCAGAACAACCAGCTCACCGCCGAGGAGATCCGGCGCTGCGAGGCCGACCAGATCGCCCGGCTGCGGCTGATCCGGCGCAGCGTGGCGCCGCCGCCGAAGAAGAAGACGCCGCGTTACGTGCCGGTCTCCAAGCGGCAGGACCGGCCCTCGGCGATCGCCTGGCTGGTGCGCTACCATCCCGAGATCGAGACGCCGCAGATCGCCAAGCTCGTCGGCTCGACCAAGCCCACCATCGAGGCGATCCGCAACCGCACGCATTGGAACTCCGCCAATATCCAGCCGGTGGACCCCGTGGCCCTCGGCCTCTGCTCCCAGATCGAGCTCGACGCCGTCGTCGCCAAGGCCCAGGAGAAGAAGGCCAAGAAAGCCGGCGATGTGCAAGAGGCGGCGGGCGGGCTGATGTCGACCGAGGAGAGCCTGGCGCTCGGCGAGCCGGAGGAGAGCGCGGCGCTGCCGCAGCCCTCGGCCGAGTTCATGTCGCTCGGCGACCCGCGCGGCGAGGGCGAGGAGGGCGAGGAGCCGGACGGTTTCGAGCGCGGCCGCGCGATCGACCCCGAGGCGCTGTTCAACCTGCCCCGCGGCGACGGCGCCAAGGAGTAACCCCCGCGCCCGCCACGGTTTCGTGACGCGATGTGAGCCCGGCGCCGGGCCGCCGGCGGCCCGTGGGAGGCCGCGGCCCGCGGTCAAGGCTTGTGCCGTCCGCCCGATTGGCCTATCCGCCCAGAACCTGAATGCAGGCCCCTGAATGCAGGCACTGGTGGAGGAGCGCCCCCATGTCCATCCCGCAGAGCGGCGGCGGCACGATCGAGCGCCGCGAGGATCTCGCCGGCTATCTCGAGGCCGGCTGCAAGCCCAAGGATCACTGGCGCATCGGCACCGAGCACGAGAAGTTCGGCTACGATCTCGCGACCCGCAAGCCGCTGCCCTACGAGGGCGCCTGCTCGGTGCGGGCGATGCTCGAGGGGCTGCGCGACGGCTTCGGCTGGGCGCCCGTCGAGGAGGCCGGCAACATCATCGGCCTGGTCAAGGACGGCGCCAATGTCTCGCTCGAGCCGGGCGGCCAGCTCGAGCTCTCCGGCGCGCCGCTGGAGACCATCCACCAGACCTGCGACGAGGTGAACAGCCATCTCGCCGAGGTGCGCCAGGTCGCCGACCGCATCGGCGCCGGCTTCATCGGCCTCGGCGCCGCGCCGGACTGGACGGCGGCCGAGATGGACATGATGCCGAAGGGCCGCTACCGGCTGATGACCGACTACATGGGCCGCGTCGGCACCCATGGCACCCACATGATGTACCGCACCTGCACCGTGCAGGTGAATCTCGACTTCGCCTCCGAGGCCGACATGGTGCGCAAGCTGCGCGTCGCGCTGGCGCTGCAGCCGGTGGCCACCGCGCTGTTCGCCAATTCGCCGTTCTGGGAAGGCAGGCCGAACGGGCTGCTCTCCTACCGCTCGCGGGTCTGGCGCGACCTCGATGCCGACCGCACCGGGATGCTGCCCTTCGTCTTCGAGGAGGGGTTCGGCTTCGAGGCCTGGGTCGATTACGCGCTCGATGTGCCGATGTATTTCGTCTATCGCGACGGGAAGTACATCGACGCGCTCGGCCAGAGCTTCCGGGATTTCCTGAAGGGCGCGCTGCCGGCGCTGCCCGGCGAGGTGCCGACCCTGTCGGACTGGGCCGACCACCTGACCACGATCTTCCCCGAGGCGCGGATCAAGAAGTTCATCGAGATGCGCGGCGCCGATGGCGGGCCGTGGCGGCGGCTCTGCGCGCTGCCGGCGCTCTGGGTCGGGCTGCTCTACGACGCGGGCGCGCTCGATGCCGCCTGGGATGTCTGCAAGGGCTGGACCGCCGAGGAGCGCGAGGCGCTGCGCGTCGGCGCCTCCGAGCGCGGGCTGAAGGCCGAGATCCGCGGCCGCAGCCTGCAGGACATCGCGCAGGAGGTGCTCGGCATCGCCGAGGCCGGGCTCAGGGCGCGCGCCCGCCCCGGCGCCGACGGGCTGATCCCGGACGAGACGCATTTCCTCAACGCGCTGCAGGAGATCGCCGCCACCGGCACGACCCCGGCGGAGGAGCTGCTGGCGCATTACCACGGCGACTGGGGCGGCGACCTCTCCCGCCTCTACGCCGAATACAGCTACTGAGCCCGCCCCGCCCCGGGCCTCCCCGGGGCCGGGCCTGCCCCGGCGCGCGCCGCCGGGGCCGGACAAAACGACGTTCACGGCAACACGGGCGTTGTGTGCCGCCACTTCCGAGGCTAGGCTCACGTCAGGTGAGGTTCTTGCTTCGAGGGGTGGCGTGGAATGGCAATCGGAAACAGTGTAATTGGGCGGATCGCCGCGGCCGCCGTGCTGGCGGCGGGGCTCGGCACCGCGGCGCCGGCGGCGAGCCTTGTCGGCGCCACCGTGAGCTGCGCCGGCTCGGGGTCGTTCAACTGCTCGCCGGCCAGCGTGGTGATCGCCCCGGCCCCCTATGCGCCCTCGCCGGAGTTCATCTTTACCGACAGCCCGACGCTCTACGAGCTCGAGATCGACTTCATGGGCGGCTGGGTCGACATCACCTTTACCCCGATCCTGTCGGGCCTGCTGTCGACGACCTTCAGCTCCGTTTCGCCGGCCACCCTCACGCTCTCCGGGCTGTCCGATCCGTCGATGCCCGGCACCCCGTTTCGGCTCTACGGGCCGACCATCTCCGGGATCCTCGGGATGACGGCGGATGATTTCCTGTTCTCGGGCGACACGCTGACCATCGATTTCGCCGGCACCACCTGGGGCCCGACGAGCCGGGTCAGCTTCGACGTGGCGGTGCCGCTGCCGGCCGGGCTGCTGCTGCTCGGCAGCGCGCTCGCCGGGCTCGGCTTCGCGGCCCGGCGCCGGGCCGCCTGAGGGACGCCTGAGGGACGCCTCCGGGCGCCGCCGCGGCCGGCTGCCGGTCAGCCCCGCGGCGCGCCCATCAGCGCCTCGAGCAGCGCGCCCTGCGCCTCGGCCGGGATCTTGCCGGTGCCGCCGCGCGGCAGCGCCTCGGCAAAGCGGATCCGCTGCGGCAGGAACACCGGGTCGAGATGGGCGCGGAACTGCCGGCGGATCGCGGCGCCGAGGCCGGCCTCGTCCTGCCCCGCCTGCGGCACCGCGACGACGCCGATCCAGTCGCCCTCGTCGCGGCGCTGGCGCAGCACCACGCCGTCGGCCAGGCCCGGGGTCTCGGCCAGCACCGCCTCGAGGGTGCCGAGGCTGGTGCGCTTGCCGGCCACCGTCACCATGTCGCCGAGCCGCCCGAGCAGGCGGAAGCGGCCGTCCGGCGCCAGCTCCACCGCATCGCCGAGCAGCACCGACGCGTCGAGATGCGGCGCCGCGGCGCGGCAGCCCTCGGGCAGCTGCTCCAGCGTGAAGCCGGCGATCGGCTGCCAGAGCGGGTCGGCGGCGGTGCGGCGGATCGCCAGCGAGCCGGTCTCGGTGCTGCCATAGATCTCGAACACCCGGGTGCCGGCCGCCTCGATGCGCTCGGCCAGCGCCAGCGGCAGCGGCGCGGTGGCCGAGATGATGCTGCGGATCTCCGGCAGCGCGGCGAGCGCCGGCTCGAGGAACCTGAGATGCGCCGGGCTGGTGACCAGCACGCAGGCGCCGAGCCCGGCGGCCCGCGCATCGGCGACCGCGGCCTCGAGATCGGCGGGATAGAAGATCGTGCCCCGGTGCAGCGCCCGGCCGAAGGCGAGGCCGCTGAACACCGCCGCCTCCAGCCCGTACATGTGCTGGTGCGGCGTGCTGCCGAGGATCGCGAAGGGCTGCGCGCCGGCGCCCGCGGCGCCGTGTCCGGCCGCCGCCAGCACCGCCTCGGTGACCAGCGCGCCGCCGGCCAGGGTGGCCCAGCGCTTGCGGTGGCGCACCGGCAGCCCGGTGGAGCCGGAGGTGAAGACATGGATCTCGCCCGGCGCGGTCTCCAGTGCGCGGCGGAGCGCCCGGCCGGCGCCCGGCTCGGCGGCCAGCCCGTCCGGCAGCGCCCCGATCCGCCGGGCGCTGCCCTCGGGCGCCGCCTCGCCGCCGAGCACCAGGGTCTCGCCGGGCCCGTCGAGCGCCGCCTCGACGGCGCGCGGCGCGGTCGAGGCCGGCAGCACCACGGCCTGCCCGTTGAGCAGCGCCGCGGCGAGGCCGACCATGTAGACATAGCGGTCGCGCATCAGGTTGCAGACCCGCTCCGGCCCGGCGATCCGGGCTCGCGCCGCGGCGACATCGGCGGCGAAGCCGTCCCAGCGGCGCAGGCCGGCGGCGGAGAAGCAGAGGATGTCGCCGGGCCCGGCCATGGCTCAGATCTCCAGCCGCGCCCAGATCCCCGGGCGGGCCATGATGGTGAGGGTGTCGCGCCAGGTCTCCGGGCGCCGGTAGCGCCGGTTGGCATAGCGGTGGGTGCTGACGAACCAGACCGCCTGCGCCACGACGAGGCCGGTGGTGGCGGCGCCGGCGGCCTCGCGCCAGGCCGGCGCGACCACGGCGATGGCGGCGGCCAGCGCGGTGACGGCGGCGAGCCCGGCCCAGACCCAGCACTGCCGCCGCAGGAAGCGCTGGAACGCCGGCGTGCCGCGGTCGCCCAGCCCCATCTGGCGGACCACCTGCAGCAGGATCGGCGTGCGCCCCGGCAGCACCCCGCGCAGGAAGGCATAGGCCACCGCGAGATGGATCAGCAGCACCCCGAGAAACGGCGCATAGCGCAGCCCCGGCCAGAGCGCCTGCGCCGCCAGCGCGCCCGCCGCCAGCCCCGCCGCCGCGCCCAGCGCCGCGCGCCGCGGCAGCCCGGCCCCCGGCCCGGCGCGCCAGAGCCCGAGCGCCAGCACCAGGATGAACACCGTGTCGAGCGCCCGCGGCGTGATCGCCCCGAGCCCGGCCAGCAGCATCGCGGCGGCGACCAGCCCGACCATCGCCGGGGTCTCGTAGCGGCCGCGGCGCGTCACTTCGTCCGGTTCTCCGCGATATGGCGGGCGAGGGCGTTCAGCGAGGCGAAGATCTCGCCGTTGCGGTCGTCGTCGGAGCGCAGCTTGAAGCCGTAGGTCTGGTTGATCGCGAAGGCGAGCTCCAGCGCGTCGATCGAATCGAGCCCCAGCCCGTCGCCGAACAGCGGCGCATCGGGGTCGATGTCCTCCGGCGCGATGTCCTCGATCACCAGCGCCTCGATGATCAGCGCCGCCACTTCCTGGCGCAGCTCCGGGCTCGCCATATCGCCCGCTTCGTCACGCATGGGCCTTCACCTTGGATGCCTTGTTACGCTCGACGCTGCGCCGGATGACCTTGAACAGCCAGATCCGCGAGCGCAGGCGCCAGTCCTTGCGGAAATCCCCGGCGAGCAGCGAGATCACCGCCTGCTCGATGCCGAGGAAGTTCCGCGGGTTCATGAACATCTCCCGGAACACCGGTTCGTTGATCCGGTAGACGAACCAGGAGGCGTAGTCGAGGCGCGCCCGCATGTTGCGGTCGTAGCGCGCCATGATCCGCGCCCGCTCGGCCGGCCGGGCGCGGGCGGCGACCACCGCCTCCGTCGCCTCGACCGCGCCGAGCAGCGCCAGATGGATGCCGGTGGAGAAGATCGGGTCGAGGAAGCCGTAGGCGTCGCCGACCTTGATGTGGCCCGGCCCGTGCGCCGCCGCGGCGCGGTAGGAGAAGTTCCCCGTCGCGCCCATCGGCACCGCCGATTCGGCGTTCCCGACGATGCGGGCGATCTCCGGGTGCCGGGCGCAATGGCCGCGGAAGAAGCTCTCGATGTCGCCCTTGCGGGTCAGCATGTAGTCCTTCGGCGCCACCAGCCCCATCGAGGTCATGCCCTCCGGCAGCGGGATCTGCCAGACCCAGCCGGGATCGGTGAGATGCACCCGGATGTTGCCCCCGGCCGGCCCCTCGGCCCGCGGCACGCCGCGGAAATGCGCGAAGATCGCGGCGGAGGTGTTGCGCGGGTCCGGCGTCTTCTCGGCGCGCAGCCGCGCGGTGACGGTGGAGCGCCCGGAGGCGTCGACCAGGATCCCGGCCTCGACCAGCCGGGTGCCGTCCGGCCCGCGCAGCGAGATCACCGCGCGCTCGCTGTCGCAGGAGACCACCTCGGCCAGCGTCTCCTCGCGCGTGGTCACGCCGACCGCGCGGGCGCGCTCGAAGAGGATCCGGTCGAACTCGGCGCGGCGCACCTGGAAGGCATGGTCCGGCCCGTCGAGCAGCTGGTTGGCGAAGTCGAACACCACGGTCTTGGTGCCGCATTCGCTGACGAACTCGGCGCCGGGCTTGTAGACGCCGATGCCGCGCACCGCCTCCAGCACCCCGAGCCGCTCGAGGATCGGCAGGCTGTGCGGCAGCAGCGACTCGCCGACATGGAAGCGCGGGTGCCGGTCCTTCTCGACCAGCACCACATCGAGCCCCGCCTCGGCCAGCAGGATCGCCGTGGCCGCGCCGCCCGGGCCGCCGCCCAGCACCAGCGCGTCGCAGGTGTCGACCGCCTGCCCGTCTTCGGGTCCGTTCTCTGCATGCGCGTTCAACTGCTGCCACCATCGAGACAAATCACCTGTCCGGAACAATAACCCGCGGAAGGCGAGATTAGGAAGCGCACCAGTGCCGCGACCTCTTCCGGCGTGCCGGCGCGGCCGGCCGGGGACAGCCGGCGCAGCTCGTCGAAATTCGCCAGCGCGCGGGTCTCGGGCGTGTCGATCAGCCCCGGCGCGACGGCGTTGGCGGTGATCCCGCGGCTGCCGTATTCGCGGGCCAGCGACTTGATCGCGGCGTGCAGCCCGGCCTTGGCCGCGGCATAGTTCGCCTGCCCGCGGTTGCCCATCACCGCGGCCAGCGAGGAGATCGCCACGATCCGCCCCCAGCGCCGGCGCATCATCGGCAGGATGATCGGGCGCAGCGCCGCGAAGAAGCTGCAGAGGTTGAGCTCGATGATCTCCGACCAGTCCTCCCGCTCCATCGCCGCGAAGGGCATGTCGCGCTGGCCGCCGACGGCATGGACGAAGATCTCGATCGGGGTGACCGCGGCGAGCTCGGCGAGCCGGTCGGTCGCCGCATCGGCGGTGAGGTCGAGCGAGACCGCCTGCGCCTCGCCGCCGGCGGCGCGGATCCGCGCGGCGGCGGCCTGCGCCCCGGCGAGGTTGCGATGGGCCTGCAGGATCACGGCATGGCCCTCCTGTGCCAGCGCCTCGGCGATGGCGGCGCCGATCGGGCTCGAGGCCCCGGTGACGAGCGCGGTCTTCATTCCAGCCCCCGGATGCTGAGGAGCGCCTCGCCGGCCAGCACGGCCGGCCCGCCCCCGGGGGGCTCCAGCGTGAAACGATAGCGCGCGCCGATTCCGTCGACGGCGATGCGCCGGGCCTCGGCGCGCAGCGGGGCGGCAATCGCGTCGGCCTCGGGCACGCCGATCGCCAGGTCGCGCAGCGCCAGCAGCATGCCGATATGCGCGCCGCCGATGCCGTGCAGCGAGGCATGGGCGGCGGCGGCCTGGGCGCCGATCTCGGCCAGCGCCGCGGTCATCAGCCGGCCGCGCCGGCGCAGCGGGTGATCCGGCGCGCGGTGGTCGGTGGCCTCGGCGAGGATGCGCTCGGGATCGGCCTCGAGCACCCGCGCGATCAGCAGCATCGGCCCGCGATGCGGCATCCGGGACAGCGCCGCGTCCAGCGTCATGCCGCCTCCAGGCCGAGCGCCAGCACCTGCGTGCCCTGCAGGCCGAGCGCCGCCACCCCGCTGCGCTCCGCGGCCAGCAGCTCGAGCAGCGGCAGCAGCGCCGCGGCCGGGTTGCCGCTGGCGGCCAGCGCGCGGCCGATCTCGGTGCCGGGCGGCGTGGGCGGATGCGTCGCCGCCGGGGCGAGGCGCGCGCTGAGCCGCAGGCCCGGCGCCTCCGGTCCCTCCGGCACCAGCGCCAGCGCCACCGCCAGCGGCAGGCCGAAGGGGCGCTTCTCGTGCAGCGGCGGCGGCATCGGCGCGTCATAGACCACCAGCCCCACCGGCAGCCGTTCGAGCCGCAGCTGCATCAGCGCCTTCAGCAGCGCCGCCCCGGCGGTGTCGTCATGCGCGGCGAGGCTGGTCGAGGGCCCGCGCAGCCCGGCGGCGATCGACCATTGCCCGGCGGCGGCGTTGTGCACCGCGTTCTGGAACCTGAGCGGCTGGATCGCCGGCGCCTCGGCCCGGAGCGCCTCGAGGATCACGTTCAGCGTCTCGCCCTCGCCGACCGAGGAGGCGAACACCCAGGCCGCCTCGGCCGGCAGCGCCGGGCCGATCTGCTCCGCCGCCATCAGCGCCAGCCGGATCGTCGGGCTGAGCCGCCGCGCGGCGCGCGAGGGCAGGCAGGCCGGCTGCGGCTGCCAGCCCGGCTCCGGGGCCCAGGGCGCGCCGGCGATCGCGGCGGACAGCGCCGGCCAGTCGGCCAGCCCCGGGCCGGCGAGGCCGACGCCCCCGATCCGCGCCGACAGCTTCATGCGCCCCCCGCTCACCGCGCCAGCACCAGCGCGCAGTTGTTGCCGCCGAAGCCGAAGGCGTTGCTCAGGAGATGGCTCAGCGGCGCCTCGCGGCTCTCGGCCAGCACGGCGCAGGCGATCTCCGGGTCCGGCGTGGCCAGCCCGGCATTGCCCGGCAGCAGCCCGGCCTCCATCGCGATCAGCGCCATCACCGCCTCCACCGCCCCGGCGGCGCCGAGGGTGTGGCCGACCAGCCCCTTCAGCGAGGAGACCGGCACCTGCGCCCCGAAGAGCCGCGCCACCGCGGCGCATTCGGCGCTGTCGTTCGCCGGGGTCGCGGTGCCGTGGAGATTGACATAGCCGACCGCCGCCGGCGCGATCCCGGCGCGTTGCAGCGCCGCCGCCATCGCCGCATGGGCGCCGGCGCCGTCCTCCGGCGGGGTCGACATGCTGGTGCCGTCGGTGCTCTCGCCGAAGCCGGCGAGCCGCGGGCCGCTGCCCTCGCGCTCCACCAGCAGGAAGGCCGCGCCCTCGCCGATCGAGAGCCCGTCGCGCGCCGCGTCGCAGGGCCGGCAGGGCGCGCGCGAGACCAGCTCGAGCGCGTCGAAGCCGGCGAGCGAGGTGCGGCAGAGGCTGTCGACCCCGCCGCAGAGCACCGCATCCGCCAGCCCGGCCTCGATCAGCTGCACCGCGTCGACCAGCGCCTTGGCCGAGGAGGAGCAGGCGGTGGAGATCGTGTAGGCCGGCCCGTCGAGCCCGCAGAGCCGCTGCAGGAAGGCCGCCACCGCCTGGTGGTCGTTGTGGTGGCGCAGCGAGTAGCCGGCCGCCAGCGGCGCGCCGTCCGCCCGCGCGCGATAGGCCCGCTCCAGGGTCTCGACGCCGGAGGTCGAGGTGCCGATCACCACCGCGCAGCGCGCCGCGCCCCAGCGGCTGCGGGCGGCGGCGATGCGGCCCGTGATGCCGTCGGCCTCCAGCGCGGCGAGCGCCAGCCGGGTGGCGCGGTTGTCCCAGGCCGCGAGATCGCCGGGGAAGGGGTCCGCCTCGATGCCGGCGACCCGGCCGATATGGCAGGCGATCGGCAGCCCGCCCCAGTCGCAGGGCGCGAGCCCGCTGCGGCCGCTGCGCATCGCCGCCAGATGCGGCGCCGCGCCGCGGCCGAGGCAGGTGGCGATCGCGGTCGCGGTGATCGGCGGCACCGCGGCGGCGGCGGTCTCGGGCGAAGGGGTCATGGCGCCGGTCTCGCGTCTCGGCATGGCGGAATTGTTGCATGCATGAGTAACATTGCTCCGACCCCGATGGAAACCGCCAGGCCGATCTCCGAGAGAAGCGCCACCGGCGACAGCGCCATCACCGCGAAGGCGATCAGCGTGGTGCTGGCGCAGAGCCCGGTCGAGCGCCGCGCCGCGCTGTCCTCGGCAACGTCGCGGGCGAGCCCGAGGAACAGGCCATAGTCGATCCCGATGCCGACCACCAGTGTCAGCGCGACGATCTGGAAGATCCCCGGCGGGCCGGAGACCAGCCAGAGCAGCGCCGCCGCCAGCCCCAGCGCCGCGCCGGTGCCGCGCGCCAGCCGCAGCGCCGGGCGCCAGCGGCCGAGGCCGAGCGCCAGCACCCCGAACGCCGCCGCGGCGCCGACCGCGAACCAGGTCAGCACGGCGCCGCGGATGCGCTCCAGCATCGCGGCGATCCCGGCCGCGCCGTCGACCAGCCGGGTGCCCGCGATGCCGGCCTGGGCGATCGCGGCGCGGAGCCGCTCCGGCGCCACCGGGCCGCTCAGGCGGATGCGCTCCCGCGCGCCGCCGGGGCCGGTCTCGAGCCCGGCGGCGAGCGGCGCCAGCGCCGGCAGCGCCGCGAGATCCGCCGGGGTCACCGGCGGCGCCTGCAGCGCCTCGGCATAGGCCGCCGCGATCGCCCCGGCGAAGCCCTCCGCCATGCCGGCCGCGGAGAGCGCCGCGCCGGCCGCCGCGGCCAGCGCATCGGGCTCCGGCAGCGCGGCCAGCGCCGCCGCCTGCGCGCCGAGCGCCGGCAGATGCCGCGCCAGCGCCGAGTCGCCGCCGAGATCGCCCGATGCCCGCGCCGCCTCGAGCACCGGCAGGAGCGCCGCGCCGCGCGCCAGCACCGTCTCGGCATCCGGCCCGGCAACCGCGATGTGGTAGCGCGCCGAGGGCAGCGGCAGCATGTCGCGGAACGCCGCGAGCGTCGCCGCGGTCTCCGGCGGCAGCTCGAACAGCCGCTCGCGCCCGGCGCCGGGCTGCACCAGCACCGCGAGGCCGAGCCCGATCAGCGCCAGCTCGAGCCCGGCGCGCCCCGGCAGCCGCAGCCGCGGCGGCAGCGGCAGCTGCGGCGCGCGCGGCGCGGCAGGCGGCGCCAGCAGCCCGGCGGCCAGCGCCGAGACGGTGAGCCCGGTGGCGACGAACACCCCGGTCTGCGCCAGCGCCTCGATCTCCGAGCCGGTCAGCGCCAGGAAGGCCACGGCGGTGGTCACCGCGCCGAGCCGCACCAGACGCCGCGCCCGCGCCGCCGCGCCGCCGGGGTGCTGCGCGAGATGCAGCGGATAGTCCATGGCGAGCCCGGTGAGCGCGCCGCCGAAGCCGAGGGCGATCACGTGCACCGCGCCGAACAGCGCCGCCACCGCCAGCACCGCGCTCGCCACCCCGATCGCCAGCGGCAGGAACACCGCCGCCACGCCGCGCGCCGAGCGCAGGGTCCAGACCAGCCAGCCGAGCAGCAGCGCCAGCGCGATCGCCACCGCGGTCGCCGAGGCGCGCTGCACGTGGCGGCTGACCTCGGCGGTGACGATGCGCGGGCCGGTGAGCCGGGCATCGAGCCCGCGCGCCGCAGCCATGTCCCGGATCCTGTCGGCGAGCGCCTGCATGGCCGCGACATCGAAGGGCGCCGGCGCCAGCTCGAGGAACACCAGCGCCGCCCGGTCGTCGCGCGACTGCCAGACGCCGCGATGGCTGGGCAGCCCCGGGCCGGCGGCCGCGAGCCGGGCGACGAGGCGGGCGAAGCTGCCGGTCGGGTCGCGCAGCAGCCGGTCGCCCAGCACCGCGCCCTGCGCGCCGGTGAGCGCGGCGCGGGCCTCCGCGAGCCGCGCCGCGAGCGCCGCGGGGGCGAGGTCCTCCGGCGCCGGCGGCGCGAGGCGGAAGCGGTGGCGCCAGAGCCAGTCGAGCAGCGGCCGGTCCGGGGTGATGCCGGTGCGGGCGGCGGCGATGCGCGGATCGGCGGCGAGCGCGGCGGCGATGCCGCGGGCGGCCTCGGCGCGGGCGTCGCGGTCGGGGCCGATGAGCGCGAGGGTCACCTGCCGGCCCTCGGGGCGCTCCAGCAGCGCCGCCGCCGGGCCGTCGCCGCCGAGGGCGCTGCCGGCATCGGTGCGCAGGCCGATCTGGGTGAGCCCCGCCGCCAGCGCCGCGAGCACGGCAAGCCCCGCGAGCCAGCGGGTCATGGGGCGCCGAAGCGGATGCGCCGGCGGGTGCCGCCGGGCTCGGCGATCTCGAGCCCGGTCAGCCGGTCGCCGCAGCCGTACAGCGTCAGCCCCGGCCCGCCGCCGGCGAAGCCGAGCGCGAGGCGCCAGCCCTCCGGCGCCGCGGCAAGCTCGGCGCTGCTGCGGGCGATCGCCGCCTCCGGCGCGCCGGCCAGCAGCGCGCGCATGGCATCGAGCATCGGGGCCATCTCGTCGGGGATCGGGAGCAGCTCCGTGCCGGTCTCGCCGGGGCGCATCACGGTGATGTAGCCGGCGCCGATCCGCGAGGTCTCCTCGCGCGGCGCGGTCTGCTCGCGGATCAGCGCGCCGTCCGGCGCCCGGCGAAACCGGCCGCGGGCGATCTCCGGCGCGGCGAGGGCGGGGTGGCTGATCTCCTCGGTATAGGGCAGCGGGGTCTCCGGCCCGGCGCCGGAGCGCGCGGCGAGGGCCGCGCCGACGCCGGCCGGCATCGGCGCGCTGCAGGCCGGCTCACTCGCCCCAGACATCGAAGAAATTGAACCAGTTGTAAGGATGGCGGCGGCACAGATCCTCGAGATGGCCGAGATAGGCCGCGGCCAGCCGCGCGGCCTCGGCGCGGCGCTCCGCCCGCGGCACCGGGCGGCCGTCATGCAGCAGGTGGAACTCGATCGCATAGCTGTCCCTCCCGACCCGCGGCGCGGCGCAGAGGATGAGTGGCACGCCGGCGGCCATCGCGGCAAGATAGGGCGAGAGCGGCACCCGGACATGCCCGCCGAGAAAGCCGATGCGCGCCTGCGAGCGGCTCTCGCGCCCCGGCAGCCGGTCGCCGAGAAAGGCGACGAACTCGGCCCGCTCCAGCGCCTCGGCCGCCGCCAGCATGGCCTGCGGCCCCTGCCCGAGCGGGATCACCCGCGCCGCCACCTCGGGGTTGAGCGCGCCGTAGACCCGTGTCGAGGCCGCGGCGGCGCCGTCATACATCATGTAGCGCACGGTGAGCCCGGGCAGCATCCGGTCATAGGCGCGCAGCGCCTCGAAGCTGCCGAAATGCGCGCCGAGCAGCACCCCGCCGCGGCCCGCCGCCAGCGCCTCGTGCACCGCCTGCGCGCCGGTGGCGGCGAGCGTGAAGCCCGCGCCGCCGCCGGTCAGCAGCCGCGCCCGGTCGCGCAGCATCAGCCCGAAGAGGAAGGCGTGGCGGTGCAGGTCGGCGAACCGTGCCGGCCGGCCGAGAATGCGCGAGAGATAGCGGCGCGAGGCGGCGTTTTCCGGCCGCCCGGGCCAGGCGGCGAAGCCCGCCGCCAGCAGCCAGATCACCGCGCGGGAGAGCGGCTCGGGCGTGTTCAGCGTGATCCAGCCCATGACGCGGAAGCCCGCGCCGGTGCCGCTCTCGCCCTGCCGGACCCAGCCCGCGGCCTCCTCAGCCATCCGCGGGCGCGAGCGTGACGCTGCCCTCGGCCAGCAGGGTGTCGCCGCGCAGCCAGCGCAGCGCGAGCCCGCCGCGCCCCGGCACGGCGCGGATCTCGAAGGGCTCGCCGGGGCCGAGCGCGGCGACGAACTTCACCCGCCGCACGCCGCGCACCTCGTGGCCGAGCTCGGCCAGCCAGGCCAGCGCCTCGCCCAGCAGCACCGCCGCCGGCACCACCGGGCGGCCGGGGAAATGCCCGTCGAGACAGGCCGCCTCGGCCGGGATCCCCTGCGGCAGGGACAGCACCCGGCCGGCCTGCGGCGCGGCGGCCACGCCTCAGCTCGCCCGGAGGAGCTGCACCTCGGCGCGGATGTCGTTCTCGAGGTTCTGGATCCAGGCGTTGTAGTTGGAATGGATCGTGCCCTGGCCGGGGTTGTAGTCGAGCCCGCTCGAGGCCTTGTGGATGATCGAGAAGCTCTCGGTGTCGAAATAGATGTCGACCACCGCGTTGTGCTTGCCGCGCACGGTGAGCGAGCCCTCGAGATGGCCCTGCCCGATGCGGCGGAACACCCAGTTGCGCTTGGTGCCGGCGCGGATGATGGCGTTCTCGTAGTCGCGGTAGGACAGCCGCTGGTAGGAGGTCGCCGCGCCATAGGGCGCGCCCTTGATGTCGAGCAGCGGGGCGGAGCGGCATCCCGCGAGCGCAAGGGCGAGCGTCATGGCCGCGACCGCGGCGAAACGGGTAAAGGTCATCGGGCGTACCCCCAGATTTCACGAATGCGTCAGGCTTAGCGCAGCAGTCCGAGCGCAATCAATAGCCCGCGCGGGCGGAAGCCCCGGCTGACGATGAAACGCGTGATCGCCAGGGTGATCGCCACGAAGTCGGCCACCGGGCGGAAATGGCTGGCCCGCCGCAGGTGGCCGCCATAGCGCGCCCGGACCGGCACCGTGACGAAGCGGGTGCCGATATCGGCGGCGTGCAGCAGCAGCGCGGTCTCGAACACGAAGCCGCGGCAGTAGGAACGCGGGATCCTGAGCGCCCGCCACATCGCCGCGGGATAGAGCCGCATCCCGCATTGCGCATCGGTGATCCGCCGGGCGCAGCCCCAGCCGATGAAGAAGTTGCTGAGCCGGATCGAGCGCCCCCGCCCCTTCGGCACGTTGGCCATGTCGGCCGAGCGGTCGCCCAGCACCAGCGCGCCGGGGGCCTCGGCGGCGCGGGCGCGGAAGGCGGGGATGTCGGCCGGGTCGTGCTGGTCGTCGCCGTCGAGGGTGATCACCGCCCCGGCGCCCTCGGCGACCGCGAGATCGAGCCCCTCGACCAGGCAGGGGCCCTTGCCGCGGTTCTCGGCGTGGCGAATCACCCGCGCGCCGCTGCCCTCGAGCGCCTCCGCGGTGCCGTCGGTGGAGCCGTCGTCGATCACGATCACCGCATCGACATGGGGCAGCGTGGCGGCGACGATCGCGCGGATCGTCTGCACCTCGTTATAGGCCGGGATCAGCGCCACGCAGCGGGTCATGCACGAGTCCTTGCGGAAAACTTTCGGAAAACTTGCGGGAAAAGGGCCCGTCCGGGCGGGCAGGCCAAAAAAGGGCTTGCGCCGGGGGATGTCAATTCATAGCCGGCAGGGGGGCGGGACCACCGGGAGGGGCAATGGCAGGGACAGAGAGCAAGGCGGCGGTGGCACTGGCCTGGATCCGGACCCGGATCTTCGATCTCGCGGTGATCGTGATGAGCCTCTGCCAGGGGCTGGCGATCGTGACCTATTTCCAGATCCGCCGGCGGCCCGAGGAGGTGCGCTTCCTGCTGCGCAGCTGGTCCTGGGGCTTCCTCTGGATGGCGCGCTGGCTGCTCGGCGTGCGCTGGCACCTGGAGGGCCACGACCGGGTGCCGGACGAGCCGGTCTTCTACATCTCCAACCACCAGTCGGCCTGGGAATCCATCGCGCTCAGCGTCTTCGCGCCGAAGGCCAACATCATCACCAAGCGCAGCCTGATGAAGATCCCGGTCTTCGGCTGGGGGCTGCGGCATGCGCCGATGATCCCGGTGGACCGCGACCAGCCCGGGCAGAACATCCGCCGCATCCTGCGCGAGGGGCAGAAAACGGTCGCCGGGGGGCGCAGCCTGCTGATCTTTCCCGAGGGCACCCGCCTCGCCCCCGGCACCCGCGCGCCCTTCGCCCGCGGGCTGGGGCTGCTCTATGCCCGGCTCGGCGTGCCGGTGGTGCCGGTGGTGCACAATGCCGGGCTGGTGTGGCGCAAGGGCTTCGCCGCCAAGCGCCCGGGGCTGGTGACCATGCGCTTCCTGCCGGCGATCCCGCCGGGGCGCGACCCCGAGGTGTTCGCCCGCGAGATCGAGGCGCTGCTCAACACCGAAAAGGATCGTCTGCCCGGCATAGCTCCGGCGCGGCCTGACGATCCGCCGCCGCGCTGAGATCGGCGATCAGCCGCTCGACATCGCCGCCGCGGCTGGCGAACATGTCCTGCAGGATCTCGCGCTGGGTGATCGCGAGGGAGATCCCCGCCACCGTCATGTCGACGATCACCGGCCGGCCGGGCCGGTCGCTGACCAGGAAGCCCATCTCCACCGCCGGCGCGCCCGGCGGGGTGATCGCGACGCGGACGTAGAGCCCCTTGGCCCCGGCATCGGTGACGCCGGAGACCGCGACATGGCGGTGCAGGTCCTCGGCCCGGACGTCGTAGCCCGCGAACTGCCGGCCATAGGTGGCCGAGACGCTGGCCGCGAAGGCATCGGTGAAGCGCGCGCGCTGGCCCTCGTCCATCCCCGCCCAGTGGGGCCCGGCGGCATAGCGCGCCAGCGCCGGCACCGAGGAGCGCGTCTCGATGATCCGGCGCAACTCCGGCACCGCCCGCTCCGGCCCGGCGCCGGAGGCGAGCAGCGCGATGATGTCGGCGATGGCGCCCTCGACGAGGCTGCGCGCCGCCCCCGGATCGAGCGCGCGGGCCGGCGCCGCGGCGAGCACCAGGGCGGCCAGCGCGGCCAGCAGGGCCCGGCGAAGGGCGGTCGTCCGGCGTGTCAGGGTTCCCATGCGCGGCACCTCCTTGGGCCCTCAGGCTATCCGACAGCGCGGGCCGGGGATCAAGCCCGGCGGCGTTCGTGGCGCGATTGTATCCGGTTTCCGAACACTGAAGCTCTGAATCGACGAATTCAACGGAATTCCGGAGGGGTTATCTAGGGGGCGATCCAGAACGCAACGGGAGCCTTCCGATGAAAGCCATGATCCTCAACGCCTATGGCGAGACCGCCGCCTTCGAGCCGGCCGAGCTGCCCCGCCCCGCGGTGAAGCCGGGCCATGTGGTGCTGCGCGTCGCCGCGACCAGCGTGAACACGGTCGACACGATGATCCGCCAGCTCGGCCGCGAGAACCTGCCGCTGGCGCCGGAGCTGCCCGCCGTGCTCGGCATGGATTTCGCCGGCACCGTCGAGGAGGTCGGCGCGGGCGTCACCGGCTTCGCGCCGGGCGACGAGGTCTATGGCTGCGCCGGCGGGCTGGTCGGCCTGCAGGGCGCGCTGGCGGAATACATGCTCGCCGATGCGCGGCTGATCGCGCGGAAGCCGGCGGCGCTCTCGATGCGCGCGGCGGCGGCGCTGCCGCTGGTCGGCATCACCGCCTATGAGGGGCTGCTGCGCGCCGGGATCGGCGCCGGGCAGGGTGCCGGGCGGATGATCCTCGTGCATGGCGGCGCCGGCGGGGTCGGCCATCTCGCGGTGCAGCTCGCGCGGCATTTCGGCGCCGAGGTCTTCGCCACCGGCACCGGCGGCAAGCAGCTCGGCGCGATCGAGGGCTATTGCGCCACCGCGATCGACTTCCGCGCCGAGACGGTCGAGGACTATGTCGCCCGGCACACCGGCGGCGCCGGCTTCGACGTGGTCTTCGACACCGTCGGCGGCGCCAACCTCACCAACTCCTTCGCCGCCGCGGCGCTCAATGCCCATGTCGCCACCACGGTCTCGCTGGTCGAGCTCGACCTGAGCCCGGCGCATTTCAAGGGCCTGTCGCTGCATGTGGTGTTCATGCTGATCCCGATGCTGCACGACCACGGGCGCGAGGCGCATGGCGCGATCCTGGCGCGGCTGGCCGAGATCGTCGATGCCGGCGCGCTCGTCCCGATGCTCGACGAGGCGCGCTTCACCCTCGCCGAGGTCGGCGCCGCGCATGACCGGCTGACCGGCGGGCAGGCCATCGGCAAGGTGGTGGTCGAGGTCTGAGCCCTCAGCCGAGCCGATCGACGATGCGGTCGAGCATGGCATCGCAGGCGGCAAGCTCGGCAAGTTCGATGAACTCGTCGGGCTTGTGGCCCTGCGCCATGTCGCCCGGCCCGCAGACGATCACCGGCAGGCCGAGCGCCGCCGCGAACACCCCGCCATCGGTGCCGTAGTTCACCTTGGTGGTCGGGCCGATGCCGCCGACCGCGCCGATGAAGGCCTCCGCCGCGCTGCCCGGCGCGAGGTCGAAGCCCGGATAGCGGTTGATCTCACGGATGCCGATCGCGGCGGCCGGGTGGCGCGCGCGCAGCCCGGCGACCAGATCCGCCGCCTCGGCCCGGACCCGGGCGAGCAGGCCGTCCACGTCGTCCTCCGCGAGGTGGCGGATCTCGAATTCGAGCTCGGCCCGCGCCGGCACCATGTTGAGCGCGGTGCCGCCCGCGAGCCAGCCGACATGGATCGTCGCATGCGGGATCGCATAGGCCGGGTTGCGCGCGCCGGTCTCGGCGATCTCCGCCTGCATCCGGCGCAGCACGCCGACGAAATCGGCCGCGAGGTGCAGCGCGTTGAGATGGCGCGGCGCCTCGGCGGAGTGCCCCGGCTCTCCGCGCACCGTGGCGCGGCAGGAGAGCTTGCCCTTGTGCCCGGTGGCGATGCGCATGCCCGTCGGCTCGCCGACGAGGCAGAGCTCGGGCCGGCCGATGCTGTCCTCGAGCGCGCCGATCATCTCGGAGATGCCGACGCAGCCGCTCTCCTCGTCATAGGAGAAGGCGAGCTTCAGCGGGCGCTTCAGCCGCCGCCCCGCGGCCCGCGCCATGGCGCGGATCGCGCAGGCCGCGAAGCCCTTCATGTCGGTCGCGCCGCGGCCGAAGATCCGGCCCTCGCGCTGGATCCCGGCGAAGGGGTCGAGGCTCCAGTCCTGCCCGGCCGCCGGCACCACGTCGAGATGCGCCGAGAGCAGCACCCCGCCCGGCCCCTCCGGCCCGGTGGCGGCGAAGAGCCCGGCCCGCGTGCCGGTGGCGTCCGGCATCCGGTGGCAGCGCACGCCGAGGGGGGCGAGCAGGCCGATGACATGGTCGGTGATCGCGGCATAGTCCGGCGCGGTGTGCACCGATGGGAAGGCGATCAGCCGCTGCAGCAGGGCGGCGGAGCTGGAACAGGGCAAGGCGGCTCCTTTCAGGGCGTTTCGGGGGCGGCATAGGGGATCGCGAAGCGCGCCTGCCCGCTCAGGCGCAGGATGCGCCCACCCTCCACCAGCACGTTGGGTTCCTCCATCGTGGTGCCGAGCAAGGTGCCGTCATGCACCACCTCCGCCCCCAGCATCACCGCCGCGCAGGCGAGCCGCCCGGTGAGCAGCAGCGGCGCGGTCACCTCGACCCGCAGCGCGCGGCCCCCGGCATCCACCACCACGCGGTTGGCCGGGCCGAGCGCCAGCGGCGTGCCGGCCTCGACCACGGCATGGCCGGCGGCGGCGGGCGGCGGCGCCAGCACCGCCATGGCGATCTCGGCGACCAGCGGGGCGAGGCTGGCGGCGGGGCGGATCGCGTTGTGCAGCACCTCCACCGCCGCATCGCCGCGGCGCAGGCCGGCGGTGCCGAGATCGGGCCGGCCGGCGACGAGGCGGCTGTTGCCCGCCGCCACCCCGCCGGCGCGGTCGAGCGCGATCATCCCGGCATCGATCTCCGGATTGGCGCCGAGCACCGCCGCCAGCGCCTCGCCGGCCGCGAGCCCGGCCGCCATCCCGGCCAGCACCGCCTCGTTCACCGCGCGGCCGTCGGCGCCGGGGGTGTTCGGCAGCCGGTGCCCGGTGACGAGGCCGGCGGCCGGGTCGGCGGCGAGGAACCGGCTGAGCGGCGCCGGCCGGTCCGGCCCGCTCGACATCACCGCGGCGACGGGCGCGGCGGCGATCTCCGGCGGCGGCGGGGTGCCGGTGCGCTCGCCCTCGGTGAACAGCGTCGCGGTGCCGCCGCGCTGGGTCTCGGCGCGGTGCAGCCGGCCGGCGGCATCGATCGCGGCGAACACCGCGAAGCCGCCGATGGCGCCCTGCCCGACGCGCTCCGCCGCTTGCAGCGCGCGGAACACCGCGAGCCCGGCATTCTGCCCGGCGGCGCCGATCCCGATGGTCATGCCGCCGCCTCCGGCGCGCGCAGATGGCAGGCCACGGCATGGCCCCCTGCGCCCTCGACCAGCGGCGGCACGGCGCTGGCGCAGATCTCCGCGGCGAGCGGGCAGCGGGTGCGGAAGGGGCAGCCGGAGGGCGGGTCGATCGGGCTCGGCACATCGCCCTTCAGCACGATCCGCGGCCGGCTGCGGCGCGCCGGATCGGGCACCGGCACGGCCGAGATCAGCGCCTCGGTATAGGGATGGCGCGGGCCGGCGAACAGCGTCTCGCGCGGCGCGGTCTCGACGATCCGCCCGAGATACATCACCGCGACGCGGTGGCTGACATGCTCGACCACGCTCATGTCGTGCGAGATGAACAGCAGCGCCAGCCCCATCTCCTGCTGCAGCCGCACCAGCAGGTTGATCACCGAGGCCTGGATCGAGACGTCGAGCGCCGAGACCGGCTCGTCGGCCACGATCAGCTCGGGGCCGACCACCAGCGCCCGGGCGATCGACAGGCGCTGGCGCTGGCCGCCGGAGAACTCGTGCGGGTAGCGCGCCATCTGGTCGGGCCGCAGGCCGACCTTGCGGAAGGTCTCCGCCACCATCCGCCACTTCGCCGCGCCCGAGGCGAGGCCGTGGATCGTCAGCGGCTCGGCGACGATCTCGCCGGCAGTCATGCGCGGGTTGAGCGAGGCGAAGGGGTCCTGGAAGATCGTCTGCACCCGGCGCCGCACCGGCTTCATCGCGGCGCGGCCGAGGGCGGCGATGTCCTGCCCGTCGACCAGGATGCGCCCGCTGGTCGGCTCGTGCAGCTTCATGATCGCCTTGCCGACGGTGGACTTGCCGCAGCCGCTCTCGCCGACGAGGCCGAGGGTCTCGCCGGGGCGGATCGCGAGGGAGACCCGGTTGACCGCGTGCAGCAGCCGGCCGCCGCCGAGCAGGCCCCGCTGCACCGGGAACGACTTGACCAGATCCTCGAGCTCAAGGATCGGCTGCGGCTCGGTGCCCGGCGCGCTCATGCCCCGGCCTCCGCCGCATCGGCATGCCAGCAGGCGACGCGGTGCCCCGGCGCCGGCTCCTCGAGCGGCGGCGGCTCGGCCCGGCAGCGCTCGGTGGCCAGCGCGCAGCGGTCGGAGAAGCGGCAGCCGGCGGGCAGCGCGGTGAGCGCCGGCACCACGCCGGGGATCTCGCTGAGCGCGCCGCTGCCGACCGCGCCGGCCTGGCCCAGCACCGGCAGCGCCCCGAGCAGCCCGCGGGTATAGGGATGGCGCGGCCGCGCGAAGAGATCGCGCACGCCGGCCTCCTCGATCTTGCGGCCGCAATACATCACCACCACGCGGTCGGCGGTCTCGGCCACCACGCCCATGTCGTGGGTGATCAGGATGATCGAGGTGCCGGTGCTGTCGCGCATCTCGCGCATCAGGTCGAGGATCTGCGCCTGGATGGTGACGTCGAGCGCCGTGGTCGGCTCGTCGGCGATCAGCACCCTGGGGTGGCAGGACATCGCGATGGCGATCATGATCCGCTGCAGCATGCCGCCGGAGAACTGGTGCGGATAGGCCCCGAGGCGGCTCTCCGGCGCCGGGATGCTGACCCGGCGCATCATCTCGATGGCCCGCGCGCGCGCCTCGGCCGGGCCGAGGCCGAGATGGTGCATGATGCCCTCGGTCATCTGCCGGCCGATCGAGAGCACCGGGTTGAGCGAGGTCATCGGCTCCTGGAAGATCATCGAGATGCCGTCGCCGCGCAGCCGCTGCATCTCGCGCTCGCCCAGCCGGGTCAGGTCCTGCCCGCCGAACATCACCCGGCCGCCGGCGATGCGCCCCGGCGGATCGGGGATCAGCCCCATGATCGAGAGCGAGGTGACGCTCTTGCCCGAGCCGCTCTCGCCGACGATGGCGAGGATCTCGCCGCGGCGGAGCTCGAAGGAGAGCCCGTCCACCGCGCGGGCGATGCCGGCGGCGGTGCGGAACTCGGTCGAGAGCCCCTCGACGGAGAGCACCGGGCCGGCGGTCTCCGCGGCTTCCGCGGCTTCCGGGGCGGGGGCGCCCGCGATGGGGGTGTCTGAGATCATGCCGGGCCCCGTCATCTGTGTTTCTGCCGCGGGTCGAGGGCCTCGCGGATGCCGTCGCCCAGCAGGTTGAAGGCGAGCACCGCCACCATGATCGCGAGGCCGGGATAGATCATGATCCAGGAGGCCTGGGTGAAGTAGTCGCGCCCGGCCGAGAGCATCGCGCCCCATTCCGGCGAGGGCGGCTGCGCGCCGAGGCCGAGGAAGCTGAGCCCGGCCGCCGCCAGCACCGCCGAGGAGACCCCGAGCGTCGCCACCACGATCAGCGGCGGCAGGATGTTGGGCAGCAGATGCACGAAGATCAGCCGCATGTGCCCGGCGCCGGCAACATAGGCGGCATCGAAATAGGCGCGGTTGCGCTCGACCAGCGTCACGCTGTAGGCGACGCGGGCATAGAACGGGATCGCCGCGATGCCGACGGCGATCATCGCATTGGTCAGGCTCGGCCCCATCACCGCCACCGCGGCCAGCGCGATCAGCGTCTCGGTGAAGGAGAACACCACGTCCACCAGCCGCATCAGGATGCGCTCGGTCCAGCCCCCGGCATAGCCGGCGACGAGGCCGACCAGCGTGCCGACGGTCAGCGAGATGCCGACCGCGATGACGCCGACCTGGATGGTCAGCCGCGCGCCGTGGATCACCCGGCTGAAGATGTCGCGGCCGAACTCGTCGGTGCCGAACCAGTGCGCGGCGCTCGGCGGCGAGAGGAACATGCCGGCGCCCATCTCGTCCGGGTCGAAGGGCGCGATCCAGGGTGCGAAGACGGCGGCGAAGACCAGGGCCAGCACCAGCGCGAGGCCGATCCGGGCGCCGCGGTTCACCGTCGCCGCGGCGAGCAGGGCGCGCAGGCGGCGCCAGATCCCGGGCCGGCGATAGCTCTCCTCCCCGGCCGGGCCGGGCATCGCGCCGGCCGCCTCGGCGAGCTCCACGGCACGGTTCACGCGGTTCTGCATCGCGGCCTCCCTATCGCCGGATGCGCGGATCGAGCCACGCATAGATCAGGTCCATCAGCAGGGAGACGGTGACCACCACCACCGCGAACATCAGGATGAAGCCCTGGATCAGCGGGTAGTCGCGCTGGAAGATCGCCTGGATCGCCATGCGCCCGACGCCGTTCCAGCCGAACACGTTCTCCACCACGATCGCGCCGCCCATCATGTAGGTGAACTGCAGCCCGATCATCGTCACGATCGGCACCAGCCCGGCGCGCAGCGCATGGCGCGACAGCACCACCGCCTTGGGCAGCCCCTTGGCATGGGCGGTGCGGATGAAGTCCTGGTCGAAGATGTCGATCATCGAGGAGCGGGTCAGCCGCGCGATGATCGCCGCGTTGGTCAGCCCCAGCGTCACCGCCGGCAGCACCAGGTTCTCGATGCCGTTGCCGGCCACCGGGAACCACTGCAGCTGCACCGCGAAATAGAACAGCAGGATCAGCCCGAGCCAGAAATGCGGCATCGAGACCCCGAGGATCGCCGTCGTCATCAGCACCGTGTCGATCCAGGTGCCGCGCTTGTAGGCCGCGACGAAGCCCAGCGTCATGCCGATGGTGGCGGCGATCAGCAGCGCCGCGCTCGCCAGCACCAGCGTGTTGGGCAGGCGCAGCAGCAGCAGCTCGAGCACCGGCTGCTCGCCGCGGATGGTGTGGCCGAGATCGCCCTGCAGCACCCGGCCGATATAGGTGACGTACTGCTCCACCAGCGGCCGGTCGAGCCCGAGCCGGGCGCGCACCTCCTCGAGCTGCTCCGGCGTGGTGCCCTGGCTCTGGGCATACATGATCTGCACCGGATCGCCCGGCACCAGATGGATCAGCATGGAGACGGCGATGGTGGTGACGAAGACCGTCAGGATCGCCGCGAAGACGCGCTGCAGCAGGTATCGGGCCATGATGCTCCCTCGGGGGGTGGCACGGGGTCCGGGCGGCAGCCGCTGCCGCCGCCCGGGCGCGGGCTCAGGGGGCCGCCATCGCGGTGAACTGGGCGCGGTTGAACGGGCCGATCTTGAAGCCCGGGTTCTCGGCCGAGACGGCATAGAGCCAGAGCCAGCCGGGGGTGTAGATCGGCACCTGCGCCGCCTCCTCGAGCAGCACCTTGAAGATCGCCTTCACCACCTCGGCGCGCTGCGCCGGATCGACCGTGGTGCGGCTCGCCTCGAGCAGGGCGTCGAGCTCGGGCGTGTGGAAGCCCTCATAGGCGCCCGGCGAATGCCAGAGCAGGTAGAGCAGATCCGGGTCGAACCAGGTCCAGCCCATCAGGTCCATGTAGCCCGGACCCTCGGCCTTGTTGTTCTCCTGGGTGTCGCGGGCGTTCAGCGTGCCGATATCCATCACCTCGATGCTGGCCTTGATGCCGACCTTGCCGAGCATGTTCTGGATCACCTGCAGCATCCGCTCGCGGCTGTCGCCGGTCCAGGTGGCAAGGATCACCTCCATCGGCCTGTCCGGCCCGTAGCCGAGCTCGGCGAGCAGCGCCTTGGCCTTCTCGGGGTCGTAGTCCTGGTCGTGCTGCTGGCAGAATTCCGGGTCGTTGCCGAACACCCCGCGCGACAGCGGGCAATACTGCCGCTCCACCAGGTCGCCGTAGACGATCTTGATCGCGATGTCCTTGTTGATCGCGTGCGAGACCGCCCGGCGGGCGCGGGCATCGTCGAAGGGCGGGCGGTTGACGGCGAATTGCAGGAACATGTTCTGCCCGGTGCCGGAGGCGACATGCACCTCGACCGAGGCGTCCTCCTGCAGCGCCTTGACCTCCTGGATCGGCGGCACGATGACGTCGAGCTCGCCGGTGCGCAGGCCGGCCATCCGGGTCTGCGCCTCGGGCATGGTGCGGATCACCAGCCGCTCCGCCATGGCGGCGCCGGGGTTGTCGACCGGGCGGCCGTGGTTGACATAGCCGTCGTTGCGGCCGAGCACGAGCTCGGAGCCCTTGGTCCAGGAGGCGAGCTGCCAGGGGCCGGTGCCGATCGCCGAGCCGGTGCCGAAATCATCCGCCCCGGCATTGCTGTCGCAGAGCATCGCGGTGAACTGGTCGGCCATGAAGGGCACGAAGGCGCCGAACGGTTTGGCCAGCTTGAACGAGACGGTCAGCGCATCGACCTTGTCGACCGCGGTGACCTCGCCCCAGCTTGCCTTGGTGAGGCTCGGATTGTCGGAGAACAGCGCCCGGTTCGCGGTCCAGAGCACGTCGTCGGCGTCGAAGGCGCTGCCGTCGTGACAGAGGATGCCCTCGTGCAGGCTGAAGACCACCTCGGTGCCGTCCTCCGACACGGTCCAGCTCTTGGCGAGGTTGGGCACCGGGGTGCCGCTGTCGTCGAATTCGAGCAGCGAATCGTAGATCTGGTACCAGACCTGCCGGGAGAGGGTGGAGGTGGCGCGGTGCGGATCGAGCGAATCGATGTCGCCGTCCCGCGCCCAGACGATGTCGCCCGCCGATGCCGGCAGCGCGAACCCCAGCGCCAGTGCGGCGGCAACCAGGGGTTTCGATCCTCGAAGCATGTCGTGTCTCCTCTGTTGAACAGGGCGCCCGTTGCCGTTCGCTCGGAAATCTGTGGCGTCTCTTGCGGCGTTGCGGAAAAGGCTGAAACACAAATTTTAGTTTGTCAAGCTTGTGAAATTCTAGTTTCATGAGCGCGAAAGGGGAGGTCCGATGACGAAGGACGATCCGTCGACCGCGAGGCCGCGGGCGATCGAGCGGCACATCCGCTCCGTCTACGAGCAGATGCCGAAGAGCGAGCGCGCGCTGGCCGATCGCGTGCTGGAATATCCCAACGAGGTGCTGCTGCATTCCGCCACCGAGCTGGCCGCGATCGCCGGCGCCTCGAAGGCCGCGGTCTCGCGCTTCGTCAAGCGGCTCGGCTTCAGCGATTTCCGCGAGATGCAGCGCGAGTTCCGCCAGGCCCAGACCACCGGCGACCCGATCTTCCTCACCGCCTCGCCGGAGGCCGGGCGCGGCACCCTCGCGGCGCATCTCGAGAACGATGTCGCCTGCCTGCGTCAGACCATCGAGGCCATCGACAGCGCCGCGGTGGAGGAGGTCGCCCGGCGCATCATCTCGGCCCGCCGGGTGGTCTGCCTCGGCTATCGCAACAGCTACTTCTTCGCCTCCTACATGCGCCGGCAGCTCGTGCTGGTGCGCCCGGACGTGGCGCTGGTGCCGGGGGCCGGGCAGATGCTGATGGAGGAGATCGGCGCGCTGGGCCCGGACGACCTGCTCTTCGCCTTCGGCGTGCGCCGGCGCGCCGCCAAGCTCGGCCCGGCGATGCGGATGATGCACGAGCGCGGCGTGCCGATCGCCTATGTCACCGACCGCCGGGCGGTCACCACCCTGCGCCATGCCACCTGGGCCTTCCCCTGCCAGGTGCGGGGCATGTCGCTGTTCGACAGCTATGTCGGGGTGATCAGCCTGACCAATTTCATCTGCACCCGGGTGCACGACCTGGTGGGCACCGAGGGCCGCGCGCGGCTGCGCATGGTCGAGGAGGCGCTGGACCAGCTCGGCGAGCTCGACCCGGACAACTGACGGGGCACGACCATGCCCGCAAGGAAGGATGACGATGCATATTGACGAGATCCGGGTGTTCCACGTGTCGATGCCCCTCAAGGAGCCCTGGAGGACCGCCTTCAGCGAGGAGCATGCCATCGACACCGTGCTGGTGCGCATGCGCAGCGGCGATCTCGTGGGCTGGGGCGAGGCCGCGCCCTATGCCGTGCCGCAGTTCTCGCCGGAATGGACCACCGGCTGCCTCGCGCTGATCCGCGACGTCTTCGCGCCGCTGCTGGTCGGGCAGGAGATCGCCTCCGGCGCGGCGCTGCAGGCGCGGCTGGCCAGCTTCAAGGGCAACTACTTCGCCAAGGCGGCGCTCGACACCGCCTGGTGGGATCTCCACGCGAAGGCCCGCGGCCTGCCGCTCTGGCGGCTGATCGGCGGCGCCGCGCCCGAGGTGCGGGTCGGGGCGGACATCCCGGTGCAGGCGGACCGCGCCGCCCTGCTCGCCCATGTCGGCCGCGCGGTGGCCGGCGGCTTCGGGCGGATCAAGCTGAAATACCGCCGCGACAGCACGCCCGAGATGGTCGCCGCGGTGATGGCGGCGGCGCCGGGGGTGCCGGTGCATATCGACTGCAATGCCGGCTTCGGGCTCGAGGACCTGCCGGTGTTCCGCGCGCTCGACGGGCTCGGCCTCGCGATGATCGAGCAGCCGCTCGGCTGGACCGATCTGATCGACCATGCCCGCCTGCAGGCCGAGCTCGAGACGCCGCTCTGCCTCGACGAATCGATCACCTCGCTGGAGGCGGCGCGGCAGGCGGTGGAGACCGGCGCCACGCGCAAGCTCAACATCAAGCACGGCCGCGTCGGCGGGCTCACCAACGCGCTGGCGATCCATCGCTATTGCCGGGAGGCGGGAATTCCCTGCTGGGTCGGCGGCATGCTCGAATCCTTCGTCGGCCAGGGCGTGTCGCTGGCGCTGGCGACGCTGCCGGGGCTCGACTACCCGGCCGACATCTTCCCCGACGGGCGGCTCTATGCGGCGGATCTCGCCGGGCCGGCGCTGGATCTGAGCGGGCCGGGCGAGATGACCGCGCCGGAGCGCCCCGGCCACGGCTTCGCGCCGCTGCCCGGGCGGCTCGCCGCGGTGCTGGTGGCCGAGGGCTGAGCCCGGGCGCCGCCCGCGGCGGCGCCGGCGCGGCATTTCTCTGGCCTTGCGCGCGGGCCGGGCATAGGTGTTCCTCGAGCCTCGAAAGGAGTTCGCGATGCCCGCCGCCGCCGCCCCCGACGACCCCCATGCCGATCTCCGCGAGGGCGTGCGCGCGCTCTGCGCCGAGTTTCCCGCCGAGTACCACCGCAGGATCGACGCCGAGCGCGGCTATCCGGAGGAGTTCGTCGAGGCGCTGACCCGCGCCGGCTGGATGGCGGCGCTGATCCCGGAGGCCTATGGCGGCTCGGGGCTCGGCCTCACCGAGGCCAGCGTCATCATGGAGGAGATCAACCGCGCCGGCGGCAATTCCGGCGCCTGCCACGGCCAGATGTACAACATGAACACGCTGGTCCGGCACGGCTCGGAGGCGCAGCGCCGGGAGTTCCTGCCGGCCATCGCCGAGGGCCGGATCCGGCTGCAGTCGATGGGCGTCACAGAGCCGACCACCGGCACCGACACCACCCGGATCAAGACCACCGCGGTGCGCCGCGGCGACCGCTGGGTGATCAACGGCCAGAAGGTCTGGATCAGCCGGGTGCAGCATTCCGACTACATGATCCTGCTGGCGCGCACCACGCCGCTCGCCGAGGTGGCGAAGAAATCCGACGGGCTGTCGATCTTCCTCGTCGACATCAAGGCGGCGATGGCCTCGGGCATGGCGGTCCGGCCGATCCCCAACATGGTGAACCACGAGACCAACGAGCTGTTCTTCGACAATCTCGAGATCCCGGCCGAGAACCTGATCGGCGAGGAGGGCAAGGGGTTCAGGTACATCCTCACCGGCCTCAATGCGGAGCGGGTGCTGATCGCCGCCGAATGCATCGGCGACGGCTACTGGTTCACCGACAAGGTCACCGCCTATGTCGGCGAGCGCCAGGTCTTCGGCCGGCCGATCGGCCAGAACCAGGGCGTGCAGTTCCCGATCGCCGAGGCCTATATCGAGGTCGAGGCGGCGAACCTGATGCGCTGGAAGGCGGCCGCGCTCTACGATGCCGGCCAGCCCTGCGGCGCCGAGGCCAACATGGCCAAGTATCTCGCCGCCAAGGCCTCCTGGGAGGCGGCCAATGCCTGCATCCAGTTCCATGGCGGCTTCGGCTTCGCCGAGGAATACGATGTCGAGCGCAAGTTCCGCGAGACCCGGCTCTACCAGGTGGCGCCGATCTCCACCAACCTGATCCTCTCCTATGTCGCCGAGCACGTGCTCGGCATGCCGCGCTCCTTCTGACCGGCCGCCCGGCCCTCCGCCGGCGCGCCCGCGGTCGCCGCCCGCGAAGCGCAGACCGGGAAGCCGGAGCGGGATTCTCCGCGCCGCCGCGCGGGGCAGGCGCCGCGATATCGGCCTCGGCGGCGATCCGGCGGTCGGCCTGCCGGGGCCCGGGAGCGGGCGGGCGAGCTGCGCGGGATCGCGACGAGCGGCGGCGACCCGGTCGCGGCGAATGCCCCGGCCGGGCCCGCGCCGAGCTTCGAGACGGTGGCGCGGACCGTCTACGCGGGGCTGCTGCCGACGTGGAAGCCCGGCGGCGTCCATGTGCGGCACTGGATCGCCTCGCTGGAGCGGCACGTCTTCCCGACGCTCGGCCAGATCCCCATCGTCCGCATCACCAGGCAGGACATCGCGCGGGTGCTGCAGGCCATCCGGTTCGAGCGGCCGGAGACCGCGCGCCGGGTCCGGCAGCGGCTCCGCGCGATCATGGCCCGGGCGAAGGCCAACGAGAAATATGCGGGCGAGACCCCCGTGGAGATCGCGTCGGGCGGACTGGCGGACAACCGCCCGGAGGGCCCCGATCATCACCCGGCCCTGCCCCGTGATGCCCTGCCGGGCGCGATGCAGGCACCGGCTGCGCAGGACAGCGTCAGCGGCCTCGCCCTCAGGTTCATCACCCTCCCGGCCGTCCGGTTGGACGAGGGGCGCGGCGCATGCTGGGGCGAGATCGACCGCGAGACGCGGATCTGGACCGTCCCGACGGCGCGGATGAAGACCCGGCGGGACCACCGGGTGCCGTCGAGTGCAGCGGCGCTCGAGGTTCTGGAGGACGCCAGGGGCCTCGATGACGGCCCGATCTTTCCCGGACAGAGATCCGGCAAGCCGCGCACGGATGTCGCGGTGACCAGGGCCCTGCGCCGGGCCGGGCGGGACGACTGCTCGGCCCGCGGCATGCGCTCCACCTTCCGCGACTGGGCCTGGGAGCAGACCGGCACACCGCGCGAGATCGCCGAACTCTGCCTCGCCCATCAGGTCGGCAACGCC
>NZ_BSYI01000049.1 GCF_030270585.1 Paralimibaculum aggregatum
CTGAGGCGCGCAAACCGCCCGGGGCCCCAACCAGGGCCCCGGGAGAACCCGCATCCGGCGGGACATCGACACCGGACGATGCGCTGCCCGCGGTCGCGGCAGCCGTTCCCGCAGTCGCGCCGCCTTTTCGCTGGGAAAGCGCGGGCAAGCCCGGAGAAGCGCATCCAAGGCATCCGGGCCGGACGCGACGCTGCTCCTTGTCCACCTCCTGCCGCACGACTGGTAAGGTCCCCGCCACGGCGTCAGGACTGCCCTCCCACTGCGCCCTCCCCCTCGCATCCCCTCACGCGGGACGAACGGCCTATACCACCAGGTGCCGGAGTAGCGCCCGGCATCACCGATCGCGCCGCCTCCGCGGGTCCCGTCATGGCGGAGACCCTGATCGTGGGGTGCGCGGCGGCGAGCCCTGCCCTGCCACCCGGCCGCTGCTGGTCCCGGCCGTAACCCGGGCAAAGCCGCAGGGCGGGTGGAATTCTCGACGCCATCTGCCAGGACGGCAGTCCTCGGCGCGGGCGAAGGCCGCGGCATTGGCATCGGCACAGATGGGGTACGAAAGGTATCCGCTCCGCAAGGCAGTGCGTCGCGCGAGGGGTCATGCGGCTGCCCGCGCCGATATCGAGGTGGGCCCCCCTGCCCCGGTCTCGCGGAAGACCCCGGCGATGCGGTGCACGAGATCGCGCGTCGGCGTGGGGTTCGCCCGGCCCACAGGGGTGTCGCGGACAGCGCGGATGCGGCCCGCCACCGACAGGCGATGGATGCCGCCGGGCGGCGTCCGGCAACGGTGGTCGCGTCGCGGTCGCCGTTTGCACGTATCGAGCGGGGCGGGACATTGCCGGGATTGCCGCCGGTGCCCGGGTCGCCGCCGGGGAGATCGGCGAAGCCGCAGGCACAGGCGATGCCGCGCCCGTCCTTGCTTGTGGTCTCGATGACTGTGCGGACGGCCCGGTCGATACCGCCGGTGTTGGCGATGCGCGGGTATCCGACCGTTGATGCCAGCCGGTGCCGGCGCCCGCGTCGCTTGCAGTTGGAATCTTGCCACGCTCGAAGGTGCCGAGGCCGTTGCAGGCTCTGCCCATGTCGCCTTCCGCCTTTGCGGCAATCCCGTGGGCGATGCCCCCGATCGTCCCGCCATGGATGTCGAGCGCATCGGCGGTGTCGAGGTCGATGCCGCGGGCGCTGCCAGCCTCGGCGGCCCTTGGAGCAACGGTTGCGGGATTGGCGTGGTTGGCGCCGTCGCGGCCGAGGCTGGCTGCGAAGGGCGCCGCGGCGCTTTCGGTCGGCGGCGGGTCAGACGGCGCAGCTCTCTGCCGTCGTTGCCGCCAGCGGGTGTCCGCGCCCTTGAGAGATGCCCGGACGACGGGCCTGCCGCGGTGAGGTTGCGCGGGGAAGGGCGTTGCTCTCTGGCAAGTCCGGGCCAGGCCGACCTCGTGGCACCGCCGCCGCGCCGGTCCGGGAGGGTGTGCGGCAGACCGGCTCCGCCGCCGGGGCGGAGCCAGGCATCTTGCGGCGAGGATGCGGGCCGGCACCGGCCGGGCCGGCGCAGCGCCCCTCGACGGCCGCCGAAGCGCCGGCGGCTAGAAGAACACCGTCAGCGATCTCGGCAGGGTCGTGTGGTCGAGGATGACCTGCCGCCGGTGGATGCGCCAGCCGGCATCGGTGCGCCGGAAGGCATCCTGCCGCTCGCCGACATACTGGTGCTCGAGCCGCCCGAGCCGGGTCTGGTTGACCAGCAGGTTGCAGCGGGTCGCGAGCCCCTCCCCGGCCGGCTCGATCCGCAGGTTGGTGACGAAGTAGCGCAGCCGCGAGGGCGGCAGCTCGGCATGGGCGAGCGCCGACCTGAAGCGCTCGGCGCGCGCCGCGAGGAAGGTCCGGTCGTCGTCGTAGATCGCGAGATCGCCCTCGCCCCGGACCCCGAGCGCCCGGTCGTTGTGGGTCTCGCGGACCGGCATCCAGTAGTGGATGTCCTCGGTGAAGGTCGCCTCGATCCAGTCCTCGTAGCGGCCGGCCTCCAGCAGCTCCGCCTCGGCGAAGTAGAACTGCTCGATCTCGTAGTGCAGCAGGCGGGGGTCCTCGATCGTGTCCAGGGTCATTGCACGACCTCGGCGGCAGGCTCGGCCATCATCTCGGCCCAGCGGGTGTAGAAGTTCATCTGGTTGTTCTCGCTGAAATAGGGCGCAACGCGGCCCGGGTGCAGCGGATGCGGCTCGCCCGGCGCCTCGAGGCCCATCTGGTAGTTGAAGTCGAGCGTCTGGCCGATCACGCCGCGGGTCGCCTCGGTCACCTGCTCGAAGTTCTCCGCATCGTCCTGCGCCGCGATGCCCGAGGCGGCCTGGGTGCGCGTGAAGTCGACCCGCACCATCTCCTTCACCGCCTCCGGCGCGTCGCGGTCGATGGCGCACCACTGCCACATCTCGATCTCGTGCGGCGCCTTGGGATGGGCCTGGTAGAAACCCATCGGCCGCAGCGCGCTGAAGTTGTTGAAGGCAAGGTTCGGAAAGATGTTTCCGAAGCCGAGGGCATAGATGTTCGCACGATCCTCGCCAAGGCGCTCGACCAGCCGCGCCCGGCATTTCTCGAGATAGGCGCGCACCTCCTCGGTGTATTCCCTGGCCTCGTTCATGTCGGCCTCGAAGCGCTCGTTCTCGAAGGCGATGCTGGTGAAGCAGTGCCCGTTGTCGGCGGTCACGGTGTGCAGCGCCGGCGCCGAGGTGTAGGTCACCGGGCTGATCTGCCGGATGTTCAGGCGGTAGACCGAACCGTGGGAATAGGGAAGGTGATAGCTGTCCCCGGCAAAGTTCTCCGCCATCAGCTTCCAGTTCGAGGTGGCGCGGTAGCGCTGGGTGCCCTTCAGGAAGGTGACGCCGCCGAGCGGGCGCTCCATGGTGATGTCGAGATAGTATTTCGCGTTGCCGAGCCAGTCGTCGAGGCTCGGCGCGCCGGCGTCCCAGTTGGCGAAGACGAAGCCGCCATAGCTGGTGACCTTGGGCACCTCCAGCAGGCCCCATTTCTCGGTGTCGAGCCGCTTGCCGTAGGCCTCCTTCTGGTAGGGCACGCCGGCCAGCTTGCCATCGGTGGAATAGGACCAGCCGTGGAAGACGCAGACAAAGGTCTTGGTGTTGCCGAAATCGTTGCGGCAGACCTTCATGCCGCGGTGGCGGCAGGAGTTCAGGAACACCCGGACGGCGCCGGCCCGGTCGCGGACCATGATCACCGGGTCCTCGCCCATGTAGTTGGTGATGTAGTCCCCGGGCTCCGGGATCTGGCTCTCGTGCCCGACGAACAGCCAGGAGCGTGCGTAGATCCGCCGGATCTCCTCCCGGAAGATGTCCTCGTCGAAGAAGATCCGCCGGCTGACCAGCCTGTTGCTCGTGTCGACGAGCTGATGAAGCGCGGTTGCGCCGTCCATTGTGTGCCTCCCTCTGGTTGTCAGTCGACGAGTTCGAGATCGGCCCAGGAGCCGTAGGGGCCCTCCGCGCCGACGGTGTGGCCGGTGACCTTGACGTTGGCCAGCGTCACGAACTTCATCTCGAAGAGCTGCAGCACAGGCATGTCGCGATGCGCGATCGCCTGCATCTCGGCATAGAGCTCCTTGCGGACCGCCGGGTCGTTCTCGAACTGCGCCGCCTCGAGAACCTCGTCCATGCGCGGGTCGCTGTAGCCATGGGCATTGGCGAAGGGCACGCCCTTGCGGATGTTCTTGCTCCAGTAGAGCCGCTGCACGCCGATCGTCGGATCCGGCATCGCGTAATAGAAGTTGAGGTGCATGTCGAAGTCGTAGTCGGTGAAGACGCGGCGCAGCAGCGTCGGGATGTCCTGCGAGCGCAGCACGAGATCGACGCCGACGGCCTTCCAGGCCTGGCGCAGATACTCCGCCGTGCGCGGGATCGTCTCGGCATAGGGGCTGTAGTCGATCGAGAGCGAGAAGCGCATGCCGTCGTCGCCGCGCGGGAAGCCGGCCTCGTCGAGCAGCGCATTGGCCGCGCCCACATCGAAGCCGTAGCCATCCGAGGCCACGTGCAGATCGCCGTGCGTCGAGGGGACCGGGCTGTTCGCCACCTTGCCGTAGCCGTACCAGACCACGTCGACGATGAAGTCCTTGTTCACCGCCATCGCCAGCGCCCGGCGGACATCGCGGTTGCCGAGATACTCGCCGCGCTGGTTGAACTCGATCAGGAAGATCGGCGAGAGATACTCGTAGCCGCGGGTCTCGACCTCGAGGAAGCCGGTCTCGCGCAGCCGCTCGACATCGTTGAGCGGAACCGGGTTGAAGGTGGCGAGCTGGGCCTCGCCGGCTTCCATCGCCGCGGCACGCGAGCCGGCATCGTTGATGTAGCGGAACACCAGCTCGTCGAGATGGGGCTTGCCCTCGGCCCAGTAGTCGTCGTTGCGGGCATAGCGGGTGTAGTCGCCGCGCTGCCACTCGACGAACTTGTAGGGGCCGGTGCCGATCGGCGCGTCATTGGCCGGGTTCGCGGTGATGTCGGTGCCGGCATAGATGTGCTCGGGCAGCACCTGCGCGCCGTAGGAGGACAGCGATTTCATGATGGCCGGCGAGGGCTCGGACACCGTGATCACCACGGTGTGGTCGTCCGGCGCCGAGACATCGGTCACCTTCGCGAAGATGGTGCGCCCGCGCGGGTTCAGCTCGCGCCAGACCTCGTTGAGCGAGAACACCACATCCGCCGCGGTGAAGGGCTCGCCGTCGTGCCAGCGCACGCCCTTCCGGAGATTGAAGGTGTAGGTCAGGCCGTCGTCCGAGAGCTCCCAGCTTTCGGCCAGCGACGGCTGCGGCGTCAGGTCGAAGTCGTAGGTGAGCAGGCCCTCGAGGACCTTCGTCGAGACCACGCCCGCGAATCCCGCGGGGTTGAAGGCCGAGGTGAGCGTCGGCGGTTCGCTCTGCATGGCGACGACGACGGTGCCGCCCTCGGCGGCATCGGCCGCCGGGGGATGCGTGAGCGGAACCACGGCAAGCATCGCGGCGAGCGCGATCGAACCGAGGCGGTGTCGGTAGGCGTCCAGGGGTCGAAACATTGATGGTCCTCAACTTTACTGGCTTCGCTGTGATGAAGAGCTTGCGTTCCCTCCGTGTGATGTTGCAAGCTGAAATCGTCGCAGGAGGCCAAAATGTCATCAGAGTCAGCCAGAACAGTCGAGATCGCACAGTGATTGAACAGAATTGTAACTGTTGTGATGTGAAAATAGGCAGAATGAGGGCAAAACCCGGTGATTCGATGCCGACGGCGCTCCTCGGGCCCGGATCCGGGGGGTGCGCCGCGTGAGACGCTCCAGGATCCTCGCCTATGCGGGCCGGCGGCTGCTGCAGGCCGTTCCGCTCATCCTCGCGGTCGCGGTGCTCAACTTCCTGCTGCTGCAGATCGCGCCCGGCGACGCCGCCGAGGTGCTGGCCGGCGAAGCCGGCACCGCGACCCCCGAATACATGGCGCGGCTGCGGGAGGAGTTCGGCCTCGACCAGCCGATGCATGTCCAGCTCTGGAACATGCTGCTGCGGCTCCTGCAGCTCGATCTCGGCCATTCCTTCCGGCACGGCGTCCCGGTGCTCGAGCTGATCCTCGACCGGCTGCCGGCGACGCTGCTGCTGATGCTGACGACGCTCGGCGTCTCGGTGCTGTTCGGCGTGCTGCTCGGCACGCTGGCCGCCCGCGGTGCCAACGGGGTGGTCGATGCGATCATCTCGGTCGGCGCGATGATCGCCTATGCGACGCCGGTGTTCTGGATCGGCCTGATGATGATCGTGCTGTTCTCGGTGGAGCTGCGCTGGCTGCCCTCCGGCGGCATGACCACGATCACCGGAGACCGCGAGGGGCTGGCGCTCGTCGCCGACATCGCCTGGCACATGATCCTGCCGGTCACCACGATGTCCTTCTTCTTCATCGCGATCTACTGCCGGATCATGCGCGCCTCGGTGCTGAACGTGATGGAGGAGGACTATGTCACCACCGCCCGCGCCAAGGGGCTGTCGGAGCTGGCGATCCTGCCCCGCCACACCATGCGCAACGCGCTGCTGCCGATCGTCACGCTGGCCGGGCTGCACCTGTCGACGCTGCTCGGCGGCTCGGTGCTGATCGAGACCGTCTTCGCCTGGCCCGGGCTCGGCCGGCTCACCTTCGATGCGGTGTTCCAGCGCGATCTCAACCTGCTGCTCGGCATCCTCTTCGTCTGCTCGGTGCTCGTGGTGCTGATGAACCTTCTCGTCGATCTGCTCTATTTCTGGATCGACCCGCGGATCGAGGTGGACTGATGGCCGAGGCCGATCCTTTCCTGAAGCGCTTCGGGCGCAACCGGCCGGCCGCCATCGGCGCGGTGCTGCTGCTCGCGGTGACCGCCGGCGGGCTGCTCGCGCCGATGCTCTCGGCGCCCGATCCCTGGGCCATGGTGGCGCGGCCCTTCCTCTGGCCCGGCAGCGATCCGCGCTTCCCGCTCGGCACCGACATGCTGGGCAGGGACCTGCTGGCGGGGATCCTGCACGGCGCCCGCGTCTCGCTGCTGGTCGGGCTGATCGCGACCGCGGCGGCGGCCTTCGTCGGCATCTCGATCGGCGCGCTGGCGGGGTATTATGGCGGGCGCATCGACAACCTGCTGATGCGGCTCACCGAGCTTTTCCAGATCGTCCCGCCCTTCATCCTCGCGGTGGTGCTGGTGGTGATCCTCGAGCCCTCTGTCGGCACCATCATCCTCGCCATCGCGGCGATCTCCTGGCCCCAGCTCGCCCGGCTGACGCGGGCCGAGGTGCTCTCGATCCGCGAGCGCGAATATGTCGAGGCGGCGGTCTCGGTCGGCATGAGCGACCGGCGCATCATCTTCCGCGAGATCCTGCCGAACGCTGCGCCGCCGCTGCTGGTCTCCACCTCGCTGGCGGTGGCCACCTCGATCCTGCTCGAGAGCAGCCTGTCCTTCCTCGGGCTCGGCGATCCCAACGTGATGAGCTGGGGCACCATGGTGGGCGCCGGGCGCGAGGTGCTGCGCAGCGCCTGGTATGTCTGCGCCGTGCCCGGGGTGGCGATCCTCGTCACCGTGCTGGCGATCAACCTTGTCGGCGAGGGCCTCAACGACGCGCTCGATCCGAAACGGAGGCGGCGATGACCGGGGGCGATCCCATTCTCGACATCCGCGGGCTGGCGACCGAGTTCCACACCAGCCGCGGCCCGGTGCGGGCGGTCGACGGCATCGACCTCTCGGTCGGCCCCGGCGAGACCGTGGCGCTGGTCGGCGAATCCGGCTGCGGCAAGACCACGACGGCGTTCTCGGTGCTGCGGCTGATCCCGCGCCATCGCGGCCGGGTGGTGGCCGGCGAGATCCGCTTCGACAGGCTCGATCTCGCCACCCTCGACGAGCGCAGCCTGCGCAGGATCCGCGGCAACCGCATCGCGATGATCTTCCAGGACCCGGCCTCGGCGCTGAACCCGCTGATGACCGTCGGGGCGCAGATCGCCGAGGCGGTGCGGCTGCATCGCGGGCTCGGGCGGGCGGCGGCGCGGGCCGAGACCGAGGCGCTGCTGCGCGCGGTCCGGATCCCCGAGCCGCGGCGGCGCCTCGACGAGTTTCCGCACCAGCTCTCGGGCGGCATGCGCCAGCGGGTGATGATCGCGCTCGCGCTCTCCTGCCGGCCCAGGCTGCTGATCGCCGACGAGCCGACCACCGCGCTCGACGTGACGGTGCAGGCGCAGATCCTCGCGCTGATCGAGGAGCTCAAGCAGGAGTTCGGGATGTCGGTGCTGCTGATCACCCACGACCTCGCGGTGGTGGCCGAGGTCGCCGACCGGGTGGCGGTGATGTATGCCGGCCGCAAGGTCGAGGAGGCGCCGGTCTCGCGGCTCTTCGCGGCGCCCCGGCATCCCTACACGCGGGCGCTGCTCGCCTCGATCCCCGATCCGGACGCCGATACCGGCGGCGGCGCCGCGGCGCAGCCCCTGCCCGAGATCCCCGGACGGGTGCAGCCTGCCGGCAGCCGGATCGAGGGCTGCGCCTTTGCCGAGCGCTGCGCGATCGCGGCGGATATCTGCCGGCAGGCGGCGCCGCCCGAGGCGCTGAGCGGCGATGGCGCGGCGGTGTTCTGCCACCATGCCGCGCCGGAGGATGCGGGCCAGATAGCGGCCGCGGTGGAGGGACGGCTGTGAATCTCGTCGAGGCAACCGGGCTTGTGAAGCATTTCCACACCGGCCATGGCGCGGTCCAGGCCATCGACGGCGTCGACATCGCGGTGCGCGAGGGGGAGACGCTGGGCATCGTCGGCGAATCCGGCTGCGGGAAATCCACCCTCGGCCGGCTCCTGACCGGGCTGCTGCCACCCGACCGCGGCTCGGTGCGGCTGCTCGGCGAGGAATGCGCCGGGCAGAGCCGGCGCGCGCTGCGCCGGATCAGGCCGCTGGTGCAGGTGGTGTTCCAGAACCCCTATTCCTCGCTGAACCCGCGGCGGACCGTGGGGCGCACCCTGCTCGAGCCGCTCGCGGTGCACCGGATCGGAACCCCGCGCGACCGGGCCGCGCGGGTCGCGGCGATGCTCGAACGGGTCGGGCTCTCGCCGGCGGCGGCGGCGCGCTATCCGCACGAGTTCTCCGGCGGCCAGCGCCAGCGGATCGCCATCGCCCGGGCGATGATGCTCGAGCCGCGGCTGATCCTCTGCGACGAGGCGGTCTCGGCGCTCGACGTCTCGGTGCAGGCGCAGATCCTCAACCTGCTGGCCGAGATGAAGCGGGAGTTCGGCCTGTCCTACGTGTTCATCTCCCACGACCTCTCGGTGGTGCGCCACATCGCGGACCGGATCGCGGTGATGTATCTCGGTCGCATCGTCGAGGTGGCGGACCGGCAGCGGATCTGGAGCGAGCCGCGCCATCCCTACACCCGCGCGCTAATCGCCTCGGTGCCCCGGCCGCGCCCGGGGCGCCCGAAGCCGGCACCGGTCCTGCACGACGACCTGCCGAGCCCGATCGACCCGCCCTCGGGCTGCCGCTTCCGCACCCGCTGCCCGGTGGCGACCCCGTCCTGCGCCGGGCAGGCGCCGGTGCTCGAGAAGATGGGTGCGGACCACGCCTGTGCTTGCTTTCACGCGTAAACTGTCCGATCCGGTAGTGCCTACCCGACGGGCGGTTTTGCGAAGGAGCCTGCATGAACGGTGATATCCGGCTCAAACATGCCGATCTGCGCATGCTCCGGCGTTTCATCACCGTGGTCGAGGCCGGCGGGATCACCGCGGCGAGCCAGCAGCTCGGAATCACCCAGTCGACCCTGAGCAGCCAGCTCGCCTCGCTGGAGCGGACGCTCGGCACGCGGCTCTGCCGGCGCGGGCGCGGCGGTTTCCGCCTGACCCGCGAGGGCGAGGTGATCTACCGCTCGGCAGAGCGGCTGCTCGGCGCGGTGGACGCCTTCGGCAACGACGTCGCGGCCCTGCGCGGGGAGCTGACCGGCGTGCTCCACATCGGCACGGTCGACAACATCGCCTCCAACCGCGACTGCCGCCTGCCCGATGCCATCGCCGAGTTCCGGCGCGTCGCGCCGAACGTCCAGATCTCGCTGCGGGTCTCGACGCCGGAAGAGCTCGAGACCGGCGTGCTCGAGGCGAAATACGGGCTGGCGCTCGTGCCGCTGCGCAAGGAAGGCCGGGCGCTGCTCTACGATCATCTCTTCGACGAGCCGCAGGCGCTCTATTGCGGCCGGCAGCACCCGCTGGCGGAGGAGGCCGGCGAGATCGAGCCGGCGATGCTGACGGAGTTCGCCTATGCCGGGCGGGGCTATTTCCAGGACCAGACGATCCCGCTGAAGCCCGCGACCGTGGCCTGGGACATGGAGTCGATCCTCCTGCTCGTGCTCTCGGGCCATTTCATCGGCCACCTGCCCCGGCATTATGCGGAGACCTGGCTGAGCTCGGGCGAGATCTCCGAGGTCCGGGGCCCGGGGCTGCGCTATGCCTCCCCGTTCTACGCGGTCCGGCGCGGCGGCCATCACGCCGACCCGATGATCGACCGTTTCCGCCAGGCGCTCGTCGCGGTGCATGCCGCACCGATGGGCTGATCCGGCCGGCGGCTCGGCGTCGCCCGCCCCCCGCGGTCAGCTGAACGATGGCTCCACCCCCGGCGGCACCGAGAAGCCGAGATCGCCGCGCGCGATGATCGGCTCCTTGCCGCCGTTCTCGACAATCTTCCGGGCCTGATGCGCGCGCGCCTCCCGGTCCACCGCCGCCGGGTCGCAGATCTTCAGCAACTCCTGCATCAGCGCCTCGCGGATCGCGGCGCAGCCCGGCTCCTCCGCCCGGTCGTTCACCTCGTCCGGGTCCTCCGCGAGATTGAACAGCTGGTCGGGATAGTCGATGTAGTGGACCAGCTTCCAGTCGCCCTTGCGGATCATGAAGGCGGCCTTTCGCGAGCCCATGCCGTGATACTCGGAGAACGCCGCGCGATCGGCCTCGGCGCCGTCGATCAGGGCGCGCACGCTGGTTCCCGGCACGTCGTCCGGCACCGTCTCGCTGTCCCGCGCGCCGACGCCTTCCATGATGAAGGGATAGAGATCGAGGATGCTCGCCGGGGTCTTCACGACCGTGCCGGCGGGAATGCCGGGGCCGGCCACCATGAGCGGGACGCCGACCGACTCCTCGTACATCAGCGACTTGCCCCAGGCGCCCCGCGCACCGAGGTTGTCGCCATGGTCGCTGGTATAGACGACATGCGTGTCGTCCTGCAGCCCGGCCTTGCCCAGCGCGTCGAGCACCAGCCCGACCTGCTCGTCCATGAAGGAGACCAGCCCGAAATACCCGGCCAGCGCCCGCTTCACCGCATCCGGCGTGTCGAAATACTCGTCATAGGCGAAGATGCCACGATAGTCGTCGACATAGGGATGGATCGGCTTGTCGCGCAGGTGGTAGAGCTTCGGCTCCGGCAGGTCCTGGTTGTAGTAGTGGTAGAAGTGCTGCGACGGCGCGGTCAGCGGGAAATGCGGCGCCACCCAGGAGACGAACATCACCCAGGGCTTGCCGCGGTGTTTCGGCGCCTCCTCGTGCAGCCAGGTGATCGCGTCGGAGGTGATGTCGCGGTCATAGCGGGTGTACATCGACTCGCCCGGGCCGGCCATCTGCGCCATCTTGCGCGAGCCGCCGCGCTTGACCGTGTCCTCGTCGCGGATCAGCCCGAGCAGATCGCCCTTGGCCTCGACGATATGCATCGAGAGGCGCTCGTCGGCGAAGCCGTTGTCGTCCTCGGTCGAGCGGAAATGCAGCTTGCCGATCGAGACCGTCTGGTGCCCGCGCTCGCGCAGCAGCCGGTGCCAGCTCGGCAGCGAGCCGTCGAAGGCGGTCGCGTTGTCCCATGTCCCGATCTGGTGGATGTATTTCCCGGTGGCGAAGGCGGCGCGCGCCGGGACGCAGACCGGACAGGGGGTGTAGGCGGTGTCGAAGCGCGCACCCCGCGCCGCCAGCCTGTCGAGGTTCGGCGTCCTGACGATGTCGTGCCCGTAGCAGCCCGCCGCGCCGCGGGTGTGTTCGTCCGACATGAGGATCAAGACGTTCTTCGGTTTCATTCGGTCATTCCCAATCGTTCGGTGCCGGATCGGCCGCTTGCCGCGGGGCAGCGCTTGTGGATGCTCGGTGCACGGGCCGACAGGGGAGTGGCCGCATGCTGATTGCTATATAGTAATTACGCTATGCAGTGATATCATCCCTGTCAAGCGATCCGCGTGATGCAACCTGGGAGGCCGGCGATGGCGCGACGGGACAACGACTTGGAGCGGCTGGACCCGATCCGCGCGGCGCAGGTCGTCACGGTGCTGCGCGGGTATCTCGCGCGCGAGCTGGCAGATGGCGACCGGACCGTGCCGAAATACCTGCAGCTGCAGAACGCCCTGGTCCGCGCCATCGAGACGGGCGTGATCGTCGAGGGCGACAAGCTGCCGAGCGAGGCCGAGATGACCGCGCTGTCGCCCTACAGCCTCGGCACGGTGCAGAAGGCGCTGCGGGCGCTCATGGAGGCGGGGCTGGTGCTGCGCAAGACCGGGGTCGGCACGGTCGTCCGCGGGCTGGAGCACAGCATGCGCAAGCCGCTGCATGCGCGGTTCTCGCGGCCGGGCGGGCCCTTCCTGCCGGTCTATCCGAAGATCCTCGGCCGCATGACCGTCGCGGAACGGGGCGCCTGGACCGAGGTGATCGGCGAGGATGCGACCGTGCTGCGCCTCGACCGCCGGATCATGATCGGCGAGGAATTCGCCATCGTCACCCATTTCTACGTCGATGCCGGGCGGTATCCGTTCTTCAGGGACCGGCCGCTGGACGCGCTGCACAGCGAGAACTTCAAGAACCTGGTGCAGGCGGAAACCGACCGGCGGGTGACGCGCCTCGATCACCGGATCGCCTTTGCCGGCGCGCCGGAGGGGGCGGCACAGCACATCGGCGTGGCACCGGGGGCGATGATCCTGAACATCAAGTCCACCGCCTGGGATCAGACCGGCGAGGTGGTCTACTACCAGCGCTTCTACATCCCGCCGAACGAGCTGGATCTCACCATCGAGTCGCTGTTCTGATCGGCCGTGCCGGAGCGGTCTGCCGGGGCGTTCTTTCGGAGCGGGCCGCGGCGTGCAAAGGGAGATGGCCGGCCCGGCGGCGTGTGACTAGGCTGCCGCCGTCGTGATAGGGAGGATGCGCATCCGTGATGCCCGGCATTGCAGCGCCGCATGCACCGGGACGCGCGCGCTCCGAAGGCAGGATCTGTGAGGCTCGACAAGGTGGCAAACCCCTACAACACCGATCTCGATCGCAACCCGGCAAACCATCAGCCGCTGACGCCGCTGGGCTTTCTCGAGCGCGCGGCCAGTGTCTTTCCCGGCCACACGGCGATCGTGCACGGCCCGCTGAGGCGGGACTATGCGTCGTTCTACGCGCGCTCGCGCCAGCTTGCCTCGGCCCTGCAGCGGGCCGGCATGGGCCGCGGCGACACGGTCTCGGTGCTGCTGGCGAACACGCCCGCCATGCTGGAATGCCATTACGGCGTGCCGATGTGCGGGGCGGTGCTGCACTCGATCAACACCCGGCTGGATGCGGCGATCATCGCCTTCCAGCTCGATCATGCGATGTCGCGCCTAGTGATCGTCGACCGGGAGTTCATGCCGCTGATGCAGGCGGCGCTGGCGCTGGCCACGGTGCGCCCGGCGCTGATCCAATATGACGATCCGGTGTTCGACGGACCGGAAACCGATGGTATCGCAGAGGATTACGAGGCGTTCCTCACAAGCGGCGACCCGGCCTTCGAATGGCTGATGCCGGAGGACGAATGGGATGCGATCTCGATCAACTACACCTCCGGCACCACCGGAGACCCCAAGGGCGTCGTCTCCCACCACCGCGGCGCCTATCTGCTGGCGCAGGGCAATGCGCTGACCACCTCGATGGCCAAGCACGCGGTCTATCTCTGGACCCTGCCGATGTTCCACTGCAACGGCTGGTGCTTTCCGTGGACCCTGTCGGCGATCGTCGGCACCCATGTGTGCCTGCGCCAGGTGCGGGCCGGGCCGATCTGGGCCGCGCTGGCCGACGAGGGCGTGACCCATCTCTGCGGCGCGCCCATCGTGATGCAGCTGATGATCTCGGCGCCGGAGGCGGTGAAGCGCGATCTCGGCCGCACCGTGCAGGTCTTCACCGCGGCCGCGCCGCCGCCCGAGACGCTGCTGGCCGGGATGCAGGCCGCCGGCTTCGAGGTCACGCATCTCTACGGGCTGACCGAGACCTACGGGCCCGCGGTGGTCAACGACTGGCACGCGGACTGGTCCGCCCTGCCCCCGGCCGAGCAGGCCAGGCTGAAATCCCGCCAGGGCGTGCGCTACCTGCCGCTGGAGCGGCTCGCGGTGCTCGATCCGGAGACGATGCGCCCGGTGCCGCGCGACGGCCGCAGCATGGGCGAGGTGATGTTCCGCGGCAACGTGGTGATGAAGGGCTATTTCCGGAACCCCGGGGCGACCCGTGCGGCCTTTGCCGGCGGCTGGTTCCATTCCGGCGATCTCGGCGTGGTGCATCCCGACGGCTACATCCAGCTCAAGGACCGCTCCAAGGACATCATCATCTCGGGCGGCGAGAACATCTCCTCGATCGAGGTCGAGGAGGCGCTCTATCGCCATCCGGCGGTGGCGGTGGCGGCGGTCGTCGCCATGCCGCACGAGAAATGGGGCGAGACGCCCTGCGCCTTCGTCGAGCTCGCCGATGCGGCGCAGGCCGATGCCGAGACGCTCCGCGCCTGGTGCCGCGAGCAGCTCGCGCCCTACAAGGTGCCCGGCCGTTTCGTCTTCACCGCGATACCGCGCACCTCGACCGGCAAGATCCAGAAATTCGTCCTGCGCGAGCGCGCCCGGGAGATCGCCGACTGAGCCCCGGCGCCCGCCGGTTCTCCGGTTCTCCGGAGAGGTGAAGTACCGGAAGGCGCCCACGGCCCGCCAGCCCGGCGCCTCCGGATGCATCTCGTAGCCGCGCCGCTCCGCGGCATGGTGCCGGTCCACCTTGCGCCGGAACGGCCGGAAGATGATGCTGCTCCCATGCAGGACGCCCCCGCGCCGGGCCAAGATCTCGCGCCGGGCATCCCGGCCATCGGTCGCCGACGCCTCGTCCGGCACCAGCGCCCGAGCGGCCGCCCGCCCCGGTCGGTCTCCGGGAAGGGCGTTTCGTCCGGTCGCTCCCGAAGCTGCCGCCGAGGATCACCCTGCGCCCGACCGCGACCCCGGCCCGCCGGAGCCGGGCGCCGGCGGCATCCCTGGCGGTGCGCGGCCGGCCGCCGTCGATCGGGATCAGCGCGAACCCGTCCTCCCCCTGCCCGGCCTCGGCGAGCATGGAGAGGCCGCGCTCCGGGCCGTGCTCGGGCACCGGCAGCGCGGCACATCCCCGGTGCATGGGGCCCGTGTGGTGACTTGCGGCGGCTGGCCCGCTGTCGCCATTGCCGGGCTGTATGACGTGGCCGCTGCAAAGGACCAGCGGCATCGCCCGGCGCATGGCCCGGTCGGTGCAGGGCGCGGCGGTTGCGCTCTTGCGGGCGACGATGGATCGCGCCGTTTGCGTCTACCGGCGCGCGAGCCAGAGGCTGTCTAAGAGCCCGCGCAGGTTCGCCGGGCTCTCGCGGTCGGCATGGATCTCCGCTGCGCCGATGGCGGTGATCGCGGCGGCGCCATCGGTGCCGGGATCGATCTGCTCCACCGTGTCGAGCAGCGCCGAGCCACCGGCCGCCGTTCTCGCGCCGCTCCACAACCGCGCGGTGGCCGGCCGCGAGTTCTGCCAGCTCGAGGGGGCCGGTGCCGGTCGGCGCATCGGCCGGGGTGCCACTGGCGCCGGCACCGCGATGCACGATCAGCGCCGGGCAGACGGACATGGCGGCGTCCGGCGTGGCCATGAGACGGCCATCGCGCTGCCCTCGGCGGCGCGGCCGCACCGGCGGCGGATGGCTATCATCACCTCCGCCGGGCCAAAGGCGTCACCATCGATCCGGGCCGCGCCCTCGCGAAACGTCAGCGTGCAGGGATGCGTGTCGTCGGAGACCTCCCAGCGCCCGATCAGCCGCCCGGAGAAGGGTGGCGAGCTGCTCGCAGCGGATCGGCGTCCCGCAGATCGGGTGGGGGTCACTGAGCGTCATGACCTGCCGGCCGCCATGCGGCGACGACTCCTGCTCGAGCGTGGGGCGCGGCAGGCTGAGCATCGCTTGGGCGGCGACAGCGGCGGCGCCCAAAGTGCTGACTAGGCGGGAGAAAACTGCGCCGGTCGAGGCTGCCGCTCCGGGCCTTCCCCGCCAGACACGAGGCGATCGGGTGGCCCGCAGACGGGCGCCCGGCCTAGTTTGTCTTGGGTCTGCTTCCATTGATAGGTTGCGTGCATAGCGCGGCGGGCCGTGGCGCCGGGCGCGCCGGGGCCGGCGATAGAGCGGAAGAAGCCTGTCGGCGGCAGCAGTGGACCTGCGCTTGACGCGGCGGATCTTCGCTGGCCTGCCCGGCTCCGGCTCCGGAGCTATGCGGTCTCGCCGAGCCAGCCGGCCAGATCGCCATAGGCGGCAATGCCGAACTCGGCCGCGATGGTCTCGCGCCAGCGGGCCGCGAAGGCGGCGCGGATCTCCGGGGTGAGCGCCGCCCTGCCCTGCCCGTCCTGCCGGGCGACCTTGGTGGACCAGCCGCCCGGCGGCAGCCCGCAGGCGGCGTCGCGCGCGGCGCGCAGCAGGTGATCGTCGAACTGCGTCCCGTGGCGGCGCATGAAGTCGAGCCCGGCCTGGCGGGTGACGAGCGCGCGCAGCGCCGGGTCGGGCGGCGCGCCGATGAAATCCGCCACCCGGTCGACGGTGCCGGGCAGATCGGCCTTCATTCCCTCGAAGGTCAGCAGCAGGGTATCGGCCCGCCCGCGCCGGCGCAGCCAGGAGCGCGCATGGTGCCACCAGCTCTCCGACCCGCGCTCCAGGAAATAGGCCGCGAATTCCGCCACCGGGATCGCCCCCGCCTCGAACACCCAGCCCTCGAAGAAGCGGTGCAGCGACAGCATGGCGTCGAGCGGATCGCGGAACACCACGATGTAGCGCCCGCCCTTCGGGATCTCCTCCCAGCCGAGATGCGACTTGAAGGCGCGCGGATGCGCGCGCTGCGGCGCCGCCGGATCGACGCCCATGTCATGCGCCAGCTCGAGCCAGGGCACCGCCTCGGTGATCTCGCGGAAGTCCATCGAGCCGCCGGTGCGCAGCCCGTGCACGATCTGCTGCATCCAGGTGGTGCCGCATTTCGCGTAGGGCGAGATGAACACATCGCTGGGCCCGGCCACGAGAGCGAGGCCGCGGCGCAGGCCCTCCTCGGTCGCGAAACCCTCGAGCGCGCGGCGCATCTCGGCAATGGTGGCGGGCCGGCGAGAAACCATGGGATCTCCGGTGGATGCAGCCGCCCGGGCGGTGCGCGGGCTCATCCTGCACATGCCGCCGGCGCGGTCAAAACCGGATTGTCGCGCTGATGCGGAAGGCCCGGCCCGGCTCGTCGAGCGGCACCACGCCGTCAAACTCCTGGCCATAGGTGGCGCGGCTCGCATAGTCCTCGTCGAGAAGGTTGGTGACCTCGGCCCGCAGGGTCACGTTCGGGAATTGCGGCGGGGTATAGGCGGCGAAGGCGTTCACCACCTGATAGGCCGGCAGGGGGTTCGCGCGCTGCCCGGTATAGGGATCGTAGGTGCCGTCGTATTCCAGGTAGAACTCGGCATCCGCCCCGATGGTCAGGCCGATATCGGCGAAGCCGTGATTGACCTCGAGCACCACGACCTGGCCGACCGGTGTGGTGAGATACTGGCCGAGGTCGCTGTCCGCGGGCCTGCCGTCGATCTCGGTCTCGATGTTGGCATAGCCGACGCGGACGAAGCCGGGCCCCCAGCTGTAGCCGGCGCCGAGCTCGATGCCCTGCGAGAGCACGTCGCGGTAGAGCGCCGGGCCGCCGCGGTATTCCTCGTCGCGGGCATCGTCGATCTCGGTGCGGAACAGCTTGGCCTTGACGAAGGCGCCCTCGAGCGCCGGCACCAGCGGGCCGAAATCGTAGTGCAACCCGGCGAAGAGGTTGTTGGAGACCGCGGGCCTGAGATCCCCGTCCGGGTAGACCCAGGCCGGGTTGATCAGGAAGTTCTCGGCAAGCTCCACCCCGCCCCAGACCCGCGAGGCCCCGGCGCTGGCGGTGAGCCCGTCGAGGATCTCGTAGCTGCCGGAGAGGTTGCCGGAGACGCCGGCATTGCGGCTGACCGAGCCCTCGATCCCCTCGAAGCGCTGATAGTCGACCCGGCCGCCGAAGGAGATGTCGAGCCGGTCGAGCGGCGCGAGCCGGGCCTGGGCGAAGGCGCCGATGTTCCGCGCCGTCTCGGTGCCGCCCTCGTTGAACTCCGGCGCGGGCAGGTAGCGATAGTCGAGCTCGGCGCGGTCGGCATAGAAGTCGAGGCCCGCATCCAGCGTGCCGAACGCGAGGATCGACTGGTTGGCCAGCTTGCCGTTGAAGCTCCGGGTGCTGCCGAAGGAGCGCTGCTCGTCCTCCACGATGTCGAGATCGGTGGCGCTGTGGGCGACCACCAGCAAGGGGTTCCAGAGCCCCTCCGGGGTCGCATCCTCGAAGCTCAGCACGATGTTCTCGCGGTCGAGCGCATAGGGACGGGTCAGCGGCACCGGCCGGCCGCCGATGATCTGGCCGATATTGGCGCGGTAGGGCCGGGCCTCGTCGTCGTTGACCCGCTCGTAGGAGATCTCGACGCGGTAGCCCTCGTCGGACTGGTAGGCGAGCTTGCCGATGCCGCTCAGCAGGCTGGTGCCGGAGCCGATGATGGTCTGGCCGTCGCCGTCCTGCATCGCGTTGCCGCCGGCATGCTTGAAATAGGCCAGCCCCTCGAAACCCTCCGCCCGGCCGAAGAGAGAGACGCTGGTGGCGAACACGTCGCCATTGGTGCTGTACTCGCCCGAGAGATAGCCGCCGAAATCGTCGCCCGGCGCCAGCAGGTCGGCGGCGTCCTTCGTCTCGAACAGGATCGAGCCGGCCAGCGCCCCCGGCCCGGCATCCGCGGGCGCGACGCCGGGGTCGATGCGCACCGCCTTCAGCAGCTCCGGGTCGATCAGCGTGGTGGCGTTGTGGTGGAAGATCTTGTTGTTCTGCCGCGCGCCGTCGATGGTGACCGCGAGGTTGGTCTCCTCGATGCCGTTGACATAGAGCTTCTGCGAGGCCGGGATCGAGCTGCCGACGGTGATCGTCGGCTCGGTGCGGAAGAGGTCCTGCAGATCCACCGGGTCGAGCCGCAGCAGGTCCTCGTCGGTCAGCGTCACGCCGTCGCCGGCCAGCGATTCGATGACGATCGGGTTGAGCTCGAAGGTCTCGACCGATTGCGCCCGTGCCATTCCCTGCGCCATCGACACGGCACAGGCCAGCGCCGTCGGCGCCGCGATGCGCGACATTCCCTGCATGGTTCCCCCCAGGCTGAAACAGGCTGATCTGGGTGGCAGGCGGGGCGTGCCGCATGGCTTCCTGCGCCGGAACCGACCATATCCGACTGTTGCAGTCAAGAATGTTTCCCGCCCCCCTGGTGCGCCCGGAACGGTGCGGGATGAAGGGCGCATCGGATTAGTTGACTGCAATGATCGGGAATTGTATCCCTCCGCCGGTCCTCAATGGCCGCGGGCGGCAAACCCCCGGCCCACAACGCAAATCCGGGAAAGCGGGAATCAGCATGTCGGGATGTTCGATGGCATCGGTCAATCTGATGGCGGGAGCGGCGCGGCGCCGGGCGGGCGGCGGGTGCGCCGTTCTCGGCCTCGCGCTCGCCGGATTGCTGCTGACGCCCGCCGCCGGAGCGGAGGTGACCGTCGCGACCGCCCGCGGGCCGGTGGCTGTCGAGACCGATCCGGCGCGCCCGGTCGCGCTCGACATCGCCGCCATCGACACGCTCGACGCGCTCGGGGTGGATCTCGCCGGGGTGCCGGCGCAGCTCTACCTGGATCACCTCGCGCATCTTGGCGGCAGGGCCGAGCCGGTCGGCACGCTGTTCGAGCCGGACTACGAAGCCCTGGCCGCCCTCGCCCCGGAGCTGATCATCGCCGGGGGGCGTTCGGCGGGCGAGGTCGACGGGCTCGCGCGCCTCGCGCCGACCATCGACATGACCATCTGGGGCGACGATCTGGTCGCGCAGTCCTTCGCGCGGCTGCGGGACTATGGCCGGATCTTCGGCCGGGAGGATGCCGCCGCCGAACTCGCGGCGCGGCTCGAGGGCGCGATCGCCGCTGCCAGGGCGGCGGCCTCGGGCAGGGGCAACGCGCTGATCCTGCTGGTCAACGGCCCGAAGATCTCGGCCTATGGCCCGGGCTCCCGCTTCGGCTGGGTCCACACCGCGCTCGGCATCCCGCCCGCGGTCGAGGGGCTCGACACCGCCAATCACGGGCAGGCGGTCTCCTTCGAGTTCGTGCATGTCGCCGATCCGGACTGGCTGATCGTGATCGACCGCAGCGCCGCCATCGGCGAGCGCGGCGCCGGGGTCTCGCCGACGCTGGGCAACGCGGTGATCGCCGAGACCGCTGCCTGGCGCAGCGGCCGGATCATCGAGCTCGATGCCGCCGGCGCCTATATCGCCGCCGGCGGCGTGCGCGCCATGACCGGGATGTTCGACACCATTGCCGCCGGCTTCCTTGCCCACCGCTGAGCCTCGGGCCGGGCGCCATGCCGCGCTGGCGCTGGCCGGGCTGGCGCTGCTGGCGGGGGCGAGCCTCTTCGTCGGGGCGGCCCCGCTCTCGGCTTCGGCGCTGCTGGCCGATGGCGAGGGCGCGCGGATGCTGATGCTGAGCCGCCTGCCCCGCACCCTGGCCTGCCTGCTGACCGGCGCCGCGATGGCGATCGCCGGGCTCGTCATGCAGATGCTGGCGCGCAACCGCTTCGTCGAGCCCTCCACCGTCGGCTCGGCCCAGGGGGCGGCGCTCGGGCTGCTGGCGGTCACGCTGGTCTGGCCGGCGGCGGGGCTCGCGGCGAAGATGCTGGCGGCCAGCCTCGCGAGCCTTGCCGGCACCGCCGCCTTCCTCGCGATGGTGCGGCGCCTGCCGGTGACGCAGCCGCTGCTGGTGCCGCTGGCCGGGCTCGCCTGGGGCGCGATCCTCGGCGCCGCCGCCACCTTCATCGCCTGGGAGACCGACCTCATGCAGTTTCTCGAGATCTGGCTGAACGGCGAGTTCTCCGGCGTCGTCCAGGGCCGCTACGAGATCCTCTGGCTGACCGGGATCTTCGCCGCCGCCGCCTATCTGCTGGCCGACCGCTTCACCATCGCCGGGCTCGGGCGCGACGCGGCGGTCGGCCTCGGCCTGCGCTACGAGCGGGTGCTGCTGCTCGGCCTGCTGATCGTCGCCGCGGTGACGGCGCTGACGGTGGTGACCGTCGGCATGATCCCCTTCGTCGGGCTGGTGGTGCCCAATCTCGTGCGGATGGGCGCGGGCGACAACATCCGCGCCGCGCTGCCGCTGGTGGCGCTGGCCGGAGCCGGCGCGGTGCTGGCCGCCGATCTCGTCGGGCGGCTGGTGATCCATCCCTTCGAGGTGCCGGCGGCCACGGTGTTCGGGGTGATCGGCGCCGGGGTCTTCGTCTGGCTCATCGTCACGCGGCGCGGCCATGGCGCATAGGGGCCTCGCGATCCTCGCCGCGGCGCTCGCGCTCTCCTGCCTGGTCTACCTGGTGATCGGGGTGCGCGGGAACTGGGGCTTCGTGCTCGCGCTCCGGGCCGAGCGGCTGGCGGCGCTGCTGCTGGTCGCGGCCTCGGTGGCGGTGGCGACGCAGATCTTCCAGACCGTGAGCGGCAACCGGATCCTGACCCCGGCGATCGTCGGCTTCGACGCGCTCTACATCCTGATCCAGTCGGTGCTGGTGCTTGCCATCGGCGGGCTGGCGGCGGCGCAGCTCCCGGAGATCGGGCGCTTTCTCGGCGAGACGGCGATCCTCGCGCTGGCCGCGGTGGCCCTCTTCGCGGCGCTGCTGCGCGGCGCGGCGGGAGACGTGCAGCGCATGGTGCTGGCGGGGATCGTGCTCGGCGTCATGTTCCGCAGCCTGACCGCCTTCGTGCAGCGGCTGATCGATCCGAACGAGTTCGCCGCGGTGCAGATCGCCTCCTTCGCGCGCTTCAACCGGATCGAGGCGGGGCCGCTCTGGATCGCCATGGCGGTGGGTGCGGCGGCGCTGGCGGGGGCCTGGGCGATGCGCCACCGGCTCGACGTGATGGCGCTCGGGCGCGACCATGCGATCAGCCTCGGGCTCGACCATCGGCGCATGCTGATGACGGCGCTGGTGCTGGTGGCGCTGCTCACCGCCACCGCGACGGCGCTGGTCGGCCCCCTCGCCTTCTTCGGCCTGCTGGTGACGAGCCTCGCGCATCTCGTGCTGCGTGACCATCGCCATGCGGTGCTGATGCCCGGCGCGGCGCTGATCGCCGGCATCGTGCTGATCGCCGGACAGACCGTCTTCGAGCGCGCCCTCGGGCTCGCCGCCACGCTCGGCGTGGTGGTGGAGTTCCTCGGCGGGCTCGTCTTTCTTGCACTGCTGCTGGGGCGAGGCTGGCGATGATCGAGATCCGGAACCTGAGCCATGCGGAGGGTCGCACGCCGATCCTCCACGACATCACGCTGAGCCTGCCGAAGGGCGGCGTCACCGCGATCCTCGGGCCGAACGGGGCGGGCAAGTCCACCCTGCTGTCGCTGATGGCGCGGCTGCGCCCGCTGCAGGCCGGCAGCATCGCCTATGACGGGATGGACATCGCCGCGACGCCGACCGAGCGCCTCGCCCGCAAGCTCGCGATCCTGCGCCAGGACAGCACGGTGGGCAGCCGGCTCACGGTGCGCGACCTCGTCGGCTTCGGGCGGTTTCCGCATCACCGCGGGCGGCCGGGGCCGGCGGACCGCGCGGCGGTGGAGGCGGCGCTCGGGCAGTTCGACCTCGCGCCCCTGGCGGGCCGCTTCACCGAGGAACTCTCCGGCGGGCAGCGCCAGCGCGCGCTGGTGGCGATGGCCTTCGTGCAGGCGACCGACTACCTGCTGCTCGACGAGCCGCTGAGCGGCCTCGACATGTACTACGCGCGGATGCTGATGCGCCTGCTTCGCCGGCTCGCCGAAGAGCACGGGCGCACCGTGGTGGTGGTGCTGCACGAGATCAACTACGCCGCCGCCCATGCCGACCGGATCGTCGCGCTGAAGGACGGGCGGGTCGCGCTCGAGGGGCCGGCGGCGGAGGTCTTCGCCAGCGCGCGGCTCTCGCCGATATTCGGCATGGAGATCCCGGTGGAGCGCTGGCACGGGCGGCCGGTAGCCCTGCACTACACCTGACCCGCCGGGCGCCGGCGATCTCTTGCAGTCAGCGCCCCGGGATCGCGACATCCGGGTTGCCGGCGGCCCGCGGCGGGATCGCGGGGTGACGGCCGTAGTCCCCGAGCGCCGCCGGCGAGAGGCGCCGCAGCCGGCCGTCATCGAGCCCGGGCTGCACCGGGCGGCCGTTGATTGCGACGCCCTGCCCGTCGATCACCGTCTGCACGCGGAGATCCGGGTCCGGGATCGTCAGCCGCGCGCCGCTCGCATGCTGCGGCAGGCCGACGCGCTCCAGCCATTCCTGCCAGGCGGTGCTGCCGTCGCGGTCGTCGAGCAGGATCGCGTTGCCGAGGCTGCGCTCGCGCCCGAGCCCGCCGATCCGCCCGGCGAGCGCCGGCGACGCCGCCGGCCAGGCCGGGCAGGCGAAGAGCGGGGTGACGGGCATGTCCCGCCTCTCGCCCCTGCCCCGGCGGATCGCGACATCGACCCGGTCCCGCTCCGGATCGAACCGCCCGATCATCGGCTGCGGGCGGAGCCGGATCGCCGGATGCGCCTCGCTGAAGCCCATCAGCCGCGGCGAGAGCCAGCGCGAGCCGACATAGGTCGAGAGCCCCGGCGTCACCGAGCGCCGGCTCTCGCCGCGCGGCGCCAGGATCTGCCGGTCGAGCGCATCGACGGCACTGCGGGCGGCATGCAGCAGCTGGGCGCCCTTCTGGGCGGGCCGCACGCCGCGCGGAAGGCGGCGAAGGAGATCGAACCCGAGCGCCGCCGCGAGCGCCTTGATCCGGTGGCTGATCGCGCCCTTGGTCGGGTCAAGCCCCTGCGCCGCCGCCGTGATCCCGCCGAGCCGGGCGACCGCGATGACCTGCGGAGCCCCTCACGGTGCCTGAAGCGCATGGGCCGTGTCCAATTCCGTTGAACGGATGGGTGGGAGCCTTTCCACGGTCGACCGCCCCGCCCCGCGGCAATGCTTGTCTGCAGAGGCAGGCCGGAAAGAGACCCCATGATAGCGATACAGCCGTCCCGGACCATGCATCCGGCCCCCGCGGCGCCCCGGCGCCGGGGCGGGCGCAGGGCGCGGCGCGCCGGCGCGGCGGATCCGCTGCAGGACCGCGTCCGGCGCCTCCCGCAATATGCGCTGCTCGACGGGGCGGCGCTCGAGGCCACGGAGCGCCGGGCCCACCGGATTCTCGCCGAGATCGGCGCCGCGTTCCGCGGCGACCGCGAGGCGCCGGCGCTGTTCCGCGCGGCGGGCGCGAGCCTGGCGGGCGAGCGGATGCGCTTCACGCCGGGCCATGCGCGCGCTCCGTGCCGGCGCGCCGGCGCAGGTCGTGCTGCACGGGCGCGAGCCGGCCGGCGACATCGTGCTCGGCGGCGATCATCTGGCGCTTATGCCGGACCATGGCTCGCCCTTCGTAACCGGTCTCGAGCGCGGCCGGCGCCATGCCGCCATCGAGGGTCTCCGCAACTTCGGGCGCATGACCCAGGCCACGCCCTGTCCGCACCACTCCGGCGGCACCGTCTGCGAGCCGGTGGCCCCACCGGTCGACAAGCACCATCTCGACATGGTCGCGGCGCATCTGACGCTCTCGGCCAAGCCCTGCACGGGCAGCGTCACGGCGCCGGAGCGGGCCGCCGGCAGCATCGCGATGGCGCGGCTGGTGCACGGCGCCGGGGCGCGGGCGGTGCTGCAGGCCAGCATCAACGTCAATGCGCCGCTGGTCCATGGCGAGGCGATGCCGGCGGCGCTCGGGGTCCATGCCGGCGCGGGCCAGTGCGTCGCGGTCACCCCGGCGGTGTTCGCCGGCGCCATGGGGCCGCTCGCGCCGGCCGCGGTGGCGGCGCAGACGCTGGCCGGGGGCATGGCCGGCATCGCGCTGGCGCGGCTCGTCCGCCCCGGCTGCCCCTGCGTGCTCGGCAGCTTCCACGCGACGATGAGCCTGCGCCCCGGCGGGCTCGCCTACGGCAGCCCGGAGGCCGATCTGGCGACGCTGGCACTCGGCCAGCTCGGCGTGCCGGTGCGCTCCGGCGGCGGGCCGATCACCGCCTCGAACGCGCCGGACGGCCAGGCCATGCAGGAGAGCACCGGCGCGATGTGCGCGGCGCTGCTCTCGGGCGCTGCTCTCGCGCGCGCACCTGGTCTGGCACGCCGCGGGCTGGCTCGAGGGCGGGCTGGCGGCATCCGGCGAGAGGTTCGTGATGGATCTCGACCATTGCTGCGCGGTGCTCCGGATGCTCGGCGGCATGGCGACGGATGCGGAGGCCGTCGGCCGCGACGCCTATGCGGAAGCCGGGACGGGCCTTCCTCGCCGCCGCGCCCACGCTCCGCCATTTCCGCGACGCCAGCCACGAGCCCGCGCTGCCCGATCCCGGCCCCTGTGAGCGCCGGGTGGAGGACGGCGCGCCGCGGCTGGGCCAGCGGGCAACCGCGCGCCGGAAGGCGCTCCTCGCCGGGCACCGGCCCCCGCCGCTCGACGTGGCCGCCGCCGAGGCGCCCGCGGAGTTCGTCGCGCGCCGCAAGGCCGGGATGCCGGATGAATGGTACTGACCCCGAGGAGAGAGCTGACCGGGATGCCGGGCCGCCACTCGGCGCGCGCCGCACGCCACCGGGCTCCGCCCTCGAGGACTGGAACGGCATGGGCACCGCCTGGAGCAATGCCACCGACCCGCGCGCCGGGCACGACGCGGTGCGCGAGCGGGCCGGCATGTTCGACATCTCGCCACTGGAGACGGTCTTCCTGCGCGGCCCGGACGCCGCCGCGGTGCTCGACCACCCGACCACGCGCGACACCGCCCGCATCACGCCGGGCCAGGCCGCCCATCTCTGCGTGCTAACCGGGCGCGGCACCATCGCCGACGCATGGATGATCGTGCGCGGCTCGGGCGACACCATGGCGCCGCTCGGGGCCTCGGCCGAGGGCCGCGACGCGGAGCTCCGCTTCACCGGCGATCTGCACGACATCTCGGTGCAGGGGCCGAAGGCGCCGGAGATCCTCGATGCGGCCCGCGGCATCGAGTTCGCGGCGCTGGCCCAATTCCACCACGCGCCGGCAAGGCTCATCGACCTGCGCTGCCGGATCTCGCGCACCGGCGATTCCGGCGGGCGCGGCTACGAGATCTTCGCGGACCGCGCGCATGTGGCGGAGATCCAGGGCCGGCTGGCGGCGGCCGGGGCGATGCCCTGCGCCTTCACCGCGCTCGACAAGCTACGGATCGAGGCGGCGCTGCTGTCCTACGGCCATGACATGACCGACGAGCACACGCGCTGGGATGTCGGCCTCGGCGTCACGGTCACCCGCGGCAGGGCGGCGCGGCCGGTGATCCGCAATGTCGGGCTCGGCATCGACCGCGATGACATGGCGGCCGGCGGCGAGACGCCGGCGCTGGACGGTGCCGCGGTCGGCTCGGTCGACAGCCCCTGCCACGCGCACCGGCTCGGCGGGTCGCTCGCGCTGGCCCATCTGCGGCCGGATATCGCCGATGGCACGGCGCTGCGCCGCGCGGGCGACGGGATCGGCACGACGGCGCGGGTGATCGCCCTGCCGGAGCAGGACCCGGCCAGGGCGGCACCCATGCCGCGTGAGCGCGCCCCGGCTCAGCCGGCGCGGGCCGGCGCGGCCCGGGCGCCATAGCCGGGGCCGGCATGGAGGCCGGCGGTGTCGATCTCCCCGCCTTCGATGCGCAGCGTTAGGCGCCGCTCGTCGGCGCGGTAGAGACCGGGCTGGCGGGCGCGGATCGCGGCGATCGCCTCCGGGTCGAGCCCGGTCCGCCCGTCGCCATAGAAATGCCCGTTGCGCTCGGTGTGGCCGAGGCCGAGCACCGAGGCCAGCGCAAGGTCCTGCTCCACCGCGAGGCCGGGCGGCGAGCTGAGATCCTCGGCCGACATGAAGAAGGCCGCGCGCCCGGCATCGGCGTTCCAGGCCGCCACGCGCACGCGGTTGAGCAGCGCCCGGTAGACCCCCTTGCAGGACTTTGCCGAGACCCCGCGATAGCCCATCGCCCGCGCGCCGGGAAAGGCATCCGGGCAGTCGTCGGATTCGTCGATCTCCACCGCGAGCCCCGACAGGTCCGGCCCGAGCGGGGCGGAGAGCGCCGCCGCCCGCGCCACCGGCTGCTCGACGAAGGCGATGGCGGCGCGGAGCCGCGCCAGCGCCGGGTCCTCCGCCGCCCGCTGCCAGAATGCCGCGAAGGCCGGGCCGTCGGCGAACTGCTCGTTGCCGTCGAGGGTCACCGTCAGCCCCTCGATCCGGTCGATCACCGCGGCGATGGCGCGGAGCCGCTCGAGATCCGCCTCCGGCCGGCCGGAGAGCTTGAGCTTGAACGCCTTCAGCCCCCAGGCCGCGATGGCCTCCTCGAGCGTCTCCGGCAGCCCGTCGTTCAGGCGGGCCGAAGGGGCGAGCTCGGCCGCGGTCAGCGGGTCGATCTGGCCGACGGTGTGCCGCGCCAGCAGCCGGGGGGCCGGGGCGAGCCCGGCCAGCACCCGCGCGATCGCCCCGGCGGAGAGATCCGGCGCGGTCTCCGGCCCGAGGCCGATCAGGTTGGCCCGCACCACGGCGGCGAAGGGCCGGTTCACGGCGGCGCAGAGCGCGCCGATCACCGCCTTGTCGATCAGCGCCATGCCGAAGCCGGCGACCAGCCCGTTGAGCCCCTCGCGCGCCGCCTCGGCGCGCTGCGCCGCGTCATGGGCGGCATGGAGGCCGAAGGCGGTCATGTCCTCGCCGGTGCCGAGATAGCGCGCGCGGGTCAGCGCCAGCGCCCGGCGCAGCTGCGCGACATTCTCGGCATCCGTCAGCGCGGGCGACTTGTCGAACCATTTCGGCGCCATCAGCTCGGCCGCGGCGCCCTCCGCCTCGCGCCCGTCGGGCATGCGGATGCGGGCCGTGACGCGGGCCTCGACCGCCGCGCGCAGCGTCACCGCGCCATAGCGGAACGGGATGCGCAGGCCCACCGGCCGCTCGTCGATCGCGATCCCGATCACGCGGAACCGCGGGGCGCTCTCTGGCGATGTCATGGAGGTCTCCCGGAATTCTGGCTGCGCGCGGCAGGCCGGGCCGCCGCGCGCGGGGCCGCTCAGTCGGCCGGCGGATAGGCGACGCTCTCGTCGATGAAGGCGTTGCTGAAGCGCGCCGTCACGTCGAAATCCGGCAGCCCGTAGGCCTCCTGCACCACGCCGTAGTCGGAGGCGATCCGGTCCATGTCCCAGGCGCCGACGGGCAGCGCCTGGCCGGTGCCGGGCATCACGCGGGCGGCGTATTCGAACTGCCGCTCGGCATCGGAGGTCTTCATCGAGACGGCGCTGGAGAGCGCCTCGGTGCAGGGCTCCGGCGTCTCGAGGCAGAAGGCGAAGGCGCGCTGGGTCACCTGCACCACGGCGCGCACCGCGTCCTGCTTCTCGGCCAGCACCCGGTCGGAGGCATAGTAGGCCAGGCTGTAGGTGTTCATCCCGTGGTCGCGCAGCAGCGCATAGCCGAGATCGTCGCCGAAGATGTCCTCGTAGATGAAGTGCACCGAGTAGAAATGCGTGGTCACGTCCACCGCGCCCGACTGCAGCGCCGCGACCTTGCCGGTGGGCTGCAGGTTGACCCATTCCACGGTGTCCGGGTCGATGCCGAGCGCCTTGGCGGCGGGCTGCCACATCTGCCGGGTGGCGTCGAAGGCCGGTGCGCCGATCTTCTTGCCGGCGAAGTCCTGCACGCCCGAGATGCCGGAGCTCTTCTTCCAGTAGAGCCCGGCGGCGTTGTCGTTATAGGCCACGAAGACCCCGGTGAAGGGCGCGCCCTTGGCGAGGAACTGCAGCGCCGTCGGGGTGTCGATGATCGCCATGTCGGCCTGCCCGACCTCGAGCGCGGTGGCGGCGGCGCCGGAGCCGGTGCCCTGCCGGATCTCCAGCTCGACGCCAGCATCGGCATACCAGCCCTGGGCCTGCGCGTAGTAGACCGGGGCATGGTCGCCGCCGGCGGTCCAGTTGAGCTGCAGGCTGATCTCCTCGGCGGCGGCGGCGCCCCCGGCGGTCAGCAGCGCGGCCAGCGCCGCGGCGGTCCCTGTGATGCGTTTCATGGTTTTCCTCCCTCGTTATTCTTGGCGCCCGGGTCGGTGCACGCGGTCAGTGCATTCCGAGCAGGTGGTAGATCTCGCGGGTGTAGTTTCCGAACTTCTCCGTGGTCTTGACGTCCAGCGTGCGCGGCTCGGGCAGGTCGATCTCGAACTGCGCCGCCATCCGCGCCGGCCCTGCCGTCATCACCGCGACCTTGCTGCCGAGGAACACCGCCTCCTGGATGCCGTGGGTGACGAAGAGGATGGTCTTCGAGCTCTCGCGCCAGATCCGCAGCAGCTCGAGGTTCATGCGCTCGCGGGTCAGCGCGTCGAGCGCGCCGAACGGCTCGTCCATCAGGATCAGCTTGGGGTCGTGCACCAGCGCCCGCGCGATCGAGGCGCGCTGCTGCATGCCGCCCGAGAGCTGCTGCGGATAGGCGTCGGCGAATTTCGAGAGCCCGACCATCTCGAGCAGGTCGCGCGCCCGCTCGCGGCTGGCCCGGCGCGGCAGGCCGAGGATCTCGGCCGGCAGCATCACGTTGTCGATGATCGTGCGCCATTTCAGCAGCAGCGCCTTCTGGAACACCATCCCGACATCGCGGCCCGGGGTGAACGGGCTGTCCGGCGTGCCGATCTCCACGGTGCCGCCGCTCGCGGCCTGCAGCTCGGCGAGGATCGAGAGCACGGTGGACTTGCCGCAGCCCGAGGGCCCGACGATGGAGACCAGCTCGCCCTCCTCGACGTCGAGGGTGACGTCGCGCACCGCGAGGAACTCCTGCGCGCCGGCGTGATAGGTCTTGGTGACGCCGACGAGGCGGACGAATGGCCGGGTCATTTGCCGATCCCCTTGCGCGTGACGACGAGGTATTCGAGCCCGAGCACGAGGCCGTAGAGCGCCACGCCGATCAGGGTGATGAAGGCCAGCGCCATCATCATCGCCGAGGTGTTGAGGGCGTTCTGCTGCGCCAGCAGGAAGTAGCCGAGCCCCTTCTGCGAGGCGATGAACTCGCCGACGATGGCCCCCGCCACCGCCAGCACCGCGGCCACCTTCATGCCCGAGAAGAGATAGGGCAGCGAGCCGGGCAGCTGGATCTTCAGGAAGATCTGCCAGCGGTTCGCCTTCAGCGACTTCACCAGGTTGATCAGGTCCGGCTCGACCTCGAGCAGCCCGCGATAGGTGGTCAGCAGGATCGGGAAGAAGCAGATGGTGAAGGCGATCACCATGTTGGGCACGATGCCGAAGCCGAGCCAGACGATGAAGAGCGGCGCCATCGCCACCTTCGGCACCATGTTGAGCACCACCAGCAGCGGCATCAGCGCCGCGTTCAGCGCCGGCAGCCAGCTGAACAGCACCGCGAGGCCCACCCCGATCACCACGGCGAGCACATAGCCGCCGAAGATCTCCTGCGTCGTCGCCCAGATATGCGTGCCCCAGTTGTAGGAGGGCTCCCAGATCTCGGCCAGCGCCGCCCCCGGCGAGGGCAGCAGATAGGCCGGCAGGTCGGTCATCACCGTTGCCAGCCACCAGACGACGACAAAGCCCGAAAGCCCGGCCGTGGCCCAGAGATAGCGCGACAGCAGGGTCATGGCTCAGAAGCTCCCCGTGCGGACCTGGAACTTGGAGGGCTTGCCGTGGATCGGCTTGCCCTCCTTCACCCAGTCGGCCACCCAGCGGATCATCGCGTCCATCGGCACCACCGGGTTGCCGTAGAGCCCGTTGGCCCGGTCGCAGTTGACCAGCAGGCAGTGGTCGGATTCCGCGCCCTCGAAAACCGGCTCGCGGCCCAGCGCCTCGCCGAAGCGGTTGGCGAGATAGCGCACCGAGACATGCTCCGGCCCGCCGATGTTGATCGGGCTCGCCGGCGTCTCGCAGTTGGCCAGCGTGCGGAGAAACTGGGCGTTGGCATCGCCTTGCCACATGATGTTCACGTGGCCGGTGGCGAGCGGGATCGGCGTGCCGTCCTTCACCCACTGCGCGATCTCCTGCATCACGCCATAGCGCGGGTCGATCGCGTAGACGAAGCGCAGCAGCCGCCCCGGCGTGCCGTGCCTGCGCGAGAAGTACTGGAAGGTGCGCTCCCGCCCGACCACCGAGTTGGCGTATTCGCCGGGGCGCGCCAGCGGCGGGCTCGCCTCGGTCACGCCGCCATGCAGCGGGTTCGACCACGGATAGACATGGATGGTGGAGAAGGCGACGATGCGGCTCTCGCGGAACGCCTCGGCGGTGATCTGCGGCGCCAGCGTGTTCATCGCCCAGAGGAAGTCCTCGCGGCCGCTGGCGTCGAATTTCAGCCCGGCCATGTAGATCACGTTGGGCAGCTTCGGCAGCGCGTTCACCGCCTCGCGGTCGAGCAGGTCGCAGCGGATGGTCTCGACGCCCCAGGCGTTGAGACGCTCCTCCACGCCCTCCTCGGAGAAGCGCGAGACGCCGATCACCCGCTTGTCCGGGGCGGCGCGCTTGGCCATCCGCGCCATGGTGACGCCGATCTTGCCGCCGACGCCGAGGATGATGATGTCGCCCTCCAGCCCGTTCAGGTCGCGCACGACGCCTTCGGTGGGCAGCGACATGAAGTCCTCGAGATGCGCGACATCGCGGAAGCTCTCGGGGAAGGTCTCGGGGGTGAGAAGCTCGGTCATGGTCATTCCTGTGTTCGCTCAGGCCACCAGAGGCCGGGACTTGCCGGCATCGCTCAGCCAGCGGTCGAGATTGGCGCGGACGAAGGCGTCGTCGTTCATCTCGGGATATTGGCGATAGACGCGGTCGATCTCGGCGGCCTGGCCGGGGCTCATCACCTCGGCCGGGTCGAGGCACCAGGTGCCGGCGAGCAGCCCCTGCCGGCGCAGCACCTCGAGGCAGCCGGGGATGCAGCCGCGCAGGTCGTTGATCGCGTCGTAGATCGCGAGGTTGCAGTCGGTGACGATGCTGTCCTGCGCCAGCAGGTCCTCGGGGATGTCCACGCCATCCGGCAGCGCGTGCACCCGGTCGAGCAGTTCCACCGCGGTCCTGGTCCAGACCGACCAGTGCCCGAGCAGGCCGCCGCGGATGCGCACGCGGGTCTCGCTGCGGCCGTCCTCGGAGCGGATCGCGAAGGGCTGCAGCAGGTCGAGCACGATGTGGTCGTCATTGCCGGTATAGAGGGTCACCCGGTCCGCCGCCCCGGCATCCTGCACGGCGCGGACGATCTCCAGCGTGCGGTAGCGGTCGAACGGCGCCATCTTGATCCCGGCGACGTTCTCGATCCCGGCGAAGGCGCGCCAGAAGCCGTAGGAGAGGTGGAAGCCCCCCACCGAGGGCAGCAGCGAGAAGCCGATCACCGGCATCACCGCGGCCACCGCGCGGCAATGCTCCAGCAGCTCCGCCTCCGAGGCGCCCTTCATCCGCGCGAGGTTGAGCAGCACGAAGTGATAGCCGAGCGCGCGCGCGGTTTCCGCCTCCGCCACCGCCTGCGCGGTGCGCCCGGTGACGCCGGCGACCAGCAGGCGCGGGTCCTCGGCCCAGTCGGCCACGGTCTCGGCGGCGAGCCGCAGCACCGGCTCGTAGAGCCCGGCCTCGCGGATCGCGAACTGCGTGGTGTGCACGCCGACCGCGACGCCCCCCGCACCGGCATCGAGGTAGTAGCGCGTCACCGCGCGCTGGCGCACCGGGTCGAGACGGCGGCGCGCATCGAGCGCCAGCGGATGGGCGGGCAGCGCGGTGCCGCGGCGAAACCGGGCCAGCGCGGCGGCGGGAATGCTGTCGGGGGTCATGCGGTCACCTCGGCGGCCTTTGTGGCGGGGCACTGCCGGAAATGCGCCGCATCCATCAGCGGCAGCGGGTCGGCGATGCGGACGGGGGCGAAATCCATCAGGTCGAGCACCTGGCTCTGCAGGTCGATCCCCGGCGCGATCTCGATCAGCTCGAGCCCGTCCGCCGCGGCGCGGAACACCGCGCGCTCGGTGACGATCAGCGCCTCCTGGCCGCGGATGCGCACGCCCTCGGCGACGCGGTAGGTGATCGAGGCGGCCGCGCGCACGAACTTGCGCACCTTGCCCTCGCGGGTGATCGCGAGGCGGCCGTCCGCCACCTCCGCCTGCAGCCCGCCGGTGGTGAAGGTGCCGGCGAAGATCAGCCGCCGCGCGTTCTGGGCAATGTCGATGAAGCCGCCCGCCCCCGGATTGGCCTTGCCGAACTTCGAGACGTTGACCACGCCGTCGGCGTCGTATTCCGCGAAGGAGAGCGCCGCGAAGGGGCAGAGCCCGCCGTCGATGGCGTCGAACTGCGTCACCCCGTCCATGATCGCGTCCGGGTTGATGTTGGCGGAGAACTGCCAGCCCGGCATCACCACCCCGCCATAGGCGCCGTGCTCGGTGGTGCCGGGATAGTCGGCCAGCCGCCCGTCATCGAAGAGCCCCTGCTCGGCCATCACCAGCGGCACGTCGGTGGCCGCGCCGAAGCCGAAGATCGAGAGCTCGTGCGGCCGCACCTCCGGCACGATGCGGTTGGCGATGATCCGGTCCGCCGAGAAGGGCGGCGGCGACAGCGTCGCGATGTCGATCCGCGGCCCCGAGAAATAGGCCGGCTCATAGCGCACGCCGGTGGTCATCATCATCTCGGGATCGACCACCACCTGGTCGACATAGACCCCCGGCAGGCGGACATCGCTGGCCTTGCGGGCGCCGGCCTCCACGACCCGGCGGACCTGCGCGATGACCCGCCCGCCGCTGGCCTTGACGGCGAGCGCCAGCGCGGTGTTGGCGGTGGTGAGCGGCTCGTCCTCCCAGGAGAGGTTGCCGTGCTCGTCGGCGCTGGCGGCGCGCAGGATCGCCACGTCGAGCGGCCAGGTGGGGTAGTAGAGCAGCTCCTCGCCGTCGATCTCGATCACCCGCACGAGGTCCTCGGTGGTGCGCTCGGTGAAGCGCCCGCCGCCATGGCGCGGATCGGCATAGGTGCCGAGGCCGACCCGGGTGATGTAGCCCGGGCTCTTGCGGGCGACCTCGCGCAGCCACTGCATGCTGGCGCCGATCGGCCAGGAATAGGCCTCGATGCGGTTCTCGCGGATCAGCCGCATCAGCTCCGGCCGCCGGCCGGTGGCGGGATCCACCGGGTTGATGAAGCTGCCCGCGACGATGCGCTTCATCAGCCCCTCGCGGGCGACATGGTCCATGCCCTTGATGCCCATGGCATCGCCCGTGCCGCAGGGGAAATAGAAGGTGAGCCCGCGCGGCGCGCCGGTCTCGGCAAAGCGCCGCCCGAGGGCGCCGAGCACGGCATCCGGCGTGACCCAGCCGATCACCCCGGCGCTGGCCACCGCGGCGCCGTCCGGGATCGCGGCGACGGCCGCGTCTGCGCTGACGATCTTGCTCATGCCGGCACCGTGAAGCGGGCCAGCGTCGCCTTGGCCTCGGCGCTCTCGCAATCGGCGGCGAAGAGGCGGTTGGCCTCGGCGTCCTGGCGCTCGGCATCGGCGGCGATGGCGGCGGAGAAGAACCGCTTGGTCGAGCGCACGGCATCGGCCGGCAGCGCGGCGATCCGGGCGGCCCAGTCCGAGGCCATGGCCAGCGCGCCGCCATCCTCGGCCAGCCCGTCGGCGACGCCGAGGCGCACCGCCTCCGCCCCGTCCATCTCGAGGAAGCCCCAGGTGATCTGCTGCGCCTTCACCGGGCCGACGCGGGCGAGCAGCGTCTGCAGCCCCCAGGGCGGGATCCAGCCGTTCGGCACCTCCGGCAGCCCCCATTTCGCGCCGCGCGCGGTCACCACCGCATCGCAGGCGGTGGCGAGGATGAAGCCGCCGCCGAGGGCATAACCCTCCACCGCCGCGATCACCGGCACCGGCAGATGCGCGATGCGCCGGGCCATGGCGGCGGTCTCGGCCTCGTGGTGGCACATCTCCGGGATCGAGAGCCCGCCGAGCTCCTTGAGGTCGCTGCCCGAGCAGAAGGCCGGCGGCGCGCCGGCAAGCACCACCGCGCGGCAGCCCGGGTCCGCCGCCAGCGTCTCGAGCGCCGCGCCGAGCCCGGCCACGCTCTCCATCCCGAGCGCGTTGCGCCGCCGGGGCTTGTTCATGGTCACGACGGCAAAGCCCTCGTGCCGGTCTGTCTGGATCTGTTCCGTCATCCCTGGTCCTTTCAGTCGAGCCGCGCGCCGTCGCGGTTGAGGATGCCGCGCAGGTCGCGGCCGTCGATGGCGCGCGGCGCCAGTCCCTCGCGCACCGCAAGGCGCGCGGCATGGCCGATGGCGTGGCCGTAGCCGAAGCACTGCGCGGTGACGCGCGCCGAGGCGACCGCCTCGTGCTCGGCCGAGAGGCAGCGCCCGGCGGCGAGGATCCCCTCCCCCCGCTCCGGCACGAAGCAGCCATAGGGCACCTCGTAGACATCGTTCAGCAGCCACTCGACGCGGGGCTTCTCGCCGGCATGCAGCTCGATCGGCCAGGGCGAGCGCACGATGCCGTCGGCGAACTTGGTGCCGGCCACCACGTCGCGGTTGCCGAGCCGCGCGGTGCCGGAGATCTGCCGCGTCTGGCGCACGCCGACCTGCACCGCCATGTCGTTGACGAAGGCGTTCTCGCAGCCGGCGAGGCGCGCGCGGAAGAAGCGCGCATAGTCGCGGGCCTGCCGGCGCCCCTGCGTCTCGGCCTCGGCGAAATCGCGCCAGTGGAGCGGGTTGAGCTCGCGCCCGTCGGCGCCGACGATGCGGGTGCAGTTGCAGAGCAGCTCGCCCGGGCGCGTGGTGGGAAAGAGCCAGATCTTGGCCCGCGGCAGGGTGAAGGTGCCGGCCCGGTTGGCCGCGGCGATCATCTCCGAGACCTCGGCCGGCATGATCGTGTCGTCGCCATAGGCGGCGCGGAAGGCCGGCACGTCGACCCCCATCAGCCGGAAGATCATGGTCGGGTTCTGCACCCGGCCGTTGTCGCCGACGAAGCTCGGCAGCCCGGCCATCGCCACCAGATCGGCATCGCCGGAGGCATCCACCGTGAGCGGCGCCAGCACCCTAAGCGGCCCCTGCTTGGTCCAGAGCTCGACGCCCTCGATGCGCTCGCCCTCCGCCAGCACCCGGGTGGCGACGGCGTGGTAGATCACCGTGACCCCGGCCTCGGCGAGCAGGTCGTCGGCGGTCTCGCGCCAGACGATCGGGTCGTGCACGCGGGTGAAGGTCTTGCCGTAGCGCACCGGATCGGCCAGCCCGCCGCGCGCCTCGAGCGCCCGGACGAACGCCTCGGCAAAGCCGAACACCGCCTGCACCGGGCCGTTGCCGGGGTTGTCGGAAGCCTCGTAGAGCCCGCAGACGGTGCCGGAATGGCCGGCCACCGCGCCGCCGCCGCAGAAGCCGTGGCGCTCGATCAGCACCACCTCGAGCCCGCCGCGCGCCGCGGTGACCGCCGTGGCCACGCCCGCGGCGCCGCCGCCCACCACCACCAGATCCGCGCGCAGCTGCTCCGTGCTGCGCATGTCCTGCGCGGCTGCCATCGCCATCCTCCCCGTGTTCTCCATCTGACATATCAGATGTTTTATAGATGTGTATCTATTGCCGAACAGGCTGTCAATCGCTAGTCTCCGGCCGACAGGGAAAGGACCGGGATGAACGAGCAGAGCGAAACCGCGGCGCCGATCTCCACCGCCGAGCAGGCCTATGCCGAGATCCAGCGGCTGATCGTGATCGGCACGCTGCCGGCCTATGAGCTGCTGTCGGAGAACGATCTGGCGCGGCGCATCGGCTGCGGCCGCACGCCGGTGCGCGAGGCGCTGCAGCGGCTGAAGTTCGAGGGCTTCGTGGATATCCTGCCGCGGCGCGGGATCATGGTGACGCCGGTCGACATCACCCGCCAGCTCGAGCTGCTGGAGACCCGCCGCCCGCTCGAGGAGCTGATGGTCTCGCTGGCGGCGGTGCGGGCCGACGAGCGCCAGCGCGCCGAGATGCTGCGCCTGGCCGACGAGCTCGAACGCGCCATCGCCGCGCGCGACCGCGGCCGCTATCTCGAGATCAACCGCGAGATCCACCGCATCGAGGCGGAGGCGGCGCGGAACCGCTATCTCACGCAGCACATCCATCTGCTGCATGGGCTCTCGCGGCGGTTCTGGTACTCCTTCATCACCGAGACTGAGAGCTTCTCGGAGGCGGCGGTGCACCATGCCCGCACCCTGCGCGCCATCGCGGCGGGCGAGCCGGAGACCGCGCGGCAGGAATGCGTCGCGCTGCTCGATCTGCTCGAGCAGGTCTCCCAGAAGGCGATCCGGGAGCGTCTGAGGGGCGGCTGAGGCGGGCGCCGGCCGGCCGGCGCGGCGCCCTCCCGGCTAGTTTCTGAGCTCGAGGATCACCTCGCCCTCGGCAATGTTCGGCGCCGCGATGTTGAGATTGGCGGCGTTCTCGCTGATCCACTTGTGCGCGAGGCGCGAGGACCAGTCGGTCCCGTGCTTGTCTTCGCAGGCGGTCACCGAGGCGCCGCCGCTGGCGGTGCGCACCAGCGTGTAGGACCGGAAATCCGGCACGCCGCGCATGATCTCCTCGATCTCCGGGCGGCGGGTCTCGAGCATCTCGAAGAGCTCCCGCGCGCCCTCCCCCGAATAGAGCCTGATCACGACATGCATCTGCGCCTCCCGCGTCTCCGGCGCCGCGCCGGGCGGGCGGCGGCGCCCGTTGTGAATGCGGGCGAGTTTAGCACGTCTGCGGGAAATCCACCGGGGCTCCGTCGCCCGGTCTTGTCGCGGCGCCCGGGCGCTTCTACCTGAAGGCGCCAGGGCGGGGCGCCGCGGAGGCGCGCGAAGGGGGAGCCGGCGCTTGGATAGCTGGGCATTGCTGCTGGGGGGCTTCGTGCTCCTGATCGTCGGGGGCGAGCTGCTGGTCCGCGGCGCGGTGCAGGTGGCGACGCGCTTCGGCGTCTCGCCGCTGGTGATCGGGCTGACGCTGGTCGGCTTCGGCACCTCGATGCCCGAGCTGGTGACTTCGGTACAGGCGGCGCTGGCCGATGCGCCGGGCATCGCCTATGGCAACGTCGTCGGCTCCAACATCGCCAACATCCTGCTGATCGTCGGCATCGCGGCAATGATCAGCCCGATCGCGGTGACCTCGGCGGCGCTGCGGCGCGACGGCATGGCGATGCTGGCGGTGGCGGCGGGCTTCGCGGCGCTCGCGGCGCTGATGCCGATGGGCCGGGCGCTCGGCGCCGGCTTCCTGCTGCTGCTGGCGCTCTACGTGCTGCTCGCCTTCCGCCAGGAGCGCGCCGCCGCCGGGGGCGAGGACCATGGCGCCGCCTTCGACAAGGGGCTGGCGCTGCAGGGGGCCGACCCGGCGCTGGCCCCGGCGCCCGCCCCTGCCCCGGCGCATCCAGGCCTGCTGCCGGCGGTGCTGACCGCGCTCGGCGGGCTGGCGCTGGTGCTGCTCGGCGGCCGCCTGCTGGTGGACGGCGCGGTGACGCTGGCGCGCGGGCTCGGCATCTCGGAGACGGTGATCGGGCTCACCGTGGTCGCGGTCGGCACCTCGATGCCGGAGCTGGTGACCTCGGTGGTGGCCGGCCTCCGGCGCCAGGGCGATGTCGCCTTCGGCAACATCGTCGGCTCCAACATCTACAACATCCTCGGCATCGCGGGCACCACGGCGCTGATCGCACCGGGCGCGGTGCCGGCCGAGATCCTGCGCTTCGACAACCTGGTGATGGTGGGCGTGACGGTGGTGCTGGTGCTCTTCGCCTGGACCGGGCTGCGCATCGCGCGCTGGGAGGGGGCGGTGCTGCTGGCCGGCTACGGGCTCTATCTCGCGCTGCTCTGGCCCTGATGGTCGGCACCCCCGGCCTGCAACCGGGGGGCGATATCTGCCACGGGTGGCCCGTTTGATTCTGCAGGCATGAAGAAAGCGGGCGAAGCGCGCGAAACCAGTGATCTGTCCAGGGGGAAATGCAGGACCTGCACTCTAATCAACTCCAGATTGTGCGATCAAGATCAATACAGCCGTTGTTGGCCGGGTTGCCCCGAAATGCTGGGCAAGGTTGCATGTAGTCACTTCGAAATTTTCGGAACTCGTCGTATTCTTACCAAGGGTGAACGAACCCGCGTCTTGCGGTCTCATTCTGTGGGTTCAGGCGCTTGTTCTGCGCCTGCGCCGCCGTGATTGGGTGAGTATTTCGATTGGCGTGAAAGCTTTCCGAACCAGCCCGGACGGGTGACCGTCCCGGCCATGCTCCTCCGATCCCCGACCTGCAAGGCGCCGTCCCGTTTTTGCGGAAGTGCGGCCTGTCATGCGCATCCGGCCGGCCGGTCTGGAGTGAGGGTCAGTCAATGACGAAAGTGGTCATTCAGGCGGAGGACATGGACTCCGTCGGTTTCGTGACGAAGAGCGGCGACAGGGCCTCCGGCGGCGAACTGGTGCGGCTCACCGGCGCCAGCGGCACGCTTTCCACCGGGTTCGGCGGGCCGGACGGGGCCTACGAGGTCAAGTTCCGCATCCAGGACGAGGCCGACGGCCAGAGCACCGTGCGCCTGCTGATCGATGGCGTGCTCGCCGGCGAGATCCTGCTCGACAAGGACAACCGCGGCAGCGGCTCCGACAACGGGAAGTTCACCAGCTTCTTCCTCGACGACGTGGCGATCCCGGCCGGTGCCGAGGTCACGCTGGAGGCCGAGCGCGACGGCGGCGAGATGGTCCGTGTCGACCGGCTGATCCTGACCCGCACCGGCGACATGCCGCCCCCGCCCCCGCCCCCGCCCCCCGCTCCGGACCCAGATCCCGAGCCGGAGCCCGAGACCGCCGGCGACGGTGCCGCCGCCCTGCCCGCGGTCTCGGAGATGTCGAAATACCTGCTGATCGGCACCACCAGCAATTCGATCGCCAAGGCGGTCAACGTCCAGAACGGCGATCTCGGTGCCAACATCGTCATGCTCTCCACCGAGATCGACGACAATGTCGATTTCGACCTCGACGACGTGTTCCTGCACAATGCCGGCGGCCAATGGGTCGATGCCGACAACGACTGGAACGGCGTCTCCGACTACCTGCCCGGCGCCGCCCCCGTGGTCGAGGGCGTGAGCTGGACCGGCGACGTCGCGCTGACCAGCCCCGATGCCAAGTTCGACATGAGCAATGTCGAGCTCTACGGCCAGGTCGGCGTGGTCTCCGACAGCGGCAACCCGGCGAGCAGCGTCTCCAACTCGGAGTTCTTCGCCGACGGGCTCGGCGACGGCTACGACACCACCGGCGACGGCTCCAGCCTCACCGCCGCCGGCGTCACCGCCAATGCCGATGCCGAGATGGCGGCGCTGCGCGCCGAGCTCGACGCCTATGAGGACTGGGTGACCGAGCTGTCGCCGGAGGCGGTGCTGCGGCCCGGCAGCGGCCTGCCCGGCTCCGACGGCATCGAGGATGTCGATATCTTCACGATCAATGTCGACCAGCACGACACCGACGGCGACGGCATCGCGGTGATCGACATCGACATGGACGACAACGACTTCAAGCTGACCAACTCCAACATCATCATCGACGGCGACGGCTCGACCTTCGCGATCTTCCGCATCCTCGGCGACAGCAACCTGGTGCTCAACCAGTCCACCATCGTGCTCGGCGACGGCGGCATCGCGGATGGCGATCTCGGCGCGATCTTCGTCAAGGCGGCGGAGTTCGCCGATGGCCAGGGCGGCTACAATGCCGGCGAGAGCAATTCCGGCGACACCGTCTTCAGCTTCAACGACACCGTGCTCAACGGCGTCGGCTTCTACGATCTGATCGTCTATGACGAGACCATCGGCAACGCCGATTTCGACAACGGCACAACCGAGCTCAAGATCAACAACGGCCAGGGTTGCGCGCAGTTCATCAGCCCGAAGATCAACTTCAACAACGTGCGCTTCGATCTCTGCGCGCCGCCGGAGCCCGATCTGTTGGGTGCTT
>NZ_BSYI01000050.1 GCF_030270585.1 Paralimibaculum aggregatum
GCCACGATGCCCCCGCAGCCGCCGCGCCGGTGCAGGGGCGGGGCGCGCCGGGGCGGCCCCGGCCACAGGCGCCCGCCGCGGCATCGGCCCGGGCCCGCACCGGGCAGCCCCGCGCCAGTGCCCCGCACCGGAGGCCCCGCGCCAGCGCGCCGCACCGAAGCCCCGCGCCGGAGCGCCGCACCGGGATACTGCACCGAGAACACCGCGCAGAGGCCGAGCGCCAGAACACCGCGCCGGAGGCTGCGCGCCAAGACACTGCACCGGAAGCCCTGCACCAGGGCACCGCACCGGAGGCCCCCGTCAGGGCGCTGCGCCGGAGGCCCTGCACCAGAACGCTGCACTGGAGGCTCCTAGTCAGGGCGCCGCGCCGGAAGCCTCATGCCAGGGCGCCGTGCCGGAGGCCCTGCTACAGGACACCGCACCGGAGGCCCTGCACCGGGGCGCCGAGCCGAAAGCCTCGCGACAGGATGCGGCGCCGGAAGTCCTGCACCGGGGCGCCGCGCCGGGGCGCCGCGACAGGACATTGCACCGGAGGGCCTGCACCATGTCGCTGCACTGGAGGCCCCGCGCCAGGGCGCCCCGCCGGAAGCCTCGCGACAGGATGCTGGGTCGGAAGCCCGCACCACGGCAGCGCACCCGAGGCCCCGCGTCGAGGCCCCGGGCCAGGGCACTGCACCGGAGGCCCCGCGTCGGGACGCTGCACTGACGGCCCCGCGGCAGGGCGCGGCGCCCGGGGGCCTCGTGCCTGGACGCCGCGCCGGAGATCCTGCACCAGGGCAATGCATCGGAGGCCCCGCGCCAAGGCGCCGGACCGGCGGCCCCGCGCCGGGGGACCGCCCGGGGGCCTGGCGCCAGAGCGGGGCACCGGAGGCACCGCCTCGGGGCCCCGCGCCGGGGCGCCGCACCGGGGCGCCGCACCGGGGGGCCCCGCGCCAGGGCACTGACTGGGGTGGGGGCGCGACGGCCCCGCGCCGGGGCACTGCGCCGGGGGGAACGGGCGAGGGCCGTGCGCCGGGGGGGGCGCCGCCCTCCCGGGTCAGACCACCTGCACCTCGAGCTGGCCGAGGCTGTCGATCTCTGCCAGCATGCGGTCGCCGCGGGCCACCGGGCCGACCCCGGCCGGGGTGCCGGACATGATAAGGTCGCCCGGCGCCAGGGTGAAATATTCCGACAGGATCGCGATCTGCTCCGGCACCGACCAGATCATCTGCCCGAGATCGCCTTGCTGGCGCACCGCGCCGTTCACCGTCAGCCGGATCGCGCCGGCCGCCGGGTGGCCGATCTCGGCCGCCGGCACCAGCGCGCCGAGCGGCGCCGAGGCGGCGAAGGCCTTGCCGACCTCCCAGGGCCGCCGCCGTTCCTTGGCCTCGCCCTGCAGGTCGCGCCGGGTCATGTCGAGCCCCACGGCATAGCCCCAGACATGGTCCAGCGCCGCCGCCTCCGGGATGTCGCGGCCGCCGCTGCCGAGCGCCACCACCATCTCGATCTCGTGGTGCACGTCGGCGGATTTCGGCGGATAGGGGAAGCGCCCGTCGGTGGCGATGTCGCCCGGGTTCTTCTGGAAGAAGAAGGGCGGCTCGCGGTCCGGGTCGCCGCCCATCTCGCGGGTGTGCTCGGCATAGTTGCGCCCGATGCAGTAGATCCGGCGCACCGGGAACATCGCCGCGCTGCCGCGCACCGGCAGCGCCGGGGTCTCCGGCGGATCGATCACCCAGTCCATCGCTCGTCTCCCTTTCCTGTGGTTCGCGCCCGGCGGTTCAGGCCGGGCCGAAGATCCCGGCAAACGGCGCCCAGGCCTCGGCCAGCGCCGCCGCCGTGCCGTGCGGCGTGCCGGCGAGCGCCAGCCCGGCGCCCTGCATGCCGCGGGCCGGCGGCGCCAGCAGGCGCATCTCGGCCACCGTCAGCCCCGGCAGCGCGGCCCGCAGCCGCGCCAGCATCGCGCGGTGCCGCCCCGCCGGCAGCACCGGGTACCAGAGCGCGGCGACGCCCTCCGGCCAGCGCGCCACCACGCCGAGGAAGGTCTCGGCGGCCTGCGCGTATTCCTCCTTGACCTCGTAGGAGGGGTCGATCAGCGCCAGCCCGCGGCGCGGCTTCGGCGGGGTCAGCGCCAGCAGCCCTTCATGCCCGTCGCGGCGGTGGATCGCAACGCCCGCGCCGCCGAGCGCGCGGCCCAGCGCGGCATGTTCGGCCGGGTGCAGCTCGCAGAGGGTGAGCCGGTCCTGCGGCCGCAGCAGCGCCCGCGCGATCGCCGGCGAGCCGGGATAGGCGCGCGGCCCGTGCGCCGCGCGCACCGCCGCCAGCGCCGCGGCATAGGGCCCGGCCGGCGCCGCCCGCCCGATCCCCGCCGCCGCCTCGCCGGTCTTGCGCGCCTCGGCGCTGTCGAGATCGTAGAGCCCGCGCCCGGCATGGCTCTCGAGATAGCTGACCGGCCGCGGCTTGCGGGTGAGCAGCGCGAGCAGCGCCGCCAGCGCCGCGTGCTTGTGCAGGTCGGCCGGGTTCCCGGCGTGATAGGCGTGCTGGTAGGAGAGCACGGCGCTCAGAGCTCCCGGAGCCAGAACTGCATCGGCTTCTCGGTCTCCGCCGCGGCGCCGACATCCTTCCAGGAGAAGCCGGTGCGCCCGGCCGGCATCGGCGCGTAGCCGCGCTTGCGCCAGAACGGGTCGAGCGGGGCGTAGCCCGCCGGCCGGGCCGGGTGATCGTCCGGGCGCAGCACCGCGCAGAACGCGGCATGGCGCCGCCCGAGCGTCCGGGCATGGGCCTCGCGGTGGTCGAAGAAGGCATGGCCGACGCCGCGCCCGCGATATTCCGGCAGCAGCACCGATTCGGCGTTGTAGAACACCGTCTCGAGCGGGATGCCGGCGGCGGCGAAGGGCGCGCCGAACTCGCCGGCATGGTCCTCCAGCGGCGTGCCGGTGGCGCAGCCGACCAGCCGCCCGCCGTCCCAGGCGCCGACCACCACGGCGCCCGGGCTCTCGCGATAGGCGGCGAGATAGCGCGCCTCGTAGTCCATGTCGCCGTCATAGAGATAGGGGAAGGCGCGGAACACCGCGATGCGCAGGCGGGCGATCTCGGGGATCCAGCGCTCCAGCGCGGCGGGCGCGATCGGGCCGGTGGTCAGGCTCATCGGCGGGTGCCCTCCGGGGCGGTCTCGGCGAGGCGCGGGCGGCCGGTGGCGGTGACGGTGATTTCGCCCTCGACATATTGCCGCTTGCCCTCGATGGTGGCCTCGCGGCGGGCGATGCGGTGGGCGAATTCCGGCGCATCGGCGCCGGCCGCCAGCGCCTGGGCGCGGAGCCGGTCGGTGAGCGCGCCGGTCAGCGCCGCCTCGGCCGCCCCGGCATCGGGGAAATCCTCCGGGCCGTCCGGCAGATGCGCGCGGAAGCGGCCCTCGCCGGGCGCCGTGACCACGGCGGTGAGGCTGAGCCGCACGCCGCCGACCACCGCGCCCACCGCATTGGCGACCCCGGCATGCGGCGGCACCGCGTTCTCCGCCCCCAGCATCTCCGCCACCGCCGGATAATAGGTCGGCGCGCTGGCCCCGAGCCCGATCAGCGGCACGGTGAGCGGCAGCGCCGGCGCGGCGAGCCCGCGATGGCGCTCCAGCGCCGCGGCGGCGAGCGGCGAGACCGCGAGCCCCGGCGGCAGCCCGTCCTCCTGCAGCGCGGTCTCGAGCACCAGCTCGGCCGAGCGCCGGGTCAGCCGCGCGACGATCATCCGGGCCAGCGCCTCGGGGCCGTCGGCGAGGGCGTTCCCGTCGGTGCGGCGCTGGCGGGCGAAGAGCGCCGCGGCGGCGCGGGCGGCGGCGGCGTCCCAGCCCGATTGCAGGCCGAGCACATGGGCGGCGTCGGAGGGGGTGAGCGCGGCCCGGCGGATCAGCCCGCGCGCCTCGAGCCGGCGCGCCGCCTGGCCGAGCTTGCGGTCGGCGGTGAGCTTGTCGGCGGCCTCCGGGCGCTCGGCGAGGCGTGCCATCACCGCGGCCTCGGCGCCGGCGAGCCCGGCCGCCGGCACCGGCGCCAGCAGGAACACCCCGTGCAGCGCATCGGCGCGCGGCGCCGCCGCCTGCCGCGCCAGCGCCTCGTGGACCAGCGCGGGGTGCTCGGTGGCCAGCAGCGACACCGGCAGCGCGCGCCGCGGCCCGAGCACGATGCCGGGCCCGTCCGCCGCCTCGACCAGGCTCACCCGGCTGTCGCCGCCGAGCCCGTGCGTCGCCATCGCCACCGCCTCGACCATGGTGCGGTGCCCGCCGACCGAGGCGCCGTCCGGGTCGAGCCGGGGCCGGCCGCCGCGCAGCACCGCGATGTCGGTGGTGGTGCCGCCGATATCGGAGACCAGCGCATCGGCCAGCCCGGTCAGCCAGCCGGCGCCGACCAGGCTCGCCGCCGGGCCCGAGAGGATGGTCTCGATCGGGCGCTCGCGCGCGAAGCCGGCCGAGACCAGCGCGCCATCGCCGCGCACCACCATCATCGGCGCGGCGATGCCGAGCGCCGCGGCGCGCGCCTCGGTGGCGCGGATCAGCCGGTCGATCATCGGGGTGAGGCGGGCGTTGAGCAGCGCGGTGAGCGCCCGCCGCGGCCCGCCGACCCGGGCCGAGAGCAGGTGCGAGCAGGTCACCGGGCGCCCGGTCAGCGCGCGGATGCGCTCGGCGGCGGCGAGCTCGTGCGCCGGGTTGCGCACCGCGAACAGCCCGCAGACGGCATAGGCCTCCGCCGGGGTGCCGGCGAGGGTCTCGGCGAGCCCGGCCTCGAGCGCCGCGAGGTCGAGCGGCGCGGCCTGCGCGCCGCTGGCGTCGTGGCCGCCGGCGATGCGGATCAGCGGCGCGTCGTCGAGCGCCCGGTCGAGCCCCTGGCGGGCCAGGTCCGCCGCCTCGAAGCCGATCGCCACCAGCCCGGCGCGCCCGCCCTGGCCCTCGACGAGCGCATTGGTGGCGAGCGTGGTGGAGAGCGAGACCAGCCCGATCTCCGCCGGCGAGGCGCCGGCCTCGGCCAGCACCGCCTGCATCGCCGCGCCGAGCCCGCGGGCCAGATCCCCCGGCGTGGTCAGCCGCTTGGCGCTGGCGACCACCGCCGCCGGGCCATGCTCCAGCCGGTCGGCATCGACCAGCACCGCATCGGTATAGGTGCCGCCGGTGTCGAGCCCGAGCAGCATCCGCGGCAGCGCGCGGCCGCCCGTTGCCGCGCCCGCAGACCCGCCGGTTGCCGCGCCCGCAGCCGACCCGCCGCTCCGGATGCCTTCCGCCGCCATCTCGCGCCTCCGCTGCCGCCCCGCCCGGCCGCGCCCTGGCGATGCGGCCTCCGCCGGCTCATACGCGAATCCGCCCGGCTGGCAAGGGGCGGCGGCCCGCCGGCCGCTCCCCGCGAGGCCACCTCCGCGAGGCCACCTCCGCGAGGCCGGGCGGCTCAGGCGGCGCTGCGCCGCCGGGGCGGCGGCAGGGCGGCGCCCTGCTGCGCCTCCAGCCGCCGGGTCGAGACCGCGACCCGGGCGACGCAGTCGCGCACCCCGGCGAGCAGGATCCGTGTCTGGACGTCCAGGCGGCAGCCGTTCTCGAGCAGGAACTGCTCGATCGTGAATTCCACGTTCTCGAGAGGCATGCGGATCGAGGCGAGAACCTCGTCCACGCGCTGTGCCCCACCCTGAGCCGATTCTCGGTCGTCCATGCCCGCCTCGTTCTTGTGTTGGGTTCCGGCTATGTCCAACATGCATTTCGTCTCTTAACGAAAGGTAAACGCAAGATCTTGAGACCGGTCCAAGTTGACGCAAATCACCGAAAATTTCCGATGAATTAAATCAGTTGTATAGAACAATGTTGAGAAGAATCCATCCGGGCGCGGATCGGATGCGGATCGGGGGGCCGCTCGGGGGCGCCAGCCGACCGCCCTGAGCGGCGCGGCGACTCAGCCGCCGGGGCGGCTGCCGGCGAGCATCTCGCGCTTGCGGCCGTAGCCGGGGCGCTTCGCCATGCGGAAGCCGGCGGCCTGCAGGCCGCGCCGGACATGGCCGGCCGCGGAATAGGTGGCGAGGCTGCCGCCCGGCGCGGTGTGCGCGAACACCTCGGCCAGCAGCGCCGGCTCCCAGAGCTCGGGGTTGCGCGCCGGGGCGAAGCCGTCGAGGAACCAGGCCTCGGCCCGCCCGCCCCAGCGCGGCAGGGTTTCACGTGCATCGCCGAGGATCACCTCGAGCCGGGCGCCGGGCAGCGCCAGGCTGCCGCCGCCGCGCCAGCCGGCGAGGAGCTCGGCGGCGAGCGGGGCGAGCTCGGGCCAGGGGGCCAGCGCGCGGGCCATCTCGGTGGCGGCCAGCGGCGCGATCTCGAAGGAGGTGAAGGCGAGCTCGGCGCCCGGCGCGGCGCGTTCGCGCCAGAGCGCCCAGGCGGCGAGGAAGCCGAGCCCGGTGCCGAAGCCGAGCTCGGCGACGGCGAAGCCGGCGGCGCCGGAGAACCGCCGCGCCAGGTCGTTGCCGGCGAGGAACACGTGGCGGGTCTCGGCGAGCCCGTCGTCGGCGGAATAGTAGGGGTCGCCGAAACGGGTCGAGACCGGCAGATTGCCGTCTCGCCATTCGATCCCGCGCTCGCTAGCGTCCCCGGCCATCGGACTGCTCTGGCGCGGCGGCGGCGCGAAGGCAAGGGGGGCGGCATGTGAGCGAGGTGCTGGTGATCGGCGGCGGGGTGTTCGGCCTCTGGTGCGCGCGGGCCTGCCTGGCGCTCGGGCTCGACACCGTGCTGGCCGAGCGCGGGGCGCTGGGCGCGGGCGCCAGCGCGACGCCGGTGGGGGCGCTGGCGCCGCACGAGCCCGGGCCGCCGGCGGCGCAGACCGCGCTGAAGGCGCTGCAGCTCGACGGGCTGGCGGCGCTGCCGGCCGAGATCGCGGCGCTGGAGGCGGAGACCGGGCTGGCCACCGGCTATGTCCGCTGCGGCCGGGTGCGCCCGCTCGCCGATGCCGCGGCGCGGGCCCGGGCCGCGGCGCAGGCCGGCCATGCCGCGGCGCTCTGGCGCGGCCTCGGCGAGGTGCGGCTGCACGAGCGGGTGCCGGCGCGGCTGGCCGGGCTGGTGGCGGCGGCGGCGGCGCCGGCCGGGATCGCCGAGGACACGCTGACCGCGCGGATCGACCCGCCGCGCTATCTCGCGGCGCTGGCGGCGGCGGTGCGGCGCCGGGGCCGGGTGCTGGAGGGCTGGCACTGTCGCGGCCTCGAGCCCGGCGCCGCGCGGTTCGACCGGGGCCGGCTGGCGGCGCGGCATATCGTCGTCGCGGCCGGCTGGGAGAGCCTCGCCCTCGCCGGCCTCGCGCCGCCGCGCGGGGTGAAGGGGCAGGCGGCGGTGCTGGGGGTGCGGCTCGACCCGGGGCTGCCGCTGGTCGGCGCGCCGGGGCTCTACATCGTCGGCCATGCCGGCGGCACCGCGGTGGGCGCGACCTCGGAACACGATTGGGTGAGCGAGGGCCCGGATTCCGCGCTCGACGCGGTGATTGCGCGGGCCCGGGCGGTCTCGCCGGCGCTGGCCGGGGCGCCGGTGCTGCGGCGCTGGGCCGGGATCCGGCCGCGGGCGCCGGGGCCGGGGCCGATCGCCGGGGCGCTGCCGGGGGCGCCGGAGATCCTTCTGGCGGCCGGGGGCTACAAGATCGGTTTCGCCCTCGCGCATCTCGTCGGCCGGGCGCTGGCGGCCGCGATCGCCGGCTGGACGCCGGCGATTCGGCTGCCCGAAATCGCCCATCCTGCCGCACATTTAGGCAGTTTGCCGGACTAGGACCAAAAACCGCGGCCTGACCGGGCCAGAGGGCGCCCGATCGCCTTGGCAATTCGTCGGACGCTATAATATGGTGCTGCACCGGTCGCGATAACGCGGCCTTGGAGAACAGAGATCCCAGGGAGGACGCAATGGATCGTCGTTCGTTTATCAGGACCGCCGGCGTGGGGGCCGGTGCGGCCGCTGCCACCGGTCTCGCCGCCCCGGCGGTTGCGCAGGGCCGTATCGAGATGGTCATCGTCTCGACCTGGCCGCGTGACTTCCCCGGCCTCGGCATCAGTGCCCAGCGTCTCGCCGCCCGGCTCTCCGAGGTCACCGATGGCCGGATCCAGACCCAGTACTTCGCCTCCGGCGAGCGGGTCGGGGCCTTCGACAGCTTCGACGAGGTCGCCTCCGGCAACGCGCAGGCCTATATCGGCGCGGACTACTACTGGAAGGGCAAGCACCCGGGCTGGGCGCCGTTCACCGCGATCCCCTTCGGCCTGACCTACACCGAGATCGACGCCTGGATGAAATATGCCGGCGGCCAGGAGCTCTATGACGAGCTGGCCGGCGAGTTCGGTCTCAAGGGCTTCCCCTGCGGCAACACCGGCGTGCAGATGGGTGGCTGGTTCAACAAGGAGATCGAGAGCCCGGACGACCTCAAGGGCCTCAAGATGCGTATCCCCGGCCTCGGCGGCGACGTGCTCTCCAAGCTCGGCGCCTCGCCGGTCTCGCTGCCGGGCAGCCAGATCTACGAGAACCTGGTCTCCGGCGCGGTCGACGCGACCGAGTGGGTCGGCCCCTACAACGACTACTTCATGAAGTTCTACGAGGCCGCCAAGTACTACTACTGGCCGGGCATGCACGAGCCGGGCTCGCAGCTCTGCATGGGCATGAACGCCAGCTGGTGGGGCAGCCTCTCGAAGACCGACCAGGCGATCATCGAGTCGGCCTGCAACGAGGAGAACGCCCGGCAGATGGCCGAGACCAACGCCGAGAACGGCCGGTTCCTCGAGCGGCTGGTCAACGAGCACGGCGTCGAGCTGCGCGAGTTCAACGACGACGTCTACGAGGCCTTCGGCGAGGCCGCGGAAGAGGTCATCGAGGAGGCTCGCGACCACTCCGACCTGGCCGCGCGGATCTTCGACAGCACGCTCAAGGCGCGCAAGGAGATCGGCGGCTGGATGGCGATCTCCGACGTCGCCTACTCGATCAAGCGCAACGCGGTCGTCGGCATCGGCTGATCGCGGGCAATCCAGTCTTGCGGGGTGGGCGGTGCTGCCTGCCCCGCGTTTCGTTTCCGAGGCGCCGTCAAGAGCGCCCGCCAAGGGGGGCAAGTCTCCGTGACTGACGTATCGACGACGGCGCCGCGGCCGCCGAAACCGCTCCGGATCTTCGCCTGGGCCGTAGTCGCCGCGACCTTCGCCTTCCTTATCAACAACTATCTGACCTTCTGGCAGGACTGGCCGGGGGGCGATGCGCTGCTGCTGCGCGCCGGCGAGCTCGACGGCACGGGCCTCGCGCTGGCGGCGGTGCAGCTCGGGCTCTACGGCGCGGCGCTGCTGCTGCCGATGCTCTATGTCAGCCGCAGCCCGGACCAGCCGCTGCGCGCCGATGCCGAGATCATGTCGGGCATCGTGCGCTTCATCATCCGCGCCTCGTTCTGGATGGTGCTGCTGGTCGGGCTCGCCGACATCGTGGTCTCGTTCATGCGGGTCGAGGGCTATCTCGCCGAGTTCGTCGGCGCGGACGTGGCCAGCGCCTGGGGCTACAACGAGAGCCGGGCGCCGCAGCTGCACATGCCGCTGGTCGGCATCGCGCTGGTGCTGGCGCTGGTGACGCGCACGCTGGGCTTCCACTGGCTCGCGGTGCTGGTGGTGCTGGCCGAGCTGGCGATCGTGATCTCGCGCTTCATCTTCTCCTACGAGCAGGCCTTCCAGGGCGATCTCGTGCGCTTCTGGTACGGCGCGCTGTTCCTGTTCGCCTCGGCCTACACGCTGGTCGAGGACGGGCATGTCCGCGTCGACGTGGTCTATGCCTCGCTGAGCACCCGGGCGCAGGGCGCGGTCAACGTGATCGGCTGCCTGATCATGGGCATCCTGTTCTGCTGGGTGATCCTGTATCTCGGGATGGCCACCAAATCCTCGATCATCAACGCGCCGCTGCAGAGCCTCGAGATCACGCAGTCGGGCTTCGGCATGTATGTGAAATACCTGATGGCCGGCTTCCTCGCGATCTTCGGGGTGAGCATGATGATCCAGTTCTGCGCCTATCTGCTGGAAAGCTGGGCGGACTGGCAGGGCGTGCCCGGCGGGCATGCGCACCACGTCCACGGCGAAGACCAGATCACGGAGGTCTGACCCATGGAACTCGTCTTTCTCGCGCTGCTCGTCTTCCTGATGGCGGCGGCCCTGGCCTCGGGCTTCCCGGTGGCCTTCGCGCTGCCCGGCTCGGCGATCGTGACGATCCTCGTCGCCGCCGGCGCCGGCCTGCTGTTCGAGAGCTCCTCGGGCGCCTATTTCGCCCAGGGCGGGCCGTCGGAATGGCTCTCCGCCGGCGTCACCAACTTCCGCGGCGTCTACTGGGAGGTCGAACGCGACACGCTGATAGCCATCCCGCTCTTCGTGTTCATGGGCATCATGCTCCAGCGCTCGAAGATCGCGGAGGACCTGCTGGTCACCATGGCGCAGCTGTTCGGCCCGATCCCCGGCGGGCTCGGCATCTCGGTGGTCTTCGTCGGCGCGCTGCTGGCCGCGACCACCGGCATCCTCGGCGCCACCGTGGTGGCGATGGGGCTGATCTCGCTGCCGGCGATGATGCGCAACGGCTACTCGATGCCGCTCTCCACCGGCACCATCGCCGCCTCGGGCACGCTGGGGCAGATCATCCCGCCCTCGATCGTGCTGATCATCCTCGCCGACCAGCTGGCCAGCGCGGTCGACCAGGCCGGCACGGCGCGGACCAATCTCTACAAGGCGAGCACCGGCGAGCTCTCGCTGCCGTCGGAATTCGCGGTGACCTCGACCTCGGCGGGCGACATGTTCATGGGCGCGCTGATCCCGGGGCTCGTGCTGGTCGGTCTGTTCATGCTCTACATCCTCGTGGTGGCGCTGATCCGGCCCTCGCTGGCCCCGGCGGTGCCCTTCGACGGCAAGTTCGACCGCCGCCTGCTCGGCCGCGTGCTGCTGATCCTGGTGCCGCCGCTGACGCTGATCTTCGTCGTGCTCGGCTCGATCATCTCCGGCGTCGCCACGGTGAACCAGGCCGGCGCGGTCGGCGCCATCGGCGCCACCATCATGGCCGGCTACCGGCTGCGCTCGGGCCACTGGGACGCCTTCGTCCCGGCGATCCTCGCCGTGGTCTCGGTGGTCGCCATCGCCTGGATCACCGCGAACTACGACACCAACATCAAGAACATCGTCACCCCCGAGCAGGAGCAGGGGCTGGTGATGGCGGTGATCGCGGTCTCGGTCTTCGTGTTCTCGGTGCTGTGGTCGCTCTGGCGCACCTTCCGCATCGAGGACACGCTGAACTCGGTGATGATCGACACCGCCAAGACCACCTCGCTGGTGTTCATCATCCTGCTCGGCGCGGCGATGCTGACCGCGGCGTTCCGCGCCTTCGGCGGCGAGGAGCTGGTCAAGGAGTTCCTGACCACGCTGCCCGGCGGGTTCTGGACCCAGTTCATCATCGTGATGCTGGTGATCTTCCTGCTCGGCTTCTTCCTCGACTTCATCGAGATCGCCGTGGTGGTGGTGCCGATCGTGGCGCCGATCCTGCTGATGGACCCCTCGGCCAACATCACCGCGGTCTGGCTCGGCGTGATGATCGGGCTCAACATCCAGTCGAGCTTCCTCACCCCGCCCTTCGGCTTCGCGCTGTTCTACCTGCGCGGCGTGGCGCCGAAGGAGGTCAAGACCACCGACATCTACAAGGGCGTGGTGCCGTTCATCGGGCTGCAGATCATCGCCCTCGGCATCGTCGGCTCGACCCCGCCGCTGGTGAACTACCTGCCGCAGCGGATCTCGCTGCTGTCCGAGACCGCGCCGCCGCCGGTGAACCCGCTGCTGCAATCCTGCGTCGACGAGTTCCTGGCGGAGGACCTGCACGAGCGCGAGGCCGAGCTGAAGGGCGTGATCGCCAAGGCCCAGGCGCTCGACCTCTCGGCGCTGCCGCGCAGGCTGCGGGGCGATCTCGAGGATGCCTTCGAATCGGCGGCCTCGGTGTTCGGCCGGCTCGGGGAGATCGACGCGGCGGCGGCCAAGGTGGATGCGGCGGTGCCGGAATACCGCCCGATCCACCGCCAGGTGCGGGCGCTCGAGCGCGACATCCGCAAGGCCGAGGAGCATATCGTGGCGGTCGAGCGCCGGCTCGACGGGCTGCGCTACGAGGAGAATCCCGAGCCCGGCGCCAAGGAGGCGATGGAGGCCGAGATCGCCGCCTACAGGGCGGAGATCGAGCGCCTCACCGGCGAGATCCCGGCGGACTGGGAGGAGCGCCACAAGGTGTTCGCCGCGGTGCTGCGCGAGGACACCACGGTGCGCCGCCAGGCCCGCAAGGCGATGACCGACGGCTATGACCCGGTGGTCGAGACCATGGCGCTGCTGCGGCTCACGCCGAAGCTCGCCGAGCTCGACGGCACCATCGCCGGGGTCAAGGCGGCGCTCGATGCCGACGGGCCGGCCGCGGTGGAGGAGCAGGTCAAGGATCTCTCCTCGCTGTTCCGCGACGCCGAGGCCGGCAAGGACGTCACCGGGGCGCTGCGCGATGCCCGCAAGCCCTATCGCGACGACGTGCCCGACCCGGCCGAGATCCACGCGGCGCTCGACGAGGCGCAGGCCGCCTATGCCGAGGAGCTGGCCTGGCGCCAGGCCGCGGCCGACAGCCTGCTGCCGGCGCTCGAGGCCTACGAGGCCGGGCTGCGCGACAGCATCGGGGTCTGGTCGCAGCCCAAGCTGAACCGCGACCAGGCGCTCGCCGTGGCCGCCTGCCGCTCGGGTCACGAGGACATCTCGCTCCACTTCTGACCCTGCGTCCCACGCTCCGCGCCGCCGCGTTTCCCACGCGGCGGCGTCCCCTTTTCTCCCAGCGAGGCCGACCGATGCTGCGTCGCCTGGCCCTTGGCCTTTACGATCTCCCGCCGGCGCTGCTGGCGCTCACCACGCTGTTCTGGGCAGGCAACACGATCGCCGGCAAGCTGGCGGTCGGCGAGATCGCGCCGTTCCAGCTGGTCTTCGCGCGCTGGATCCTGGTGGCCGGGGTGCTCTGGCTGCTCTACGGCAAGGAGCTGCGCGCGCACTGGCCCACGGCGCGGCCGCGGCTGCGCGAGATCGTGCTGATGGCGAGCCTCGGCTTCACCGCCTTCAACGGGCTGTTCTATCTCGCGGCGCTGCAGACCAGCGCGGTGAACATCGGCATCCTGCAGGGCGCGATCCCGGTCTTCGTGCTGCTGATGGCCTATTTCGCCTATGGCACGCGGATCGGCGCGGTGCAGGTGCTCGGCGTCGCGCTCACCCTCGCCGGGGTGGTGGTGGTGGCGACGGCGGGCAGCCCGTTCTCGCTGTTCACCCTCGGCATCGGCCCGGGCGACGGGCTGATGCTGCTGGCCTGCCTGTTCTACGGCTTCTACACCACCGCGCTGCAGCGCCGGCCGAAGATCCCCGGCCGGGCGCTGTTCACGCTGATGTCGATCATCGCGGCGCTGACCTCGCTGCCGTTCTGGCTCGCCGAGGCGGTGATCTCGGCGCCGCCCTGGCCGACGCCCGAGGGCTGGGCGGTGACGCTCTATGTCGCGATCTTCCCGTCCTGCCTGGCGCAGCTGTTCTTCCTGCGCGGGGTCGATCTGGTCGGGCCGGGGCCGGCCGGGGTCTATGTCAACCTGGTGCCGGTGTTCTCGCCGCTGCTGGCGATCCTGATCCTCGGCGAGCGCTTCGCCGGCTTCCACGCGCTGTCGCTGGCGCTGGTGCTCGGCGGCATCTGGCTGGCGCAGCGGCGCGCCCGGAGCGGCTGAGCGGAGGCTGGAGCGGGCAGCGGGAATCGAACCCGCACCAAGAGCTTGGAAGGCTCGTGTGATACCATTTCACCATGCCCGCGTGCCTCCACCCTCTAGGGAATTGCCGGGGAGAGGTCAAGATTCGCCCGCTGCCGCTGCCGCTGCCGCCGCGGCGCTCAGCGGCTCGCGAGATAGATCCGCACCGCGTCCTGCACGTGGCGGAAGCGGTCGCCGCCGAGATGCTTGCCGCCGAACCAGCGGGTGACCACGACGACATGGTTGCGCAGCTCGGCGCGCTCCAGCATGCGCAGGATCACCATGCCGGCGCCGCTCTCGCCGTCGTCGTTCTTCACCGGGCCGTCCTCGGTGAGCAGCGCCCAGGTGTTGTGCGTCGCCTTCGCGAACTTCTTGCGCCGGCAGAGCCGGCCGACGAAGGCACGCGCCTCCTCGGCCGAGGCGCAGGGGCCGCCGGAGACGGCATATTTCGAGCCGCGGTCGCTGATGACGTTCTCGAGAACCTGCATGGGCCATGGCTAGGCCAGCCCGCCGCCGGGATCAAGCGGCGGCGGGACCGGGCGCCATCAGGATTGGGCGCCGGCAGGAGCGGGCGCCGGGACCGGGCGGCCCCGGCACCGGGTAGCGCCGGTACCGGGCCTGCCGGGATCAGGCGGCGGGGGCTGCCAGCAGCTCGCGGGCGCGGGCGGCGATGCCCTCGGCATCCAGCCGGTAATGCGCATAGAGCGCCGCCGGCGGGCCGATCGGGGCGAACTCGTCCGGCACCCCGTGGCGGGCGAAGCGCCGCCGCGGCCCCTCCACCAGCACCTCCGCCACGGCGCTGCCGAGTCCGCCGGTGAGGTTGTGCTCCTCCACCGTCAGCACCGCGCCGGTCTCGGCGGCGGCGGCGCGCACCTCGGCGATGTCGAGCGGCTTCACCGTGGCCATGTCGATCACCCGCGTCTCGATCCCCTCGGCCGCCAGCATCGCGGCGGCGTCGAGCACCGGGCGCACCTCGGCGCCGGTGGTGATGATGGCGAGATCGCGCCCCTCGCGCAGCCGCCAGGCCCGGCCGAAGGCGAAATCCGCCGGCGGCTCGGGATAGACCACCGGGTCGCGCCCGCGCCCGAGCCGGAGATAGAGCGCCCCGGGCAGGTCCAGCGAGGCGCGCAGCATCGCCCGCAGCATCGCCGCATCGGCCGGGCAGGCCACCGTCAGCCCGGCGATGCTGCGCATCATCGCGATGTCCTCGAGCGCGTGGTGGCTGGTGCCGTAATAGCCCATCGAGATCCCGGAATGATGCGCGATCAGCCGCACCGGCAGGTTCGGATAGGCGCAGTCGGTGCGGATCTGCTCGGCGCAGAGGATGCCGAGAAAGCTCGCGAAGGTGGCGGCGAAGGGGATCTGCCCGCAGGCCGCCATGCCGGCGGCGGCGGTCACCATGTTCTTCTCGGCGATGCCGAAATCGAAGAAGCGCTCGGGGTGGCGCGCCTTGAACTCCACCGTGCGGTTGGCCGAGGCGAGATCGGCGGTCAGCACCACGATGCGCGGATCGGCATCGGCCAGCGCCGAGAGCTCCTCGCCCAGCACGAAGGCCGGCAGCGCCCTGGCCGGGGTGCCCTGCACGGTGGGCTTGGCGGCGATGTCCGAACCGTCGCCGGTGAAGAGGTCGCTCTGGTCCTGGCCCTGCGTCCTGGGGTCCCCGGTCATCGCTCGTGCTCCCAGACAGGCGGCCTGAGCCCGGCATCGAGCTCGGCCATCACCGCGTCGTAATCGGCGTCGGAGAGGTTCCCGACATGCCAGTTGAGCGCGCCCTCCATCATCGCGACGCCGCGGCCCTTCACGGTGTCGGCGATGATCGCCTGCGGCGGGCCCTCGCCCGGCGGCGGCAGCGCGTCGAGCGCGCCGAGGATCGCGCCGAAATCATGCCCGTCGATCCGGCTCGCCTGCCAGCCGAAGCCGGCGAAGCGCTCGGCGAGCGGCTCCACCGCCATCACCTCCTCGGTATGGCCGTCGATGCAGAGCCCGTTGCGGTCGACGATCGCGACCAGCGCGCCGAGGCGGAAATGCGCCGCCGCCATCGCCGCCTCCCAGATCTGCCCCTCGGCCAGCTCGCCGTCGCCGAGCATCACGAAGACCCGGGCGCCGCGCCGCTGCACGCGCAGCGCCAGCGCCATGCCGACCCCGACCGAGAGCCCGTGCCCGAGCGAGCCGGAGCTGAAATCGATGCCGCGGATCTTCTTCATGTCCGGGTGGTCGCCGAAGGCGCTGCCGAAGCGGGTATGGCTGTCGAGCAGCGCCGGGTCGAAATAGCCGAGATCGCCGAGCACCGGGTAAAGCCCGATCGCGGCATGGCCCTTGGAGAGCACGAAGCGGTCGCGGTCGGGCCAGGCCGGGTCGGCCGGGTCGATGCGGAGATGCCCGTAATAGAGCGCGGCGAAGAGCTCGGCGGCGGAGAAGGTGCTGGAGTAGTGCCCGGCCCCGGCGATGCGGGAGAGCCGCACGGTCTCCTTGCGGATGAAGCGGGCGCGGTCGCTCAGGAAGCCCGGCGCGCGGTTGTGGTCGCGCGGGGCGCGGGGCGGCATGGCGGCCGCGGCGGTCTCCGGCGGCTCCCGGCTCTCTGGGGCCTCTGGGGTCTCGGTCATCGGCGTCTCCTTCAGGGCTGCGCGCGGGCCACCGCCTCGAGCCCCTTCCGGGTGGCGGCGAGGGCGATGCGGATATCCTCCTCGGTATGCGCCGCCGAGAGGAACATGTCGTGCCAGGGGTGCATGTAGACGCCGTGGTCGAGCGCGGTGACGCAGAACAGGCTGCCCTTGGCGAGGTCGGGGTCGTCGTCGAAGAGCATCATCGGCAGCTGCGCCGGCCCGGTCTGGCGCAGCCCCAGCCCGAGTGCCGCGGCTTGCGCCGCGATGCCCTCGCGCAGCATCTGCCCCATCGCCTCCATATGCGCCACGGCGCCGATCCGATGCAGCTTGCGCAGGGTCGCCGTGGCCGCCGCCATCGCCGCCGCGCCGCACCAGAACGAGCCGGTGACGAAGATCCGCTGCGCCGCCGCGCGCATCGCGTCGTTGCCGGTGACCGCGGCGATGGCATGGCCGTTGCCGAGCGCCTTGCTCCAGGCCGCGAGGTCGGGGCGCACGCCGAGCGGCTCCCAGCTGCCGCCGAGATGCAGGCGGAAGCCGGCGCGCACGTCGTCGAGGATCAGCGCCGCGCCGTGGCGGTCGGCCAGCGCGCGGGCGGCGGCGGCGAAGTCCGGCCGGGTCAGCTCCTGGTCGGTGCGCGCATCGTGGCGGAAGGCGGAGACGAGGATGCCGGCGAGATCGCCCTCCGCCGCCGCCGCCGCCTCGGTCAGCGAGGCGGGATCGTTGAACTCAAAGGGCAGCAGATGCGCCCGGTCCTCGGCAGTGGTGCCGGCGGGCCAGGGCGTGCACCAGGGCGCCGAGCCGTGATAGGCGCCGCGGGCGACGAGGATCTTGCGCCGCCCGGTCTCGGCGCGGGCGATCATCAGGCAGGCGGTGGTGGCATCGGTGCCGTTCTTGGCGAACATCGCCCAGTCGGCCGCCGGCACGGTCTCGACCATCAGCTCGGCGAGTTCGACCAGCGCCTCGCCGGGGCCGTTGGCGATGTCCATCCGGCCGCGCTGCGCCGCCGCCGCGGCCTCGACCTCCGGGTCGCCATAGCCGAGGATCATCGGCCCGAAGGCACACATGAAATCCACGTATTCGTTGCCGTCGACATCGCGGAGCCGGGTGCCGGCGGCCGAGGCGAAGAACTGCGGGTAGCCCTGCGGCAGGCGGGCGGCGTTCATGTGCCCCCACATGCCGCCGGGGATCACCCGCGCGGCGCGGGCCCGCAGCGCGGCATCGCGCGCCAGCGGGCGGGGATCGTTTCGGAACTGAGCGGGATGTCCGGCCATGTCTGTCCGCCTCTTCGCTGCCGGCGCGCGGCCCCTTGCGGCCCGACCGGACGCCAGCGATCATGCCGCAGGGCCGGCCTGCCAGGCTTTGCGCAATACGAAGGAAACTTGCTCTCAGGTGAAGAACCACGCAGGGCGCCAGACCATGACCGAGGCGATCGACAAGACCGGGCTGATCCCCGCCGGCGCGCGCGTGCCGCCGCGGCTGCGTCGCATCGGCATCTGCATCTCGGCCAACATGTCGCTGTCCTCGGCGCTGCTGGCCTGCGAGCCGCTGCGCTCGGTCAACCGCTTCTACCAGCAGCCGGCCTATGCGCTGGTGTTCATCGGGCCGGAGCGCGCGCCGGTGCGCAGCGGCATCGGCATCGAGGTGGCGCCGACCCATACCTTCGACGACGACGACGAGCTCGACATGGTGGTGGTGGTCGCCGCCTACGACCAGCCGGCGGCCTACAAGAAGGCGCTGCACCGCTTCCTGCGCCGCCATGCCCGGCGCGGGGTGGATCTGTGCGGCGTCGATTTCGGCGCGATCCTGATGGCCGAGGCCGGGCTGCTCGACGGCCACCGCGCGACCACGCACTGGGAGGTGATGCCGGCGGTGGTCGACCGCTTCCCGCGGGTGGAGTTCTGCGACGACGTCTTCGTGATCGACGGCAAGCGGCTCACCTGCGGCGGGCATCTCTCCTGCAACGACCTGTTCCTTGCCGTGGTGGAGCAGCAGCAGGGCGCCAAGATCGCCCGCTTCGTCGCCGCCGACATCATCTACGGCTCGGCCCGCCCCGGCGAGACCCGCCAGAGCAACCCGCTGTCCTGGGACCCGACGATCCGCAACCCGCATCTGCGCCACGCGGTCGATCTGATGGAGGAGAACATCGAGGCGCCGCTGCCGGTGCCGGAGATCGCGCGCGAGACCGGGGTCTCGCTGCGCCAGCTGCAGCTGCTCAGCCAGCAGCATTTCGGGCAGACCCTGTCGAGCCGCTATCTCGACATCCGGCTCGATGCGGCGCGGCACCTGCTGATGTATGGCGAGATGCCGATCACCGAGATCGTCGCGGCCACCGGCTTCACCTCCGCCTCGACCTTCAGCCGGGCGTTCCGCCGGCGCTTCCGCACCACCGCGCGGGAATATCGCAAGGCCTTCGTCAGCCGGATGGCGCGGCCCTATTTCACCGAGCGGTAGCGCTGCGGCGGATCGCCCGCGCATTTCATCAATTCGGTAACGCCTCCTGCACAATTCACCCGGAATTGCGCAGGCATACTTCCCCCTGACCGGCCCCGGCCCGTCCGGCGCCGGCAGACCGGACGACCGCCAGCAAAAAGGCGGCAGAAAACGGCATGCAGGAGGTACATGATGCAACCGGGACTTCGCTTCTCACCCGCCGCAGGGCCGGCTCTGGCCGCCCTGGCCCTGCTCGGCCTCGGCGCCGGGCTGCCCGGCCCCGCCGCGGCGCAGGACGACACCATCGTCATCGCGCGCGACAACGACTTCAACACGCTCGATCCGAGCCGCTCCTGGTGCGACAGCTGCCAGATCTACCTGACCGCGGTCTATGACCAGCTGGTCCGCGTCGGCGCCGACAACGAGACGCTGGAGCCGCGCATCGCCTCGGGCTGGACGATCTCGGAGGACGGCACCCGCTACACCTTCACGCTCGACCCGGACGCGGTGTTCAGCGACGGCTCGCCGGTGGAGGCCAAGGACGTCGCCTTCAGCCTGCTGCGGCTGAAGAACCTCAAGGCCGGCGCCTCGTTCCTGGCCGACGGCATCGCCGCCATCGACGCGGTCGACGCCAGGACCGTGGCGGTGACCCTGACCGCGCCGGACCCGGAGTTTCTCGGCAAGGTCAGCTCGCCCTATGGCGCGATCATCAATGCCGACCTCGCCGCCGAGCACGGCGCCACCGCCGGCGCGGATGCCGCCGAGACCGACCGCGGCGAGGAATGGCTGCTGGAGAACTCCGCCGGCAGCGGCGCCTACGTGCTGGAGAGCTACCGCCCGGACGACGAGCTGCGCCTCGCCGCCAACCCGAACTACTGGCGCGCCGCGCCCGACGCCTCGGCGATCGTGATCCGCGAGGTCGAGGACGCGGTCTCGCAGATGCAGGCGCTGCAGTCCGGCGCGGTGGACATCGCCATGCAGGTCGATGCCGACACCGCCGCCACGGTCTCCGCCCCGGATGTGGTGACCGAGCTGGTGCCCTCGTTCAACTTCGTCTATGTCGCGCTCTCGCCTGGGGCCAAGGCGCTCGAGGTCGAGCTGACCCGCGAGCTGCGCGAGGCGGTGGCGCTGGCGATCGACTACGAGGGCGTGCTGGAGTTCACCACCGGCGGCGCCGCCAACCTGATCGCCTCGCCGATCCCGCCGGGCTTCCCCGGCACGAAGGGCCTGCCGATGCCGAAGCAGGACCTCGCGCGGGCGAAGGCGCTGCTCGCCGAGGCCGGGCAGCCGGACGGCTTCACGCTGATCGCGGCCTATCCGGAGATCAACATCTACGGCGTCGATCTCTCGATCATGATGCAGAAGGTGCAGCAGGATCTCGCCGGGATCGGCGTCGAGGTGCAGCTCGAGCCGGTGACCTTCCCGGTCTGGCGCGAGCGGGTCGGCGGCGACCACATCCCGCTGACCGCGGTGTATTTCGCGCCGGACTATTACGGCAGCGGCCAGTATGCCGGCTATTTTGGCATGATCCCCGGGGCGGGCTGGTATGGCCGCGCCGGCGGCGACGAGGTGCCGGGCCTGAAGAACGCGGCGATGATGGCGCTGATGGAGGAGGTGCGCACCGCGAGCCCCGAGGCCGCGGTGGATCTCTACCACCGGATGGCGCTCGAGATGATTTCCGACCGGGTCATCATCCCGCTGGTCAATCCGAGCCTGGTGCTGGCCTATCGCAAGGGGATCTCGGGCATGCGCTACGCGGTCTGCTGCAACCTGCCGCTCGAAGAGCTCGTCAAGGAGTGACGCGGCCCGGGCGGCGCGCGAGCCCTTCGCGCGCCGCCCCCGCGCAACGGAACCCCGCCCATGGCCCGCTATCTCCTCCGCCGCCTGCTCGCCATGCCGCTCCTGCTGCTCGGGGTGGCGACGGCGGCCTTCCTGCTCGGCAACGTGGTGAAGGGCGACCCGCTCGCCTCGATCCTCAACGAGCGGCAGATGAACAACCCGGAGGTGGTGGCCGCGGCCAAGGCGCGCTGGGGGCTCGACCGCTCGATGCCGGAGCGCTACGCGATCTATCTCGGCAACCTGGCGCAGGGCGATTTCGGCACCTCCTTCCGCACCAAGCGCCCGGTGATGCGCGACCTGCTCGACCGGCTGCCGGCGACGCTGGAGCTGGTGTTCTCGGCGATGCTGTTCGGCTCGGTGACCGGGATCGCCCTCGGCGTCGCCGCGGCGCACTGGCAGAACGGCCCGGCCGATCACGGCGCCCGGCTGCTGGCGCTGATCGGCTCCTCGGTGCCGGTGTTCTGGTCGAGCCTGATCGCGCTCTATGTCTTCTCTGTGCAGCTCGGCTGGCTGCCGGGGGCGGGGCGGCTCGACGCCGCGATCCGCCCGCCGGAGAGCGTGACCGGCTTCCTCACGGTGGATGCCGCGCTGGCCGGGGACTGGCACGCCTTCGGCAACGCGCTCGGCCATCTCGTGCTGCCCTCGGTGATGCTCGGCTGGGCGGTGCTCGGGATCATCTCGCGGATGATCCGGGCCAGCATGCTCGACGTCATGCAGCAGGACTACATCATGACCGCGCGGGCCAAGGGGGCGGGCACGCTGCGGGTGCTGCTGCGCCATGCGCTGCGCAACGCGCTGGTGCCGGCGCTGACCATCATCGGCTTCACCTTCGCCTATCTGATCACCGGGGCGATCCTGACCGAGACGGTGTTCAGCTGGCCCGGCATCGGCTCCTATGCGGTGGACGCGGCGCGGGCGCTCGACCATCCGGCGATCATCGGCGTGACGGTGCTCGGCGCGCTCGCCTTCCTGACCGCCAACCTGCTGACCGACATCGCCTATGTCTTCGCCAACCCGCGCATCAGGCTGGGCTGAGCGGATGATCTCCGGCACCCGCCCCCTGCGGCTGCGGCCGCCCGCCTTCCTCGGCGCCCGGCTGCCGCTGGCGATCGGGCTCGGGGTGATCCTGTTCTGGGTGCTGGCGGCGCTCACCGTGCAGTTCTGGCCGCTCGACCCGCCGCTCGACATGGTCGGCCGGCGCCTCAAGCCGCCGAGCGCCGAGCACTGGCTCGGCACCGATGCGCTGGGCCGCGACGTGCTCTCGCGCACGCTCCACGGCGCCCGCTTCTCGATCCCCATCGCGGTGGTGGTGGTGGCGGCGGCGGTGGCGCTGGGCGGCTTCCTCGGCGCCATCGCCGGCTTCTTCGGCGGGCTGCTCGGGGCGGCGATCATGCGGCTGGTCGATGTCACGCTGGCCTTCCCGCCGATCCTGCTGGCGATGGCGGTGGCGGCCTCGCTCGGCCCGGGGCTGGAGAACGCCGCGATCGCGATGATCGTGGTCTGGTGGCCGCTCTATGCCCGGCTGGTGCGGGCGCAGGTGCTCGAGGTGCGCGAGCGCGAGCATGTCGAGGCGGCGGTGGCCGCCGGCGCCGGGCCGATGCGGGTGCTGCTGCGCCACGTGCTGCCGCTGTGCTGGACCCCGGTGCTGGTCAATGCCACGATGGATTTCGGCCAGGTGGTGCTGCTCGCCGCGAGCCTCAGCTTCATCGGCCTCGGGGCGACGCCGCCGACGCCCGAATGGGGCGCGATGATCTCCGACGGCGCCAAGTACTTCTATCACTGGTGGATCGCCTTCGGCCCCGGCATGGCGATCCTGATCGTGGTGCTGGGCTTCAACTTCGCGGGCGACGGCCTGCGCGACCTGCTCGACCCGCGGACGGAGTGAGCCGATGCCAGCCGCCCCTGCCACCGACCCGCCGCTGCTCGAGATCCGCGACCTGCGGGTGCATTTCCGCACCCCGGCGGGGGTCTTCGAGGCGGTGGGCGGGATCGATCTCGACCTGACGCCCGGCGAGGTGCTGGGGCTGGTCGGCGAGAGCGGCTCGGGCAAGAGCGTGGCGATGAAGGCGGTGCTCGGCCTGCTGCCGCCGCAGGCGCGGGTGACCGGGCAGATCCGCTTCCGCGGGCGCGACCTGCTGACCCTGCCGGAGCGGGAGATGCGCCGCCTGCGCGGCGGGCGCATCGCCATGGTGTTCCAGGACCCGCTGACCGCCTTCAACCCGGTGGTGACCATCGGCGACCAGATCGGCGAGATGCTCTGGCTGCACGACCGCGCGCTCTCGCGCAGGCAGCTGCGCGCCCGCACCGAGGAGCTGCTGGCGCTGGTCTCGATCCCCGAGCCGGGCCGGCGCATCGGCGCCTATCCGCACGAGTTCTCCGGCGGCATGCGCCAGCGCGCGATGATCGCCATGGCGCTGGCCAACGATCCCGAGCTGCTGATCGCCGACGAGCCGACCACGGCGCTCGACGTCACCGTGCAGGCGCAGATCCTCGACGTGCTGCGCGGGCTGCAGGCGCGGCTCGGCATCGGGCTGGTGCTGGTGACCCACGATCTCGGCGTGGTGGCCGGCATGGCCCGCGAGATCGCGGTGATGTATGCCGGGCGCATCGTCGAGGCGGCGCCGGTGGACGATCTCTTCGCCGCGCCGCGGCACCCCTATACCCGCGGGCTGATCGGCGCGGTGCCGCGGCCCGACGGCGGCGGGCGCGGGCCGCTGGTGGCGATCGAGGGCAGCCCGCCGGGGCTGACCGAGCGGCTCTCGGGCTGCGCCTTCGCGCCGCGCTGCCCGCTTGCCGCTGCCCGCTGCACGGCCGAGCGGCCGGCGCTGCGCGCGCTCGGCTCCGGCCGCGCCGCCTGCCATTTCGCCGGGGCGCCGGCCCCGGCCGCGGCGGAGGCGGCGCGATGAGGGACGGCGCCGGGCCGCCGATGCTCGCGGTCGAGGATCTGGTCAAGACCTTCCCGCTCGGCAGCCGGCTGCTGACCGGGGCGCCGCTGGCCACGCTGCGGGCGGTGGACGGCGTCTCCTTCGAGATCGCCCGCGGCGAGACCTTCGGGCTGGTCGGCGAATCGGGCTGCGGCAAGTCCACCCTCGGGCGCTGCATCCTGCGCCTGCTGCGCCCCGATGGCGGGCGGATCCGCCTCGCCGGCGACGACATCGCGGGGCTCGAGGGCCGGGCGCTGAAGGCGCTGCGCCGGCGGCTGCAGATCGTGTTCCAGGACCCCTTCGCCTCGCTGCATCCGCGGATGCGGGTGGCGCGCATCCTGGCCGAGCCGCTGATCCTCGCCGGCATCGGCGCGGCCGCCCGGCGCGCCCGCATCGCCGAGCTGCTGCGCCTCGTCAGCCTCGGCGAGGAGCATGCCCGGCGCTACCCGCACGAGCTCTCCGGCGGCCAGCGCCAGCGCGTCGGCATCGCCCGGGCGCTGGCGCTGGAGCCGGAGATGCTGGTGCTCGACGAGCCGGTCTCGGCGCTCGACGTCTCGATCCAGGCCGGGGTGCTCAACCTGCTCGACCGGCTGAAGCGCGAGCTCGGCCTCACCTATCTCTTCATCGCGCATGATCTCGCGGTGGTGCGGCACATCTCCGACCGGGTGGCGGTGATGTATCTCGGGCGCATCGTCGAGGTGGCGCCGGCGGAGGCGCTCTACGAGGCGCCGCTGCACCCCTATACCCAGGCGCTGCTCTCGGCCGCGCCGGTGCCGGACCCGCCGAGGGAGCGGGCGCGCCGGCGCATCGTGCTGGAGGGCGACCTGCCGAGCCCGCTCGACCCGCCCTCGGGCTGCCGCTTCCGCACCCGCTGCTGGAAGGCGCAGGCGCTCTGCGCCGAGACCGCGCCGCCGCTGGCCGGCTGCGGCGCGGGCCGCGCCGTGGCCTGCCATTTCCCCGGGCCGCCGGGGGATCAGCCGGGAGGCGCCGCCGATGCCGGATGAGACCCGCGCCGGCCCGGCCTTCGACACCGGCGTCATCGCCGACGACCTGACCGGCGGGCTGCTGGTCGCCGGCTTCCTCGAGGCCGCCGGCATCCGCTGCCCGCTGTTCACCGCGCCGGAGCCGCTGTTCGCGCCGCCCGGCACCCCGGCCTGCGTGATCGCGCGGCGCATCCGGCTGGCGCCGGCCGAGCAGGCGGTGACGGCCTTCGAGGTGGCGGCGCGCACGCTGCTCAGCCATCGCCCGCGGCAGCTCTACTACAAGTACTGCGCCACCTTCGATTCCACCGATGCCGGCAATATCGGCCCCTGTGCCGAGGCGCTGCTGCGGATGACCGGGGCCGACCGGCTGGGCTTCTGCCCGGCCTTCCCGGCGGTCGGGATCACGCTCTACCAGGGCTACATGTTCCTGCGCGGCGAGCTGCTGAGCGAATCGCCCAAGCGGCACGACCCGGTCACCCCGATGCCGGACCCGCACATCCCCCGGGTGCTCGGGCGGCAGACCGGCCATTGCGTCGGCCTCGTGCCGCATGCGGTGCTGGCCGAGGGCGCCGCGGCGGTGCGGGCGCATGTCGACCGGCTGGCGGCGCGGGGCCGGCGCTTCCTCGTCTTCGATGCGCTCGACGATCGCGATGTCGCGGTCTGCGCCGAGGTGACCGCCGGCTGGCCGGCGATGACCGGGGGCGACACGCTCGCGCATCTCGCGCCGGCGGCCCGCGGCCTCGGCGGCGGGCAGCCCTATCGCGCGCCGCCGGTCGCCGGCCCCGGCGCGGTGATCGCCGGGAGCTGCGGGCCGGCGACGCTGCAGCAGCTCGCGCGCTTCGCCGCGCATCGCCCGCTGCGGCGGCTCGATCTGGTGGCGGCGGCGGCCAATCCCGGCGCCGCGGTCGGCGCGGCGCTCGACTGGGCCGGGCGGCATATCGGCGCCGGCCCGGTGGCGCTGGCGATCTCCGACGCGCCGGAGGGCGTGGCGGCGACCCAGGCGGTGCTCGGCCGGGACGAGGCGGCGCGGCTCGGCGAGCGGCTCTGCGCCGAGCTCGCGGCGGGGCTGTTCCGGCTCGGGCTGCGGCGCTTCGTGGTGGCCGGCGGCGAGACCTCGGGCGCGGTCGCCGAGGCGCTCGGCATCGAGCGGCTCGACGCGCCGCCGCCCGGCCGGCTCGGCGGCGGGCTCTGCCATGCCGCGGCACCGGAACCCATGGGCCTCTTCTTCAAGGCCGGCAAGATGGGCCCGCCCGATCTCTTCCTCGAGGCCCTCGCGACGATGGAGACCCCCGATGGCTGACACCGCCCCCGCCGCCCCCACCGAGGCCGCGCTGCGCGCGGCGCTGGCCGAGAGCTATCTCTACCTCTCGCGGCACGGGCTGCTGGAGCTCAACTCGGGCAATGTCAGCTGCCGGTTCGGCGACGGCATCCTGATCTCGCCGAACGGCGCCTCGGCCGAGACGATCCGGCCCGGGAGCTTCGTCGCGGTGGCGGCGGATGGCAGCGCGGCCGGCTCCGGCCGCCCCTCCAGCGAGACGCCGATGCATCTCGCGGTCTATGCCCGGGTGCCGGAGGCCGGGGCGATCGTGCACACCCATTCCGACCATTGCACCGCGCTGGCCTGCTGCGGGCTGGGCATCCCCGGGTTCCACTATCTCGTCGGCGGCTTCGGCGGAGACGACATCCCCTGCGTGCCCTATGCCACGTTCGGCTCGGCCGAGCTGGCGGAGCTGGCGGGCGCCGCGCTGGCGCGCCGCAAGGGCTGCCTCCTCGGCAATCACGGCGCGATCTGTCACGACCGCGACATCGCGGCGGCGGCCGCCCGCGCGCACCGGCTGGAGAGCATCGCCCGGCAGTATCTGCTGGCCCGGCAGGCCGGCACGCCGCTGACGCTGACGGCGGAGAACTGGCGCGACTATCACGCGATGGCGGCGAAGTTCCGCTACGGCTGAGCCCCGCCGCGCCCCGCCGCGCCCGCAAGCCGGTTGATTGCCGCGCCGCTTTGGCAGAGGCTCGGCGGAAAACAGGGGAGGGCGCGACCGTGCGATCGGAGATCGGCCGGCGCGGGATCATCACGGGCGGCATGGCGGCGCTCGCGCTCGGCGCGGGGCGTGCCTCCGCGCGCGGCGCGGTCACGTTCGGCCTGACGCCGGTGTTCCTGACCAGCGACCGCGAGATCCTGGCGCTGCTGCGCGGCCATCTCGAGGCGGCGCTGGACCGCCCGGTGCGGCTGGTGCTGCGCCGGACCTATCAGGAGATCACCACCATGCTGCTCGCCGGCCAGCTCGATGCGGCCTGGATCTGCGGCTATCCCTTCGTGCGCCACCGGGCCGAGCTGGCGCTGCTGGCGGTGCCGGTCTGGCGCGGGCGGCAGCTCTACCGTTCCTATCTCATCGTTTCGGCCGGGCGCGCGGCGGCCGGGCTGGCCGATCTCGCCGGCGACATCCATGCCTTCTCCGACCCGGATTCCAATTCCGGCTTCCTGGTCACCCGCAGCGAGCTGGCGGCGATGCAGGTCTCGCCGGACGCCTTCTTCGAGCGGCATTTCTTCACCTATGGCCATCGTAACGTGGTGCGCGCGGTGGCCAGCGGGCTGGCGCAGTCGGGCAGCGTCGACGGCTATGTCTGGGAGGCGCTGGCCGCCACCGAGCCGGCGCTGACCGCCGGCACCCGGGTGATCTGGCGCTCGGAATGGCTCGGCTTTCCGCCGGTGGCCTGCGCCCGCGAGGCGGTGGGCGCGCCGGGCGTCGAGCGGCTGCGCCGGGCGCTCTATGCCATGCAGGGCTCGGAGACCGGCCGGCGGGTGCTGCGGCTCCTGCAGCTCGACGCCTTCGCCCCCGGCGAGCCGGCGCTGTTCGACGGCATCGCGGCGCGGCTCGGCTCGCTGGCGCAGGAGGGCTGAGGCATGGTCCGGCTCGGCGCGCTGTCGCTCTCGGTGCGGGTGCCGCTGCTGGTGGCGGCGCTGATGGTGGTGGTCGGGGTGATCGCCTCGGAGCGGGTGCTCTCGCGCCTCGCCGAGACCCAGCAGCGCCAGCTCCGCGACCTCGCCGCGCTCTATCTCGACGGGCTCTCGGTGGCGGTGCTGCCGGCGGCGCTCCGGGCCGATGTCTGGGAGGCCTATGACGCGCTCGAGCGCGCCACCCGGCAGGATCGCAGCCTGCGCGCGCTGGTCACCACCGTGGTGATGGCGGAGGGCGAGATACTCGCCTCGAGCGATCCCGCGCGCTACCCAACCGGCGGCGCGGCGGGCGACCGCCTCGCCCATGCGCCGCCGCCCGGCGGGCTGGTGCTCTCCGGCGAGGCGCCCTCGGTGCGGGTGCAGGCGCCGCTCGACTACCAGGGCGAGACCATCGCGCGGCTGCATGCCGAGCTCGACGTCACCGAGCTGCTGGCCGAGCGGCGGCGGGCGCTGCTCTATCTGGTGCTCGGCAACGCGGCGGCGACGGTGCTGCTCGCCGCCGCCGGCTATCTCGTGGTGCGCCGGATGCTGCATCCGGTCAGCCTGATCGCGGCGCATATGCGGGGCGAGGGCGGGGCCGGGCCGCAGCCGATCCCGGAGGCGCGGATCCCGCGCGGGGCCAACGAGTTCTCCGCCCTGTTCCGCACCTACAACGCCCTCGTCGCGGCCGAGCGCGAGCGCGAGGAGATCGCCCGCCGCGCCGCCGAACACCAGCGCCTGGTCAGCCTCGGCCGGCTGGCGGCGAGCGTCGCGCACGAGATCAACAACCCGCTCGCCGGGATGCTCGCCACGGTCGACACCATGAAGCGCCACGGCGACCGGCCCGGGGTCGCGGCCTCCGGCGTCGCGCTGATCGAGCGCGGCCTGATCGGCATCCGCAACGTGGTGCAGGCGATGCTCACCTCGAACCGGGCCGAGGCGGCGCAGCTGGCGCTCTCGGAGGCGGATTTCGACGATCTGCGCCTGCTGGTGACGCCGGAGATCCGCGAGCGGCACCAGCGGCTCGACTGGCAGGTGTCGCTGGGCGCCGGCGCGCGCTTTCCGGTGGCCAGCGGCCCGGTGCGCCAGATCGTGCTCAACCTGCTGCTCAACGCCACCGCGGCGGCCGGCGAGGGCGGGCGCGTCGGCTTCCGGGCGGGCTGCGACGGCACGGCGCTGCGCCTCGCGGTCTCCGACAGCGGCCCCGGCCTGCCGGCGGCGGCGCGGGCACGGCTCGCCGCGGGCGCGGCCGGCGCCGATGCGCCCGGCGCCGCCCCGCACACCCCGGATGCCGCCGATGCCGCCGATGCCGAGGGGGCCCGGGGCAATGGCGTCGGCCTCGGCGTGGTGGCGGAGCGCGCGGCGGCGCTCTCGGCCCGGCTCGACACCCGCCGCAGCCCCGCCGGCGAGACGGTGATCGAGATCGCGATCCCGCTCGCCGCCGAGACGGAGGCCGCCTGATGCTCGACGGACGGCGCATCGCGGTGATCGAGGACGACGCCATCATGGGCGAATCGCTCGTGCAGCGGCTCGCGCTCGAGGGCGCCGAGCCGCTGCTCTGGCGCACCGGGCGCGAGGCGCTGCGGGCGCATGCCGCGCTGGCCGGCCCGGTCGATGCGGTGGTCTGCGACATCCGCCTGCCGGATCTCGACGGCGAGGCGATCTTCATGGAGATCGCCCGCGCCGCCGCGCCGCCGCCCTTCCTCTTTCTCACCGCGCATGGCGACATCGACCAGGCGGTGCGGCTGCTGCGCGCCGGCGCGGCGGACTACCTGACCAAGCCGTTCGAGATGGATACCTTCCTCGCCCGCCTGGCCGCGGTGGCGGTGGGCCGCGGCGAGGCGACCGGGCCGGAGGGCGCGCTCGGCGTCTCGCCGCCGATGCGCCGGGTCGAGGCGATGCTGGCGCGGCTGGCCGATCACGCGCTGCCGGTGCTGCTCTCCGGCGAGACCGGGGCCGGCAAGGAGGTCGCGGCGCGGCATCTGCATGCCCGCTCGGCCCGCGCCGGCGAGCCCTTCGTCGCGGTCAACTGCGCCGCGATCCCGGCGGAGCTGCTGGAGAGCGAGATCTTCGGCCACGAGAAGGGCGCCTTCAGCGGTGCCCATGCCCGCCATGCCGGGGTGGCCGAGCGCGCCGGCGGCGGCACCCTCTTCCTCGACGAGATCGGCGACATGGCGCTGCCGATGCAGGCCAAGCTGCTGCGGCTGATCGAGGATGCCGCGTTCTTCCGCATCGGCGGCGAGCGCCCGGTGGCGTTCCGCGCGCGCATCGTCTCGGCGACCCATTGCGACCTCGCGGCGCTGGCCGCCGAGGGGCGCTTCCGGCAGGACCTGCTGTTCCGGCTCAACGCGGTCGAGGTGGCGCTGCCGCCGCTGCGCGCCCGCGAGGCCGACATCCCCTGGCTGATGCGGCGCTTCTTCGAGGCCGCCCGCGCCCGCGGCCCGACCCGGCTGCGCGCCATCGGCAGCCTTGCCGAGGAGGCCGCGCTCTCGCATGGCTGGCCGGGCAATGTGCGCGAGCTGCGCAACCGGATCGACCGGGCGGTGGCGCTCGCCGAGGGCGAGGTGCTGGGGCTGGCCGACCTGTTCCCGGAGTTCCTGCTGCAGGGCGGCGGCGAGGAGGCCGGCGTGGCGCCGCTGGCCGAGGCCCGCGCGGCGGCGGAGCGGCGCCAGATCTCCCGCGCGCTCGAGCACACCGGCGGGCGCATCGCCGAGGCGGCGGCGCTGCTCCAGGTCTCCCGCACCACGCTGTGGGAGAAGATGCAGCGGCTCGAGATCCGCCCCGGCGCGGCCGGCGGCGATGTCCGGAATTCCGGACGCTGAGCCCGGCCGCCCGTTCGGATAACCGGACGGTTCCGCCCGCCGCCCCCCGAAATCTCCCCGTAAGCCCCCGGAATCGCTGGCCCCGGCGCGCTGGCACGCGCCTTGCTCCCGTCCCGTGGAGCCACCGATACCGATCAAGAACCAATGGGAGGACAGGAATGCGGTGCAGGAAGATGGCCGAGATCGGCCGCCGGCAATTCTTGAGGGGCGGCGCGCTGGCGACCGCGGGAGCCGCCGCGGTGGCGGTGAGCGGGCCGGAGGCGCGCGCCGCCGTGGCCCCGGCGCGGGTCGCCTATCCGGCGAACCGGCTCGCCAACATCGCCGATCTGACGGTGAACGAGCCCCTCGACGTGGCCTATCCCGACGACGACGCGCCGGGGGTGCTGCTGAAGCTCGGCCACCCGGTCGAGGGTGGCGTCGGGCCGGAGGGCGACGTGGTGGGCTTCTCCACCATCTGCCCGCACAAGGGCTACCCGCTGTTCTACAATGCCGAGGACCGGACCCTCAACTGTCCGGGCCATTTCTCGCGCTTCGACCCGGAGGCCGGCGGACAGCAGGTCTGGGGCCAGGCGACGCAGAACCTGCCGCAATACGTGCTGCGCGTGGACGATGACGGCGAGATCCATGCCGAGGGCGTGGACGAGCTGCTCTACGGCCGCCTGTCGAACGTGCTCTGAGGGAGGGACCAGCATGGCCTACAAACGCCAGATCGACCGTCTGCCGATCATCCCCGCGGACGCGAAGAAGCACAACGTCACCTGCCACTACTGCATCGTCGGCTGCGGCTATCACGCCTACACCTGGCCGATCAACAAGCAGGGCGGCACGGCGCCGGAGGAGAACGCCTTCGGGGTGGACCTCTCGGAACAGCAGGGGGCGGAGACCGAGGCGTGGTATGCGCCCTCGATGTATTCCATCGTCAAGCAGGACGGGAAGGACGTCCATCTCGTCATCAAGCCGGACCAGGGCTGCTCGGTGAATTCCGGGCTCGGCTCGATCCGCGGCGCGCGGATGGCGGAGAACCGCCGCTCCGACGTGCTCGGCACCCAGCAGCAGCGCCTGACCGAGCCGATGGTCTGGCGCTACGGCACCTGGCAGCCGACCTCCTGGGAGGATGCGCTGGATCTCGTCGCCCGCGTCACCGCCCGGGTGATCGACGACGGTGACGAGGACGACCTCTATGTCTCGATGTTCGACCATGGCGGCTCGGCCGGCGGCTACGAGAACACCTGGGGCACCGGCAAGCTCTATTTCGACTCGATGAAGGTGAAGAACTGCCGGATCCACAACCGCCCGGCCTACAATTCCGAGGTGCACTCGACCCGCGACATGGGGATCGGCGAGCTCAACTACTGCTACGAGGACTACCAGCTCACCGACACGATCTTCATGGTCGGGGCCAACAGCCTGGAGACCCAGACCAACCTCTTCCTCAACCACATGGTCCCCGGGGTGCGCGGCGACACGCTGGCGAAGAAGGAGGCCGAGCTGCCCGGCGAGCTGCATGCCCCGGCGAGGGTGGTGGTGGTCGATCCGCGCCGCACGGTGACGGTGAACGCCTTCGAGGAGGTCGCGGGCAAGGAGAACGTGCTGCATCTCGCGATCAACTCGGGCACCGATCTCGCGCTGTTCAACGCGCTCTTCACCCATATCGCCGACCAGGGCTGGGTGGATGCCGAGTTCATCGCCGCCTCGACCTTCCAGGACGGCGTGGCGCAGCCGCAGGACGAGCAGCACCCGGCAGCGCTCGGCAGCTTCGAGGCGGCGCGCGCCGCCTGCCGCATGTCGCTGGCGGATGCGGCGGCGATCTGCGGCGTCTCCGAGGCCGATATCGCGAAGGCCGCGGAGTGGATCGCCATGCCCAAGGAGGGCGGCGCGCGGCGGCGCTGCGTGTTCCCCTACGAGAAGGGCATCATCTGGGGCAACGACAACTACCGCACCATCGGCGCGCTGGTGAATCTCGGCCTCGCCACCGGCAATATCGGCCGGCCCGGCGGCGGCGTGGTGCGCCTCGGCGGGCACCAGGAGGGCTACATGCGGCCCTCGGACGCGCATGTCGGCCGGCCCGCCCCCTATCTCGACCGGCTGATCATCGGCGGCGGCGGCAAGGTGCACCACATCTGGGCCAACGACCACTACAAGACCACGCTCAACGCCTCCGAGTTCAAGCGCGTCTACAACCGCCGCACCAACATGGTGAAGGAGGCGATGGATGCCCGCGCCGGCGCCACCCGCGAGGAGCTGGTGGATGCCATCGTCGCCGCCATCGAGGCCGGCGGGCTGTTCTCGGTGAATGTCGACATCGTGCACACCCAGATCGGGCAGCAGGCGCATGTGATCCTGCCGGCGGTGGAATCGGGCGAGATGAACCTCACCTCGATGAACGGCGAGCGGCGCATGCGGCTGGTGGAGAAATACATGGACGGGCCGGGCTCGGCCAAGCCCGACTGCCTGATCGCCGCCGGCCTCGCCCAGGCGCTCGAGCGGGTTCTGCGCGAGGAGGGCCGCGACGCCTATGCCGACCGCTTCAAGGGCTATGACTGGGCCAGCGAGGAAGACGCCTTCATGGACGGCTACCACGCCAACACCGGCCAGATCGTCACCTATGACCGGCTGCGGGCGATGGGCAACAACGGCGTGCAGGAGCCGGTGATCGGCTACGAGGACGGCAAGCTGATCGGCGTGAAGCGGCTCTATGCCGACGGCAAGTTCGACCGCCACGGCCGCGAGGACAAGAAGGCACTGTTCTGCTGCGGCGCCTGGCGCGGGCTGCAGGCCCCCGGCAAGGCGGCGCAGAAGGCCGGCTTCCGCTTCCTCGTCAACAACGGCCGCTCCAACATCAACTGGCAGAACTGGTTCCTCGACAAGGACAACGACTTCGTCGCCGACCGCTACCCCTATCCCTTCCTCGAGATCCATCCCGACGACATGGCGGATCTCGGCCTCGCGGCGGGGGATCTGGTGGAGGTCTACAACGATGTCGGCGCCACCCAGGCGATGGCCTATCCGGTGGAGACGGCGCGGCGCGGCGAGACCTTCATGCTGTTCGGCGCGCCCTCGGGCACCCAGGGCAACGTGATCAACGCCGGCACCAACGAGCTGATCCTGCCCAACTACAAGCAGACCTGGGCGGATATCCGGAAGATCTCCGACGCCCCGGCGACGGTGAAGCACCTCTCCTTCAAGTCGAAGGAATACCGCATGGGCTGAGCCATGGGGCCCGGGGCCGGCGCCGGGCGCGCCGGCCCCTTCCGCTCACCCGTCCTTGTAGTGGTAGCTGTAGCCGTTCAGCGCCGGCGCGCCGCCGAGATGGGCATAGAGCACCCGCGCGCCCTCCGGGAAGAAGCCCTTGCCCACGAGGTCGATCATGCCCTGCATCGACTTGCCCTCGTAGACCGGGTCGGTGATCATCGCCTCGGTGCGGGCGGCGAGGCGGATCGCGGCATTGGTCTCCTCCGAGGGCACGCCATAGGCCGGATAGGCATAGTCCGGGTTGACGACGATCTCCTCCTCGCGCACCGCCCGGCCGAGGCCGACGAGCTCCGCCGTGCCGTCGACGATGCCGCGCAGCTGCGCGCGGGTCTGCGCCGGGGTGCCGGAGGCGTCGATGCCGATCACCCGCTCGGCCCGGTCCTGCGCCGCGAAGCCGACGATCATGCCGCCCTGGGTCGAGCCGGTGACGACGCAGACCACGATGTAGTCGAAGCGGAAGCCGAGGTCTTCCTCCTGCCGCGCGACCTCCTCGGCGAAGCCGACATAGCCGAGCCCGCCATATCTGTGCACCGAGGCGCCGGCCGGGATCGGATAGGGCTTGCCGTCGGCATCCTTCACCGACTGGATCGCCGCCTCCCAGCTCTTGCGGATGCCGATGTCGAAGCCGTCATCCACCAGGCGGCTGTCGGCGCCCATCAGCCGGGTCATCTGGATGTTGCCGACGCGGTCGTAGACGGCGTCGAAATGCGGCACCCATTTCTCCTGGATCACCACGCATTTCATGCCGAGCTTGGCCGCCGTCGCCGCCACCATGCGGGTGTGGTTCGACTGCACGCCGCCGATCGAGACCAGCGTGTCGGCGCCGCTCGCGATCGCGTCCGGCACGATGTATTCGAGCTTGCGCAGCTTGTTGCCGCCCATCGCGAGGCCCGAATTGCAGTCCTCCCGCTTGGCATAGATCTGCACCTTGCCGCCGAGCGCCGCGCTCAGGCGGGGCAGGGGCTCGATCGGCGTCGGGCCGAAGGTGAGCGGGTAACGGTCGAATTTCTCCAGCAGCGACATCGCCGGGTCTCCTCTTTGCTTCGGGGCGGAGCCTAGCCCGCGGGGCGTGCAATGTGCTTTCCTTCTTGCGCGCTGAATCTCCGGAAATCTTACCTTTCGGGCGCATTCCTGGCGATATCGGGGCATTGAAGAGGTTTCAGATGAAAGATCCTTCCGCCGGGGAGATCGACCGAATCGACCGCAACATCCTGCGCGCCCTGCAGCGCGACGGGCGGCTCTCCAATGCCGATCTGGCGAAGGCGGTGAATGTCAGCCCGGCGACCTGCCACCGGCGCACCCAGCGGCTGATCGCGGCGGGGCGGATCCGCAATGTCCGCGCGGAGGTCGATCCGGAGGCGGTGGGCCTCGGTACGCTGGTGATGGTCGGCGTGGTGCTCGACCGCTCGACGCCGGAGAGCTTCGCCGCCTTCGAGGACGCGGTGGCCGGGATGAAGGAACTGCTCGACTGCCACCTCGTCGCCGGCGATTTCGACTATCTCCTGAAGATCCGGGTGCGCGATCTCGGCGATTTCAACCGGCTGCACAGCCGGATGCTGATCGCGCTGCCGGGGGTGCGGCAGATCCGCAGCTTCTTCGTGATGAAGCAGGTCAAGGAGAACGCGCCGCTGGCCTTCTGAGCGGGCGCGGCCGGCCGGTTTCGATCGTCATCGAATGGTCGCTTGAATGATCCATGAATTCGTGTATTCACGGATTCATGGATAATGAATCGCACGCCGCCACCCTCACCGCCCTCGGCCATCCCGGCCGGCTCGCCGTGTTCCGCCTGCTCGCCCGCCGCGCGCCGGACGGGGTGCGGCCGAGCGAGATCGCCGATGCCCTCGGGCTCAAGCCGACCACGCTTTCGGCCCATGTCTCGCTGCTGGCGCGGGTCGGGCTGGTGAACTCCGAGCGGGTCGGCAAGTCGGTGTTCTACCGGATCGACCTCGAGCGGGTCGGCGCGCTGGTTCAGTTCCTCGTCGCGGATTGCTGCCGCGGCCGGCCCGAGCTCTGTGTGCCGCTCGCGGCGCATGCCCTCTCACGTCTCGACACAGGACCCGATCCCATGTCCGCCACCCAGCCCGAGCGCGTCTTCAACGTGCTCTTCATCTGCACCGGCAATTCCGCCCGCTCGATCTTCGCCGAGGCGATCCTCGCCAGGGAGGGCGCCGGCAAGTTCCGCGCCTTCTCCGCCGGCACCCGGCCGCGCTCCGAGCTGAACCCGCAGGCCATCGAGGTGCTGGAGAAGTTCGGCCACGACGTCGCGGGCCTGCGCGCGAAGAATGTCGACGAGTTCCAGGGCCCCGGCGCGCCGCCGCTCGACTTCGTCTTCACGGTCTGCGACCAGGCGGCCAACGAGGAGTGCCCGCCCTGGCCGGGCCAGCCGATCAGCGCCCATTGGGGGATGCCCGACCCGGTGAAGGCCGAGGGCAACGAGGCCGAGCGCGGCCTCGCCTTCCTCCGCGCCTATGCCACGCTGCGCCACCGGCTGACCGGCTTCCTGGCGCTGCCGGTGGCCGAGCTCGACCGGGTCTCGCTGCAGTCCCGCCTCGACGCGATCGGGCGCAGCGATGCCGGAACCCCGGCCGAAACCACCGTGGAGGCCGGCTGAGACATGGCGAACACCACGCATGACGCCCCCGCCGCCCCCGCCGCCTCGGCCGAGGCGGCGGGCCTCGGCGCCTTCGAGAAATGGCTCTCGCTCTGGGTCGGGCTGGCGATCCTCGCCGGGCTGGTGCTCGGCAGCCTGGCGCCCGGGCTCTTCGGGGCGCTGGCCGGTGCCGAGATCGCCAGGGTCAACCTGGTGATCGCGGTGCTGATCTGGGCGATGGTCTACCCGATGATGGTCGGCGTCGATTTCGCCGCCCTCGCCCGCATCGGCGACAAGCCCAAGGGGCTGATCGTGACGCTGGCGATCAACTGGCTGATCAAGCCCTTCACCATGGCCGCCCTCGGCGTGCTGTTCTTCGAGCACGTCTTTGCCGGGCTGATCCCGCCGGAGGACGCGCAGGCCTATCTCGCCGGGGTGATCCTGCTCGGCGCGGCGCCCTGCACGGCGATGGTCTTCGTCTGGTCGCAGCTCACCCGTGGCGATCCGACCTACACGCTGGTGCAGGTCAGCGTGAACGACGTGGTGATGATCTTCGCCTTCGCCCCGATCGTCGCGCTGCTGCTCGGCGTCACCGACATCCCGGTGCCCTGGGGGACGCTGCTGCTCTCGGTCGGGCTCTATGTGGTGATCCCGCTGGCGGCGGGGCTGCTGACCCGGGCGCAGCTGGTGCGCCGCGGCGGCGAGGCGGCGGTGGAGGCGTTCAAGGCACGGGTGAAGCCGTGGTCGATCATGGGGCTGCTGGCCACCGTGGTGCTGCTCTTCGGCTTCCAGGGCCAGGTGATCCTCGACCGGCCGATGGTGATCGCGCTGATCGCGGTGCCGCTGCTGATCCAGACCTACGGCATCTTCGCCATCGCCTATGGCGTGGCGCTGGCCTGGCGGATCCCCTTCAACGTCGCCGCGCCCTGCGCGCTGATCGGCACCTCGAACTTCTTCGAGCTGGCGGTGGCGGTGGCGATCAGCCTGTTCGGCCTCGGCTCCGGCGCGGCGCTGGCCACGGTGGTCGGCGTGCTGGTGGAGGTGCCGGTGATGCTCTCCCTCGTCGCGCTCGCCAACCGGACGCGGCACTGGTTCCCCGAGTGACCGCCAGACCCCCCTTCGAGCGAGGACCAACACCATGGCACGGATCGCAATCAACGGCCTCGGCCGGATGGGCAAGCTGCTGCTGCGCCGGCTGATCGGGGCGGGCACGACCGACGAGATCGTGCTGCTCAACGATGGCGTCGGCGATGCCGCGCTGCATGCCCATCTCATGGAGTTCGACAGCGTGCACGGGCGCTGGCGGGCGGAGATCGGCCACGATGCCGAGAGCATCACGGTGGACGGCCGCCGGATGCGCCTGACCGGGGCGAAGCGGCTCGAGGACCTGCCGCTGGCCGCGCTCGGCGTCGATCTCGCGATCGACTGCACCGGGGCGTTCAAGACCCCGGCCCGGCTGCAGCCCTATTTCGACGCCGGGGTGCGGAAGGTGCTGGTCTCCGCCCCGGTCAGGGAGGCGCCGGCGCTCAACCTCGTCTACGGCGTCAACCACGACCGCTACGACCCGGCGGCGCATCATCTGGTGACGGCAGCGAGCTGCACCACCAACTGCCTCGCCCCTGTGGTCAAGGTGCTGCACGAGGCGATCGGCATCCGCCACGGTTCGATCACCACGGTGCACGACGTCACCAACACGCAGACCATGGTCGACCGCCCGGCCAAGGACCTGCGCCGGGCGCGCTCGGCGCTGAGCTCGCTGATCCCCACCACCACCGGCTCGGCCACCGCGATCACGCTGATCTATCCCGAGCTCAAGGGCCGGCTCAACGGCCATGCGGTGCGGGTGCCGCTGCTCAACGCCTCGCTGACCGACTGCGTCTTCGAGATGGAACGCGAGACCACGGTGGCCGAGATCAACGGCCTCTTTGCCGCCGCCGCCGGGGGCGCGCTCGAGGGCGTGCTCGGCTTCGAGACGCGGCCGCTGGTCTCGGCCGACTATCTCGACGACCCGCGCTCGGCGATCGTCGACGGGCCCTCGACCATGGTGATCGCCGGCACGCAGGTGAAGGTCTATGCCTGGTACGACAACGAGTGGGGCTATGTCTGCCGCATGGCGGATCTCGCCGGCATGATCTCGGAGGGGATGGCGTGACCGCCGCCCCCCGGCCCGAGGGGCTCGCCGCCTATTGCGCGGTGACCGCGGCCTACTGGGCCTTCATGCTCACCGACGGTGCGCTCAGGATGCTGGTGCTGCTGCATTTCCACAGCCTCGGCTTCTCGCCGGTCCAGCTCGCCTGGCTGTTCCTGCTCTACGAGGCGGCCGGGGTGGTGACCAACCTCTCGGCCGGCTGGATCGCGGCGCGCTTCGGCCTCACCGCCACGCTCTATGCCGGGCTGGTGCTGCAGATCGGCGCGCTGCTGGCGCTGGCCGCGCTCGATCCGGGCTGGGCGATGGCCGCCTCGGTGGGTTTCGTGATGGCGGTGCAGGGGGTCTCTGGGGTCGCCAAGGACCTCGCCAAGATGTCCTCCAAGAGCGCGGTGAAGCTGCTGGCGCCGGCCGGCGAGAAGGGCGCGCTGTTCCGCTGGGTGGCGCTGCTCACCGGCTCGAAGAACGCGGTGAAGGGGCTGGGCTTCCTGCTCGGCACGCTGCTGCTCGGCACGGCCGGCTTCACCGGCTCGGTGCTGGCGATGGCGGCGGCGCTGGCGGCGATCCTCGCGGCGGTGGCGGTACTGATGCCGCCCGGCCTGCCGCGGGGCGGCAGGGGCGCGCGGTTCGGCGAGGTGTTCTCGAGGGACCGCAACGTCAACCGGCTCTCGGCGGCCCGGCTCTTCCTCTTCGGCGCGCGCGACACCTGGTTCGTCGTCGGCATCCCGGTCTATTTCTACAGCGTGCTGTCGGACGGCTCGGAGGCCGGCAACCGCGCCGCCTTCTTCCAGATCGGCGCCTTCATGGCCTGCTGGATCATCGGCTATGGCGCGGTCCAGGCGGCGGCGCCGCGGCTGCTAAGGGCGAAGGCGCGGAGCGTTGCCGAGATCGCCCGGCAGGCGCGGCTCTGGGTCGGGCTGCTGACGCTGGTGCCGGCGGCGCTGGCGCTGGCGGCCTGGGCCGCGGGCGGGCCGGCGGGCTGGCTGACCGCGGTGCTGGTGGCCGGGCTGCTGCTCTTCGGGGCGGTGTTCGCGGTCAACTCCTCGCTGCATTCCTACCTGATCCTGGCCTTCAGCTCGGCCGGCCGGGTCACCATGGATGTGGGCTTCTACTACATGTCGAACGCGCTCGGGCGGCTGCTCGGCACGCTGCTCTCGGGGCTGAGCTACCAGGCCGGCGGGCTGGCGCTCTGCCTCGCGGCGGCGGCGGCGATGGCCGGGCTGAGCTGGCTCTGCGCCGGGCGGCTCGCGCGCGCGCCGGGGCTCGCCGCGACGGGCTAGGCGCCCCGCTGCGCGCCGCCCGGCCGGGGCGGAGGCGGCGCGATGAGGGACGGCGCCGGCCCGCCGATGCTCGCGGTCGAGGATCTGGTCAAGACCTTCCCGCTCGGCA
>NZ_BSYI01000051.1 GCF_030270585.1 Paralimibaculum aggregatum
GCCACGGCGATGGCCGCTTCCCGAGGCTGTTCAGGCAGCTTGCAAAGGCTGACCTGCTCATCCTGGACGACCGGGGCCCCGACCGACTGACCGCGCCGCAGCGCCGGGACCTCATGGAGATCGCCGAAGATCGCTATCAGGCCGGCTCCACGCGCATCACCAGCCAGCTCCCCGTCGGCGCCTGGCATGCCGTCATCGACGAGCCAACCTTCGCCGACGCCATCCTCGACCGCCTCATCCACAACGCCCACCGGCTCCCGCTCGACGGCCCGTCGCTGCGCAAGACCCGCGATGCCGGCAACCAGGAGGAGATCGAAGGACCACTCCAAACTCCCCGCCATGCGCGGCGCCGCGTCAGCGTGATGGAGCGCACGCAACGCCGCGCATGGCTCCCGCCGCGCTTGCCGGCAACCGCCTCCGACGGGAACAGGAAAACACGCTCAGACGCGCGCGCTCAGAGTGACCGGATACCCCGGAACGCCGGACCGGATGTCGTCAGAACGAGCAACCGGATGGCCCGGAATACGCATATTTATCGGTTGCTGTGCCGGCATTGCCGGTGCCTATGCGGTTCGCAAGTGTTCCAACGCCGGAAACCTCGATCTCCAACATGTCGCCGTTCATCAGGAACCGTGGCGGTACGCGGCTGCCACCCGAACCTTCCGGCGACCCCATCGCGATGACATCGCCGGGCGCGATCGGGGCGAGGTGCGAGACATAGGCAATGACCTTGGTGATCGAGAAGAACATTTCGGTCGCCGGCGCATGCTGCACGATCTGGCCGTTCAGACGCGTCGTCACGGTCATTGCTTCGGGCGCGCCGATCTCGTCAGCGGTCACCATCCACGGGCCGCACGCGCCGGATCCGGCAAAGTTCTTGCCGGCATGGACGGAATGCTTCTGCCAGCCGCGCACCGAGCCGTCGTTGAAGGCGGTGTACCCGGCGATGTGTTCATGCGCCCGGTCTGCCGGGATGTGGCGGCCGGGCCTGCCGATGATGACGGCGATCTCGCCTTCGTAGTCGAAGGTGGCGGCGGCCTCACCCGCCGGAATCTCCAGGCTCGCCCCGTGGCCGAGGATCGTGCCCGGCAGCTTGGCGAACAGGATGATGTGCTCGGGCCGCCCGACATTGGCATCCAGCGGGTAGCGTTTGGGATAGTTGATCCCGACACAGGTGGTCCGTTCGGGATCCGGCACCGGCGGCAGGAACGTCACCGTGTCAATGCCGAGGGCAGGCTGGTTCCGACAGTGCTCGGCGAGCGCCGCAACGGACCCGGCTGCGAGCACCGACCGCAGCGACGGAAACCGGGTCTTGAATGCCTCTTCGACGGGACGGAGGCTGTCGCCCTCGACCAGGCCGTACCAGGGGTCGTCCTTCCAGAGGAAACTCGCGATCTTCATGCCTCAGCCTTTCGCATGTTTGCTAGGCGACCCCGAGCGATCGCGCCAGTTCGGTGATCTGTGCCCATGTTGCCTCGGGTATCGCGATGGCGCCCTTCGCGGCGGCGCGATGCTCGCGCTCGCGCTCGCCGGGGATTTCCACCCTGTCGAAGCCTGGCGCGGGCGGGCAGGTTCGCAGCTCCTCGAGGATCTCTTCGGCGACGACGGTCAGACGGGATGCAGAGCGATAGCGCGCCGGGTCGATCGCGATCAGGAGCCAGTTGCATTCGACCGACACGGGGCCAAGCAGGGCCTCGCCGATCAACTCGCCCATCAGCGCGAGAGCGAAGCCCTTGTGACCGCCCGAGGGCAGGATGGCGCCGCCGTCGAAATAGTCCTCGGGGTCGCGGGTCGGCCGCCCCTCCCGGTCGATCAGGCAGCCCTCCGGCAGCAGCGCCCCGGCGGAGCGGGCGGCATAGATCCAGCCCCCGGCGATCTTCGATGTGGCGAAGTCCAGAACGACCGGCCCGTGCGCGCCTCCGGGGGCACCGATGCACCATGGATTGGTCGGCAGCATCGCCCGTGCACCGCCATGCGGAGCGACCTGCCGCCACTTCTGGCGATTTCCCCCACCCATGAGGAAGGTCAGGAAGCCGCTTTGCGCCGCATCGTCGGCAAAGGCCCCGTGGCGCCCGGTATGGCCGCAGTTGCGGATGGCAATCGCGGCGATCCCCCTCTCCTGGGCTAGTCGGCAGCCTTCGTCGAAGGCGAGCCGCATCGCCGGAATGCCGATCCCGCCCCCGCCGTCGACCTCATGCGCGCCCAGTTCCGTCTCGCGGCAGACCGGCGCGACCCCGGCGGTCAGATCGCCCTCGCGGATCTGGGCGGCATATTGCAGAACCCGCATCACGCCATGGCTCTCCATGCCGCACAGGCTGGTGTCCGCCAGATGTTCGCCAACCTGGCGCGCCACGTCCGCGCTCGCGCCCAGCGCCCGGAAGATCGCCTCGACCCGGGCCGCGGCCTCGGTGGCCATGATCGTGACGCGCGGGCCCCTGAGTTCGAGTTTCGATCGCGTTCCGGTCACGGCAGCACCTTTGAGACATTTCCACGCGCGCCTGCCGGAGCGGCCACTGTCAGCCCGACCATTCGACAATAGCCGTGGTCGGACAGGCGACGTCGAACGCCGGCGGAAACGCTTCTACGGAAGCCCGTTGCGCCATCCACTCGGGTCCCGTGGCGAAGGCAGGCCCCGGCCGGTGCGGCGATGTCCGGTCCGATCCCTTCGACCCCGACGCGGAAAGTGTCCCGATTGCGCAGATCTCCGCGGATCCGGTTCGGGTTGCCATGTTCCGGGATGACGATGGGCATCGCCAGCCGCGCCTCGGCCACAGTCTCGAGCCTTGGCATGGGAACCCTCGAGCGGCTGTCCCCGGCCAGACCGGTGCGCGGTGCGCCCTGCGCCCTGGCCGCTACGGTGAGGCCGGACACTGCGCCGACGTTGACATCGCCGAACAGGACCATCGGACGGAGCGAGGCCCGGTGCATCCGCGCCGCCTCGTAAGCCTCGTTGGGCGATGGAGCATGACGGTGTGGCAGGGTAACGGGTTCCCGGTTCTCTTCCACGATCCCGACTTGAACGCCGTGCCGCGGCGAGATGTGACACGGGCGCGGGCACTGGCTCGAAAGGATGGAACGGACGCGGGCGAGCAGTCCGAAACCATCCGCTACCCGTCGTGCCGCTGCCGAACCGGCGCAGAGCGGTACGGTCATGCGCTCCTGTTCAGCGATCTCGGGGAGTAAACACCAGCTTCGGCCAATGGATATCGCCTCTGGCCTAGTCGAGATCAGGAGCGTCGGCAGGTTGTGGGAATGGCACTGACCAAGCGCGGTCGCGCCGCGGCCCGAGATGACCACCGCCACACCGATCTTGCCTGCCGCCCGCGCCCGGCCCTCGACCGTGACACCCGCACCCTGTCCGTTGCGTGCCTGAACATGGGAGACCGCGCCGGCGTTTCGCTCGGCTGGCATCCCCGCGCAATGGCCGAGCGGGTGGAAACCGGGCGCGCCAGAGGCGGTCCTGGCGCCGTTTCCCGCAAGATGCCGCATCGGCGCTTCGCCGCAGGCCATGCCTTGTCCGGCGCTTTCCGCCTTCATCAGCCCGGTCTTCCGAAATCCGCCTCGCGGGCGCGGATGACGGCGGTGAGCGTCTGGTTGTAGGGGGCCGCCAGCCCGTGCCGGGCTGCGACGACAGGCACCATGCCGTTGATCGCGTCGATTTCCGAGAGCTTGCCCGCCCGGTGATCCAGTGCCAGCGAGGGCCGCGCCTTGGGCATCGACTGCCCGAAGGCCAAGGCATAGGCGACAGGGTCGTCGAAGCTGAAGGCGATCCCCTCGGATCGCCCGGCATCATGGGCTTCGCGCGCGCAGCCTGCGGCGATGGCCCATAGGGCCGCGTCACCCATCACCTCGCCCAGGGTCCGGTCGAAGACCGCGCAGGGGGCCGAGAAGGTGACGTTGCAGATGAATTTTTCCCAGACCAGCTGGTTGATGTCGGGGAAGGCGCGCACGTTGAACCCCGCGCCGCGCCAGATATCTGCCAGTCGCTCCAGCCGGTCGGTCATGCCGCCGGCGATCTCGCCCACGCGGATCAGCTTCATGGCGTTGTGATGGGCGTGGCCCGGCCCCGTCATCGACGCGCCGAACCCGTCTGCGACCCCGAGCAGCACGTTGTCGGTGCCCACATGCGCGGCGATCCGTTCGGCGGCGCCGAGACCGTTCTGAATCGTCAGGATCAGCGCATCGCCTGCATAGGGCTGGATCACCCGGGCCGCCTCGCCGACAGCGCTCGCCTTGGTGGCCAGCACGAACAGCTCTGCCCCCTCGGTCTCCGAGGCATCCGTGGTGGCGCGAATGCCCTGCACCAGGCGGTCGCCGCTCACCCCCGACAGCCGCAACCCTGCGCCGTTGATCGCCTCGACATGGTCCTGCCAGGGATCGACGGCGATGACCTCGTGGCCCGCCTCGGCAAAATGCGCCGCGTAGACGGACCCCATGGCCCCTGTGCCAATGACTGCGATCTTCATGCCGGCCTCATTGCGTCTTCTGGGAGTCGGATATCGAACTCGGCCCTGATCGCCGCCTCCGTTGCTGGCGGGATCGGCGCCGGGAAATGCGTCTCGAGGATCTCCCGGGCGCGCGCCCGGGCAGGTTGCCTGATATCCGGCGCGCCCGCCGCCTGCCATTCCTCGGGAGCGCGCCGGTCGGCGATCTGCGGGTAGAGGAAATCGCTCTGCATTCGCGCCAGGGTGTCGGCATGGCCGAGGAAATGCCCGGCGCCGCGCACCACCTCGCCGATCGCCTCCGCCGACAGCGTGGCCGCGTTGACCTCGATCGGTGCCATCGTGCGCAGGATCGCGCCCAGCATCTCGTTGTCGATGACATAGCTCTCGAACGAGCAGCCCATGAGCCCTGCCTGCATGCCACAGGCCTGGGTGATCATGTTGGCCCCGGTCTGCGCCGCGATGTTCACCGAGAGGCATTTCTCATAGCCGCTCTGGGCATCCGCGATCTTGCTGTCCGTCGCGCCTGCGATGGTCGAGTTTGGCAGGCCGTAGTGCTGCGCTATCTGGACGACGGCCGCAGTCAGAACCGCCTGTTCGCCGGCGCCGCCGGCCATGCCGCCGGTGCGCAGGTCCGTAACCATCGGCCGCGGCCCGAATGTCACCTTCGCCGCCGGGTCGAGCGTCCAGGCAAAGACCACGCCAGCCAGCGTTTCGGCGATGGTCTGGGCGACGCACCCCGCGATGGTTACCGGGGAAGACGCGCCCATCTGGCCGAACGTGTTGACATGCGCGGGAATGCCGAGACGCACCGCCTCCGCCAGAACCGCGCAGGCATCTCCGGAAAACCGCAGCGGCGGCACCACATGATTGATGTTCAGCGACAGGAATGGCCGCTCGCGGAAGGCCGCCTCGGACCCGGCGATCAGGTGGCACATGCGGGCGATGGCACGGACATGCGCGGCATCGTGAGCCGAGACGATCACGTGCTTCGTGGTCCCGGCGAGCGATGCGAAGGCCGTGTTGATGTCCAGAGCCTCGGGCTCCTCGACATCGCAGGCCACGACCGGGCGCGCGAAGAAGTGAATGTTCTCAAGCCGATCCACCAGCCGCGAGGCGTCGAAGAGGTCGCGGAGGGTGGACGGCCGGTAGGTGTCCGTCTCGAGATCGACAACCATTGGTGCGGCGCCGCCGGTGCCGACATAGACGCGGCTATGGGACAGGACCAGGTCATGGCCGGGGTCGCGCGCGGGCAGCATCAGCGACCGCGGCAATTCCTCGATGGCCCGTTCGACCATTTCGGGCGGAAACGTCAGTCGCCCGTCGCCAGCCAGGCGCCCACCGGCCTCCAGAACACTCGCGGCAACAAGATCCGGCGCATCGGACATGCCGACGGTTGCCAGAATGTCGAGGGCCGCAGCATGGATCGCGTCGCGTTCGCTGCTGTCGAGCGGCGCGTATCGTCCGCCGCTGACCGCCGTCGAAGCCCGGACGGCCGGGGCGTCGTCGCGCGACCGTCGTCTCCGCCTTCCGGCTCTGGCGTCACTGTCGGCGATCTTGCTTTGCAACACCTGGGCTCCCGATTTCGTCGCTCACCAGCGCCAGCCTTTGCCTTGAACCGGGAAGCCGACAAATGACTATTCGGGCCCGCATGGATTAAGTAATGTTGCGTCATATCGTGGAGAGCCGCATTGAGCATACCGACCCGCCGACTGCCGCTGACCGCGCTACGCACCTTCGAAGCGGCAGCGCGGCGGCTGAGTTTCAAGGATGCCGCCGACGAGCTCTGCGTCAGCGCAACGACCGTTTCCAACCAGATCCGCCAGCTTGAACGCGACTGGGGCGTGCCGCTCTTCGTGCGCAAGACACGGGCCGTTGTCCTGACCGATGCCGGGCGCTCGCTTTCGGGTGTCCTGGCCAAGGCCTTCTCCGACATCCGCGAGGAGATCGACGCCCATATCCACACACCTGCCAAGACCGTCACGCTCGCCGTCGGGCCGATCTTCGGGGCGCGCTGGCTGATCCCGAGGCTCGGCAGGTTCCGGGCGCAGAATCCGAAGATCGAGCTGATCCTCCAGCACGGGCCTCGCATCACCGGTATCGAGACGATGCCAACGCCGGTCGCGATCGACTGGGGGACCGGCAGCTGGACGGGCATGGAGGCGCGCCTGCTGTTCCGCATCGTCTATGCGCCGATGGCGGCACCTGCGCTCATCGGCCGGCTCGGCGGCCTGGACACGCCCGTCGATCTCGCGCGCTATCCGGTCATTCACCAGCATGATCGCGGTGAATGGCAGGCATGGCTGAAGCTAGCCGGGGTTCAGGGATTGAAGTTCCAGGAAGAGACGATCGTCACCGACAGCAACGTCGTGGCGCAGGCGGCGCTGGATGGTCAGGCGGTCGCGTTGGGCGTCTTCCCGTTCATGCAGGCCGATGTCGATGCGGGTCGCCTGATCCGGCCTTTCGCCACCGATCTGCATCCGGAACGGGCATATCACATCCTGACCCGTCCGAATGCGAGGCAGACCCCGGAGATCCGGGCCGTCTGCGACTGGATCGAGGCGGAAGCGGCGGCGATGACAGTCAGGCCGGTGGCAGGGGAGTGAGCTGCGCCCCATTTCCCGTCCGTTCCGCGCGCCAGACGCCCGATCCGGGGCGGACCACGATCGCCGATGCTGCGCCGTTCGCGGCCAGAGCGAGCCCGGCGCCATCGCCGATCGCGAAACCAGCGGAAATCTTCCCCTCGGCAATGTGCCGGCGATAGGCATCCGCCCTTGCCGGCTCCGTGGTGAAATGCGGGCAGCAACTGCCAGGGAACAGGCCCAGCCCGTCCAGGGGGCGATATCCGCTTCCCGCTCCGTCCCAGAGCGCCTGATCGAACCAGCAGACCGCGCCGGCGCTTACGCCGCTGACCACGACGCCGGCCCGGGCGGCTGCGCAGAGCACGGCATCGATGCCTGTCTCGTGCCAGCTTCGCAGCATGCGCTCGGTATGCCCGCCGCCGACATAGATCGCGTCAAGACCGCCCGCCCAGTTGGCCGCCTCGGCCGCGGTCGCCCGCATCGGCAGGTGCCGCACATCCGCGCCAAGGTTGCCGAAACGGTGCACGACCCGCGCAAGCCGCTCGGGATCGTCGGAGCTCGCGGTGCCGATATAGCCGATCCGCGGCACGGACCGAAGGCACGACATCAGGAACGTCTCGAGCTCCGGGTCGGCGCCATGTGTCACCCCGCCGCCGCCGAAGAGCACTGCCCGGATCGTCGCTGAAGTCATGTGGGTTTCCCTACCGCCGCGTCCCGGTGGATCATAGCATTTCAGAATGTTTGGGCCAGAGAGCGCGATCTGACCCCGCGTCGCGGCTTCGCGAAACCCTGCAACGGCCTCAGCATGAAGTTTTCTTTGTCTATCGCCCGGATTTTTGTCGCTTGTCAGAAATGGCCTGCGGTGCGGAGGCTTCTGGCAACCAGTTTGGCCGAACCGGTGGCCTGCCAGGATGGCCGTCTGCCACGAACGCCGGTCGAAATCAGGGAGGAGAACTGAATGAAAAGACGACTGATCTCGGCCTGCGTGGCCGCACTTGCCATGGCAGGCACCGCGATGGCCGAGCCCAAGGGCACGTTCCGGCAGGCGCATGAAACCGGCTCGGGCGCCCAGTCGAGCCTCGACCCGATCGCCAAGGGCCGGGTGTTCCAGATCACCGAGAAGCTGATGAGCCGGCTGGTGCGGCCGGACATGGACGGCAAGCCCTCGCCGGACCTCGCGGTAAGCTGGGAAGCGAACGAGGACGCGACCGAGTGGACGCTGATGCTGCGCGAGGGCGTGACGTTCCACGACGGCTCCGACTTCGACGCGGCGGATGTCGTCTATTCGCTGAACCGGGTGCTCGACCCGCAGGGTGACAGCCCGGCGCGATCGGCGGTGAAGATGATCACGAAGGTCGAGGCGGTCGACCCGATGACGGTGAGGCTGACGCTCGACACGCCCTTCGCCGACATGCCGCTTCAGCTCATGGACTACCGGCTCCGCATGATCCCGGAAGGCTCGGGCGACACGATTGCATCGACCGGGATCGGCACTGGGCCCTTCAAGCTCGAGAAGTTCGATGCGCAGGGCACGACCGTGCTCGTCGCCAACATGGACTACTTCGAAGGCCCGCCGGGCGTGGCGCGGATGGAGATCATCGGCATCCCGGACGGGCAGGCGCGGCTTCAGGCGCTGCTCGGCGGCCAGATCGACATGGAAAGCGGGATCACCCCGCAGCAGCGGGTGATGTTCGACGCCTCGGACAGGTTCTACATCCAGGAAGTGCCGACGGGGAACTGGCGCGGGTTCGTGTTCCGTACGGATGTCGAGCCGTTCTCCGATCCCCGGGTTCGCAAGGCGGTACGCCTGACCGCCGATCGCGAGGCGCTTCTGGCGCTGGTCGAGGGCGGCAACGGCACGATCGCCTGCGACACGCCGGTGGGGCCGACCGACCAGTACCGCGCCGAGATGTCGTGCCCGCAGGACATCGAGGGCGCCAGGGCGCTGCTCGCCGAGGCCGGGTTCGCCGACGGGATCGACGTGGATATCCATGTCGCGACGCTCGAGCCGACCTGGCCCGCGATGGCCGAGGCCTATCAGGCACAGGCGGCCGAGGCGGGCATCCGCGTCAACATCGTGCAGGTGCCGAGCGATGGCTTCTGGTCCGAGGTCTGGATGAAGAAGGACGTGGTCGTGACGCGCTGGAACGAGCGTCCGGCCGACCAGGCGCTGCACGAGATCTACCTGTCGACGGCCAAGTGGAACGAAAGCTACTACAAGGACGAGGCCTTCGACGCGATGCTGGCCGATGCCCGGCGCGAGCTGGACTTCGACAAGCGCAAGGCACTCTACGTGAAGGCGCAGGAGCATCTGCAGGAAACTGCGGGCACGCTGATCCCCTACCACGTCACCAAACTCATCGGCGTGACCTCGCGGGTCCAGAACCTCGATCCGGTCGAGAACATGTCGATCCGCTGGTACAAGATCACCGTCGCCGAATGACAACCTGACAACCTCGATGGCCGGGGCGCGCTTGGCCGCGTTCCGGCCCTGTCGCTTGCGGAGGTTCCCGATGCTCAGAATGCTCGTTCGGCGGCTGGCCCTGGGGGCGATCACCGTTTTTCTGGTGTCGCTCATCATCTTCGCCGGTGTCGAGATCCTGCCGGGCGATGCGTGCACCGCCTTCCTCGAGCGCGAGGCACAGGGCCAGCTGCTGGAAAACTGCCGGCAGGAGCTGGGGCTGAAGCGCCCGGCCTCCGAGCGCTATCTGGAATGGGCGGCCGGTGCCCTGACCGGCGATCTCGGGGTCTCGGCAAACGGGCAGAAGCCGATCTCGGAGCTTGTCGGCTACCGCCTGCGCAACACGCTTCTCCTGGCCTCCTGCTCGATGCTCGTCGGCGTGCCGCTGGCGCTCCTTCTTGGCGTGGTCGCCGCGCTCTGGCGCGACCGGCTGGCGGACCTCGCAATCTCCACCATCGCGATCGGGGCGATGACAATCCCCGAATTCGTTTCGGCCACCATACTCATTCTGATCTTCTCGGTCTGGCTCGGCTGGATCCCCGGCATCGTCCTGACCTCGGCCGATGCACCGGTGGCGGAATTCTTTCCCGAGATCCTTCTGCCGATGATGGTCCTGACATTCGTCATGACCGCTCACATCCTGCGCACGGTCCGGTCTTCGGTGATCGAGGCGATGGCCTCGGACTATGCGCAGATGGCGACGCTGAAGGGCGTGCCCTACTGGCGGATCGTCTTCCGGCACGTCCTGCCGAACGCGCTCCTGCCCGCGATCAATGTCGTGGCCCTGACCATCGCCTGGCTTCTCGGCGGCGTCGTCGTGATCGAGACCGTGTTCAACTATCCCGGCCTCGGGCGCATGATGATCGACTCGATCTCCGACCGGGACCTTCCGGTGACGCAGGCGATCGCGCTGATCATCGCCTCTGTCTATGTCGGCGTGAACCTCGCTGCCGACCTCCTGACCATGATCGCCAATCCGCGCCTGCGCACGATGCACATGAGGAAGGGCTGATGGCTGTCGCAAGCATCCATCGCCGCCCATCCTTCACCGCGCGCTTCGTCGGCGTGACCGCCGACATCACCGCGCGGCCCTCCGGCGCGATCGGCCTCGGACTCGTCACCTTCCACCTGATGCTCGCGATCTTCGGGCCGTGGCTCGCGCCCTACGACTACAAGGCGGTCGACGCAAACCTGATCCTTCAGGGCCCCTCCGGGCTGCACTGGTTCGGCACCGACCATCTCGGCCGCGATACGTTCAGCCGAACGCTTCTCGGCGGACGAGAGGCGATACTCGTCACCGGCATCGCCACGCCCATCGCGGTGCTCTGGGGCGGGTTCGTCGGCATCTTCTTCGGTCTCGTCGGCGGCAAGATCGACGACGTGCTGATGCGGGTTGTCGATGCCTTCCTGTCGCTGCCGTGGATCCTGAAGATGCTGCTGCTGATCGTGACCTTCGGCACCGGGATCGAGGTCCTGATCCCGACGCTCGCCTTCTTCTACGGCATCCCGGTGATCCGCATCGCCCGCGCCGCCACCCATGACGTCGTGGCCCGCGACTTCGTGCAGGCCGCCCGCGCCCGGGGGCATGGCAAGATGACGATCATCCGGAGCGAGCTTCTCCCGAATGTCCGCGACGCGTTGCTGGTCGAGGGCGCGATGCGCTGGTCCTGGATGCTGCTCGCATTCTCGTCGCTGTCGTTCCTCGGCTTCGGGGTCTCGCCGCCCACGCCGGACTGGGGGCTGATGATCGCCGATGCGCGGGGCTACATGTCCTTCGCGCCGTCCGGCGTGCTGGCGCCGGTGCTCGGGCTGTCCTCGCTCATCATCGGCATCAACCTGACGGCAGACGCGCTGGCCAAGGCGCTCGGGATCGACCGCGCGCAGAAGGCTCCTGTGTGATGAAGGATACGATGACAGTGGATCCTCTCATTCGGGTCCGGGACCTCTCCATCGGTTTCACCGGGCGCTCGGGCATCACCTTGCCGGTCCTGCGCAACATCGACGTCGCGGTCCGCCCGGGCGAGAGCCTAGGCCTTGTCGGCGAAAGCGGCTCCGGCAAGTCGACACTGGCGCTGGCCATGATGGGCTATCTCAAGCACGGGCTGAGGGTGATCGGTGGCGAGGCGCGCTATGCCGGGCTCGACATGTTCGCGCTGACCCGCAGGGAACTGGAGGGGATCCGCGGCGGGCGACTTGCGCTCATCCCGCAGAATTCCGGCCAGTCCCTGACGCCGACGCTCAGGATCGGCGCGCAGCTTTCCGAGGCACTGAGGCTCCACTCGAAACTGCCCGAGGGCGAACATGCCGTGCGCGTGGTCGAGCTTCTGGAACAGGTGCGCCTGCCCGATCCTTCGGCAATCGCAGGGCGCTATCCGCACGAACTGTCGGGAGGCCAGCAGCAGCGCGCCGCCATCGCGATGGCGCTCGCAGGCGAACCCGAAGCGCTGCTTCTCGACGAACCCACGACCGGTCTCGATGTCACGACGCAGGCGCATGTTCTCGAGCTTCTGCGCGATCTCGCCGCCGAGACCGGCATGGCGATGGTCTATGTCAGCCATGACCTCGGGGCCATCGCGCGGGTCTGCGACCGGGTCGTCGTGATGTATGCCGGCGAGGCCGTGCTCGAGGGCACCACGCGCGAGGTACTGCGCAATCCGCGCCATCCCTATGCGCGTGGGCTGCTCGCCTCGATCCCCAAGCTGGCCGACGCCCGGCTGCCCCTGGCGCTCGACGGTCGTCCGCCGGCTCCGGGGCAGGCGGGTGCTGGCTGCGCCTTCGTCCAGCGCTGCGCGATCGCCGGCGAGGGCTGCCGGACGGCGCGGCCCGAACTCGCGACACTGCCCTCGGGCGCCCGCGTGCGCTGCCATCACGCCGATCGCGTGGGCAGCCTGCCTGCCCGCGCTCCCGCCGAAACCGGGCGGCGCGTGATCGCCGAGAGCGACGCCATCCTTTCGCTCGGCGATCTCTCGATCAGCTATGCCCGGCCGGGTATCCTCGACCAGCTCTTCGGCCGCAGACCGACGGCGACGCCCACCGTCGACGGGATCACGATCGCGCTTGCGAAGGGCGAGACGCTCGGCCTCGTCGGAGAAAGCGGTTCGGGCAAGTCGACCATCCTGAAGGCGGTCGCGGGACTGCTCCCGCCGGCGGGCGGGCGGATCGAGCTGGCCGGCGATGGTGCGCTGCCGCCGCTGGTCGACGATCGCCGCCCGGACCAGCTGCGCCGCGTGCAGCTGATCTTCCAGAACCCGGACGAAAGCCTCAATCCCCGCCAGACCATCGCCGAGATCCTGGCCCAGCCGCTCAGGCTCTATTTCGGACTCTCCGGCGAAGCGCTGCGGCAGCGCACCGAGGCGCTTCTGGAAAGCGTCCGTCTTGGCGCCCATTACATGGATCGCCTGCCGAGCCAGCTTTCGGGCGGCGAGAAACAGCGGGTCGCGGTGGCCCGCGCCTTCGCTGCAGAACCCGATCTCGTGCTCTGCGACGAGGTGACGTCCGCGCTCGACGTCTCCGTCCAGGCGGCGGTGCTGGATCTGCTCGACCAGCTCCGCCGAAGCCGGAACACGGCCTATGTCTTCGTCAGTCACGACCTTGCCGTGGTGCGCGCGCTCTCGGACCGGGTGGCGGTCCTCTACCAGGGCCGTCTGTGCGAGATCGGGCCGGCCGCCGCGGTCTATGCGGCACCTTCGCATCCCTATACCGAGGTTCTTCTCGGTGCGGTCCTCGAACCGGACCCGGATACCGCGCCAAGGCTCACCGCGGCCGATATCCCCGAGCGATCGCCGCCGGCGCGCGGCTGCCCGTTCCAGCGCCGATGTCCGCGCAAGCTGGGCCCACAATGCGACACCGACATGCCGCCATGGCGCCGGGGCAAGGGCGGCCACTCCATCCGTTGCCACATCCCGCACGAGCAGCTGTAGCCGTACCGGCCAGTCTGGAGCGCTGGCTGCGGGAGAGGGGGCCTTTGAGCCTGGTCGCCGGAACCGGCAGGGCGACGGCACGGCCACGAGCGGTGGAGACCCGGGGATTTTTGTCGACCGGGCGCAGACGGTCACGGATGAGATGTTCCGGGCCTTGTCCGGGTTTGGTGTGCGATGTCCTCAACGCTGGCGGCCCGTCTGCCCTCTGGCACTTCACGCTACGGGGCGGGTGCGGTTTCGAGGCAGAGGCACCGGCGGAAATTGCCGGCAGGGTTTGCGAGTCCGATCCTGTGCGCGCCCTTGCGATGCCGATTGCGCGCAGGAAGAGCCCCACCTCCTCACCCGGCAGACCGTTTAGACCAGATCAGCGCATGGATGACCCGCCAATCGATCTAACAAGCCTGGATCGCGATCTGGAACCCTGCTTCTGGCGGATCGAATTGGTATCCCTGTCCAGGGAATGGTAGGGTGTTCCACTGAATACGCGTGGAGCAAGCGGAATGAAAATCCTGATTGTCCACCTGATTCTTGTCGCGGCAATGGGGGCGCCTGCGACCGCCGATACGGTGTCCGAAATTGCCGCTGCTGGCGAGAAGCGCGATGAGGACTTCAATTCGGGCGACGCGGCGCGCATGTTTCGCGCGTTCCTGCAGGCCGGGTTCAGCGACGAGACCTCGACCATTGAGAACCTGGAGATCGTTCCTGACGATACGGCAATCGAAGTGTTCTGGGACGAGGTCAGCAGGACGACGAAATCGGGCGAAATGCATCGTGAGTTCGACAAGAACCTGCGGGTCTGGCGCAGGGGCGGCGATGGTATCCGGCGGGTGCACCGGTGGAGCTTCAGCAGCCTGCCGAATTGATGGCTCGCCGCGCGCCGAGATCGCTACCGGGGCAATGCGCGTTACTCCGCAGGCTCGTTCTTCTCGGGGCCGTGCTCCTGTCCGCCGGTGCCGCGCGGGCGCTCGACTGCGGCGGGGACACCCGGCCCTGCAGGATCGCCTCCGGCGAGTATCACATCGCCGTGCCCGACGGATGGCAGGGCGGGCCGGCCGTCATCTTTCTGCATGGCTATGGCGGCACCGGCGCCAAGGTCATCCGCAACACCGACCTGGTGAAGCGGTTCACGGGGCGAGGCTACGCGGTGATTGCACCGACCGCCCTGCCATGGCGCGACGGCAAGCCGGCCGACTGGGCACTTCGCGACGGATGGCTGACCTATCCGCGCAACGATGTCCGCTTCATCCGCGACGTGCTGGCGGATGCCGTGGCCCGTGCGACGCTGGACCCGGACCGGGTGCTGCTGACCGGGTTCTCCCGAGGCGGGTCGATGGTGTGGGAGGTCGCTTGCCTGACCCCGAGCCTTGTCCGCGGATACGCGCCGATCGCCGGCGGCTTCTGGCTGCCGGCGACCGGGGACTGCGCCGGGCCGGTGAACATGCTCCACATTCACGGGTTCGCCGACAAGGTGGTGCCGCTCGAGGGGCGCAGGATCGAGAACCCGGAATTCGGCAGCTTCACCCAGGCCGATATCTGGCAGGGGCTGAAACTCTGGCGGAGCGAGAATGGCTGCCCGAGCAATCCCGCGAGCCATGAGGTGACCAGCGATTTCTGGCGCAAGCGTTGGGGCTGCGACACCGGCAGCCTCGAGCTTGTGCTGCACGGTGGCGGGCATCGTCTCCCGAAGGGCTGGGCCGGGATCGTGCTCGACTGGTTCGAGGGCCTCGGCAACTGAAGCCAAGGCGCCGCTTCCGTGGCGGGTCTGCAGGGTGCCATCCGGGAGCCATGTCCGACCGCGGAGGGCGCGGCCCGGTCGGGCGGTGCGGGCTTCGGCGCCGAGATCGGCGCCGCCGGTGAACCCGCTGTCCTCGACGGCAAGAGGCAACCGGTTCGCGCCCGGCGCAGTTCCCCGAAGCGGCGCGATGAGGTGCGAATGTCATGAGCCTGGCGGCCTTGTGCGGCGGGGCGTCCCAGGTCCGGGCGGTCCGGTACCTGACGGTAGCGATGACACTCGCGGTGCGGTGTGCCGCGCGCGAACGATCCCGCTGCCCGGCGGGGAAATCGAAGACGGTCAGCAAGGCGTCGCGGTGCTTCACTCGGCAGACGACGACCTTGGCGCCGTGTTCCCGGGCGGAAGCCTGTAAGGCCACCCCGGCGACAGCGCGGGTCTCGGCCTGCCAGAAGTTGCGCAGGCCAGACTTCACCGTGTGCGCCATGGCTGTCGGGAACGCGTTCTGCGGGCTGGCGGTCAGGTGGCCCCCGTATCTCCGTTGCCGCGCTCCGGCGAAGATCCCGTCGAGGGCCGCACGGAACCCGAACGAGCCATCGTCCACGGTGCTCTCGCGCTTGCTGCCGAGGAAGCTGGCGGGCTCCTTCCTCCCCTATGGCGTCGCGCGGATCACGGCAATCATGCATGCCCCGGGGGGGCCGTCCGGGCCTGGAGATGGGCGCTGTCCGCCGAGATGCTGACGTATCGGCGCGCCTAGCGATCGGGGCGCTGCCGGCGCTCTTGCCCAGCTCCCGCCCGGTCGAGAGGCAGGTGACGACGCCCGGCGCCGCGTTTGGCAAGCCCGCGCCGGGGAGCGCAGTGAGCGTCCCACGGACGTCGCCGGCGGAGACGCGCGCCAGCTTGGGACCGGCAGCAGCTCATCGATGCCTGTGGAACGGCGGGCCCAATTCGGCAGCATGCGCAACGGGAACCGCACCTTGCCCTCTGGGCCTGCCGCCGGGCGGCTGCGCGGCCCTTCCGGATCGACCGCGGCACCGTTGCGCAGACGAACGCGAGCCCGGCGCCGCCAGGATGCCGGACGAAGATCCCGGCACGCATTATGAGGCTGGCGGATCGCGGTGCTGTCATCGGGCAGGCCCCGGACGGCGGCAGGGGGCACCGCCGAAGCCGTGCCCTGGTGCCCGGCGAACTTTCGGGCGTTCTCGTGAGGTGCGCGGGGGTCGTGGCGGCCGTGCCATGTTGCGCGGCGATGCGAGAGCCCGGCGGCCGGCGGCGGTGAAATACAAGGGTGGCGTCGAAGGCAGGGCGGACGTCACGCAGTGCAGGCTTGCGGTACCGATCCCGCTCGCGCGCGGCATCGACGCGCTGATCGCCATGCCCAGGTTCCCGCGATGAACGCCCGGAGCTGCGCCCGACGGGCACCACCACTGACCACCCCTATCGCAGCAGTTCGGCCCTGACGGCCCAGCGTGCCCTGGTCCGCGCCAGCCATGTGCATTGCACCCGCGCCAGGGTGGCCGCCCGAGCCGATATCCGACGCTCAAACGCAGTGCTGCCATCCCGCACCGCCACCGAGGCAGAGATGACGGTGCAATTGACGATGGGCACGAACCGGCAGTGAACGGCGTGAACTCGGCAACGAGCGTTGTGGTTCGGGCATGCACCGACAGGGCGAGCCAGGCGGCGGCGAGGCCGCGAGATCAATTGCGCTGAGCGCCTCTATCCTATGTCCCTGATGGATTGTGCGTGTTCGCGCAGGCATGGCGTGCAGATGCGGCCAGAGTGTAGCCGAGCCGCTCGCCAGGCCGTATGGCCCTGGCTAAGGGTTCCCTCATGGCGTCTCATCGCGCAGATTTCCGGTGCCGTCCGACCCGATCAAGCAGATGCGGTCTGCAATTGTCTTGAAAGCAGCTGGGTCGTGTGGGCAAAGGGTGCGGGCGGCGGATGGCGTGGATTGCGTCTGGCGATCAGGAGCCGGCTCTGGACGGGAGCCTCATCGGTGGTGCCGCCCGGGGAGGCAGGTCGCGCCGATCCTTCCGCCGGAACGAGGTCGGCGTTGCGGCTTCTTGTTCAACAATCGCCGGGGCAGGAAGACATCCCCCTTGATCGCCCGGACCTGGACTCTCTGGCGTGAACTGCCGGGGCGCCCTGACACGTGGATCCCATTTGGCACGCGCTACCCGCCAACAACGGTTGTGACGCCGGCGGTTCTCGCTCCGAGCGTCTCCTCCATGCCGTCAGGCCCGTCGTTCCCTTGATATCCGATCGTCGCAAGCGCGGAGGGCCCGTGCGGAAACGCTGCCGGCTCGGGAGCCGCATCGAGATCACGGTCGGCTTGGTCGAGCCCTTGCGCCGCCGCGCCGCCAGCCGCGACAGGACGCCCGCAAGCGTCCCCCGGCGCGGTCCATGCCGCCGCCATTCACCGCCGGTTCCGCCTTGCCCAAACGGGTCATCACTTTATCGGAAGTCCGAATTTCGGGTAGATCCTGGACAGGCTGTCCGCGGCGGATCTCAGGCGCGGCAGGAACTCTTCCACCAGGCTGGCTATGCTGCGGTCCATGTTGTGGCAGCTGATGCTGATCGACGCGACGCAGATGTTCTCGCGGTTGAAGATCGGGACGGCGACGGACTTGATCGTGAGATCGAGACCGGCATCGTTGGTCGCATAGCCGTCCCGTCGCGCCTCGAGGATCAGGCGGCGCAGCTCGGCCTTGTCGACGATCGTGCGGGGGGTCAGCCGTTCCAGCGTGCTGCGTTCCAGGATGTCGTCGATCTGCTCGAGCGGCCGCTGCGCCAGCAGCACCCGTCCGGTCGAGGTGAGCGCCGCGGGGAAGGTGAGGCCGACGGTCATGGATGTGCGCACAAGGCCCTTGGCCGGCACGCCGCAGACGAACACCACGTTCGTGTCGTCGAGAACCGATGCCGAGGACGAGACATGGAGGGTGCCCTCGAGCACCTGCTCCATGTAGGGCATCATGATGTCCGTGACCGCCACGGACGAGAGATAGGCGTGGCTCAGGGTCAGGATGCGCGGCTGCAGCGCGAAGTGGCTCCCGTCGGTCCGCACATAGCCCATTCCCGCGAGGGTGAGCAGAAGCCGCCGGGCGGTGGCGCGCGACAGGCCCGTCTTCTGGGCGACCTCGGACAGCGTCATGCCGCTGCTGCTGCCCTCGAAGGCCTCCAGCACGCGCATGCCCCGTTCGAGCGAACGGACCCAGTCCTTTCCGGACTCCGGCGTCTCTGTCACGTCCATCCATCCGCCCTGGCGATTGCGACCGCGAAGCTAGCCTTGTGCCGAGACGGCAGCAAGGAGGAACGCGGAACCTTTGCCGCCGCATCGCGGCAGGTCGGAGCGCCTGGCGGTGCCGGCGGATCCACCGCCGGGAGCTCGACATGCCTCGGCCTGCGCGGGGCGACCTCCTCGGTGCCCTTCCCGGATTCACCCGTTGACATATGGTTTCTCTTCGCCATGATGTTCGTCAAGCGCACACTTGTGCGCATAGCGAACACAGCGCGGAGCACCGCATGTCGATCCCTCGCGAGCGCGGCGATACCTTTCCCGGGAGCGGAATGGCCGAGCGCGCGTTCGACTACATCATCGTCGGTGCCGGTTCGGCCGGATGCGTGCTGGCAAACAGGCTCTCGGCCGACCCTTCGAGCCGCGTCCTGCTGCTGGAGGCTGGCCATGACACGCCGCCGGGCAATGTTCCGGACGATATCCTCGACAGCTATCCGCACGGCGCCTACTACAACGCCGCCTACCACTGGCAGGGACTGCGCGTCGCCAATGGCGCCGGCCGTCCCGGATCCGGCACGAAGGCCTACGAGCAGGGCCGGATCATGGGCGGCAGCTCCAGCATCAACGGCATGATGGCGATCCGGGCGCTGCCGTCCGACTTCGACGACTGGCAAGGCCATGGGCTCGAGGGCTGGAGCTGGGGCGATGTTGCGCCCTATTACCGGCGGCTCGAGCACGACATCGACATGCAGGGCGCGCAGCATGGCGCCGACGGCCCCCTGCCGATCCGGCGCATCCCGCGGGCCGACTGGCCCGGCTTCTCGGAGGCGGCCTGCAAGGCCCTCGAGCGCGCCGGGCTGCCCTTCCGCGCCGATCACAACGATGGCTCGGCCCGCGGTGTCTACCCGATGCCGATCAACAACCGGAACGACCGGCGCGTCTCGGCTGCCGCGGCCTATCTGAAGGAAGAGGTGCGCCGGCGGGACAATCTGACCATCCTCTGCGACACCCATGTCGAGGCGATCAGGAGCGAACGGCGGAAGGCACTCGGCGTGACCGTGCTGCGCGGGCAGGAACGGATCGAGCTGACCGGACGGCAGATGATCATCTGCTGCGGTGCGCTGAACTCCCCGGCACTCCTCATGCGTTCGGGGATCGGCGACCCGGCCCATCTCGGCCAGGCCGGAATCGAGATCGCGAATCCGCGTCCCGGTGTCGGGGCGAACCTGCAGGACCATCCGACCGTGGCCATCGCCGCCTTCCTGAGCCCGGAGGCGCGCCTGCCGAAAAGCGTCCGGCGCCATCTCCTCTTCGGCGCGCGGTACAGCTCCGGGGCCAGCGGATGCCCACCGGGAGACATGTATGTCCTCGGCGCCAACCAGGTCGCCTGGCACAGCATCGGCAAGCAGTTCGGGGCGCTGCTCGCCTGGGTCAACAAGTCGTACTCGTGCGGCACGGTCCGGCTGAACCTGCAGAACCCGCAGGGTGCGCCGGATGTCGATCTGAACCTGCTGTCCGACAGCCGCGACCTCGACCGCCTGGTTCAGGCAGTCCGCTTCCTGGCGGAGGTCTTCGCGTCCGACGAACTGGCGCGGGTGGCGCCGATGCCCTTCGCCGCCTCCTACAGCGAGCGCGAACGCAAGCTCGGCCGCCACACTCTCAGGAACCGGATGATGGCGGCGCTCGGCGCATATGTGATGGACCGCAGCCGGACCGCCCGCAACTACATCATCGGGAAGATGGTCGCTCCGGAAGGCGAGCTTGCCGCGCTCATCGCCGACGATGCGCGGCTGCAGGACTGGGTCCTGCGCAACGTCACCCATGGCTGGCATGCCTGCGGCACCTGCCGCATGGGCGCGCGTGACGATCCCGGCGCGGTGCTCGACAGCGAGTGCCGGGTCATCGGCATGGAGGGGCTGCGGGTCGTCGATGCCTCCATCATGCCGGTGATCGTCAGCGCCAACACCAATCTGACAACCATGATGATCGCCGAGAAGATGGCGGACAGGATCATCGCCGAGGGGGGGCGAGCATGACCAACGACAACGCATCGACCATGTCGAACGCCGAACTCTATGCGGCGTCGGGCTTCCATATCGACGGGGTCTGGACCTGCCCGGCGGGCGGGCCGCGTCTCGATGTCGTGAACCCCGCCACGGAGGAGAGGATCGGCGAGATCCCGCTGGCGCAGCCGGAGCATCTCGACGCCGCCGTCGACGCCGCCGCGCGCGGCTTCGCGCGCTGGCGCAAGACCCATGCCTGGGATCGGGCGGCCGTTCTGAAGGCCGCCGCCGCAGCGCTCAGATCGCGCAGCACGGCCATCGCGCGGATCTTCAGCATCGAGCAGGGCAAGCCCCTGATCGAAGCGGAGCGCGAGGTCGGCATGGCCGCGGATCACTTCGACTGGGCGGCGCAGGAGGCGATCCGGCTGACCGGCCAGATCCTCCCGGCGCGCCCGGCGGGGACCGTGAGCGTCGTCGAGCACCGGCCGGTCGGCGTGGTCGCGGCGTTCACCCCGTGGAACTTCCCTGCGCTCCAGATCGCCGCGAAGGTCGCCTATGCGCTCGCAGCCGGCTGCACCGTCGTCCTCAAGCCCTCCGAGGAAGCGCCGGGGATCGCGATCCTCCTGGTGCGGGCGCTGCACGAGGCCGGCCTGCCCGCCGGTGCGCTCAACCTCGTCTTCGGCAATCCCGCCGAGGTCAGCGAGCGCTGGCTCGCCTCGCCGAAGGTGCAGGCCATGTCGTTCACCGGCTCCACCCGGGTCGGCAAGCTGCTCGCGCCGATGGCGGCCGCATCGCTCAAGCGCATGACGCTGGAACTGGGAGGGCACGCGCCCGTCATCGTCTATCCGGATTTCCCGCCGGGAGAGGCGGCCGCGCTGGCGGGGGCGGTGAAGTTCCGCAATGCCGGGCAGGCCTGTGTGTCGCCCAGCCGGTTCTTCGTGCACGAGGCGATTGCCGCGGATTTCACCCGCCACATGGTCGATTTCGCCGGCGGGCTCGTCCTCGGCGAGGGCACCGACCCGGTGACGACGATGGGGCCGCTGGTCAATGCCGGCCGCGTCGAGGCCGCCGCCGCGCTGGTCGCGGATGCCGTCGGGCGCGGCGCGGTCTTGCATTGCGGCGGGGGCAGGCCACCGGGGCGCAACACGGGCTTCTTCTTCGAGCCGACGGTGCTGTCGAAGGTCTCGCCCGACAGCCGGATCATGCACGAGGAGCCCTTTGCGCCGATCGCCCCCATCATCGCCTTCGGAGACGGCGACGACGTCGTCGGCATGGCCAACGATGTCGATTACGGTCTCGGCGCCTATGTGCTCTGCCGCGACGAGGCGCTGGCAGCACGGACAGCCGAGGGCCTGGATGTCGGCATGGTCGGGATCAACAATCTGGCGCTGGCCGGGGCCGACACGCCGTTCGGCGGCGTGAAGGGAAGCGGGCTCGGGCGCGAGGGCGGACCGGGAGCGCTCGACGAATTCCTGCAGAAGAAGATGACCAAGAGACTGGTCGCGGCGGACTGACATCCGGCCCCGGCGAAGCGACGCGAGACAAGAAGGAACAGCGATGAGTACCGATGGAAAGCTTGGCCCCAATCAGCGGCTGATCGGCGTGCCGGGATCGCGCGCCGCGCTGGCGACGCCCGCGCTGGTGCTCGATCTCGACATCTTCGAGCAGAACCTCGAGCGCATGGCCGAGATCTTCGACGGGCGGCCGGAAGGTATCCGGCCCCATGCCAAGACGCACAAATGCGCGACGATCGCCAGGAAGCAGATGGAGCGGGGCGCCTATGGCGTCTGCTGTGCCAAGCCGGGCGAGGCGATCGCGCTCGCCGAAGCGGGCGTGCGAAGCCTGCTCCTGACCTCGCCCGTGGTCGATCCCTACAAGGTCGAGACCCTGGTGGGGCTGCGAGGCGGCCTCGACGAGCTGATCTTCGCCGTCGACAGCGAGCGGGCCGTGGACCTGCTCGCTCGGGCCGCCGGGACGGCGGGCGTGGTGATCTCGGTGCTGATCGATGTCGGCGTCGGCAACAACCGGACCGGCGCGCGCTCGACCGAAGCGGCGGTGGCACTCGGCCGGCACATCACGGCCCATGCCAGCCTCGAGCTGCTCGGGATGCAGTGCTATGCGGGCCATGTCCAGCATATCGAGGACCCGGTGGCGCGCGATGCCGAGGGCCGGCGCGTGCTCGAGGGGATCGCCGCGACGAAGGCGGCGCTCACGGAGGCGTTCGGACCGCTGAAGATCGTCTCGGGCGGCGGCACCGGCTCCTACGACATCGACCTCGAGGCCAAGGTCTTCAACGAGTTCCAGGTCGGCTCCTACGTCTTTATGGACGTGGAGTACAATGCCGTGCGTCCCCGCGGCAACGCGGCCTGGCCGTTCGAAACCTCGCTGTTCGTCCAGACCACCGTGGTGAGCGCCAATGTCGAGGGGCGGGCCACAACCGATGCGGGCTACAAGTCGTTCGCGATGGACGGGCCGCAGCCGATCGTCGTCTCGGGCGCCCCGGAGGGAACGGTCTACAAGTTCCTCGGCGACGAGCACGGATGGGTCCATCTGCCCGAGGGGGCGGCGGATCTCGCGGCGGGGGATGTGCTCAGCTGCGTCACGCCGCACTGCGATCCGACGGTCAATCTCTACGATGTCTACCATGTGGTCCGCGGCGACATGCTGGTGGATATCTGGCCGATCGAGGCACGGGGGCGGAACTGGTGACGGTTCGGGCCGGATCCGGGGGGAGCTGATGGAGCGGGCGTTCCGGCATGTCTGTCATGCGATGATGCTGCTCGGCGGGCTGAGCATCGTGCTGATGATGCTGAACGTCACCCTCGACGTGCTTCTCAAGCTGATCTGGAACGCGCCGATCCAGGGCACGGTGGAGATCTCGTCCTACTACTACATGGTGGCGATCGTGATGCTGCCGATGGCGCTGGTCGAGCTCGACGACGAGCAGGTCGTCGTCGATCTCCTCTTCAACCACTACCCGGCCTGGCTCCAGAGGATCTGCCTGACGCTCGCCTGCGGGGCCGCCGCGGGCATCCTTGCCATCATGACCTGGCGCACCGGGCAGGACGCCGTCCGCGCCTTCAACGTGGGCGAGGTGGTGATGGGCAGCCGCGAGATCATCGTCTGGCCGTCGCGCTGCATGCTGCCGCTCGGCTTCGGGCTGGCCACCGTGGCGTCCGCGCTGCGGATGGTGATGGCGCTGCTGGGCAGGCCGGTGACGCGGGCCACGCACGAGGCCGGGCCATGAGCAATCTCGAGATCGGCTGGATCGGCCTCGCCTGCCTCTTCGGGCTCCTCGCGATCCGAATGTCGATCGGGGTCGCGCTGATGATCGTCTCCGTCACCGGCATCTTCGTGATGCTGAACTGGACCGCCGCCCTCGGGATCGTCAGCGCGCTGCCGTTCAACCTGATGGGCGACTGGTCGCTGACCGCGATCCCGATGTTCCTGCTGATGGGCTTCATCGCCGCCAACACCGGCATGACCACCGGCGCCTTCTCGCTCCTGCGCATGCTCTTCGCGCGGGTGCCGGGCAGCCTCGCCTCTGCCAGCGTCGGGGCCTGCGGCCTGTTCGCCGCCGCCTCCGGCTCGAGCATCGCGACGACGGCGGCGATGTCGCGCATCGCGGTGCCGGAGATGCTGAAGGCGGGTTATCACCCGTCGCTCGCGACCGGCGTCATCGCCGCCTCGGGCACGCTCGGCTCGCTGATCCCGCCATCGATCCTGATGGTGCTCTACGGGATCTTCACCGAGCAATCCATCGGCCAGCTCTTCATGGCCGGCGTGATCCCGGGCATCCTCTCGGCTCTCGTCTACATCGCGATGATCACCGTGCGGTGCAGCTGGAGCCCGCGGCTCGCGCCGAGGGTCGAGGAGCGGTTCGAGCTGTCGCGGCTGCTCGGGCTGGTGCTGTCCGTCTGGCCGTTCCCGGTTCTCGTGCTCGGAGTTCTGGGCGGGATCTTCGGGGGCTATTTCACGCCGACGGAGGCCGGTGCGGTCGGCGCCTCGATGGCGCTGGCGATCGCCGTGATCCGCCGGCAGGCGACCCGCGAGGCGCTGTGGCTGGCGATCCGGCAGACCGTCGTCGCGACCTCCTCGATCTTCTTCCTGACGATCGGCGCGGTGATGTTCACCCGCTTCATGGGGCTCTCCGGGGTGCCGCAGGCGCTGGCACAGGCGATGCTGGCCGTGTCGCAGGACCAGATCGTGATCATCGTGATGATCGCCGCGCTCTTCGTCCTCCTCGGCATGTTCATCGACTCCATCGGGCTGATGCTCCTGACCCTGCCGACCCTCCTGCCGGTGCTCGATGCGGCGGAGGTCGACATGATCTGGTTCGGGATCATCACCATCAAGCTGCTCGAGATCGGGCTGGTGACGCCGCCCGTGGGGCTCAACCTCTACGTGCTGCACCGTGCGCTCTCGGGGCAGGTCCGGCTCGGACACATCATCTCGGGCACGACATGGTTCCTCGCGATGGACCTCGTCACGCTCGCACTCCTGATCGCCTTCCCCGCGATCAGTCTCTACCTGCCCTCGTTGATGGCAGGATAAAACCAACCAGCAGGAGCGGAAGGACAACCAGATGAACATGCGGATATTGTGGGCCTCGACAGCCCTGGCCATGGCGGCGGTCGCACCGGCACCGGCGGCCGAATACAACAGCAACCATTTCTTTGCCGAGCGGCACTCGCTCGTGCGCGGACCCTATGTGGAGTTTGCCGAGAAGGTGGCCGAGGCGACGGGCGGCGAGATCACCTTCCGCGTGTTTTCCGGCGGCTCGCTGATCCCTGCGGCCGCCTCGCTCCAGGGGGTGCGCGACGGGGTGGCCCAGGTCACCTATCACGCCGGCACCTATACGCCGGCCGAGCTGCCGGTCGAGAACCTCATCGGCAACATGGCCTTCTACAACACCGATCCCTTCGTCATGGCCATGGCATCGACCGAGTTCAGCATGACCAACCCGGCGGCGCTCGAGGAGTGGCGCCGGAACGGCGTCGTCTTCGGCGGCGGATACTCGACCTCCGAATACTACATGATGTGCAACACCAAGGTGGAGACGCTGGCGGATGTCCAGGGCAAGCGTCTACGCATGGCCGGCGGCGCCTGGTCGCGCTTTGCCGAGCATGTCGGCGCGGTGCCGGTCTCGATCCCCTCGAGCGAGATGTATACCGGGCTCGACACCGGATCGCTCGACTGCGCGGTGACGCCGGGGGACAGCCTCGACAGCTTCAGCCTCGGGGATGTCGTGACCTCGATGAACACGCTGGCCATCGGCAACTACTATGCGGGCTTCCTCTGGGGCTACAACAAGGCGTTCTGGCAGGGGCTGACCCCGGAGCAGCGCGAGGTCCTGTTCGGCCAGATGGCCTATTTCCTGGCCAAGGGGCGGGTGGAGTTCAGCGCCGATGTCGACAAGGCGATCGACTCCGCCATCGCCAAGGGCATGACGGTCTACAAGCCCGATGCCGCGCTCGAGGCCGCGCTCGCCGAGTTCGTTGCATCGGATGAGGCGGCTCTCATCGCGGCGGCGAAGGAGCGCGGGGTCGAGAACCCGGAGGAGATCCTGGCGGAGTTCAAGAAGGTCGTCGATCGCTGGGACGCGCTGCTCGAAGGGGTCGACCGGACCGATGTGGAAGCACTCGCCGCGCTCGCTCAGAAGGAGATCTACGACAAGCTTGACGCCTCGACCTATGGCGTGAAGTAGCGCGCCAGGCACACCGCCGAGACGGTCAGCCGGCTTCCGGCTGGCCGCGCCGATCCCGAGCCCATCCATGCAAGCAGGGACCGCTCGATGCCCGCCGCGGCTGGGCGTTCGACCTGACCGACCGAGATCGGTAGGCCGGGCGAGGCACTGGGTGGCCCCGCTTCAACCGGACACCCGGCCTGGGCCAGAGCCTGGAGGAGACCCCCCGACGCAGGATCATGTCGGGACACCATCCAGGTATCGAGGTGACGACCGGTGCCCGGCGTCGGCACCGCGCCCATTCGCCCGCATTGCTGGCGCCGCTCGATGACAGGGGGCGATGCCAGCGGATGACGGCGCGAACGGGAATGCAGAGGCCCACAAGCTCGAGCCGAGCGTTCGCGAGTACGAGCGCCAGTTCGGTCGCCAGACCCTCGAGGTCAAGATCCTCCGGGATGCGCTGGCAACGGATCTGCCAGCCTGCCAATCGGCGCGCGAACGCGACCTCCCGATGGAGTGCGCCCCCGTGGCCGGACAGGGTCAGGCTCCGGCTTTGAGCCGGGCCGGGCGGTTGCTCTCCTCCCAGCGCGCTGGGCTCAGAAAGCCGAGCGCGGAGTACAGGCGGCGTTCATTGCAGACCTCCTCGATGAAGGGACGCCGCCCGGCGAGAGCCTGAACGCGGCGGAGCCGTGGGCGGAGGGTGCTCGGGCGGCTGCCGGGTGATCAGCGGAGGGGGCCGGGCGCGTTTGCCGGCGGGCCAGCTCGCGCTGCCGGCCCCGACGATCACGCGGTGGCAGTGGGCCGGTCGGGAGCGGTAGTCGTCGTCCCGGCTTCGCGAGGGGCGCTGGGCCATGCGCCGGAAGCGGGACCGGCCGTTGCACTGATCGGGGGCGGCGCGCGGAGTCGGCTGCTGCGGTGAAGCGGCGGCCGGCCACCGCTCCGGGCGAAGCGCGGAGGGCCAGGCTCGTCGATGACGGCGAGGTCGGGACTTGGTGTTGTCCCCGTATATCGGACACCTCGGCGGGTTTGCGGGCGCGTCTGAGCTCGCGGGGCGCGCGCATCCGTAGCCCGGAACGGGAATGGTTCTCGTTGTGGTCCTCGAACCATCCGTCAATCTGGCCAAGTGCGGTGCCGGCGTCCGGCAACGGGTTCACGCGGACATCTTTGCGCTTCAGTGTCTTGGCGAAGGCTTCACCGATGCCGTTGCTCGCGGGGCTCGCGACCGGTGCGAAGCAGGGTGCGAGGCTGAGCTGCGCGGCGACGCGGCATGTCTCCTTTGCCGTGCATTGTCGGAGAGCCATTTGACCGACGATGGCGCGCCGGGGCATCGGAATCGTGCCTCGACGGCCCCGGGCATCACGTCCCGGACGCCCGCGCCGCTGATCCCGCTGCCGGTGACCGCCCGCCAGGCGATGATCTCGCGGTCGTGGGCGCCGACCACGAAGGCGCCGCGGACAATCTCGCCGTTCCAGCAGGTGAACTCGCAGCCGTCCGAGCACCTTCGCAGTTTCGCGTGCATGACCACGACCTTGCCATCATGCGTGCGGTTGGGCCGATCGGGATGGCGACGGGCCCGAAGGGTAGGGCGCCGATACAGGCGTCACGCCCGTCGACGTGATGGAATGCGCGATGGCAAGGGTCGTGGCTCGATGAGGCGACGACCCCCATTGCCGCCGGACAGATGGGAACTGGCTGCTCGGAAACTCCCTGCGCCGGGCACCTGCGGGGCTGGTGGTCGGCAACGCGCGGCCGTACCTCCTGCCGGGGCAGCGTCCGCAATCTCGTGGAGCGGCAGATGGCGGTGGGCGGCCAACCGCCGCGGCGGAGTAGACGGACGGGACCGCGCCGGACACGAGCGATCCGCATTGTCGGATCAGGCCGGTTCGGCTCTGGGTTTTTCGGCTTCGATCCGCTAGGCGTGGCGCCATGGAGATGGTCGAGGAAACACTGCGGTCGGTATTCGGGTTCGAGGCGTTCCGGCCCGGCCAGCGGGAGATCGTCGAGGCCGTGGTCGCCGGCGAGGATGTGCTGGCGATCATGCCGACGGGCGGCGGCAAGTCGCTCTGCTATCAGCTGCCTGCCCTTGTGGGCGATGGTCTGACGCTGGTGATCTCGCCGCTGATCGCGCTGATGCGGGACCAGGTGCGGGCGCTCGAGGAAACCGGTGTCGCGGCCGGGGCGCTGACCTCCGCCAACACCGGCGACGAGTCGGCCGCGATCCGGGATGCGCTGCGCGAGCGGCGGCTGAAGCTCCTCTACATGGCGCCGGAGCGGCTCGGGCGGCCGGACACCGCCGAGATGCTGGCGCGGGCCGGTGTCACGCGGATCGCCGTGGACGAGGCGCATTGCGTCAGCCAGTGGGGGCACGACTTCCGGCCCGACTATCTGGCGATCGGCGCCATGCGGGAGGCGCTCGGATGCCCGCTTGCCGCCTTCACCGCGACAGCCGATCCGGAGACGCAGGAGGAGATCGTCGCACGGCTCTTCGCGCAGCCGCCGCGGCGGTTCCTGCGCGGCTTCGACCGGCCCAACCTCGCGCTCGCCTTCGCGGCCAAGGACGGGCCGCGCCGGCAGGTGCTCGATTTCGCGGCGGCGCGCAGGGGGCATTCCGGCATCGTCTATTGCGGCACGCGGGCGCGGACCGAGGATTTCGCCGCGGCGCTCGCCGCCGACGGGCATCTCAGCCTCGCCTACCATGCCGGGCTCGACCCGGACCGGCGCCGCGAGGCCGAAACCCGCTTCCAGCGCGAGGACGGGATGATCGTCTGCGCGACGGTGGCTTTCGGGATGGGCATCGACAAGCCCGACATTCGCTATGTCGTGCATGCCGATCTGCCGAAGTCCATCGAGGCCTATTATCAGGAGATCGGCCGCGCGGGCCGCGACGGCGCGCCCGCCGAGACCCTCACGCTCTATGGCGCCGACGATATCCGCCTGCGCCGCGCGCAGATCGACGAGGGCAACGCCCCCGACGACCGCAAGCGCGCCGACCATGCCCGGCTGAACGCCCTCCTGGCACTGGCCGAGAGCCCGGTCTGCCGCCGGATCCCGCTCCTCGGCTATTTCGGGGAGGCCGTGGCCGATGGCTGCGGCAATTGCGACATCTGCCGGGACCCGCCGGCGACGTTCGACGCCACCGTCGCCGCGCAGAAGGCGTTCTCCGCGGCGCTGCGCACCGAGGAACGGTTTGGCGCCGGGCATCTCATCGACATCCTGCGCGGGCAGAAGACCGAGAAGATCACCGCGCGCGGCCATGACCGCCTGCCGACCTTCGGCGTCGGGCAGGAGTTCACGAAGGGCGAGTGGACGGTGATCTTCCGCCAGCTCCAGGGGCTGGACCTGCTGCGCCCGGATGCCGCCCGCCATGGCGCGCTGTTCCTGACCGAGGCGGCCCGCCCGGTCCTGCGCGGCGAGCGGCGCCTGACGCTGCGCCGCGACACGGTGGCGAGGGCGGCGAAGGCGCGCGCGCGGGGCCCGGCGGTGCTGGCCGTCTCCGACGCCGATGCCCCGCTGCTCGCCGCCCTGAAGGCACGCCGCCGCGCCCTGGCCGAGGCCGCCGGGGTGCCGGCCTATGTGATCTTCCCCGACCGCACGCTTCTCGACATGGTCGCCCGGCGCCCGCGGACCCTCGACGAGATGCGGAGTGTCTCCGGCATCGGCGACAAGAAGCTGGAGCGCTACGGCGCCGAGTTCCTCGCGATCCTGAGCGAGGGACCGGATCAGTGACCCCGGCCACGCGATCTGACCTTGTCTCGTGATCGCTGACCGGGGTGCTGCCCGATCGGGCGGCGATGCCGATGGTTGTGTGCACCCTTACCTCGCCGGGGGCGGTGTCCGATGCTCGGGGGTCGGCGCCTGCGATTGGCGAAGATCGCCATGCCCCAGGACTCGCGGCCCCGGCTTCCCGCCGGCTTCCGGTCCGGGTGTGATGCCGCACCCCGGTCCCGGGCGCGCCGGGGACGCTCGCCACAGGCGCGTCGCTGCGGCAGCTGCCCGTCAGGTTCATGGGTGCCGCAACGTCGTGCAGGCCGGGTGGCCTTCGACACGCGCCACATGCATGCCCCCCTGCCGCCGCGACGGATCCCCCCGGGCGGAGGGCGACGGCCGCGGGGCGCCCGCTTCGGCGCATCCTCGCGAGGGGCGCGGTCAGGCCCATCAAGGTCGTGGGAATTGCGAGATGGCCTGACGGCATGATCGGGCGGCCTGCCTGGCTATGCTGAGAACGGGATCGGGCTCGGCGGCATGGATGCGCGAGACGGCCGCGGCCTGCATGTAGCTGTGCCGGGGCCCCACTCGCGCTTCTGCTTGCATTGAACGGTGCCGATCCGGCGTGTTCCGCAGGCTTCATCGGGGAAGATGCCGACGACATCGGCGCGGCGCTTCGCGGTTCAGGCGCTCGATCGGGTTCGCAAAGTGTAGCTGCGCGCAGTCGGGAACGCGTTCGGAGGTCTGGTGGCCTCGTGGCCGTGGTATCTCCGGTGCCGCGTTCCGGCGAAGATCCCGTCGAGGGCTGTCCGGAACCCGAGCGTGCCATCGGCGGCGGCGCCCTCCCGCTTGCTGCCGAGAAAGCTGACGGGCTCCTTCCTCCCCAATTGCGTCGCGCGGATCACATTGAACCTGCATGCCGCGGCGGGCTCCGTTGGGCTTGGATATGGACGCTGACCGCCAAGATGCAGACCTACCGGCGCGCCGTCAGGTCGGAGCGCAGCCAGCGCTCTTGCCCGGATCCCGCCCGGTCGAGAGGCGGGTGCCGCCCGGCATCGGACCTCGGAACGCCGGGCCGCGAGCGGTCCGATCCCGGTACGGATCTCGTGCTCCGGGTCGCGCCCGTACGTCAGGGCGCGCCGGCGGCCACTGGGCAGCCGGTCTCCCGGGAATCCGTCAGGGGAGGCCTTGATACAGGCCGCGAGGGTGCGCGAGCATTTGGCGCGCATCTTCCCGCGCGGTCTCGGTGAGCGGATCGTCGGCGCGTTCCGGCAGGCGCAGGTGGATGACGCAGGTGGATGACGCAGGGAGCGTTCTTCATCGCGCATTGCACCTGCCGGCGGTTCTGGCCGGCGCATGCACCCGCCACGACATCCCGCCCTTTCAACCCGCATCACCTCGCGCCAGCGGTGGGTGACCGCGCACCGCTGGGGGCTCTGTGCGGGCGGCTCGGGCTCCATGCCAGGGGAGGCAGGAACGCGAACCGGCGCGGCTCGCTCGGCGGCAGCCGCCATGCGTCCTCTGCCAGTCGAAGACCACTGGAGAGCCGGTTCCAGTCTTCCGGCACGCCCCGGCGGCTGTCCTCATCCTGTTGCAGGACGCGCCTCTTCGGGCGTGTGCAAGGCGCTCGCCCTCATGCTTCTCCGCGCCGTCGCCGGGCGGGAGAGGATGCAGGGGAGGCGGGCAGGGCGGCGCTGTTCTCGGGAAGCGGAGCGCCGAATGGCCCGATCCGGCTCCGGGGGCGTCCCTAGTCGCGCCCGGGGGCGCTGGCCGGCGATGACCGGGATGCGAGCCGGCGTGCCGCCAGATATCCCGCCATCGTCGTTTCCACGATCGCTTCGGTTGCGCCGTGGCGGCGCATGAAGTCCGCCGGGTCCGCCGCCAGGGACGGATAGCCGGAGAGCGCGTCCAGCGCCGATGCCGCCTTCTGCGCATCGCCGAGCGTGCCGGCTGCGGATGCCACCAGGAACTGGCCGAAACCGGAGCCCCGTGCCACCGCCTGCTCGGCAGTCGCCAGCATCCGCCGGGGGTCGCCCTCCATCAGATGCCGTATCGCGAGCATATGATAGTACCACCCGGGCGGGTTGATCGTGCGCTCGATCGCGCGTTCCATCAGCCGCGTGCCCTCGTCGAACTTGCCGCGGGCCGCGAGCCGCCAGCCGACCTGCGCGAGCGTGTCGGGGTCGTGCGGGTTGCGGCTCAGCGCCTCCCGCCCAAGGCGCTCGCCAATCTCGTAGTTCCCGATATGGTGATGGATGGAGGCCAGCGCCTTCAGCGCCAGCACGCTGCCCGGTGCGAGGGCGAGCGCGCGTTCGGCCGAGGCCAGGGCGGCCGCGTATTCCGCCGCGCGTCGGTCCGGCGGCACGAAATGGTAGCGGGCGGCGTCGAGCTGCAGCCAGCCGAGCATGGCCCAGGCGTCGCTGTATTCGGGGTTTCTTACCACGGCGGCATCGAGGCAGGCGCGCACCGGCACGGCCTCTTCGACCGAGAAGTGCCGGCGGTAGGCATGGGCCCGCATGACGCAGAAGTAGCTCTCGAGGCTCGACAGGGTCGATCCGGTGCCCTGCTGGCGGATATCGTCGTTGAGCGGGCCATAGGGCTGGCCGATGGCGGTCGCGATCTCCGCGGAGAGCGTGTCGCGCAGGGCCATGATCGCGCCCGGCGCAAGCTGCAGGTCATAGGCCTCGCCCCAGACGATCTCGTCGGTGCGGGCCACGACGAGCTGGACATGCACCGAGGCACGCTCGTGCTCCGTCAGCACGACGCCACGCAGGATATAGGCCGGAACCGGGCTGCCGCGGAAATCGGCGAGCGTCTGCTCGAGATCGCCCGGCGCCACGGGAGAATAGAGCCGCAGGCCCTGGAAGCGGCTGAGGTTCAGGATCAGCTCGGAGCTCAGTCCGGCGGAGAGCAGGAGGTTCGTCTCCGAGGGGCCGAGGGCCTTGAAGGGCAGGATGGCGATCCTAGGCAGGGCCTCCGCAGGCTGGCCTTCGGGCGGAGATGCTTGGTCCAGGAAGGCGGCAAGCAGGCCGGCCGCGACGAGCAGGGCGGCCGCGATGGCGGCGCTCACCCGCAGCCATCCGTGCCCGCGGCCGCGGCGCGCCTGGCGGGCCGGCGGCGGAATTCTCCCCGGTTCCGCGATCTCGTCCGGGGCTGCCGGCCCGGACTCCGGCTCGGCTGCGGCCCCGCGTGCTTCGAACAGCGGCACGTAGCCGCCGCGCGGGATCGAGATGCGGACGGGATCGCCGGCGCCCGGGCCGACATAGTAGCTGTCGAGATCCCGGCGCAGGCGCCGCGCCTCGAGCCGCACCACGGGGTCGGTCTTCGGATCGAACGTCTCGTCCCGCCCGAACACGGCATTGGCGATCGTGAAGCCCTTGAGCTCGCGCGCGCGCCCGGCGAGCCTTTCCTCGACGATGAAGTGCAGGAATGCCCGGCGCCGCTCGGTCGCCGTGAATTCCGGGTTCGTCATCAGCCGTGTGAGGGCGGTCCGTATCTCGTCGTCGGACGGCCCTGCGGCGGCTGCGCCACGCGGCGCTCTGCTTTCTGCTGTGCTGGTCAAGGGCGGTTCCGCCGAAGTGCTGTTCCAACGGAAACCCCGGGCGAACTTTCCGGCCACGGCTCCCTTTTTACGAGTGTATCAAACGAACGTTTGTCTGTGGAGGATAAGACGTCGCGCTCTGCCCGCCGCCCGTCCGGCACCGTCTGCCAGGGGTAGGAACATGTTCGCACTCCCTCCGGCGCGGGTTCGCGCGGCAGTCTGCGCGAACTTGCCAGGGAGCGAGTCGTGCGGGGATCAGGCGCCCCTTGCCGGCCGGTCCCGCGGAGCGGTCGGGATGGAACCTTGGTCGATCATCGCAAAACGCTGGCCGGACCGGAACCTCGAGATCCGGCGGCGCTGCGCTGTCGACGCGGACTACCGCTCGATCGTCTCCGACTATGTCGAAGCGCGATCCGCCCTGGACCGCTGGCGCCGGTCCGATCCGGCCGGCTCGGGGAGGGTTGCCGACTACGAACGGCTCGTTCGCGAACTCGACGCGGAGATCGAACGGAGCTTCGTCACCCACGACTGACACCTTCCGACATGGCCGCCGCCCCGCCGGGGCGGCCGGCCCCTTCTCACCGACCAGAGAGAGAGTGATATGAGATATATTCGACCCTTTACCGCACCGGCAGGGCGAACCCTCGCAATCGGCCTCGCCGTCCTCGCCTGCAGCTTCGCCGCGTCGCAGTCCGAGGCGCAGGCCGCCGGCGGCAAGCCCAACATCCTTCTCATCGTGTCGGACGACACCGGCTGGGGTGATCTCGGCCCCTATCTCGGTGGCGAGGCGCGGGGCATGCCGACGCCCCATTTCGACGAACTCGCCGCGGAGGGAATGTTCTTCACGAACTTCTACGGCCAGCCGAGCTGCACCCCCGGGCGCGCGGCGATGCAGACCGGGCGCATTCCCAACCGTTCGGGCATGACCACCGTGGCCTTCCAGGGCCAGGGCGGCGGCCTGCCGGCGGCGGAATGGACCCTCGCATCGGTGCTGAAGGAGGCCGGCTACAAGACCTACTTCACCGGCAAGTGGCACCTGGGCGAGAGCGACTACGCGCTGCCGAACGCGCAGGGCTACGACGTGATGAAGCACGCCTTCCTCTATCACCTCAACGCCTATACCTACGCCGACCCGGCCTGGCACCGGAACATGAGCAAGGAACTTCGCGAGATGTTCGTGAAGGTCACCACCGGCTCGCTCTCCGGCCTGGCCGGCGAAACCGCGAAGGAGGACTTCAAGGTTCTCGGCGACGCCGACACGCCCGAAGACGGCAAGGTGGGCATCAAGTACCTCGACGGCTATGTGCAGGACACCGCATACGAGTTCCTCGAGGACGCGGCGAAGGACCCGGACACGCCGTTCTTCATCAACGTCAACTTCATGAAGAACCACCAGCCGAACCTGCCGCATCCCGACTTCGTCGGCAGCTCCATCTCGAATTCGGACTATGCCGACTCCGTCGTCGAGCTTGACACGCGCATCGGCAACGTCCTGCAGAAGCTCGAGGATCTCGGCCTCGCCGACAACACCCTCGTGGTCTACACCGTCGACAACGGCGCCTGGCAGGATGTCTACCCGGATTCGGGCTACACCCCCTTCCGCAGCACCAAGGGCACCGTCCGCGAGGGTGGCAGCCGCGTGCCCGCCATCGTGCGCTGGCCCGGCAAGGTCTCGCCCGGAACCCGGAGCGACGCCATCGTCGGCGGTCTCGACCTGATGGCCACCTTCGCCTCGGCTGCCGGCATCGACCTGCCGACCGAGGACCGTGAGGGCCAGCCGATCGTCTTCGACAGCTATGACATGACCCCGGTGCTGACCGGCTCGGGCGAGTCGGAGCGCAAGGACTGGTTCTTTTTCACCGAAGACGAACTGACCCCCGGCGCGGTGCGGGTCGGCAACTTCAAGTACGTCTTCAACCTGCGCGGCGACGACGGCGCGCAGACCGGCGGCCTCGCCGTCGACACCAACCTCGGCTGGAAGGGTGCGGAGAGCTACATCGCCACCGTTCCCCAGGTGTTCGACCTCCTGGCCGATCCGCAGGAGCGCTACGACATCTTCATGACCACCTTCACCGAGAGCACTTGGGCGATGGTTCCGGCAAATGAAGCGGTGAAGAAGAAGATGCAGTCCTACATCAAGTATCCGCCGCGCAAGCTGCAGAGCGAGACCTATTCGGGACCGATCACTCTGACCCGGTACCAGCGGTTCAAATACGTTCGCGACGCGCTGGAGAAAGACGGCATCAGCATCGGCCTGCCGAGCGGCAACTGATGCACCCTTGCCACCGGACGGGCCCCTGCGGGCCCGTCCTCATTCTCCCGGACCGTATCCGAAGAGGCTTGTCGACCATGAAATGGCCTATCTCCATCGCCTTCGCCGCCGCCCTTGCTATGGGCTCCACCGCCCTTGCCAAGGATGATCCGCTGCCTTCCTGGAACGACGGCCCGGCCAAGGCGGCCGTTCTGGCCTTCGTGCAGGCGGTGACGACCGAAGGCACCTCCAACTTCGCGCCCGTCGAGAAGCGCATCGCCGTCTTCGACAATGACGGCACGCTCTGGGCCGAGAAACCGGTCTACGTCCAGCTCCTGTTCGCGGTCGATCGCGTCAAGGCGCTGGCCCCGAAGCACCCCGAATGGAAGACGAACGAGCCCTTCGCCTCGATCCTGAAGGGCGATCTCAAGGGCGCGCTGGCCGGCGGCAAGCATGCGGTGGCCGAGATCGTCGCCGCGAGCCATGCCGGCATCACCACCGAGGAGTTCACTGCCGTGGTCCGCGACTGGATCGCGACCGCCCGGCACCCGGAGACCGGCCGGCTCTACACCGAGATGGTCTACCAGCCGATGCTGGAGCTGCTCGACCATCTGCGCGCCAACGATTTCGAGACCTTCATCGTCTCGGGCGGCGGCGTCGACTTCATGCGGGTCTTCGCCGAGTCGGTCTACGGCATCCCGCCGCACCAGGTGATGGGCAGCTCGATGAAGGTGAAGTTCGAGACCGTCGACGGCCTGCCGGCGCTGGTCAAGCAGCCCGAGCTGAATTTCGTCGATGACGGGCCGGGCAAGCCGGTCGGCATCCAGATGCAGATCGGCCGAAAGCCGATCGCCGCCTTCGGCAATTCGGACGGCGATCTGGAGATGCTGCAATACACCTGCCTGCCGCCGGGGCCGGATTTCTGCCTCTATGTCCACCATACCGACGCCGAGCGGGAATGGGCCTATGACCGGGATTCCGCCGTCGGCAAGCTCGACAAGGGGCTCGATGCCGCGGCCGCAAACGGCTGGACCGTGGTGGACATGGCAAAGGACTGGAGCGTCGTCTTCCCGGAATGAAGGAGCCGGCAGCGTCGCAGCTGCCGCTGGCCTCCCGGGCGGTTTCAAGCGACAATGCATCTGCGGTGCACGACCTGCACCGACTTCCGGAAAGGCTCCAGAATGAAAATGTCATTGCGCTTCGTTCGCATTTTCGCATTCGGGCTGCTGATGCTCGGCCCGGCCAAGGCCGACGAGATCGATATCGGCGGGTACCCGCTGGTTCTCGTCTGCGATGTCGGGAACGTGCTGCTCGTCGGCTATCTCAGCGAGATCGGCAAGGAGGGCGGTGCCGTCTACATCTCGGCAAACGGGCGCCAGTCCATCGTGATCGGCACCGACGGCATGCTCTACCCGACCGAGACGATGCGGGCGGAGGGGTCCTGCGCGGGCCGCTCGCTCGCCGAACTCAAGGCCGATGGCCGCGCCTTCATGGTCCTGCGGCCGTGAGCCGGTCCGCCCCGGAGCAATCCGGCGCAGCGGCGCCCCGTTTCGGGACCGCCGGCCTGTATCGGGCTCCGGGGCGGCTCGTCGCCATCCTCTTCGCGATGGCGATCGCCGGGCCGGCCGTGGCGGCGGAGCCCGCCTATGTCGGCTCGGCGGCCTGCACGGATTGCCACGAGGCGGAGGCGGCCGCCTGGGCCGGCTCGCATCACGCGCTGGCCTGGACCGAGGCGACGCCCGCCAATGTTCTCGCCGATTTCGACGGAACCCGCTTTTCGCATGACGGCGTTGACTACCGCTTCCGGCTCGAGGCGGGCGGCCATTTCGTCACGGTGACCGAGGCGGACGGGACCGCGACCGACCACCGCATCCATTCCGTCGCCGGCGTGGCGCCGCTCCAGCAATACCTGATCGAGACCGAGCCCGGCCGGATCCAGAGCTTCGACGTGGTCTGGGATGTCGTGCGCGGCCGCTGGTATCACCTCTATCCGGACCAGCACCTGCCGCCCGGCGACGGCCTGCACTGGACCGGGCCCTACAAGACCTGGAATGCCCGCTGCGCCGAGTGCCACGCGACCGGCTTCGAAAAGAACTACGATCGGCGGACGGGGCGCTATGCCTCGGTTCAGGCGGAGATCGGCGTCGGCTGCGAGGCCTGCCATGGCCCCGGAGAGGCCCATCTCGACTGGGCGGCGGGGCGCCCGCCGAACCCGGCCTTCGCCGCGCTGGGCGCCCTCGGCCTGACGATGCGCTTCGGCGAGGCCGAGGCGACGATCCAGCAATGCGCCGGCTGCCATTCCCGCCGCGAGGCGCATGGCGACGGCAACCCGCTGCCGGGCACGCCCTATCACGACGCCTACAACATGGCGCAGCTTCGGCGGGGCCTCTACCACGCCGATGGTCAGATCCTCGACGAGGTCTATGTCTACGGCTCGTTCCTGCAGTCGAAGATGTATGCCCGCGGCGTCAGCTGCCTGGACTGTCACGACGCCCATGACGCGACGCTCCGCGCCGAGGGCAATGCGGTCTGCACCCAGTGCCACGGCCCGTCCGGCAACCCGGCCTTCCCGACGCTGCGCCAGGCCGACTACGACAGCCCCGCGCACCACTTCCACGAGACCGGCACCCCGGGCGCGCAATGTGCGAGCTGCCACATGACCGAGCGGGCCTACATGGGCATCGACTTGCGGCGCGACCACAGCTTCCGCATCCCCCGGCCCGATCTCGCATCGGAGACCGGTGCGCCCGACGCCTGCACCGGCTGCCATGCCGACCGCGACGCCGCATGGGCCGCCGCGCAGGTCGAGGCGTGGTATCCGGCCGGCACCCACCGCCGTGCACATTTCGGCGAGGCGTTCGCGGCCGGCAGGCTCGACCCGCGATCGGCGGGCAACGATCTCCTGGCCGTGGCGAGCGATCCGGCACAGGCCGGCATCGTCCGCGCGACCGCCCTCTGGCTCCTCGAAACCGCGGGCGCCCCCGGCTTCGCCGAGCGGACCGCCGCGCTCGTCGCCGATCCCGACCCGCTGGTCCGTGCCGCCGCCGTGGGCCTGCAGCGTGCCGCCCCGCCCCGCGCCAGGGTGGACCGCGTGAGCCCGGCGCTCTCCGACCCGGTGCGCAGCGTGCGCATCGCCGCGGCGCGCGCCCTGATCGGGATGCCGGCCGCCGCGGTCTCCGGGCCGGTGGCCGGGGACCTGCGGCGCGCGCGCGGCGACTGGCAGGCCTCCCTGTCGAACCGGTTCGATTTCCCGGAGACGCATCTCCAGCTTGCCGGGATGGCGCTCACCTCGCGCAACCTGCCGGCGGCGAACGCGGCCTTCCGCGAAGCGGTGCGCATGGATCCGCAGCGCGTCGACGCCTGGTCGATGATCGTCCGGATCGAGGCGGCGACACGCGGGCCGGCCGCCGCCGCCGCCGCGCTGGACGAGGCGCTGGCGCTCAACCCCGGTGACGCAACGCTGCGTGCCCTCGGCGAGGCGTTGCAGGCGCGTTAGCGGCCCGCCTGCCCTCGCGCCGGGGCGCTACGACGGGCGCCGCGCCGCCGCCGCTGGCGCGCGCGGGTTCGCCACCTCGCTCGATGACCTTGGCTCTGGATCCCTGGCCAGGGGCTCATTCGATCGGGCGGCGATACCGATTGT
>NZ_BSYI01000052.1 GCF_030270585.1 Paralimibaculum aggregatum
TATCCGGAACCGGCATCGACAAGCCAGACATCCGCATCCTCCCCGTCCGCTGCTGCCCGCTGAAGGCCGGAGCATAGGGCGCCGCCCGGCCTTGTGCAATTTTTCTGAAAAAATTTATCATTTTCCCGGGGAAATTCGAAAATCTGCGAAAAAACAGTGAGATACGGTTTCCCGAATTTCGCGCCTAGAGGGTTCTGGGAAATCCGGGTGTCGATTATCCTGCCGCCCGGCGCCCGCAGGGGGGCGGTGCATCAGGAGGCCCGGATGGAGCAGCAGAGCCCGAAACGCCCGCGCGGCCGGCCGCGCGGGCCCGGTGCGGAAGCCGGGCGCGGCACCGTGCAGGCGCTCGACCGCGGGCTGCGGCTGCTGCAGCTGCTGGCGCGCGAGCAGCGCATCGCCCTCTCCGACATCGCGCTGCAGGCGGGGATGCCGACCGCCACCGCGCACCGGCTGCTGATGACCCTGGCGGCGCGCGGCTTCGCCGCCTTCGACGAGACCAGCCAGGACTGGATGATCGGCATCGAGGCGTTCCGCGCCGGCGCGGGCTTCCTGCACCGGGTCAGCCTGGTGGAGGCGAGCCGCGGGATCCTGCACGGGCTGGTCGGCGAGACCGGCGAGACCGCCAATCTGGCGATCGTCGACGGCGACGAGGTGGTCTTCGTCAACCAGGTCGAGACGCAGCACCCGATCCGCGCCTTCTTCCGCCCCGGCTCGCGCAGCCGCATGCATGCCTCCGGCGCCGGCAAGGCGCTGCTGGCGGAGTTTTCGCGGGGGCGGCTCGAGCGGCTGCTGCGCCAGAAGGGGCTGGAGCGGTTCACGCCGCGCACCCTGACACGGCCGGAGCGGCTCCATGCCGATCTCGCGGCGATCCGCGCCCGCGGCTGGGCGCTCGACGACGAGGAGCATGTCGAGGGCATGCGCTGCATCGCCGCGGCGGTGTTCAACCTGCATGGCGAGGCGGTGGCGGCGCTCTCGGTCTCCGGCCCGGCGAGCCGCTTTCCCGAGCCGCGGATCGCCGAGACCGGCGCGGCGGTGCGCCGGGCGGCGCGGGCGCTCACCGAGGCCACCGGCGGGCATTGCCCGGAGGCGGGCTGAGGGCGGGCTGAGGGCGGGGCGGGGCGCCGCGCCGCGTCTTTCCCCGGCGTCATCTCTCGGCTAGGCTGGGGGCGCGCAGGCCAGCGCGCTTAGACTCCTGCGGGCCGCCGCCCGGCTGGCGGCGCCCGAGCGTTCCCGCGACCGCGCGCCCTCGCGCCAGCCCGGAGCCCGAGCCCATGGGAGATCCCGAGAACCTCGCCCCCGTCGACCCGGTGGTGCCGGCCCCGGCTCCCGATCTGGCCGAGGCGCAGCGGCGCTGGACCGCGGCGGTGATGGCGCTTCTCGGCCTCGCCGCCCGCAAGACCGCCGCGATGGACGACCTCGCCACCTATCGCATGCGGAACAGGAAGCTGCTGGCCGCGGTGCGCACGGCGCTGGCAGACACGCCGGATGCGGTGGTGCGCGGCACCAGGGAACTGACAGCGCTCTCCGCCGGGCAGATCGCCGCGCTGCGCGAGGCGGACGAGGTTCTCGCGCAGCGCGTCGCGGACCTCTGCGCCCTGCACGACGCGGCGATGGCGGAGCTCGGCCGCTTCGGCAGCTATGTGCTGGACAATCCGGGCCTCGCCGATCCCAACCTGCTCAACCGCCTGAGCCGCGAGGAGGTGGCGCATCACAGGGCGGCGGTGCTCGACGCGCTGCCGCCGGAGATGCGCGGGCGCTTCGAGGCCTGCGAGTTCGATCTCGTCGAGCGCCCGGTGCCGCTGCTGCCGCGGCCGGCGGAGGGCATGTCGGTGACCGACTATGTCGATATCCTGGAGGCCAGCATCCGGCTCTGCGAGGTCGACGAGGCGACCCTGGCCGGGCTCGGCCGGCTGCGCGCGATCCTGGCGGACCCGCCCCCCGGCGCGCTGGCCGAGGCGGCGGCGGAGGGCTTCGGCAAGGGCGCGACGCTGGACGAATTCGTCGCCCTCCTGCACCAGTACGAGAAGCTGCCCGGCGAGAAGCACCATGCGCAGAACCTGCGCTGGCTGCTCGGCAACCTGACCACCGAGCCCGGCACCGGCTCGACCAGCATCAAGATCGGCGAGGACGGGCTGCTGGTTGGCCGCTTCAACGGTTTCGCCGAGGAGACCAAGGCGCTGCTGCTGGCGGAGTTCCGCCGCGAGCGCGGCATCGCCGCCGCCCCGGCCGCGATGGCCGAGCGCCATGTCGTGCCGGCGCACATGATGACCGAGGCGTTCAACCGGCTGGCCGGGCTCTACCGCCTGCCGGAGGACCCGGACGGCGCCGCCGGCATCGCCCGCGCCTCGGCGGCGCTCGGCGAGATGCTCGACCGGGTGCTGGCGCGCTGCGCCGGGGCGGACCCGGAGGACGAACGCGCGGCGATGTTTATCCAAGTCTACAACGCCGCCAAGCAGAAGATCGACGCCAGGACCATCGGCCATACCGGCTCCGGCGAGACCGGCGAGGACGGCAGCCAGAAGCACCGGGCCAAGCGGCCGAAGGCGAAGCAGATCTACACGCCCGCGCAGGCGAAGATGGTGCTGGCGATGTACATGATGAACAGCAACCCGGAGAACCTCTGGCACGGCAATGCCGCGACCAATTCCTCGATCCCGGGCAACTACGCCTCGCTGAGCGAGATGCTGGCCGAGAGCCGGGCCAACCGGCTGGCGCTGGAGGAGATCGAGGCGCCGGAGGCGCTGGCCGCGGCGGTCGGCGGCGCCTTCGACGCGATGCAGGCCCGGCTGATGGCGCAGGCCGAGGGAAAGAACCCGGTGGTGACGGCGCATCTCGCCGGGTTGGCGGCGACGGATGCCGAGCCGCCCTCGGTGCTCTCGGCGGTGCGGGCGGAGATGGAACGCGCGCTTGCCGGCGGCGCGCTCGCGGCGCGGCTGGCCGAGGCCGGCGAGGACGGGCTCGATCTCACCGAGGCGGAAGCCGCGCTGCTGGAGAACTTCCGGCGCCACCATGCCGGGTTCGACACGCCGCAGGCGCTGGCCGGGCATTTCCTGCAGCAGCTCGACGATCTGGTGAAGGACGCGATCAGCGTCATGGAGATCGACGTCATCCCCGATGCCGGGCGCCCGCACGAGGCCGGGCTGGCGCATCCGCGGGTCGGCAAGCAGTCGGTGGTGCTGGCGCAGCGCTTCGCCGAGCGCAAGGCCGAGGGGGCGGAGCCGGCGGATGCCGGGGCGGCCGCGGCCGAGCGCGCCGAGGTGCTGAAGATGATGCAGTCGCTGCTGCTCTATGACGAGCTCGACTCGCGCTACGCCCCGGAGCAGGCGGCCTACAACGCGCTGGTCGAGGAACTGGCGGAGCTCGACCGCACCCGCTTCCCCTGGGCCGAGCTGCGGCTGCACGCCACCGGGCCGAACGCCTATCTCGCCGATGCGATCCGCGGCGCCCCGCCGCCGCCGCCCGAGACCGGCCCAGAGACCGGACCCGAAACCGGCCCCGAGATCGACCCGGAACTCACCCAGCCGCTCGGGATGGACGAGGACGAGGACCAAGACCTGGGCCAGACCGCGGGCGAGCCGATGGATGCGGATGTCCTGATGCCGGCGCATCAGGACAAGCTCGACAAGCTGCCGGGCAAGGTCGACCGCGCGCGGCAGGCAAGGAAGGCCGGCGAGTTCACGGTCTATGACGCGCTCTGCATGGAGATCGCGGCGGATCTCGCGGTGCTCGGCCCGGCGCTGCAGGCGCTGCGCCCGCCGCCCGCGCAGCCGGCCTTCGGCGATGGCGATTTTGCCGACCTGGCAGGCCGGCTCGAGCTGCCGGAGGAGGCGGCGGCGATCCCGGAGCCGATCGCGGTCGATCCCCCCGTCGACCCCCCTGTCGATCCCCCCGTCGATGCCCCGGTCGATCCGCCCTACGAGCCCGGCGAGGACAACCCGCTCAAGCGCAAGCAGCCCGACTGAGCCGCCGCGGCGGCGCCGGCCGGCCCTAGCGCTGCGCCCCGAGCGCGCGGGAGATCGCGGTGGCGGTCTCGACCAGCACCGGGGTGCAGTGCTTCAGCGCGTCCTCCAGCGTCCAGCGCAGCATGTTGAGCGAGATGTTGACCGAGGCCGCCGGCCGGCCGCTGCGGTCGAAGATCGGCGCCGCCAGCGACAGGTCGCCGACATAGCATTCCTGGTAGTTGACGGCATAGCCGGTCTCGCGGATGCGCGGGAACAGCGCGCGGATCGCGTCGAGATCGGTGATCGTGTGCGGGGTGAGCGGGAGCCGGTCCGAGGCCTCGAGGATCGCGGTCGCCTGCGCCTCCGGCAGATGCGCCAGGATCGCCCGGCCCGAGCCGCTGCAATAGGCCGGCAGGCGCGAGCCGCAGGCCATCTCGGTGGCGATCGCCTTCCGGCTCGGGATGCGCGCGACATAGATGATGTCGAGCCCCTCGAGCTCGACGAGGTTGATCGATTCGTCGGTCTGCCGGTGCGCCTCGCGCAGATAGGGTGAGGCGCAGTCGATCAGCGCGCTGTTGCTCAGATAGGCGTAGGAGAGATCGAGCACCCGCACCGTGGGGCTGTAGCGCTTGGTCGCCGGGTCCTGCCGGAGATAGTCGAGCGCGCGCAGCGTGTAGACGAAGCGCTGGGTCGCGCTGATGTCGAGCCCGGAGAGCCGGGCGATCTCCTTGAGCCCGAGCGGGGTCGATGATCGCCGGAAGGCGGCGAGCACCGTGAGGCATTTCTCCGCGCTGGTCACGAAGAGCCGTTTGTCGATGGGCGGACGCTCCGAGGTCACCTGTCTTCCTTCCTGGCTGGGGCTGCCGCGGATCGTATGCGGCTGCCAAGATCATAGTTGACAGTCAAAATGAGATGTATAGCGTATATCATGCAATGTTAGATATTGCAATACAATATTCTATCCAAGGCGGCCGCTGCGGCGGCGCCGGTCGGGCGAGGGGAGTGCGGCAATGGGCCTTGAGGCAGCGAGGAGCGACACGGCGCCAGCGGGGCGGGGACAGGACCGGGTGGCGCAGCTCCTGCGGCCACGGAGCGTCGCGGTGGTCGGCGCCTCGGCGCGGGAGGGGGCCTTCGGCCAGCGGCTGCTGCGCGCGATCCGGGCCAACGGTTATGCCGGGCGGGTGATGCCGGTGAACCCGGGCCATCGCGAGATCGAGGGGCTGGCCTGCCATCCGTCGCTCGCCGAGCTGCCGGAGCTCCCGGATCTCGTCGCCTTCGCCATCTCCGATGCCCGGATCGAGGCGGCGCTGGCCGAGGCGGCGGCGCTCGGCGTGCCGGCGGCGGCGATCTTCGGGCGCGGCCACGAGCCGGAGGCGGCGGCGGCGGGCCCGGACCTGCCGGCGCGGCTCGGCGCCATCGCGCGCGGCGCGGGGATGGCGGTCTGCGGCGGCAACTGCATGGGCTTTCTCAACATGGTGGACCGGCTCGCGGTCTCGGCCGGCCCGCCGCCCATGGCCGCGGGGCCGGGCACGGTGGGGCTGGTCTCGCACAGCGGCTCGACCTGGTCGGGGCTGCTCGGCAACCAGCGCGGCATCCGCTACAGCCACGCCGTCTCGGCCGGGCAGGAGATCGCCACCACGGTGGCCGACTATGTCCGCTTCCTCGCCGCCCAGCCCGAGACCCGGGTGATCGGCTGCGTGCTGGAGACGCTGCGCGATCCGGAGGGCTTTCTCGGCGCCGCGGCCGCGGCCGCGGCGCGGGGCATTCCGGTGGCGGTGCTGAAGATCGGGCGCTCCGAGCTCGGCCGCCAGTTCACGCTGGCCCATAGCGGGGCGCTGAGCGGGGCGCAGGAGGTCTTCGCCGCGGCGATGGAGCGGGCCGGGGTGATCTCCACCGACAGCATCGCCGAGCTCGAGGACGTGCTGGCGCTGTTCTCCGGCCCGCGGCGGGCCGCGGCGGGGGGTGTCGGCATCGTCACCGATTCCGGCGGCGAGCGGCAGCTCATCGTCGACACCGCCGAGGCGGTCGGCATGGAGCTGCCGCGCTTCGGCGCGGCGACGCGGGCGCGGCTCGAGGCGGTGCTCGATCCCGGCATGACCCCGGACAACCCGGTGGATTCCTATGGCGACGGGCAGGTTCTGCTCGAGGACAGCCTGGCGCTGGTGGCCGCGGACGAGGCCGTCGGCGCGGCGGTGCTGGCGACCAATCTCGTGGCCGGGCGCCCCTATGCCGATCTCTGCACCGAGATCCTCGGGCGGGTGCAGGCGGGCACGGGCAAGCCGGTGGCGCTGCTCTCCAATGTCGCGAGCGCGGCGAGCCTGCCCCATGCGGTGCGGCTGCAGGAGAGCGGCGTGCCGGTGCTGCTGGGCACCGAGAGCGGGCTGCGCGCGCTCGGCCATTTCTGCCGCTGGCGCCCGGCGGAGGCGCCGCCCGCGCCGCCCGCGCTGCCGGGGATCGCGGATCTGCTCGCGGCGCGGGGCGCCGGCCCGGCCCTGCCGGTGGCGGCGGCGTCCCGTCTGATGGACCGCTTCGGCCTGCCCCATGCCCGCCGGCGCTTCGTCGGCAGTGCCGAGGCGGCGGCGGCGGCGGCGGCGGAGATCGGCTTTCCGGTGGTGATGAAGACCGCCAATCCGGCGATCCTGCACAAGACCGAACATGGCGGCGTGGTGCTCGGCATCGCCGATGCCGCCGCTGCGGCCCGCGCCCATGCGGCGATCGCGGCGCGCTGCGGGCCGGCGGTCGAGGTGGCCGAGCAGGTTGCGGGCGGGGTCGAGCTGATCCTCGGCATGACCGCGGACCCGGATTTCGGCCCGGCGATCACCCTCGGCCTCGGCGGGGTCTGGACCGAGCTGATGCAGGACGCGGTGACGCTGCTGCCGCCGGTGAGCGAGGCCGGGGCGCGGGCGGCGCTGGCGCGGCTCAGGGGCTTCGCGCTGCTCACCGGCTATCGCGGCGCGCCGGCGGCGGATCTGGCGGCGCTCTGCCGGCTGATCGCGGGCTTTTCCGAGTTCTGCGCCGTGCATGGCCGGGCCTTCGCCGAGATCGACCTCAACCCGGTGAAGGCCGGGCCCGGGGGCGCCGTCATCGTGGATCAGCTCTTCGTGGTGAAGGGCAGGGGAGAGACCGCATGAGCTTCGAGACCGTCACGCTGCGCAAGGAGGGGAGGGTCGGCCTGATCGGGCTGAACCGCCCGGAGGTGCTGAACGCGATCAACCCGCAGATGAAGGCCGAGTTCGCCGAGGCGCTGGACCGGCACATGGCCGACGAGGAGGTGCTGGTCGTCGTGCTGCACGGGTCCGGCCGGGCGTTCTCCGCCGGCTTCGACCTCAAGGCGGGCGAGGGCGCGCCGACCGAGGGCAACCTGGCCTGGCGCGCGCGCCTGCGCAGCAGCTTCGACTTCATCATGCAGGTCTGGGATGCGCCGAAACCCTCGGTGGCGGCGGTGCATGGCTACTGCATCGCCGGCGCCTTCGAGCTTGCCATGGCCTGCGACATGATCGTGGCGGAGGCGGGCACCCGCTTCGGCGAGCCGGAGGTGCGCTTCGGCTCCGGGCTGGTGGCGATGCTGCTGCCCTGGATGACCACCCCGAAATTCGCCGCCGAGCTGATGCTGACCGGCGAGGACCGGCTCGATGCCGAGCGCGCCGAGCGCATGGGGCTGGTCAACCGCGTGGTGCCGCAGGGCGAGGGGCTGGCGGCGGCGCTGGCGCTGGCCGGCCAGATGGTGGCCGCCGACCCGGTGGCGGTGCGCCTGACGCGCGACGCGATGCATCGCGGCATGGACATCGCCGGCATGCGCCAGGCGCTCGAGGCGGCGCTCGAGACCGATGTGGTGATCGAGGGCGCGGTGGGGCCGCAGCGCGAGGAGTTCAACCGCATCCGCAAGGCGGAGGGGCTGAAGGCGGCGCTCGCCTGGCGGGATGCCCAGTTCAGGAAACCATGACGACGGCAACAGGCAAGACGGGAACTGCAATCCGAAGGAGGACCACGACCATGACCACGACCAAGGACAGGCTTGATGCGCCGACCCGGCGCGATCTGCTGCGCGGCGCCGGCGCCGGCGCCGGCGCGCTCGGGGCGATGGCGGCCGGCCTGCCGACGCTCGCGATCGCCCAGGACGGGCCGATCGTCTGGGTGGCCTATGGCGGCTCGACCCAGGAGGCGCAGAAGAAGACCATCGTCGCCGCCTTCATGGCCGATACCGGCATCGAGGTGATCCCCGCCTCCGGCCCCGATCTCGCCAAGCTCAAGGCGCAGGTGCAGACCGGCAATCTCGAATGGGACGTGATCGGGGTGATCGGCTCGCAGGCGATCCGCGCCGGCAGGGCCGGGCTGCTGGAGAAGATGGACTATTCCATCGTCGACACCGCCGATCTCGACATCCCGCCGCTGGAATACTGCGCGCCCTACTACTCCTATGGCGGCGGCATCGGCTATGACCCGGCGCGCCACCCGGAGGGCAGGCACCCGACCAACTGGCAGGAGTTCTGGGATGTCGAGCGCTTCCCCGGGCGCCGCGGCCTGCGCAACCGCCCGGACGAGAACCTCGAGATGGCGCTGATGGCCGACGGGGTGGCGGCCCGGGATCTCTACCCCCTCGATGTCGACCGGGCCTTCGCCTCGCTCGACCGGATCAAGCCGCATGTCAGCCACTGGATCGCCGGCACGCCGCAGACCATCTCGCTGCTGACGCAGAACGAGATCGACTTCGTCTTCACCTATAGCGGCCGGGTCGAGGCGGCGCAGCGCGACGGCCAGTCGGTCGCCTATGTCTACGAGAACAACATCGTCACCGGCGCCTATGTGGCCGTGACCAGGGGCTCGCGGAACCGCGACGCGGCGATGCGGCTGGTGAGCTATTTCCTGAAGCCCGAGCTGCAGGCGGCGTTCTGCAACATCATGGGCTACGGACCCTCGAAATCCACCGCGCGCGCGCATCTCGAGCCCGAGGTGCTGGCCCGCCAGCCCGACCTGCAGGACCCCGGCACCGCGATCACCGATGTCGAATGGTGGGCCGAGAACGGCGAGGCGGTCACCACCCGCTTCAAGACCTGGCTGCTGACCTGAGGCGGCGGCATGCGGTTCATCGCACCGGCGCTGGTCCTGCTCGTGGCGGCGTTCCTGCTCCCGCTGCTCTATGTGGTCTACCTGAGCTTCGGGGGCAGCTCGCCCAGCCTCGAGAAATACGCCGCGATCGCCACCGAGCCGCTCTACCGGCAGGTGCTGCTCAACTCGGTCTACATCAGTGTGGTGTCGACCGGGCTGACCCTGCTGCTCGGCTATCCGATCGCCTATCACCTGGAGGCGCAGCCGCCGCGCCGGCGCACGGTGCTGATGATCCTCGTGCTGATGCCGTTCTGGACCAGCATCCTCGTGAAGAGCTTCGCCTTCACGGTGATCCTCGGCAAGAGCGGCATCATCAACAGCTTCCTGCAATGGGCCACCGGCATGGAGGGGCATCTGCCGATGCTGTTCAACCGCTTCGGCGTGGTGGTGGGCATGACCCATTTCCTGCTGCCCTTCATGGTCTTCACCGTGCTGGCGAGCCTGCTGACCCAGGGGCCGGAGCTGCGCCGCGCGGCCAATGTGATGGGGGCGACGCGGCTGACGATCTTCTGGCGCATCATCTTTCCGCTCAGCCTGCCCGGGGTGATGGCGGGGATCCTGATCTGCATGATCATGTCGATGGCGATGTTCATCACCCCGGCGCTGCTCGGCGGGCGGGGCGACCTGATGATCTCCAACCTCGTCGAGTTCCATGTGCGCGACACGCTGGACTGGGAGATGGCCTCGGCGCTCGCGGTCTGCCTGCTGGCGATCACGGGGGTCTTCTGCATCGGCATCGCCCGGGTGCGCGGCGGACAGCTCTTCGGGGAGGAGGGATAGATGGCACGGCAGACAACCATCGAGGAGCGCGTGCCCTCGGCCGCGACCCGGCTGATCGCCTGGCTCGGCTATGCCTTCCTGCTGATGCCCAGCCTGGTGGTGCTGCCGATGTCCTTCGGCACCGGCACCGAGTTCGACTTCCCGCCGAAATCCTTCTCGCTCGATCTCTACCGGGAGTATTTCTCGGAGCCGAGCTGGGTGGCGAGCACGCTCACCAGCCTGCAGGTGGCGGCGGCCAGCGCGGCGCTCTCGCTGCTGATCGGCGGGCTCGCGGCCTATGGCATCGTGCGCTACCAGTTCCGCGGCAAGAAGCTGCTGACGATCTTCCTGCTCAGCCCGATGCTGGTGCCGACCATCGTGGTGGCGCTGGCGCTCTATCTCTATCTCGGCATCGCGCGGGCCACCGGCACCACCTGGGGGCTGATCCTCTGCCATGCGGTGGTCTGCGTGCCCTACGTGATCGTGACGATGATGGCCGGGCTCCGGCAGGTCGACCGCAATCTCGAGATCGCGGCGACGATCATGGGCGCGAGCTGGTTCGGGGTGCTGACGCGGGTGACGATCCCGCTGCTCAGGCCGACGATCCTGGCCTCCGGGCTCTTTGCCTTCCTGATCTCCTTCGACGAGGTGGTGATCTCGTTCTTCGTCAGCGGCGTGCGCACGCAGACCCTGCCGGTGAAGATGTACAGCACCATCCACTGGGAGATCTCGCCGGTGCTCGCGGCGGTCTCGTCGCTGCTCACCATCCTGTCGCTGGGGATCTGCATCCTGGTGGCGGCATTGCAGAAGGAACGCTGACATGGCGGAGATGGTCAGGCTCGACGGCATCACCAAGGCCTATGGCGAGACCGTGGCGCTGCACCCGACGGATCTCTCGATCCGCGAGGGGGAGTTCGTCACGCTGCTCGGCCCCTCGGGCTCGGGCAAGACGACGCTGCTCAACCTCATCGCCGGCAGCACCGCGCCGAGCGCCGGCGAGATCTGGCTGAAGGGCCGGGACGTGACGCAGGTGCCGGCCAACAGGCGCGAGCTCGGCATGGTGTTCCAGAACTATGCGCTGTTCCCGCACATGACGGTGGCGCAGAACGTCGCCTTTCCGCTCACGCTGCGCCGGCGGCCGCGGGCGGAGATCCGGCGCGAGGTGATGCGGGCGCTCGAGCTGGTGCATCTTCCGCATGTCGCCAAGCGCAAGCCCAGGGAGCTCTCCGGCGGGCAGCAGCAGCGCATCGCGATCGCCCGCTCGCTGGTCTACAACCCCAGCCTGATCCTGATGGACGAGCCCCTCGGCGCGCTCGACCGCAAGCTCCGCGAGGCGCTGCAGTTCGAGATCAAGAAGCTGCACGAGGAGCTGCGGATGACCGTGCTCTACGTCACCCACGACCAGGAGGAGGCGCTGACCATGTCGAACCGCATCTGCCTGATGAACGAGGGGCGGATGGAGCAGGTGGCGCCGCCGCAGGAGATGTATTTCCGGCCCGCGACAGAGTTCGCCGCGGGCTTCCTCGGGGTCTCCAACATCATCCGGGTCGCGGTGGAGGGGCGGGGCGCGATCCGGGTCGGCGAGCGTTTCGCGCTCTCCGGCGTGCCCGGGCTGACGGCGGCGCCCGGCGAGGTGGTGCCGGTGATGATCCGACCCGAGGCGATCCGCCTCGCCGCCGGCAGCGCCGCGGAGAACGTGCTGGAGGCCGAGGTCGAGGACGTGGTGTTCCTCGGCGGCGTCACCAATCTCGTCGTGCGCACCGGGCAGGGGGAGCGCTTCACCGTGCGCCAGCTGACCCGGCGCAGCGATGCCGGGTGGCAGGGCGGCATGCCGGTCTCGCTCAGCTTCGATGCCTCCGATGTCGTGCCGCTGAACGGTGCCGCGCCGCAGTAGCCGCGGCGCCCCCGCACAAGGAGAACACCGGTGACCGGTTCACTCTGGGAACTGACCGCCCCCGGCGGTCCGGCCTGCCCTGCGCTCGCGGGCGAGGCCCGGGCGGAGGTCTGCATCATCGGCGGCGGGCTGACCGGGCTCTCCGCCGCGCTGCATCTCGCCGAGGCGGGGGCGGACTGCCTGCTGCTCGAGGCGCATGCGCCCGGCTGGGGCGCCTCCGGGCGCAGCGGCGGGCAGATCATCCCGGGGCTGAAGTTCGACCCTTCGGAGCTCCGGGAGAGGCTCGGCGAAGCGGCGGGCGGGCGGCTGATCCGCTTCGCCGCGGGCACCGCGGGTGCGGTGTTCGACCTGGCGCGCCGACACGCCATCGCCTGCGAGGCGGTGCGGAACGGCTGGGTGCAGCCGGCGCATTCCGAGGCCGGGCTCGCCCGGCTCCGCCGCCGCGCGGCGGACTGGCGGGCCCATGGCGCGCCGGTGGAGGATCTGGACGCCCCGGCGGTCGCGCGGCTGCTCGGCAGCGGCGGCTATCTCGGCGGGCTGATCGACCGGCGCGGCGGCTCGGTGCAGCCGCTCGCCTTCACCCGCGGGCTGGTGCGCGCGGCGGCAGCGGCGGGGGCGCGGATCCATGGCGCGAGCCCGGTCCGGCGGCTCGCGCGGGAGGGCGCGGGCTGGGTCGCGGAGACGCCGGCGGCCCGGGTCGTCGCGCGCAGCGTCGTGGTCGCCACCAATGCCTATGCCGGGGCGCTGGTGCCGGGGCTGGCTTGCTCGGTGGTGCCGGTGACCAGCATCCAGTGCGCCACCGAACCGCTGCCCGGGGCGCTGGCCGGCGCGCTGATGCCGGAGGGCCAGTGCTTCTCCGACACCCGCCGGCTGCTGCGCTATTTCCGCAAGGACGCGGCAGGGCGCATCGTGATGGGCGGGCGCGGGCCGGATGTGGCGGAGATCTCCGCACGCCACACCGCCCCGCTGCAGGCCGCGCTGCGCGAGGTCTTCCCCGCGCTCGACGGCATCCGCTTCACCCATCACTGGGGCGGGCGCGTGGCGATGACGCTCGACCACCTGCCGCATCTGCACATGCCCGAGCCCGGGCTGATCGCGGCGCTCGGCTACAACGGCCGCGGCATGGCGCTGGCCACCGCCCTCGGCCCGGAGATCGCCCGGCTCGCCCGCGGCGGGGCGCCGGAGGCGGCGGCGATCCCGGTCACCGGCATCCCGCGGGTGCCGCTGCACGGGCTGCACAGGCTCGGCGTCGGTGCGCTCGCCGGGTGGTACCGGCTGCTCGATGCGCGCGACGTGGCGCGGGCCCGTCGCTGAGCGATTGCCGGCCCGCCCGCGGCGCCCTAGAAGATCGCCCAGGGACATCACTGACGGAGGCTGCGGCCGTGGAGACTGTTGACGCCGACTACACCCTGATGATCGAGCTCGCCACCGGCGAGGTGCTGATCCAGCTCTTTCCCGATGTCGCGCCGGAGCATGCCGAGCGCATCATCACGCTGGCCCGCGCCGGCGAGTACGACAATGTCGCCTTCCACCGCGTGATCGACGGGTTCATGGCACAGACCGGCGATGTGCAGTATGGCGATCTCGAGGATGGCTACATCGCGGCGCTGGCCGGCTTCGGCGGCTCCGACCTGCCGGATCTCGAGGCCGAGTTCTCCGACATCCCCTACGAGCGGGGCATCGTCGGCATGGCGCGCTCGACCGACCCGGACAGCGCCAACAGCCAGTTCTTCATCATGTTCGACGACAACAGCACGCTCGACGGGCGCTACACCGTGGTCGGCGAGGTGATCTCCGGCATGGAGCATGTCGACCAGATCAAGCGCGGCGTGCCGGGCTCGGGCGCGGTGACCGATCCCGACCGGATGATCGATGTCGAGGTCGCGGCGGACCATCTCGGGCTCGGCCTCACCGAGGCGGAGGCCCAGGAGGTGGCGCTGCTCTACGAGGCCGGGCTCGACCGCGACGGCGAGATCGACCTGCCGGGCCTCAACTTCTGGATCGACGCCCGCGAGGGTGCCTTCACGATGACGCAGATCGCGCAGTTCTTCCTCGATTCGGCCGAGTTCGCGGCCGGTTTCGGCGACCCGGACACGCTGACCGATGCCGAGCTGGTCGACCAGCTCTATTTCAACGTGCTGGGCCGCGAGGGCGATGCGGATGGCGTCGCGTTCTGGAACGCGGCGGTGGCCCGGGACGATTTCTCGCGGGCCGACCTGCTCTATGCCTTCGCGACGAGCGTCGAGAATGCCGAGACGCTGGAATTCGTCGAGACCCTGACCGAGGTGCTGCCGAGCGACTGGGCCTTCGTCTGAGGCCCGTCTCCTCCGGAGCAGGCCGAACGCAAGAACGGCCCGGGCGCGCTGCCCGGGCCGTTTCCGCTCTCTGGGGTAGCCGGGGCGGAGGCCCCGGCCGGATGGCCTGCCGGATCAGGCGATGACCAGCACGCCCTCGCTCAGCATCGCGGCGGTCGCCTCGGCCACCGCGTCGCTGCTGGCGATGTCGAACAGCACCGCGTCGCGCGAGGTGGTGCCGTCCTCCAGCGTATCGACCCAGGCGTCGAGCTCGGCCTCGTCGAAGAGGTCGGCGGCATTGGCATTGGCCACCAGCGCATCGACGAAGTCCTCGTCGGAGAGGTCCGGGCCGTTGACCGCCGCGAACTCCGCCGAGAGCACGAAGAAGCTGCTGAGCGCCGAGACGCCGATGGTGCCGGCATCGACCACGCCGTCCCAGTAGGTGGCGCCGGCGATGTCGCCGCCGCGGCCGAAGGCGGTGTAGTAGAGCCGGCCGAGGGTCAGCGCGCTGGCGCTGTCGTCGGCGATCCAGGTGGCATCGTCGAAGGCGAAGCTGTCGGCGCCGTAGAAGAGGGTGGTGCCGGCATCCGAGGTCAGCGCGAAGCCGCCGCCGGTGTCGCCCACCGAGACGCCGGCCGAGGAGCCGGCCAGGGTGACCGCCTCGGCCGCGACCACGGTGTCGGTGCCGATGGTGGCCGCGGCGGCCTCGGCGATCTCGCGGTCGTCGAACACGCCGTCGGCGCGGAAGTCGAGGTTCTGGATGCGGCTGTCGAGGCGCGGCGTGGTGTCGACGAGATCGACGGTCGGGGCGCCGTCCTCGATGCCGTAGACCTCGAGCAGATACTCGGCGAAGGCGTCCTGCTCGGAGCCGGCCGGCGCGAAGGTGGCGCCGCCGGTGAAGTCGTCCTCGGTGGTCAGGTCGAGCCGCTCGGCGGCGGCGGCGATGTCCGGGTCATAACCGTCGGCCTCGGGGTCGGTCACCGGCAGGCCCTCGGCGCCGCCATTGGCCAGGAAGTCGAGGGTGATGGTGCGGAAGGTGGTGTCGCCGTTGTCGACCACCTCGCCGTCGCGCACCAGCTCGGCGATCAGCGCGCCGGTTTCCTCGTCGACCAGCGCCGCGTTGACCAGGCGGTCGCCGGCCGGCAGGTCGGGCGCGAAGGAGAAGCGCAGGCCGGAGAAGTGGCCCCAGCCGCCGGCGCTCTCCTCGAGCGAGGTGTAGAATTCGAGCGAGGCCTCGACGGTGTCGACGATCTGCTGGGTGGTGAGGCTCAGCAGGGTCAGGCCGTTGTTGAAGGCCAGCGCGTTGGCGACGTCGTTCTGGCTGATGCCGCCCTCGGGCTTGGCGCCCGGCACGCCCTCGGGCGGCAGGCGGAGCGGGTCGCCGTCGCCGGCCGGCTGCTCGATGCGGCCGATATTGGCGCGGATGCCGCCGCCGTTCTTGAAGGAGAACACCACCGTCTCGTCGATCGACTGGCCGAAATGCAGGTTGGCATCGGCCGTGAGGTTGCCGAGATTGGTCTCCTGGGTGCGCACGCCGTCGGTGCCGCCGCCGGCGCGCTCGGCGTTCAGGAACTCGGTGGTCACGGCGAAATAGGTCGATTCGCCCGCGACGATGGTCTGCTCGGCCGCCGCGGCGATCGCGACGATCTCCGGGTCGGCCATGCCCTCGGCGCCGACGGCGATCACGCCGGCGTCGGAGGTCTCGTAGGCGCCGGAGAGATCGGCGTCATAGCTCTCGGGGATGATGACGCCGTTCTCGTCGAAGTCGATCACGAGGCGGCCGACATAGGAATAGGCGGCATCGGTGTTGACCACCGCGACCGGGTTGCCGTCGGCGCCGGTGAAGAAGCCCGGATAGGCGCCGTCGGCGGCCTCGCCGTCGAAGCCCGGGTCGTTCTCGTCGAGCAGCACCGAGTTGGAGCCGCCGGCGACGATGATGTCGACGCCCTCGAGCATGGTGGCCAGCGACTGCTCGCGCGAGAGCACCTGCTGGTGGCTGAGCAGGATGATCTTGTCGAGGCCCGGATTGGCGGCCAGCAGCGCGTCGACATCCGCCTGGATCACCGCGGCGAGATCCTCGAGGTCGTTCGACTCCGGCAGCACGATCAGGTCGTTGCCCGGCGAGGAGAGGCCGTCGTCGATGGTCGGCACCACGGCGCTGACGAGGCCGATGGTCTCGCCGCCCGCGGTGGTCACCAGCGCGGTGCCGGAGACCCGGCCGGCGATGTCGGCGACGTTCTGGCCGTCGGCGGTGGCGAGGGGGCCGAGATTGGGCTCCTCGGAATAGTCGAGGTTGCCGGCGAGATAGGGGAAGTCGGCGCCGGCGAAGGGCAGGAAGTCGTCGGCGCTGCCGTCGCCATAGTCGATGTCGCCGGAGATCAGCTCGGCGATGATGCCGGTGCCGTTGTCGAACTCGTGGTTGCCGAAGGCGATCGCCTGGATGCCGAGCTCGTTCTGGATCAGGATGTCGGCGGCGCCCGGGGCGCCATAGAGCGACTCCGAGGCGTCGTAGAACAGGCCCGGGATCCAGGCATCGCCCGAGGAGAGCGTCAGCGTGTCGGCATGGCCGGCGGTGCCGTCGCCGTCGATGTCCTGGCCGCGCAGCGCGTTCAGCACCGCCGAGAGGTTCGGCGCCAGCTCGACCGAGGTCGTGTTGGCTTCCTGATCGGAGAGGTGGAAGAGCTGCAGGGTGAAGTTGTTCTCGAAATCGTTCATCTGGGTGTCCCGTCGTTCAGGAAGGGGGTTGGTGAGCGTGGCGTCCCGCGGTCCGGGGCGGCGGCCCCGGCGGCGTGTCTGTGGTGGCAGGGATCCGGCCGAGCGGGCGGAGCATCCTTTGCAGCGCCCTAGCGGTGATCTGTGTAGGTGGCGTCATGGTTCGGTGGCAGTTTCGTGACGAAACCGCGCGCAGGGGCGCAGACCGCCGCCGGGCTCACTTGATCCCGGCCCGCAGGAAGGCCTGGACGAACTGCCGCTGGAACACCAGGAACAGCACCACCAGCGGCGCCGCGGTCATCACGGTGGCGGCCGAGATCACCGCGATGTCCACCCCGTTCTCCGGGGCCGCGAAGATCGAGAGCCCGACGGTGAGCGGCCGCGTGCCCTCGGTGTTGGTGACGATCAGCGGCCAGAGGAAGTTGTTCCAGTGCGTCGAGATCGAGACCAGCGCATAGGCGAGATAGGTCGGCCGCGCCGCCGGCACATAGACCCGCCAGAGCACCCCCAGCAGCGAGCAGCCCTCGACCCGCGCGGCCTCGTCGAGCTCCTTCGGCACCGACCGGAAGGTCTGGCGCATCAGGAAGATGCCGAAGGCCGAGGCCATGTAGGGCGCGCCGATGCCGAGGAGCGTGTCGAGCAGCCCCAGCCGCGCCGCGACGCGGTAGTTCTCGACGATCAGCACCTCGGGCAGGATGAAGAGCTGCAGCAGCACTAGCAGGAACACCGTGTCCTTGCCGCGGAACGCGACCTGCGCGAAGGCGAAGCCGGCCAGCGTGGTCAGCACCAGCTGGCCGGCCAGCACGAGGCTGACCAGCAGGAAGCTGTTGAGCAGGTAGGTGAGCCAGGGCGCGCCGGCCCAGGCGGTGCGGAAATTGGCCAGCGTCCAGGGCGCGCCGAGATCGAAGCTGGCCGCGTCCGAGGCGTTGTGGAACGCGGCCCAGAGGGCGAAGACCAGCGGCGAGATCCAGAGCAGCGCAACCAGGATCGCCAGCATGGCCTCGGCATGGTTGCGGGATGGCTGCGGCATCGCCCGGCTCATCGGTAATGCGTCCTGCGGTCGATCACGAGGAACTGCAGCGCCGCCAGCGTGCCGAGGCCGGCCAGCACCAGCACGGTCATCGCCGCCGCGGCCGGGCGGTCGAAGAAGGCGAAGGCGTTCTCCCACACGTAGTAGAGGATCAGCTTGGAGGCGTCGGACGGCCCGCCCCTGGTCAGGATGAAGAGGTGGTCGATCAGCTTCACCGAGTTGATCATGGCGTTCACGAGGATGAACAGCGTGGTCGGCATCAGCAGCGGCAGCACCACCCGGCGGGTATAGGTCCAGCGGCCCGCGCCCTCGATGGCGGCGGCCTCGCGCAGGTCCGGCGGGATGGTCTGCAGCGCCGCGAGATAAAAGATCATGAAGAAGCCCGCCTCCTTCCAGACCGTCACCGCCGAGACCGCCCAGAGCGCCGTCTCCGGCTGGCCGAGCCAGTTCACGCTTGCCGCGCCGAACAGCCCGCCGATGCGGTCGAGCACGCCGAAGCCCGGCGTGTAGAAGAACAGCCAGAGATTGGCCGCGGCGATCATCGGCAGCACGGTGGGGGTGAAATAGGCGGTGCGCACGAAGCTGCGCGCCGGGATCCGCGCATCCGCCCAGAGCGCCATGACCAGCGCCAGCGCGATCGAGAGCGGGATGGTCACCCCGGCATAGAGCAGGTTGTTGGTCGCCACCAGCCAGAAGGTCGGGTCGTCGAACAGCCGCCCGTAGTTCTCCAGCCCGATGAACTCGGCGGGCCGGCGCCGGGTGCCGCGGGAGAACAGGCTGGCCCAGAGCGTCGCCGCCGAGGGGTAGAAGGCGAAGGCGGTCAGCATCACCAGCGAGGGCGCCAGCAGCAGCCAGCCATGGATCGCCCGGCGGCGGCGTTGCAGCGTGAAGGCATCGGCCATGGGCACCTCGCGGGGTGGGGGAGGGCGCCAGGCCGGCGCCCGCCCCGGGATCGGCGGATCAGCGATAGGCGGCGAGCAGGCGCTCGGCGGCGGCCTGCGCCTCGGCCAGCGCCTCGGCCGGGGTCTTGCTGCCGGTCAGCGCCGCCTGGATGGCGTTGTTCAGCCCCTCGCGCACCCGCGCCGTCTCGAAGGTGGAGAACTCGGCGACCGCGTGCTCGAGCTGGTCGCGCGCCACCAGCGCCGGCGGGAACTCGGCGGTGTAGGCGGTCAGCGCCTCGGTCTCGTAGGCAGCGGGCGAGACGCCCATGTAGCCGGTGGCGATCGACCAGCGCGCGGCCTGCTCGGGCGCGGTCATGAACATGATGAAGGCGAGCGCGGCGCGGCGCTCCGCCTCGGTGGCCTCCTTGAAGATGTAGAAGTTGCCGCCGCCGGTGGGCGAGCCGAGGCGCACATTGCCCGGCAGCATGGCGACGCCGAAGTCGAACCCGGCGCTGTTCCGCACCGCGGTCAGGTTGCCGGTGGAGTGCCACATCATCGCCGTCTCGCCCTCGAGGAAGGCCTGGCGCAGCGTGCCCCACTCGACGGTGCCCTCCGGCATCACGCCGTAGACGGTGGAGAGCGCGCGCCAGAAGTCGAGCGCCTCGATCACCGCGGGGTCGTCGAAACGGGTGGTCAGCCCGTCATCCGACATCAGCTCCCGGCCGTTCTGGATCGCCAGCGCCTGGAACATCCAGTAGGGGTAGCCGGTGGAGGGGATCATGATGCCGTAATGCTCGTCGGTGGTGAGCTTCTCGCCCATCTCCACGAGCTCGTCCCAGGTGGTCGGCGGCGCCTCGGGGTCGAGCCCGGCGGCGCGGAACATGTCCTTGTTGTAGTAGGCGACGATGGTCGAGCGCTGGAACGGCACGCCCCAGACCTGGCCCTCGACCTGCCCGTTGGCCATCAGCGCGGGGTAGAAGCCGGCGAGCCATTCGGCCTCGGCCTCGCCCTCGATCACCGCGTCGAAGGGCACGATGAGATCCTGCTCGATCAGGTCGTAGGCATCGATCGAGAACATCACCGAGAGCTGCGCCGGCTCGCCCGATTCGAGCGCCGCGAGCGCCTTGATCCGGGTGTCGTCGTAGTTGCCGGCATAGATCGCGTTGACCGAGATCTCCGGGTTGGCGGCCTCGAAATCGGCGACCATGGCATCGACCACCCTGGTGAGCGGTCCGCCCACGGCGATCGGGTAATACATGGTCAGCTCGGTCTCGGCGGCGGCCGGGCCGGCAAGCGCCGCGGTGGCGGCGAGCATGGCGGCGGCAGGGATTGCGATGCGCATGGCTGTTCTTTCTCAGAGGTTTGACTGTTGGGGTTCAGGCGGTTGCGGTGACGGTGCCTTGCGGCCGTCGCGGGGCCCGGTCTGGCGATCCTGCGCCCCGCGATCCTGCTGCGGGCCCCGTTCGGCTCGGCCCGTGAGGGCGTCGAAGAGGACCCGGTCGTCCTCGGGCAGGCAGAGCCCGATCTCGGTGCCCGGCGCGAGGCCGGCGGCGCCCGCGACCGACGCGACCAGCCCGCGCGCGGCGGCGTGCTCGATCACCACCCGGCTGCCGGCGCCGAGGAACTCGACATCGACCACCCGGCCGGTGAGATCGCCGGCGCCCGGCGCGGCGAGGCGCAGCTTCTCCGGCCGGATGCCGACCACGCGGCCGGGCATGCCGAGCGCCGCGCCCTGCACCATCGCCATCGGCGGCTCGCCCACGAACTCGGCGGCGAAGATGCTGACCGGGGCGGCATAGAGCGCGGCCGGCGGCGCGATCTGCTCGACCCGCCCGGCGCGCATCAGCACCACGATGTCGGAGAGCGACATCGCCTCGGTCTGGTCATGGGTGACATAGACCACGGTGAGCCCGAGCCGGCGCTGCAGCGCCTTGATGTCGCGCCGCACCGAATGGCGCAGCTTGGCGTCGAGGTTCGACAGCGGCTCGTCCATCAGGCAGAGCGGGTGGCCCGAGACCACGGCGCGGGCGAGCGCGACGCGCTGGCGCTGGCCACCGGAGAGCTCGGCGGGGCGGCGGCGCTCCAGCCCCTCGAGCCCGAGCATCGCCACTGCCTCGGCGAGCCTGGCCGCCCGCTCGGCCCGCGGCGCCCGGCGCACCCGCATGCCGAAGAGGATGTTCTCGGCCACGCTGAGATGCGGGAACAGGGCGTAGGACTGGAACACCATCGAGAGCCCGCGCGCCGCCGCCGGCGCATGGGTCATGTCGCGCCCGTCGATGCGGATGCTGCCGGCCTGCGGCGTCTCCAGCCCGGCGAGCAGGCGCAGCAGGGTGGACTTGCCGCAGCCCGAGGGGCCGAGGATCGAGACGAAGCCGCCGCGCGGGATGGCGAGCGAGACATCCGCCACCCCGCCGGCGCCGTTCCACTGCCGGGTGAGCCCGGCAGCCTCGACGAAGGGGGCATCCACCGGCAGATCCGCGGGCGCATCCCCGGGCGTGGACGTGGGCGCGGGCGCGGTTCCGGGCGCGGGCTGGGGCTCAGGCATCGGCCGTCTCCCCGGCCAGCACCAGCCGCCCGGCGAAGCCCTCGAGCAGCGCGGCGAAGGGCGGCGGGGGCAGGCGGTCGAGCACCGCGAGCCCGGCATCGCAGAGCCGCCCGCCGAGCGCCGGGGCATGCCGGCCGAACTTGCTGTGATCGGCCACCAGCACCGCGCGGCGGCTGTTCTGCCGGATGCGCTCGCGGATCCGCACCTCGGCCTCGTGGAAGTCGAGCAGGGTGCCGTCGCGCTCGATGCCGCCGACGCCATAGATGCCGAAATCCGCGCGATAGGCGCCGAAGAGATCCGCCGCCTCGGGGCCGATCAGGTCGCGGTCGGGCAGGCGCAGCTCGCCGCCGGGCAGGATCACCCGCGCGCCCGGGCTCTCGGCCAGCGCGGCGGCGGCATTGAGGTTGTTGGTGATCACCGTCAGCCCCGGCTTGCCGGCCAGCGCCGCGGCGACGATCGCCGGCGTGGTGCCGACCGAGAGGAACAGCGTCGCGCCGTCCGGCACGATCTCGGCGATCCGGCGGCCGATCGCATGCTTGGCGCGGGCGTTCATCGCCGCGCGGGTGCGGTAGGGCAGGTTGCGGTCGGGGTCGATGTATTCCGCCCCGCCATGCAGCCGGCGCAGCCGCGCATCGGCGCAGAGCGTGTTGATGTCGCGCCGCACGGTATGCGCCGAGACGCCGAGCGCGGCCGCCAGCGCGTCCACCGTGACCCGCCCGTCGCGCCGCGCGGCGTCGAGGATCAGCGATCTCCGGGTCGCCCCCGCCATGCCCATGCTCCCCCTGCTGCGCTGCGCAGATGAGCATGGTCGTGCGAAGGTTTCTTGAAGCTATGCTCAAATGAGCATGACCATTGCGGCCGCCCTCGGGTCATCCCGGGGGCGCAGCCGCAGCGGCCGGGGGGCTGCCTGGGGGGCGGCCTCAGCCCGGGGTCTGGCCGGCGGGCTCGGCGGTCTCGATCCCCGTCTCGCGGAAATAGCGCAGCGCGCCGGCATGCAGCGGCGCCGAGAGCCCGTCGCGCGCCATCGCCGCCGGCTGCAGCGCGCCGAAGGCCGGATGCGCCCGGCGGAAGGTGTCGAGATTGTCGAACAGGGTGGCGACGATGGCATGCGCGGTGTCGTCGGCCAGCGCGGTGGTGGCGACCACGGTGGCGAGCACGCCGAAGGTCGTCACCGGTTCGGGATTGGCGGCATAGATCCCGCCGGGGATCTCGGTGATGCCGTAATAGGGCAGCTCGGCCACCATGGCCTCGATCTCCGGGCCGGCGACCTCGACCAGCCGCGCATCGCAGAGCCCGGTGGCCTGCGCGATCGAGGCGTTGGGATGGCCGACGGTGTAGACGATCGCCTCGACCCGGGCATGGCAGAGCGCCAGCGAATGCTCTGCCGCGGTCAGCTCCTCGGCCAGCGCGAAGCTGTCGCGGGTCCAGCCCATGGCCTGCATCACCCGCTCCATGGTGCCGCGCTGGCCGGAGCCGGGATTGCCGATATTGACCTTGCGGCCGGCAAGCTCGGAGAAGCGCTCGATGCCGCTGTCGGCGCGGGCGACCACGGTGAAGGGCTCGCCATGCACCGAGAACAGCGCGCGCAGCTCGCCATCGGCGCCCTCCGCCGCGAACGGGCCGCTGCCGGCGACGGCGTGGTACTGCCAGTCGGACTGCACGACACCGAGATGCAGCGTGCCTTCGCGCAGCGCCCGCAGGTTGGAGATCGAGCCGGCGGTGTCCTCGACCCGGCAGGTCAGCCCCTCGACCGGCGCGGTGCGGGTCAGCAGCCGGCACAGCGCGCGGCCGACCTGGTAGTAGACCCCGGTGGTCGAGCCGGTGCCGATGACGATCTCGGTGGTCTCGGCGGCGGCGGGGGGCGGCGCGAGGCAGAGCGTGGCAGCGGCGGCGAGCGCGAGCAGGGGGCGCGTGCGGGGCATGGCAGGTCTCCTTCCGGGGGCGCGCGCTCCGGTTCCCGGTATCCCAGCGGCGGAGGATCGCCGCGCCGGCGCGCCCGTTTCCTCTCCGCACCGATCCTAGCACGGATCGCGCGCCGGCGGGACTGGGAGGCAGGGCGCAAGCAGGACGGCAAAAAGATGGGCGGCAAGAAGTCTGCCGCCCCAGTTCGATTGATCGGAAATCCCGCCACCGGGCCGCTAACGCATGGACCGGCGGCGCCCAGGTCCGCTACGGATCAGGTCGGGCGGCTACGCCAGTGCGCGCAGACGTGCTCGACACGGCCAAAGCGGACACGCGTGTAGGCATTCACCCACACGTCCTGCATGACCCTGTCCTCCCGAGTGGAGTGGGTTGAAATCGAGCGCAGGCGATGTCAGATTTCCTGTTGTGTAGGCAGTGCATCTGACGGGCGCCCGCGCCCGGTTGGTGCCGCTTGGGAGGCCGGTCAGCATCGCGCTGGTCGGCCTTTCCCGTTAGTGTCCCTGCAACGCCGAGCGGCTTTCGGAGCAGGGCTCAATCGGTCTGATCAAAATGACGCTCGCATGTTGGGCCGGTTCGCTGTCCGACCAAGCCGAAAATACTGTCGCGCCGGCCCCTAAGCAATCCCCGTCGGGTCAGGTTTTTGCCACGTCGTTGTGGATACTGGCTGCGGTGATGCGATTACGCTCGAGCTGGTCGGTGTGGGGCCGGTTCTTCGCACGATACTCGGAACGCGGGCGCAATCGATCAGTGATGGCGCGTCGGAACTTACAAACATGTAGGCACTTCATGCCACGATGGATCGGCGCGCCGCTTTCTGCATCCTGTGTGGGAGCCGGGCGCCCCGCGGGGTGATTCCCCCGGCGGAAGGGGACGGGATGTACAGGGTGCGGCTCTTCGCGAACCGCCATGCGCGCAGCTTCGAGTGGCTCTACCAACGGCTCGAGGCGGTGATGGTGGCGCTCGACCCGCTGTTCGCGAAGATCGGCTATGGCCGGGTGGAGGCCCCGGTGGCGCTGGTCGAGCGCGGCGTGAAAGGGCTGCTCTTCGACTGCCGGATGTGCGGGCAATGCGTGCTCTCCTCCACCGGCATGTCCTGCCCGATGAACTGCCCGAAGGAGCTGCGCAACGGCCCCTGCGGCGGCGTGCGGCCGGGCGGCTATTGCGAGGTGAAGCCCTGGATGCGCTGCGTCTGGGTGCTGGCCTGGGAGGGCGCGGCGCGGATGCAGGGGGGCGACAAGATCCGCGAAGTGCTGCCGCCGGTGGATCGCAGCCTGAAGGGCTCCTCGGCATGGCTGCGGGTCAGCCGCGAGAAGGCGGCGCAGCTGCGCGAGGCCCGCGAGGCGGCGCGCACCGCGCTGGCCCGGGCCTTCCCCGGGGCGCGCGCGAACGAGCCCTCCGCCGCGCCGCTGGCGGACGAGCCGGCGGCGGCGACCGGGCGGGAGACCCGCCGATGAGCCTCGCGGACCACAGCGACATCGTCCGGCCCTATGAGGAGCCGCCGCCGGGCCATGTCTCCGGCAGCCGGCTCGAGCGGGTGCTGCGCTCCGGGCGCTTTGCCGTCACCGCCGAACTCAACCCGCCGGACAGCGCCGACCCGGCCGACGTGTTCGAGGCGGCACGGCCGCTCGGCGAGGTGGCCGACGCGATCAACGCCACCGACGCCTCGGGGGCCAACTGCCACATGTCGTCGATCGGGATCAGCGCGCTGCTGACCCGGGCGGGCTATGGCACGGTCTACCAGATCTCCTGCCGCGACCGGAACCGCATCGCGATCCAGGGCGACGTGCTCGGCGCCGCGGCGATGGGGGTGCGCAACCTGCTCTGCCTGACCGGCGACGGGGTCGCGGTGGGCGACCAGCCGGGGGCGAGGCCGGTCTTCGACTTCGATTCGGTCTCGCTGCTGCGCACCGTCCGCACCATGCGCGACGAGGGGGTGTTCCTCTCCGGCCGGAAGATCACCCGCCCGCCGCGGATGTTCATCGGCGCCGCCGAGAACCCCTGCATCGAGCCGCTGGACTGGCGCCCGGACCGGCTCGCCAAGAAGGTCGCGGCGGGGGCGGACTTCATCCAGACCAACTACATCTTCGACATGCCGCGCTTCGAGCGCTTCATGGCGCGGGTGCGCGATCTCGGGCTGCACGAGCGGGTCTTCATCCTGGCCGGGGTCGGGCCGCTGGCCTCGGCGAAGGCGGCGCGCTGGATGCGCGCGAACGTGCCGGGCATCCACATCCCCGACGAGGTGATCGCGCGGATGGAGGGGGCGGCGCGGCCCGGCGAGGAGGGCAAGCGGCTCTGCATCGAGCTGATCCGGCAGATCCGCGCGGTGAAGGGCGTCGCCGGGGTGCATGTGATGGCCTATCGGCGGGAGCACCAGGTCTCCGAGATCATCCTCGAATCGGGCGTGCTCGAGGGCCGCAAGCCGCGCGGGCGCGGCCGGGGCTGAGGCGGAGGCTGAAGCTGAAGGCGGCTCAGGGCGCCGGGCCGAGCGAGCCGCGCGCCAGGAACTCGGTCTCCAGGCGCAGGCTGGCCGGGCGCTCGGCGCCGCAGGCCCCGCCGGCCGCCGGGTCGAGCCGCGCCAGCAGGTTGCGCGCCGCCATCCGGCCCATGCGCCGGTGCGGCACATGCACGGTGGCGAGCGGCGGCTCGAGCAACTCGGCGATCTCGATGTTGTCGAAGCCGGTGACCGAGACGTCCTCCGGCACGCGGAGCCCGGCCGCCCGCACCGCGCGGCAGGCGCCGGCGGCGAGCACGTCGTTGCCGCAGATCAGCACGGTGGGCCGGGGCACCGCGGCGAGCAGGCCGCGGGCCGCCTCGATGCCCGGCTCGATGCGGTAGTCGCACTCGACCACGGCGGACGGCGCCAGCGCGAGCCCGCGCGCCTCCATCGCCGCGCGCACGCCGCGGATGCGCGCCTCGGCGCGGTCGTTGTCGCGGGTTACGCCGGCGACCATGGCGATGCGGCGATGACCGCGGTCGAGCACCCGCTCGGCGAGGTCGCGGGCGGCGGCGAAATTGTCGAAACCGACGCAGGGCCAGGGGCTGTCGGCGCGCCAGGTCCAGACCAGCACGAAGGGCACCTCGAACCGCTCCAGCAGTTCATAGACCGCGGGGTCGCGCGCCTCGCCGATCAGCACCAGCCCGTCGACGCCGCGGCCGAGCAGGGTCTGGATCTGGTGCGCCTCCTTCGCGGCGTCGTAGTCGGAGGTGGCGACCAGCAGCGTCACCCCGGCGGCGTCGAGCTCCTCCTGCATCGCCTGCAGCCCGCGGGCGAAGATCGCGTTCTCCATCGTCGGGATCACCGCGCCGACGGTGCCGGTGCGGTTGGAGGCCAGCGCCCGCCCGCCGAAATGCGGCGCGTAGCCGAGCTCGGCCACCGCCGCCTCGACGCGCTGCCGGGTCTCTGCGCGCACACGGTCGGGCGTGTTGACCACCCGCGAGACCGTGGCGGTGGAGACGCCGGCGGCGCGGGCGACGTCCTCGAGGGTGGGCCGGCTTCGCATCGTGACGTTCCTCGTGCTTCCTTCCTCTGCGCCGGGAAGGCTGATGATAAATGTAAGCGCTTGCAAACAGCATTCTATGCGCATACGGTCGGTCGGGACAGAGCGGATCAACGCTCGCGACACGGCGGCCAGGCAGCGGAGCCGCGGAGGAGACGTGAATGAATCGCATAGCCATGCCGGCGCTCGCCGGTGCCGCCGTCATGTTTCTGATCTTTTTCGGAAACATCAGCATGGGGGCCGCCGGGCACACGACGTTTCTCGGCGATGTCGCGGAGATGCTCACGCTGTTCGTCTCGACCATGCTCTTCGTGGTCGGCGTGCTGGCGCTCGAAGCGGTGCGCAAGACCCGCGAGGCCGACGAAGACAGCAGCAGCGGCGACTGAACCGAGATCCAAAACAGGGAGGATGACGGAATGACCGACAGGAAGACCGGGACCGAGACCGAGACCGCCTCGCTCGAGCGGCGCACCTTTCTCAAGCTGGCCGGCACCGGCGGCTTCACCGCGGCGGTGCTCGCGGCCACCGCGGGCACGCTGACCTCGACCGAGGCGGTGGCGCAGACCCGCAAGGAGGAGAACGAGCGCGAGAAGGCCGCCGAGCACGTGATGACCATCGCCACCGCCTATGTGCTGGGCTCGACGCGCAGCTACCCGGTGATGCAGCTCGACCTCAAGGAGAACATCCAGAACGCCAGCAACGGGCGGATCTATGTCAAGCTCGCCCCCGGCGGGCAGCTCGGCGTCGGCAGCGCGCTTGTGCAGAAGGCGCAGGCCGGCACGATCCAGGTGGCGCAGCATTCGCTGTCGAACTTCGCGCCCTTCGCCCCGGCGGTGGACCTGATCAACCTGCCCTATCTCTGCGGCGCCAACCAGCGCTTCGTGAACCTCGTGACCTCGGATGTCTGGAAGCAGGAGGTCGACAGCAAGGTGGCCGAGCGCGGCTTCAAGCCGCTGTTCTACTTCTGTATCGACCCGCGGGTGGTGGCGGTGCGCAAGGGCGCCGGCGACCCGATCCTGACCCCGGCCGACATGCCCGGCGTCAAGTTCCGCGTGCCGGGCTCGAAGATGCTGCAGCAATACTATCGCATGGTCGGCGCCAACCCGACCCCGGTGGCCTGGGGCGAGACCCCTTCGGCGATCAAGCAGGGCGTGGCGGATGCGCTCGATCCGGCGGTCGGCGCGCTCTATGCCTTCGGCTTCAAGGACATCCTGAGCCATGTCACCTTCACCCAGGCGGTGCCGGACAGTCAGGTCTATTCCTGCAACCTCGAATGGTACAAGGCGCTGGCCCCGGAGCTGCAGGAGGCGGTGGACTGGGCCTCGGAGATGACCTTCCACCAGAACCTCGCCAAGGTGCCCTCGGCGCGGGCCTATGCGATGGCCGAGATGCGCAAGTCGGGCGTTCAGTTCCACTCGCTCAGCGAGGACCAGCTCGCCGAGTGGAAGGCCGCGGGCGGCTACCAGCTCGACGCCTGGAACGACTTCAAGGTCGAGCTCGCCGGCTCGATGGAGACCTTCGAGAAGCTCGTCGAGGCCGCCGGCACCAGGGGCCGCTACTACGTGCACGACGCCTGATGGCCTGCGGGCCGGGCGGTGAGCTGCCCGGTCCTGCCGATCCGCTCCGACCGATGCAGCAACCGCCCGGCCCGGCCGGGCGACTGGAGAGATCATGCTCGAGATCCTGAACCGGAATGCCGAGCGCTGGGCGCTCCTCCTGTTCTACACGCTCCTCGTCGTCACCATGGCGGTGGAGGTCATCCGGCGGGAGGTGTTCCACTTCTCATCGATCTGGGGCGAGGAGATCGTCCGCTATGCCTTCATCTATCTCGTCTGGATCGGCGCCGCCTCGGCGGTGCGCGAGCGCGCCCATATCCGCATCGACGTGCTGTTCAACTATGTCGGGGCGCGGACCAAGGCGGCGCTCTACCTGTTCGGCGACCTGGTGATGCTCGGCGTCGCCTGCCTGGCGGTCTGGTGGTCGTTCGAGACGCTGGCGGTGTCGTGGAAGTTCGACAGCGTGAGCCACGGGCTGCGCGTCTCCATGGTGTGGTTCCTCGCGGCGGTGCCGATCGGCTTCGCGCTGATGATCTTCCGCCTTGTCCAGTCGCTGATCCGCGACGCCCGCGATCTCGCCCAGGGCCGCCCGCCCTTCGAGGGCGAGCGCCTGTTCGACTGAGGCGCGCAGCATGCTCTGGAACCAGATTGCCCAGGAGGCTCCCGCGATCGGCTGGGAGTTCTTCGGCCCCGTCATCCTCTTCGTGGTGCTGATCGCGCTCTGCGTGCCGGTCTGGGCCGCGATCGGCGCCTCCGCCATCGCCATGCTGGTGGTCTCCGAGGTGCTGCCGCTGTCGCTGTTCGGCGAGAGCCTGTTCGACGGCATCGACCATTTCGCGCTGACCGCGGTGCCGCTCTTCATCCTCACCGGCGACGTGCTGGTGCGCACCGGGCTCAGCCGCAAGTTCCTCGACGTCGCCGAGGCGCTGACCTGCTGGGCCAGGGGCGGCTTCGGCTCGGCCACGGTGCTGGTCTGCGGCATGTTCTCGGCGATCTCGGGCTCCGACGCCGCCGGCGCCGCCGCGGTCGGCCGCATGACCATCGCGCGGCTGGTGGAATCGGGCTATCCGCGGCCCTATGCCTGCGCGCTGGTGGCGGCGGGCGCCTGCACCGGGATCCTGATCCCGCCCTCGATCGCCTATATCGTGATCGGCCTCGTGCTCGGCATCTCGGCCTCGACGCTGTTCCAGGCGGCGCTGATCCCGGGCGTGCTGATCCTGCTCTCGATCCTGGTCACCAACATCGTCGTCAACCGGCGCTATGCCTATGAGGGCGGGGGGATGATCTCGACCGCCGAATGGGCCGCCAATCTGTGGCGCGCGGTGAAGAGCGGCTGGTATGCCTTCCTGGTGCCGGGCGTGATCTTCTGGGGCATCTTCTCGGGCCGGCTGACCCCGACCGAGGCCGGCGCCACCGCGGTGGTGATCACGGTGGTCCTCGGCTTCATCCTCGGCACGCTGCGGCTCTCCGACTTTCCCTCGATGATGGTGAGCTCGGCCAAGGTCAACGGCGTGATCCTGCCGATCATCGCGATGTCGCTGCCGCTGGCGCAGACCATGGCGGCGCTCGGCGTGCCGCAGGGCTTCGTGCTGGCGGTGACCTCGATCACCGACGAGCCGGCGCTGCTGATCCTCCTGATGATCGCCATCCTGATCGCCGCCGGCTGCGTTATGGAGACCACGCCGAACATCGTGATCCTGGCGCCGATCCTGAAGCCGCTGGCCGACGAGATCGGCATGAACGAGATCCAGTTCTGCGTGATGATGATCACCGCGCTGGGGGTCGGCTTCATCACCCCGCCGCTCGGGCTCAACCTCTTCGTCGTCTCCGGGCTGACGGGCGAGTCGATCCTGAAGATCGCGGCGCGCGCGGTGCCCTTCGTCTTCTTCATGCTGCTGGTGGTGCTGATGATCGCCTACCTGCCGCAGCTCTCCACCTTCCTGCTTCCGGACATCTACAAGTGAGGACCACATGACCGCCGAGATTCCCGCCGAATATCTCAAGAAAGCCGCCAGACGCTCGACCGACGATGCCGGCGACACCCGTGCCGCGGTGCAGGCGATCCTCGACGAGATCGAGGCCGGCGGCGACGAGGCGGCGCGGAAATACGCCGCGAAGTTCGACCGCTACGACGGCAACGTGGTGCTGACCCGCGACGAGATCGACGCCGCCATCGCGCAGGTGCCGCAGAAGCTGAAGGACGACATCCGCTTCGCCTGGGACAATGTCCGCCGCTTTGCCGAGGCGCAGAAGGAGACGATCCGCGACATGGAGATCGAGATCCTGCCGGGGCTGGTGGCCGGGCAGAAGGCGATCCCCTGCCGCGCCGCCGGCTGCTATGCGCCGGGCGGGCGCTACAGCCACATCGCCTCGGCGCTGATGACCGTGACCACCGCCAAGGTCGCCGGCTGCGGGCACATCACCGCCTGCTCGCCGCCGCGCCCCGGCATCGGCATCGCCCCGGCGATCGTCTACACCGCCGATCTCTGCGGCGCCGACACGATCCTCGCCCTCGGCGGCGTGCAGGGCATCGCGGCGATGGCCTTCGGGCTGTTCGGCCTGCCGCAGGCCGACATCCTCGTCGGCCCGGGCAACCAGTTCGTCGCGGAGGCCAAGCGCATCCTCTTCGGCCGCGTCGGCATCGACATGTTCGCCGGGCCGACCGACAGCCTGATCCTGGCCGACGAGACCGCGGACCCGCATGTCGTCGCCTGGGATCTCGTGGGCCAGGCCGAGCACGGCTACAACTCGCCGGTCTGGCTCGCCACCACGCATCGCCCGCTGGCCGAGACGGTGCTGGAGCTGGTGCCGCAGTTCATCGCCACGCTGCCCGAGCTCAACCGCGAGAACGCCACCGCCGCCTGGCGCGACATGGCCGAGGTGATGGTGGTGGCCGACCGCGAGGGGCTGGCGCAGGTGGCCGACAGCTATGCCCCCGAGCATCTCCATGTGCAGGCCGCCGATCTCGACTGGTTCCTCGGCCGGCTGCAATGCTACGGCTCGCTGTTCCTCGGCGAGGAGACCACGGTGGCCTTCGGCGACAAGTCCTCCGGCCCGAACCACGTGCTGCCGACCTCCGGCGCGGCGCGCTACACCGGCGGGCTCTCGGTGCACAAGTACATGAAGCTGGTGACCTGGCAGCGCTCCACCCGCGACGCGGCGAAGCCGGTGGCCGAGGCGACCGCGCGGATCTCCCGGCTCGAGGGCATGGAGGGCCATGCCCGCACCGCCGATATCCGGCTGGAGAAGTATTTCCCCGGCGAGCGCTTCGACCTGACCGCGGACGGGGGCGCGGCATGACGGCGCCGGCGCTCTCCGAGCTCTTCGGGGTCGAGGGCCGGGTCGCCTGCGTCACCGGGGCGAGCTCCGGCATCGGCCGGGCGCTGGCCACGGCACTGGCCGGGGCCGGGGCGCGGGTGGTCGGCATCGCCCGCCGGCGCGACGCGCTCGAGGCCTGGGCGGCGGAGGCGGCGGGCGAGACCGCGGTGCTCGCCGCCGATCTCGCCGACCCGGCGGCGGCCGGGGCGGTGGCGGCGGAGGCGGCGGCGCCCTTCGGCCCGCCGCAGATCCTGGTGAACGCCGCCGGGATCAACCTCCGCGAGCCTGCCGATGCGGTGACGCTGGATGGCTGGCGGCTGACCCTCGACCTGCACCTCTCGGTGCCGTTCTTCCTGGCGCAGGCGCTGGTGCCGGGGATGCGCGCGGCCGGCTGGGGGCGGATCCTCAACCTCGCCTCGCTGCAGACCACCCGCGCGATGCCGAACGGCATCGCCTATGGCACCGCCAAGGGCGGCGTCGGCCAGCTCACCCGCGCCATGGCCGAGGCCTGGTCGAAGGACGGCATCACCGCCAATGCGCTGGCGCCGGGCTTCTTCCCGACCGAGCTCACCGGCCCGGTCTTCGCCGACGAGGCGCTGGCCGCGCGCAACGCGGCGCAGACCTGCATCGGGCGCAACGGCAAGCTGGCGGATCTCGTCGGCCCGGCGCTGTTTCTCTGCTCCGAGGCTTCCGGCTACGTCACCGGCCAGGTGCTCAATGTCGACGGGGGGTACACCGCGAAATGAAGGCGCTCGTCTATACCGGGCCCGAGGCCCTCGACTATCGCGACGCGCCGGAGCCCGAGCCGGGGGCGGACGCGCTGATCGCGATCGCCCATGTCGGCATCTGCGGCTCCGACATGCATGCCTGGGCGGGGCATGACGACCGCCGCCCGGCGCCGCTGATCCTGGGCCACGAGGCGGCGGGGCAGATCCTCGCCGGGCCGGGGCAGGGCCGGCGGGTGACGATCAACCCGCTGGTCGCCTGCGGCGCCTGCGAGGCCTGCCGCACGGGCCGCGAGAACATCTGCCCGAACCGCCAGATCATCTCGATGCCGCCGCGCGAGGGCGCCTTTGCCGAGCGCATCGCGATGCCCGCGGGCAATCTCGTGGAGATCCCCGAGGGGGTGCCGACGGAGAAGGCCGCGCTGGCCGAGCCGCTGGCCTGCGGCTGGCACGCGGTGCGGCTCGGGCGCGGCGCCATCGCGCGGCCGCTCGAGGAGGCGCGCTGCCTCGTCTATGGCGGCGGCGCGATCGGCCTCGGCGCGGCGCTGGCGCTGCTCGCCCAGGGCGCCCGCGAGGTGCATCTGGCCGAGCCCCATGCCGACCGCCGCGCGGTCGTCGCGAAGGCCGGCGAGATCCGTGCCTTCGATCCGGCGGCGGAGACCGGGCCGCGCGAGGTCGACCTGGTGATCGACGGGGTCGGCATCGCGGCGACGCGGGCCGCCGCCTCCGCCGCGGTGCGGCCCGGCGGCGCGATCATGCATATCGGCCTCGGCTCGGGCGAGGGCGGGCTGGATATCCGCCGCATGACGCTGCAGGAGATCACCTTCATCGGCACCTATACCTACACCGCCGCGGATTTCCGCGAGACCGCGGCGGCGATCTTCGCGGGCCGGCTCGGCGCGCTCGACTGGCCGGAGATCCGCCCGCTCGCCGAGGGCGCCCGCGCCTTCGCCGACATCAAGGCGGGGCGGGTGGCGGCGCCGAAGATCATCCTGCAGCCCTGACCCCGCGCCCCGGCCCCTTCGCGGGCCGGCAACGCGGCGCTCGCGGTCGCCGCGATCCATGCTAAGACGGGCCTCGAAGGGGGCCCGTCACCGGGCAGCAAGGGAAGCGCGCCATGAAGATCGAGACCGTCCGGACGCATCTCCTGCAGCACCGGCTGGCGCAGCCGTTCCACAGCGCCTTCTCGACCTTCCGCGCGCGCTGGGCCTGCCTCGTCGAGATCACCTGCGACGACGGCACCACCGGCTGGGGCGAGTGCCTCGGCCCGGCCGGGCCCAATGCCGCGACGGTGGCGGCGATGGCGGAGCTGCTGGTCGGGCGCGACCCGCTGGCCATCGAGCCGCTCTGGCTCGACATCTACAACCAGTTCCGCGACCAGGGGCAGCGCGGCCTCACCATGACCGCGCAGAGCGGCATCGACATCGCGCTCTGGGACATCGCGGGCCGGCATTTCGGCGTGCCGGTGCATGTGCTGCTCGGCGGCGCGCATCGGCTCGCCGTGCCGGCCTATGCCACCGGGGGCTTCCCGCTCGAGGGCCGCGACGCCGAGGCGGCGCTGCGCGAGGAACTGGCCGGATACCGCGCCCGCGGCTTCCGCGCCGCGAAGATCAAGATCGGCTTCGGCCTCGACGGGGATGCCCGCCGCATCGCCGCGGCGCGCGAGGTGCTCGGCCCCGACATCGCGCTGATGATCGACGCCAATCACGGCTATGACGCCATCGAGGCGATCGCCCTCGGCAACCGGGTGGCGGAGCACGGTATCGGCTGGTTCGAGGAGCCGGTGATGCCGGAGCATCTCGCGGCCTATCGCGAGGTGCGCGCGGGCCAGCCGATCCCGGTGGCCGGCGGCGAGACCTGGCACGGCCGCCGCGCCTTCGCCGATGCGCTGGCGGCGCGGGCGGTGGACGTGCTGCAGCCGGATGTCTGCGGCTGCGGCGGCATCACCGAGATGCGCAAGATCGTGGCGATGGCGGAGACCGAGGGTGTCCGCGTGGTGCCGCATGTCTGGGGCACCGGGGTGGCGATCGCCGCGGCGCTGCAGATGCTCGCGGTGCTGCCGCCGAGCCCGCCGCGCCATGTGCCGCGCGCGCCGCTGCTCGAGTTCGACCAGACCGACAACCCGTTCCGCGAGGCGGTGCTCGCCGCGCCCTTCACGCTCGCGGACGGCGCGGTCGCGGTGCCCGCCGGCCCCGGTCTCGGCATCGAGATCGACCGCGCGGCGCTGGCCCGCTTCGCCCCCGAGGACTGACAGAGGAGACCGCCCATGCGACCGAACCGACTGCGCGAGATCTGGGCCGCCGGCGGCGCCGCGGTGAACGGCTGGCTGGCGATCCCGAGCGCCTTCTCCGCCGAGACCATGGCGCATCAGGGCTGGGACAGCCTGACGGTGGATCTCCAGCACGGCGCGGTCGACTATCAGGCCGCGGTCACCATGTTCACCGCGATCTCCACCACCCGGACGGTGCCGATGGCGCGGGTGCCCTGGAACGAGCCCGGCATCCTGATGAAGGTGCTCGATGCCGGCGCCTATGCGGTGATCTGCCCGATGGTGAACAGCGCCGCCGATGCCGAGCGGCTGGTGGCGGCGACGCGCTATCCGCCGCTCGGGCGCCGCAGCTTCGGGCCGATCCGCGGGCTGCTCTATGGCGGGCCGGACTATCCCGAGCACGCCAACGACACGGTGGTGGTCTTCGCGATGATCGAGACCCGGGAGGGGCTCGACAATCTCGAGGATATCCTGCGCGTGCCGGGGCTCGACGGGGTCTATATCGGGCCGTCCGACCTCTCGCTGGCGCTCGGCTGCCGGCCGACCTTCGACGATGTCGATCCGCCGGTCGCCGAGGCGATCGCGCTGGTGCTGGCGAAGGCCACCGAGGCCGGGCGCATCCCCGCCATCCACAACGGCACGCCGGAGGCAGCGCTGGCCCGCATCGAGCGCGGCTTCCGCTTCGTCACCATCGCCTCGGATGCGCGGCTGATGGCGGCCGGCGCCAGGGCGGTGATGGCGCAGATGCGCGGCGGCTCCGGCGCGGCGGGCGGCTACTGAGCGGGCGCGTCAGCCGCTCGATAGCCCGGCCATCATCGCCGAGAAGGCGACGACATGGATCAGCATGATCGCCCTGTCGTTCCACAGCACGCCCACGGCGAACCAGCCGAGCACGCCGACGAGGAACAGGTAGAGGTTCCAGGGCGTCACGCCGAAGCCGGTCAGCGCATAGCCCGCGATCTGGATCGCCGAGGCCGCCCACTTGATCGCCGTGACCGCCCGCCCGCGCTCGATGCCGGCGATCGTCGGGGCATGATTTTCTACAGTCATTCCGGGTCCTCCAGATGGCGATCCTGTCTGAAACCCTATATAACCGCCGGGAGACCGGCCCGCGAGCCAGCCTGCCTGCAAGCTGAGTGTAGGAAAACTATTGGATAGCCCGTCCCCCGCGCTGCCTTCGCTCAACGCCCTGCGCGCCTTCGAGGCGGCCGGGCGGCACCTGAACTTCCGCGTCGCGGCGGAGGAGCTCGGCGTCACCCAGGGCGCGGTGGCGCAGCATGTCCGCGGGCTCGAGGCGGCGCTCGGCCTGCGCCTCTTCGACCGGCTGGCCCGCGGCCTCGCGCTCACCGATGCCGGGGCGCGCTATCACCGCGAGATCGCCCGCGCCTTCCGGGTCATCGCCGAGGCCACCGGCGCGCTGCGGCCGGGGGCGACGCGGCTCACCATCAGCGTGACGCCGACCTTCGCCGCGAAATGGCTGATCCCGCATCTCGGGGCCTTCGCCGAGGCGCATCCGGCGATCAGCCTGGCGGTGCTGGCGAGCGAGCGGGTCACCCGCTTCGGGCCGGACGGGGTGGACATCGCGGTGCGCCAGGGCCGCCCGCCCTTCGGCGCCAGCCTCAGGGCCGACCTGCTGTTCCGCCAGGAGCTGGTGGCGGTGTGCAACCCGGTGCTGCTGGCGCGGCTGCCGCGGCCGGTCACGGCGGAGGGGCTGGCGGGGCTCGGGCTGCTGCACGGCGCCCACCAGAACTGGCCGGCCTATCTCGAGGGCGCCTTCGGCCATGTGCCGGCGGCGGGCCAGGAGATGCGCTTCAGCCAGACCGCGCTGGCGCTCGATGCGGCGATCGCGGGGCAGGGGGTGGCGCTGGCCAGCCATTTCCTCGTCGCCGGGGAGCTCGCGCGCGGGACCCTCGTGGAGGCGCACCCCTACCGGCTGGCCGGGCCGGCGGATTTCTACGTGCTCAGCCCGCGCGAGCACCGCGCGCCCGACACCGTCGATGCCGTGCGGCGCTGGCTGCTCGGCCACCGCGACACCGGTGGCTGAGCCGGCGCGGCGTCAGATCCCCAGCGCCACGGCGGTCTGCTCGTCGACGATGCCGTTCGGCGTCAGCCCGTTGTCGGTCTGGAACCGGCGCAGCGCCCGGTCGGTGCCGGCGCCGAAGGCGCCGTCGACCCCGCCGACATCGTAGCCCAGGTCGTTCAGCGCCATCTGCAGCGCCCGCACCCGCTCGCCGCGCATGATCGGCGAGTTCAGCCGCAACAGCTCGTCGCCTGCCGGGCCGGCCGGGGCGGGCGTGACCGCCGGCGCATCGGCGCTGTCATCCTGCGACGAGACGATCTCGTAGACCTCCTCGTCGTCGTGCAGCGTCGAGCGGTAGAGCACGCCGTTGCATTCGTAGAGCGTCTCGCCGTCCAGCACGAGCTGCTCGCAGCCGTCATCCGCCGGCAGGCTCAGCACATAGGCCAGCGTGCCGCCCGCGACCGCGGCGGTGAAGTACCAGCCCCAGGCGGGGTACCAGTAATACGACCCCCAGCGGTAATGCGGCGGGCGGTAGTAGGGCGGGCGGAAATAGGGCGGGCGCCATGCCGGCGGGCGCCAGTGCGGCGGCCGGTAATGCGGCGGGCGGTATCCGGGCGGCCGCGGGCGG
>NZ_BSYI01000053.1 GCF_030270585.1 Paralimibaculum aggregatum
AACGCCCCGGCCCGGGGCCCCGCTGGAAGACCGGGGCGCCCACCGCCCCGGACCGGCCTCGCATCGGCCGGCCGCCGCCCTCCCGCGGCAAGCGGACCTCCCGGACAACCGCCGTTCCGGGCGACCATCCGGACCGCCCGCCCCAAGCCGCCAGACGCCACTAGGGCAGGTCCCGTGAAATGCACTGATGCGTCGGAGGCAGGAAGGGGCACCGCCCCCATCGGATGCTCCACCTCGCCACCCCGGCCGAGTTTGATCTTTCCCCGACCCGGACGCGGCGCTCGGGGTTCTCGACGTTGGCGCGCATCAGTCCGGCCAGCACGACGATCAGGAAGATCCCGTTGGCGGGCTCCTCATCGGCCGCCCTTCGATCGCCGTTGTCCCGGTGACGCCATCCATCACGCACCTGAAGGCGCAGCAGCCCGCTCGGCCAACGCCGCGGACATGCCCCATTTGCGAAATGCCTTCGAGTATGGAGACCGGCAGGCTGGTCGCCCTGTGCCCCTTCGCCGCGGAGCGGGGAAAGAAACCTGCCCCCGCAGGCCAACCCCATCACCGGGCCAAGATCCTACGGCGCGGTCTCAAGCGTGGACCCGTGGCGCGCAAGCCCCATCGAGTTGGCCAGAATGTTGAAGGCTACAGGCTCCAGCACAACGGCCTCGGTCGCAGCGACGTCCGCAGCATCGTGCACGGCCGCGTGCACCAGTCAGCCCTCTGCGACTGCGGCGGCCGTGGCCTCAACGGGCGTGCCGGCAGCGTACGGCGCTCGGGCCTGAACACTCCCCTGAGCGCGTCCCGCCCGGTCCGGTTCATGGCCGGCGACGGTGGCGAGGTTTGCGGTTTCGCCCGGCGTGGCGACTGGTGGCGCGCCGGAGGCTGCGCTCCTTCGCCCGGCGGCCCTGCGGAGCCGCGCATTCAGCCCGCAGACGGCGATCTTCGCGGGACCAGACCGGGGCGGTCGAGGCCGAGACGGATGTCTCGCCGCCCCACAGTCTCGGTCAGGTCCCGCGCGGCGACGCGCCCGCGGCTGGAGAGGACGTCCATGATCGCGATCCCGCCGGGCCGGCACCCGGGTGCGGGGACATGGTGGAGACCGGCCGCGAACCGGTCGCTGCCGAACGGAGCGTCCGGCACCATCGGCGCGCAGTTCGCCGCTGCCGAGCCGCCCCGCCGCATACAAGCGACAGGCGTGGCGGTCTCGAGATGGCCGCGCAGGAAACCCGCCCGCAGCCGCGCGCCCCGCGGACAGTGCCCATGGCCGTGCGCCATGTCGCTCGCCACCCGGACACCGCCGACCACATCGCGACTCGGCCCGGGTGGCGGGCCATACGGGCCGCGTGCCCGAGGCATCCGGCCGCTCCCGCCCGGCCGCGCGGCCGGTCCGGCTTCCGCACTATGCCGCGGCGCAGGGAGCCCCGCAGCCGCGCGGATCCCGGGGCACCGTTTCCGCGCGCGGCCAGCTACTCTGATCGCTCCAACAGCCTCCGGCCGCGCTCCTCCGCGAAGGCCGCACACAGCATCACCGCGCCTCTATGCATCCTGGAGCGCTTTGGTGCGCTTCGGTGCGCCGGAAGTGCATGTCCCGCCCCTGCCTCCGGCGCGAGACACCCCGCCGTATCCCGTCGGACCACCAAGGAAACGGATACGCCTATGCACATCGCAGGCTCCTGCCAGAGACGACAAAGGCCCAAGTCCGAGATTGAAGATCAACCAAACGCGGTCTGCCCTTCCCGGAGCCTGACGCCTGCTTCAGGCAGACGGGCCAACACCTCATTGCCGTCGGCTCCCACTGCAACTTGCAGCGTCAGGGAATCGCTCCGATGCGGCGGTGCGTGCGTCGGAGGCCGCCACGCGTGCGGCATGGGTGCCGCCGATGCGGTCGAAACCTGCCACCAGCACCGCCCTGCTATCGAGATCCCGCAGCCCATGTTCTCGCCTGCCTTCCCGTCGCCCTCGCGCTCAGTGGGGCGGCCTGAGAAGCCGCTGCTGGCAGTCGAATGGCACCGGCATCATCGTGGCATCCACGACCGAGACAAGCTTCCCTTCGGATCGATGGTGACACCGATGGCAAGCTCCCGCAGCAGGCCAATGTAGCGATTGTGGCGGCCGACGCCGCGGCACGAGACCCAAAGCAGCCGCGGCCGTGGTTGCGGAGACCGTCCATCCGCTGCCGACCGCGCAGGAAAGGCACCTCCGCAGGCACGGCCTTGGGTGCGTTCTTGCCGACAACGCCAAAGGCTGTCGCGATTCGACCCAGCCTAGGATGCGGGCACCGATGCCCGGTAGCGCCGCAGTCCCCTCGGTGTTCCCGCCGCATTCCGGGGCCTCGATCTGCAGCACCGCGGCGGCATTCTTCGGACACTCATGGTGTTGCGGCAACGGTGGGCGGCCTCAGCCACCGGCACGGTTGGTGACGAAGCAGCCCCGCCGACCAGCGCCGCATTGCGCGGCGGCGATGATCGCTGCGCCGGATTGGCGAGCACCTCATGCGGCACGAGTGAGCCGCCGGCTCAGGCGACGCGCAGGCAGCCGGCGATCTCGACACCTCCGAAGATCCCGCGCCTGCCGTCGCGGATCATGCAGTCGAGACCCGTGCCGCCGGATGTCTTCCTGTCACGGGAAGCGAGGTCCTGAGGAACGTGCCGAACAGAGGCGCCCGGATTGCAACATACCGCGAGCGGGCACGGGGCTTTGCTCCATCCCTGGAGAACGGTGCGCCGGTCAGCCCATATCGAGGTCTGCGAGGCGCCCTGCGAGACCGAGCGTCCCGGCGATCGCGGCGATGCCCTCGGCCACCGGGCTAGGCACGGGCAGCCCGCTGGCGCGACGCCGAGCGAGGCGCTCACGCTCGGGATCTCCGGGAATGCGCACGCGGTCGACGCCGGCCTCGGGCGGCAGATCGCGGACATAGGCGACATACTCCGCCACCTCGCGGGCGAAGCCGCCGAGATCGTCGAGCGAGGCCGGGCGCACCAGGATCGAGAACATGCCGTTGCCGAAGGGGTGGTCAGCGGGACCGTTGGTGCCGTTGCCGGTCAGCGCGCCGGCAAGCAGCTCGCAGGCCAGCGCGAGGCCCGACCCCTTGTGATCGCCCATGGTGCGGAGCGCGCCGGCGCCCGCGCAGGGGTCGGGCACATCGGTGTCCAGCGTCGGCCCGTAGAGCGCGCGCGGATCGGCGGTGCGTTCGCCCTCGCCGGTAATCAGCGCATCCGCCGGCAACGGCTTGCCGCCGGTGCCCGCAACCAGCGCCTTGCCCTCGGCCACGTAGGAGGTCGCAAAATCCAGCACGAAGTCGTCGCCGTCGCCATGCGGCACACCGATCGCTACCGGGGCGGTGGAGATCGCCCGCCCCGCTGAGCCGAAGGGTGCGACCAGACGGGACCCCGCGACATTGACGAAATGGATGCTGACGAGCCCCGCCGCGCAGGCCTGCTCGGCATAGGCGCCGATCCTCCCCACATGGCCGGCACGCCGCAGCGCGACCAGCGCCAGCCCATGCCGCTGCGCCCGCTCGATGCCGAGCGCGGTGGCCTCGACCGAGAGACGCTGGCCCATGCCGTCCTGCCCGTCGAGATGCAGCATGGCGCCGCTGTCGGAGATCATCCGCAGTTCGCGGTTGGCCTTCACCCGCCCGCTGCGGAGCCACTGGTGATAGCGCATGATGCGGATCACGCCGTGGCTGTCATGGCCGCGCAGCGAGGCATCGACGAGGTGGTCGCCGACGATCCGGGCCTCCCGCGTCTCGCAGCCATCGGCCTCGAGGATCGCAGTGAGAAGATCGGCCAGCCGGCCGGGGTGGAGGAGGCGTTCACCCATCAAGCAGCCCTTTCACATCTTTCGCCGCGCCCAGGCAGCCGCTCCGCAATGGCGCGCCGACCGACAGAGCCGAGATGGCGGCAGGCGGCGGCGCATTCCGGATGAGGACCGTACGGCCGATATCGAGAAACCGGAAGCGGTGGATCGGCGTGCAGCCGCAGTCGACAGCCCGAGCGCAGATGCACGGTTCCAACGGCTCGAGATCAGGGCGATCCGCGGCCCTGCTCGAGACAACACGCCCTGGGGACCGAGCTGCGCAGGTCCCGAGGCCAACCGCGAGATTGCCGCCGCACCCGCCAGAAGCTGGAAGGTGAGAGCCAGTCGGCAACGTTGCACGCGCAGAAGGAGAACCTTGGATGGCCGTCGTGCGCCATGCCGAGCATCGCATTCGGCGCGACGGTGATCGAGTCGTCGATCATGTAGATGTGGAAGCCGAGGAACGCCGGTTCCAGGACGAGGATTTGCTCGCTCGGGCGGCTGATCTCCACCTGTCAGCGCGCCGCAAGCCGGCGATGTTCGCCGCGAAAGCGTACCGTCCGGAACAATGGCTTCAGCCCGGCGGTGCGGGCCGGCCGGCGTGAGCCCCCGGGCAGACCACGAGCCGCTTTGCCTTGGCTGCGCCGGCGGGGGCGATATCGCCCCACGCAGTGCTCTTGCAATTGCGGGTCGCCTCTGCCGCCAACCCGATCTCGCCGCCATTGGCGTGGATCTTCCCGGCCATCGGCGCGCAAACGCGGCAGCGGTGGCCGCGGGCCATCGGTGCCGGGCGGAACTGCGCAACGATCGCCCGCGCCATTGCGAAGCCAATCTTGCCCGAGCCCGGCGTGTCGATGTTGCCGTCACGGTCCAGCCGCGCCGCGCAGACATGGGCAACATCGCGCGCGCCATCGAGATCCGCCAGCCCACCGCTGTCCGCATGCAGCATTGCGGTCTGGCCGGCGACGATCGACCCGGAGACCGTATTGCGCTGTCGATGCCTACGGAGCCGGTGACGCGGGCCATCGGCTCACCACTGCTGCAGGCCGCCGGCTCAGAAGCGCCACTCGACCGCGAGGGTCACCGCATGGCCCGAGGAGTTGCTGCCGAAGGCGCCGTCATAGCGCGCGCCGATGTCGATGCTGTCGGTCGCCCTGATGGCGGCGCCGAGGCTCACGCGGCCAAGCACTCGGCTGACCGGCACCGCGCTCTCGAAGGTGCCCGCCGCGGCGGAGGCCCCGGCGAAGCGCGCATCGACGGCGAAGCTGTCCGCCGAGGAGACGCTGACGCCGAGGCGCCCGAAGGCGGAGACCCCGAGGCCGTTCTCGAAGCTCACGTCGTGACGGATCGCCAGCGCGGGCTCGACACGCACCCCGGTCTCGCTGCCGCCGGAGACCACGAGATCGAGCCCTCCGGCCCCGGTCTCACGATAGCTGTCGGTGGCGCTGTGAATGACGTCGAGATCGAGCATCGGCGTCAGCGTGGTCGCGCCGAATCCGATGTCATAGGCCGCGCGGACACGCCCGGCGGCGGAGAAGCCGGTATGACCGCCCTCCGCGGTGCCAAGCCGCTCGCCGAAGGCCACCAGGCGCTCGGTCTCGAAGGTGCCGACGCTGGCCGAACCCGCGAGGGAGAGGCTGAAATCGCCCCAGCGCTGCGTCACCGAGGCGCCGACGGTCCCGGTGTTGCCCTCCGAGGTGCCGAGCCCGCCATTGCCGTCGTAGTCCGACCGCTCGAAGCCGAGGGCGAAGCCGGCGCTCAGCCCGTCGGCCAGCGCGATCTCGGCCCCAAGCGCAGCGGTGAAGACGCTTCCGTCATAGCCGATCGCGCCGTCGCGGCTGTCCTCGTCGATCAGGGCGCCCGATGCGGTGACCTTGAAGCAGGCGCCGTCCGCGGTGGTGGCAAAGCCCTCGCAGCCGATCAGCCCGTCGAGCCGCCGGTCGCTCAGCGCGAATGCGGCGGCTCCGTCGGCGACGGTCGCCCCGGGCGAGAGCCGCGAAAGCGCGTCGCCGAAGTCGCCGGGGGTCTCGTCCGCGATCCGCGCCGCGAGGCCGATGACATCGGCAAGCCCCGCATCGCTCGTCTCGAAAACCGCGCCGAGATAGCGCGCGACCTCCGCCTGACCGCTGTCGAGACCGAATTCGGGCCGGTTGAAGTCGGCCGAGATCGGCGCCAGCGTCAGGGTGCCGGCCTCGGCATACTGGGCATACTCGAAGACACCCGGGGAGATCTCGGCAAAGGCGCCCTCGATCTCGCCGCCGACGCTGATCAGGGTGAACTCCGCCCCCTTGACCGCTGTCTCCGGCACCACGCGGAGCGTGCCGCCGAAGCGCGCATCGCCCTCGATCCGGAGCCGGTCGCCAACGGCGGTGGCGAAGTCGATCTCCGCCACCAGCGCGCCCGTCTCGAGCTGCGAGAAATCGCCGGCGATCAGCACGTCGTCCTTCATGTCCTGGCCGGCGAGGTGGAAGGTGCCCGCATTGCGGATGTCGGCATGGTAGATCCGGCCCGACAGCGTGCCGGTCTCGCGGTTCTCGATGTGGATGGGCCTCGCGATGGCCGCCGCCATGAAATCGGATGCCGCCAGTTCGGTGATGGTCCCGGTGCCAACGAAATCGCCCATGATCGGGCCCGAACTGTCCACGGTGAGCAGCGCATCGGCGGTTCCGCCCGTGGCATCGAAGCTGACGGCAACGCCGGAAGCGGCATCGAGGCTGCCGGTCGAGCTGACGGTGAGGGTGTTCGAGCCGTTGCCGCCACTGACGAGGATCGCCGACGCTCCGTCTCCCAGACCGCCGATGACACTGCCGTTGACCGTGATCGAGATCGGCGCGTCGGCGGTATCCGTCGCCTGGGCCTGGGCGAATATGCCGATCCCGTATTCGCCGCTGGCCGTGATCGTGCTGGCCGCCTCCTGCGTGATGCTGACCGGTCCGGCGCTGGTCTGGAGACCGCCGCCCTGGGCGGTGCCGGCGAAGGAGCCGCCGCCCCAGCCCCAGAGCCCGCCGCCGCCGCCGATCGACTGCGCGACGACGCCCATTGCGCCCACGCCCGACACGTCGAGCGTGCCGCCGAACGTGACAGTCACTGCCCCGCCATCACCCGATCCGCCGCTCGAATAGCCGGCATTGTCGAGCGACAGCCCCTGGCTGGAGGCATCGCCGCCGATGCCGCCGCCGCCGCCGATCGACTGCGCAACGAGCCCATGCGCGTGGTCTCCGCCGGTCTGCAGCAGATTGCCCCGCCAGTTCACCGTGACATCGCCGGCCTGCCCGCTGCCGGAGGCATCGCCGATGGCGACGCCGCGGGTGTAGAACGTGCTCCCCGCGCTCGCGATACCGCCGCCGCCCGCAATGGACTGCGCAACGATGCCATGGGCACGGTTGCCGCCGGTGCTGAGCGCGCCCGCCTGGAGCTCGATCAGGACGTCGCCGGCATCGCTCTCCATCGCCTGCGAGCCGCCGAGCGTGATGTCGATACCGGTGCCGGACTGGTTGCCGACGACGCGGCCGACACCGCCGCCGCCCGCGACGGACTGCGCGACCAGGCCATGGGCATCGTCGCCCAGGGTGGTCAGGCTGGCGATATAGTCGCTGACCCGGACCGCGCAGCCGGTGTCGCCATTGCCGCGGGTCGCGTCGCAGCTGTCGTTCGTGCTGCTGCCGAGCGAACTCCCGGGGCTGTCGAAGGCGCCGCCAACCACAAGCTTGCCGGCCGCGCTGGAGGTCGCGTCGAAGACGCTGCCGCCGCCGCCGCCGATCGACTGCGCGAGGATGCCATAGGCGAAATCGCCAAGGGTCGCGACGGGGTTGGGCTTGTCCCCGTCGAGATTGATGTCGACCGGGCCGGCATTGCCGTTCCCTCCCCCCGTGCCGCCGACGCCGATATCGACATCCGCCGCGTCGTCGCCCGAGCGATCCGCGATATCGGCGATGCCGCCGCCTGCCCCGATCGACTGTGCGACGATGCCATCGGCGCCGAGGCCGGCGGTCGAGACCGCGCCGAGGAGATGCACCGAGACCGCGCCGCCCGGGCCGCTGCTCTCGTCGCCGGCGCGGATCGGCACGTCGACATAGGGTGCGCCGAGCTCGTCGGTGATGCCCGCATAGGCACCGCCGCCGCCGCCGATCGACTGGGCGATCACGCCGCGCGACAGATCGCCCGCGGTATCGACGGAGACCGGATCGCCGTCCGAGAAGACACCGATGGTCGCCGTGACCCGGCCGCCGGCGCCGTTCGCGTCGCCGGTTCCGCCGACCGTGATCGCGATCGGGGCGTCCTCGCTCACCGCATCGGGCGCCAGCGTTCCGGTGGCGAAGCCGCCGCCGCCGCCGATCGACTGGGCGACCAGACCATGGGCACCGTGGCCCGTGGTCGCGATGGAACTGTTCTGCTCCAGCGTGACCGTGACCTCATCGCCCGACGCGTTGACGCCGCTGCCCTGGCCACCGAGCTGCAGCCCCGAGATGCCGCTGCCGCCGAAGAAGCCGCCGCCGCCGCCGATGCTCTGCGCGAGAAGCCCGGCCGAGGCGTCGCCTGCCGTGGCCAGCGCGAACACGGCGTCGAGATCGACCGCGCCACCGGCGCCGGGGATCGAGGCACCGCCCATGCCGTTGCCGCCGAGGCCCACGAACATCCGGTAGCCGTAGTAGTCGACCGTCACCGGGTTGCCGTCCTCGTCCAGCACGATCACGCTCTGCTGGCCCTGCGGCGCGGTGTTCTCGTCCGGGTAGTCGAGCTCGAGGCTGGTGCCGGAGGCATAGAAGCCGCCGCCGCTGCCGACGCTCTGCGCGACGAAGGCATGCGCGTGGTCGCCGGCGGTCATGACCGTGACCTCGCGGGCGCCCGAGGGCGCGGCGACGATGCTGACCGCCCCACCGTCGCCCGAGGCGCCGCCATCGCCCTCGACATCGTTGCTGTTGACGAAATCCAGGCAGCGCTGGGTCGGCTCGGCATCGTCCGACGACAGCGGGCCGTCATAGTCGTCGAGCAGCTTCGCGGCATAGCCGCCGCCGAGATTGATCGGCGAGCAGGCCGAGCGCGAGGCATCGCCGCCTGCGCCGCCGCCGCCGCCGATCGACTGCAGCACGATGCCGTGGGAGGCGAAGCCGCCGGTTGCCACCGTGCCGCCATCGAGCTGCAGCTCGACCCGTCCGCCATCGCCGGCCGCGCCGCCCGTGCCACCCACCGCGGCGAAGGCCCGGATGAGCGAGATGCTGGTATCGACCGTGCCGGCACCGCCCGAGCCGCCGCCGCCGCCGATGGACTGCACGAGCAGGCCCTTGGCGTGGTCGCCGAAGGTCGTGACCGAACCCGAGAGGCGCAGCCCGTTGCTGCCGCCGGCCGAGGCAATCGGCGCGCCATCGCCCGCCGCGCCGCCGCTGCCGCCGAAGGCGAGGCTGATGTCGAAGAGCTGGCTGAGATCGACCTTCAGCTCGTCGACCTCGCGGACAAGGCCGGTCTCGTCGGCATCGCCGCCGCCGACCGAGCCGCCGATGCCGCCGCCGCCGCCGATGCTCTGGATCACCACGCCGCTGGCATCGGCGCCGAAGGTGGTGATGGTCCCGTCGAAGACCGCCTCGTCGATGGCGCCGCCACTGCCGCCCAGGGGGCCGGCGCGCCCGACCTTCACGGTGGCGCTGGTGGGGATGAACTCGCCGGCAAGCCCGCCGGGTGTCAGCCCCCCGAAGGAGGCGCCGACGCTCACGCCCTGCGAGGTGCCGCCGCTGCCGCCGACAGTCTGCAGGAGCACGCCGTTGGACCCGGAACCGTTCGTCGTGATCTCGCTGTCCTCGCCGTGGGAGAAGCGCACCGTGCCGCCGGCGCCGCCATTGCCCCCGGTGCCGCCGACACCGATATTCGCCTTGAACGAGAGCGCGGGGATCTTCTTGCTGTCCTCTCCCTCCTCTCCTTCGCCGCCACCTTCGCCGCCTCCCTCGCCCTCGTCCTCGCCGCTGCCCTTGATGCGCTTGACGCCGCTGGCGAGGAAATCGGGCGTGTAGGCCTCGGCGCTGCCGAACCCGGCATCGCCGCCGCCGCCGCCGATCGACTGCAGGTGCACGGCGTTCGAGAACAGGCCATCGGTGACGATGCCGCTGCCGTCCGCCAGCGTGCCGGTCACGGTACCGCCATCGCCGCCGGCCGCGCCGCCGCCGCCCACCGAGACGTTCACATTGGCCTTGAGCGGCGACTCCGAGCCCGGGATGGTCCGGATCACGCCCATCGTGGTCGCGCTGCCACCAGCGCCGCCCGCGCCGCCGACAGCCTGGCCGAAGATGCCGAAGCTGCCGTCGCCGATGGTGTGGATCTCGGTGTCGGAGAGGCTGACCGTCACCGGACCGCTGTTGCCGCCGGCGCCGCCGCCGCCGCCGACCGAGGCGCCGAGCTCGATGGTGGGCAGCGGCACGCCCTCGGTCACCTCCGAGGGGATGGTGATCGCGGTCGAGCGCGTGGCGCTCGAACCGCCATAGCCGCCGCTGCCGCCAACCGATTGCGCGAGCACGCCGTGGCCGTTGGTGACATCGACATACGCCGCATCGCCGGTGGTGATGGTGACATCGCTGAGCGACACCGTTGTCGCGGCGCCGGCACCGCCGCCGCCGCCGCCACCACCAACCGAGGCGGCCAGCGAGAAGCCGAGGTTGAGGTCGAAGGAGCTGGCGCTGCCCCCCGCGCCTCCGCCGCCGCCGATGCTCTGCGCCAGGATGCCGGTGCCGTGGCTGCCGATGGTGGTGATGTCCGCACGGTCGAGCGTCACATCCACCGTGCTGCCGTTGCCGGCACCGCCGCCGCCGCCGGCAATCGCGAAGCTGCCGAGGTCGAGGAACCCCGTGGCGACCGCGTCGCCGCCGGTGCCGCCGCCGCCGCCGACCGACTGCGCGACGATGGCGTGTCCGTTGGCGCCGGTGGTCCGGATCTCGGCGCCCAAATCGTTCTCATCCGTTGAGATCGCCACAGGCCCGGCCTGACCGCCGCTGCCGCCGGTGCCACCGATCCCGACCGTCGGAAGCACGGTGCCGACCGAGAGCACGCTGCCGCCGGTGCCGCCGCCATCCGAGATGGAATGGCCGAGCACGCCGAAGGCATGGTCGCCGGACGTGGAGATGGACGCATCGCCGTGCAGCGTGATGTCGACCGCCCCGCCGGTGCCGCCGGCGCCGCCCTGCCCGCCGACCGTGTAGACACCGATGGTCGATCCACCATTGCCGCCACCGCCGCCGACCGACTGGCCGACGACGCCGACAGCCGCCACGCCGGCGGTCGCGACGGACTGGTAGACATCGATCGTGACCGTGCCGCCGTCGCCGCCCTGCTGCGCATCGCCCGCAACCGAGATCAGCCCGAGGCTCGGATCGACATCGCCGCCGCCGCCGCCGACCGAATGGGCAAGGATGCCGATGGAATGCGCGCCCGACGTGGTGATCTCGTCACTGCTGCTCACGGTGACGCTCGCCCCCGCGCCGCCGCCGCCGGCATCCGCGCTGCTCTGGCCCGCGAGCACAAAGCTCGCGCCGCCGCCGCCGCCCGCCCCGCCGAAGCTCTGGGCATGGATGCCGAAGGATCGCTCGCCGAGGGTGGTGATATAGCCGTAGTCGCCTGCCCCGGTGATGACCGTCACCGGGCCGCCGTTGCCGCCATCGCCGGCATCCGGGTCGGTGAACTCCACGATGCCGTCGCCATCCGGGTCCTGATAGCCACCGGTGCCGCCCTCGCTGATCGCGACGATGGCATGGCCTTCATAGCCGTCGGTGGTGGTCCGGACGTCATTCTTCGTGGTGACCAGGAGTTCGGACCCGTCGCCGCCATCGGCGCCGCTGGCCTGGCCGCGGCCGATGCCGCCATCGCCGCCGCGCGAGAAGGCACCAACGCCGATGGTGTTGTCGCCCGTGACCTCGATCTCCGCGCCGTCGATCGTGATGAAGCTCTCGCTGTTCGTGGCACCGCCGCCGACGCCGGCCACCCCGTCGGTGATGTTGGGCGAGGGCGACTGGCCGCCGGTGCCGCCCTGCGTGTAGCCGATGACCGCCCCGGACTGCCCGGCATGGACGGTTGCCTCCACGGCGCCGGTCGCATCCACCGAGATGCGGCGGGTGACCGTGATCTCGAACCGGCTCTGCTGGCCGCCCGCGCCGCCGGGGTCCGAATTGTCCTCGGAAGCGGCGCCGTTGCCGCTGCGGTTGAAGACCGAGATGCCGGCAATCCCGTTTTCCGGCCCGGCGGCGGTCCAGGTGCCGTCGAGATCGATGTCCCCCGCGCTGGTGACAACGCTGACCCCCGGCTGGCCGCCGTCGCCGTTCTCGCTCCCCCCGTTGCCGGAGAAGTTCTCGATCCGGATCGCATTCAGCGTGCCGGCGCCGGTCGCGACGAAGTCGATATCGTCGTTGTTGATGATCGTGACCTGGCGAGCGAGGCCGCCATCGCCGCCCATGTCGTCCTGGCCACCATCGCCGGCGCCGCCGTTCTCCTGGCCACCGGTCCCCGAGATGCTGGAGCCGAAGATCGCGACACCGCCACTCGGCAGCGTCATGTCGATGTCGATGTACCGGTTGTTCGTGATGGTCACGAGGCCGCCCTGGCCACCCAGGCCACCATCGCCGGAGCTGCTGGCATGGCCGCCGGTACCGCCGGCCCCGGCCCCGAGCAGCCCGAAGAACAGGCCAGGATCATCGAACAGGCCCATATATCCCGAGATGACGTTGCTCTGGGCGTTCCTGCTCTGGTCGGGCGTTCCGCGGCCGCGCAGTTCGCCATCGTTGATGATCGCGATGCGGCCGCCGTCATGCCCGGGCTCAGCCGCGTCGCGGCCGCCCTGCTCCGACACGGTGCCGCCGCCATCCGTGCCGTTGATCACCACCTGGGCGATCACGTTCTGGCCGCTGTCGGCCTCGAAATTCGTGTTGTTGGTCAGCGTGTATGTGCCGGTGGCGCCGCTGTTGATGCTCTTGACCGCGACATAGCCGTTGCTCGAGCCGTCGAGCGTGCAGCTGCCGCTGCTGTTGTCGTCGACGCTGCCGCAACTGGCCATGGCGGGCCCGGCCAGCAGCAGCGCGGCCACCGAGCTCGTTGCCATCAGCGCGCCGAGACAGAGCCGCGTCGGTCTCCGTGTAGCCTGTAGCGCTGCGTGATCGGGCGACGGAAGGATCGGAGAGCGGTCTGCGCGCATCTGCATCTGCCAGCCATTGGTCGGATCTGTTTGCCGCCATTTGAGGCGCCCAATTGTGGCGCCGGCATGGCGAAACCGGAAGTTTCTTTCGCAGACCAGGTCGACAGCGCGCCTTCCCCCTGCCCGGAGCGCGGACAGTCTCCCGACCTTGCACCGATTCCTGCCGGGTCGGAACTGGTGGAGAGTGCACGGTCCGCGCGGCCCGATCGGCCTGAGGATCGGGACGGAACGTGCCCACGATCCCGCCGATTCTGACACCGGTGCCCCCTGCTGCCGCCAGCGCAGATCCCGCCGCACCGAGGCGCCCGCACCGGCATGAGCATGCCGATCGCGACGGAGCCGCCCCCATCGCTCACAATGCAGATCAGCCCCTCATCCTGGTGGAACACGCGGTGTGGTCGTCGCCGGCGCCGGCCCCTGCCTCGGCCTCGGCCTGGTGGACCAGGCAGCTTGGGCAAAGCGGAGCCGGCGAGGAAAGGCGGCAGCATGGAGGGAGCCGCGGACCCGTGCGGCCATCCTGTCGCAGCGGCGAAAGGGCTTGAAGGATATGACCATGATCTCGATGCGGTTCCGGGGCCGGCAGCGTTTCCGGTCGGACCCGCCGCACTCCCGGCGATCGGATACCCTAGGGATGACGGGCCTGAGGCGACACCCGAAGCGCGGCTCGCCGGCATCGTATCAGTTGCCGGCGGACAGCTCTCACGGATGATCGTCCACGAGCCAGAGCGTCTTCCCGGCGGCGACATGTCCGCAGTCTGGCCGAACACCGGATCGACCGCAGCCGGCAGTCCATGCGCATCGCCGATCTCGCTCTCCTCACCGAGATGCCATTGTGAGGTCGGCCGAGGGCGTTGACCTTCCCCTTCCGGCCCCACAGGGCCACCGGAAGGCCGGCTCGTCCTCTGCGTCTTCCCCCGGCGCCATATTAGCGCGCCCGAACCGCGGTGCTGTCGATCATTGGCAACCTCGGTTCGCTGCCCCCGGAGCCAACGGGCGCATCAGGGATCGCCTCGAGGACGTCCGCACCTCGCTAGCGCCCCTCGCCAAAAGTGTTCCACGTGCCAGGGAGTCCTGATCCGTGCGACCCGAAAGATGCCTTCGAGCCCGAAGCGATCGTCGATCGAGGGGCCGTAACGCCAGCCGAATTTCGGCGGAAGACGAGGCGCGATCAGCTCCCGGGCGGCGCCCCCGAAGAGATCCCGATCCAGGGCAGGCTTCCAATTTCCAGCCACGAACCACGCCATCCACCACCCGCCCCTCTTGGTCGCAAGGCCTAGAGCATTGTCCCGACATGCCGGCTTGGCGAGCAAGTTTCCCACGAGATCCGGTGCTTGGTCCAACGGGGGCCGGGAGGACTGCCAGCATGGAAAGCACAGAATTGATCCGACGATCTATTGCGGCAAGTACCCGCGGCGGTCGAGGCGGAGGCCGTGTTTCGGCAGGTGGCGCTCTAACATTAGTGAGAACACGGCGATCCGCAGGGTGGCGAGGTGACGTCGCATCCGCACGCCGCCGGCAAGACCCCTAGGCGCAGCCCGCCGCTCGATCCGTATCGCGACCCGTACCGTTCCGGCCGTCGGAGCCGTCGAGCGGCGGCAGCACATCGCGCTGGCCGAGTTGATCGGGCTCGTCCGCGAGCACTCCGGCTCCGGCGTCGCCATCGGGGCCATGTGGCGATACTGATACGGCGCCTGTCTCCGCTATCGTGATCGGGCGGGGAATGACTGTGTTGGGTGCTTGTCGGAAGGGGTGGCGAAGCGGGCCTTGGCGATGCATTGCGCTCGCGGGCGTCGCCGGATCCCTGCCGGCGCGGTTCAGGACGGGAAGCGGCGGCTTCCTAGCCGCCTCGCCAGCCGGCAGATCGCCGCATGCCACAGTGCCCGGCGGAGCTGCGGACTGAGCGCCATGCTGACGCCTAAAGGGAGGATGTGCCTAGGCTCCCCGGCAAGGCCGTGGAACGGGATGGCATCCGGCCCGGCTCCGGCGGATCGCCAGCCCCCTCAGGCGCCCCCGAAGACTACGAGGGCTACCGATTCGGGCGAAGGCTCCACCGCCTTCACGTGTCGCGGCATCGAGAGCATCCAGGAGATCGTCGTGGGCGTCCGCTCCCGGAGCGGCGACATCGGGGGCAATTCCCGATCGACGACAGCTGCGACCCAGAGAGCATTGAACGCATCAGAGCCGATGAGCCGCGGAGCGAATCGACCGGCAACGTCAAGGGGTGTGGAGGGTGCGGCTCTGCACTATTGCCTCGGGCATGGCGGCGAAGCGCCATTGCGACTTCCGCGAGAGCTAGGAGAGCTTCTAAGGCGCCTCGGCTGCCGAGCCCTGCCCCGAGCCCGGACCGACAGGCGAAAGGCATGGCGACTTTGCGATCACCGCAACGTCAACCCGCTCGCAGCCGCGCACCCCCGGGCCTCCGGCCGCTCCGGCTCGGCCGCGCGGCAGGCCTGTCTTCCGCAATATACCGCGGCGCCGGGAGATCCGCGGCCGCGCAAACTCGGAGCGACGATCCCGCGCGCGGCCAGCCGCTCTCATGTTCCACCGGCCGCTTGTCGCCGCAATTGACGATGTCGGCCTCGGCGCATCCGGGGGCGCATGTCCCGCCCCCGCCTCCGGCGCCAGTTGCCCCGCCGCACCCCCCGCCGCATCCCGGCGTACGACCGAAACACCGAAACGCCTGTCTCCTCGCCCGCTGGCGCATGCCGGAAACGACAATCGCCAGGGGTCATGGACCGTCCTGCCGCGGTCGAAGGCGCGCCTGTGCTCACCGAGCATCCATCCGTTCCGGCGGATCTCGATCCGCACAGCACGGACCGGGGTCTCGACATGGCGCCCGACCACCGAGGCAGGAAGCGGGAAGGCGTTGCCGTCGACGCGCAAGAGGCAGGTCTCCGACACGGAAACCGGAACAGCAGGGAAGCAGCCAATGCGGCTGCGACAGGGCACGTGACTCGGCCGCCCTGGGCCGAACACGTCTCGGCCCGTGCGATCAGCCATCTCAGCCAAGTGTTGCGCCCTCGCCCGGGCAACGCAGCGGTCCTCAGGCCAGACGTCGCGCTTGGCGTGCCCGCGACGCGATCTTGCGGTGCGAGGACGGGCAGCCCTCCCTCGCCCACCAGATCTTCGAGGCGCTCATCCGGCATCGTTGTCGGGCCAGTGGCGCAGCACGGTCCAGTTCAACCGCCGGCATCGCGATCCCCGCCCCGACCACCTCGGCAGCATCGACAACCCCCGGAACCGTGGCGCTCCCGACCGGACGACGTTCACACATCAGGAGGTCCCCTTGCCGCGCTGATCCGTATAGTGGTTCTTCACCGCTGGAACCGGATCGGCAGCGTGGGTGTCGGTTCATGAATGGCCAGATGCGGGAGGGCAGCCGCCGCGCGAGGATTGGCGGGGGAACCAGGCGGATACTGCCAGGTTGACCCATCTGCCGGCCGCCTGTTGCTCCGACCGCGCCAGCGTGCCGGCGTGAGGCTCCGGTTTCGGACGGGCGGTCGTCGAAGGAAATGGCCGACGCCGCCCGGCAGGGCTTCAGGCCACCATCGGCGTCTCGGACATGTCTCCGGGGGCGGGTGCGAGCAGCGCCGTCCACTCCTGCCTGGCGGCATCGAAGGCCGCCTGGTCCGCGGTGTCGATCGCCTCGCGCAGCGACAGGTGCAGTCTGCGTGCATGCGGGGCAAGGGCGTCCTGCGCCGACTGATCCGCGCTGTCACGTTCGGCGATGAGGGTTGCGAGCGCCACCTCCAGCCGGTCCCGCAGCTGCGCCTCCGAGGCAATCGCGCCGCGCAGGTCGAAGATCGTCCGCACCGCAACGGTCTGGGCGCCCAGGAGATTGCCCGCAGCCCAGGCATCCGCCACGCGCTGGCGCTCGGCGGCGAAGGTCTCGCGGCCGGGCCGGCCGAGGACGGCCAGCATCGCGTCGATCTCGTCGAGACGCCCCGCAAGCGCCGCCTCCGCCGCTTCTGTGACCTCCTCCTCGGTCATCGCCATGATCCAGTCGATCTGCGCCTTGCTGCGCTTCAGCTCGAGGAGCCTTTCGAGCATCAGCTTGATGCTGCCCTCGCGGCCGCCCGTACCGCCCAGTCTCGCATACTCGGCGAGCCCGCCTTCCCGGGTGAAGGCCTGCCATTCCCGCAGCACCTCGATCTTGTTCTTCAGCCGGTCGAAGCCCTCCTCGAAGCTCAGGGCAAAGGTGGCGCAGGAGGGCGACACCCGCGTGGCGGCAGCCCATTCGGCATCCCCTCCCAGGCCGTCATAGAGCGTCTCGAGGTCGGCGATCTGCCGGGCGAGCTCGCCCGCGTCCTCGGAGGCCTGGTCCGGCAGGTCGGACAGGCGGTCGGCTCTCTCGATGATGGCGATCTTGCTCGTGAGGCGCTTCTCGCTGGCCACCCGCGCCTCGAGCTCCGGATCGTTGGCGGTCGCGAGGGCGTCGGCGATCTGCTGCTCCAGCGAGGCGTTGGTCGCGCCGAGGCGGGCGATCCGCTCGACGAGGACGGGATTGGCGCCGAAGAACCCCTCGGCGGCCAGTCTCGAGAGGGAGCCGAACCAGCCGAGCCGCTTGAAATGGATCACCTGATCCCATTGCCGCTCGAGCTCTTGCCGGAACGGCTCGAACGCCTCCTGAGCCGCACGGTTGCGGCGAGCCTCGTCGCAGAGCGTGTCGGCGAGCGCGACCATGCCGTCGGCCGGACACTGCGCGATGCGCAGGGCGCCGGTGCCGAGCGCTTCGAAGAGCTCCTCGACCGTCAGCCGGTCGCAGGCCGCCTGCAGGAACTCGAGCCGTTTGGCGAGCCCTTCGATCGCCGCGTCCGATACCGCTCCGGCAAGCGCGCCGTGGCGGCCCTCGATGCCGTCGCGGGAACCGGCCATGGTCGCGGCGAGGCTCTGCGGGTCGATCCGCCCGAGCGCCTCCCGGGTCTCTGCCGCCAGCAGGTCCCGGGCCTGCGGGAAACAGGGGTCGAGCATCGCGTTCACGGAGCGGCCCAGGCTCTCGCGGCAGATCTGGAGCGCTTCGGGGTCGGGCAGGCCTGAGCCGTGATCGATGGGAAGCAGGCCCGGATTGCCGCCATCGTCCATGGTCACCAGCAGGTTGTTGCCGTGCCGGTCGAGATTGGCGAACAGCATGTCGAAGACCGCGATATCGCCATATTCCCTAGCGTCGATCCGGGCCATCGCGTCGGGGTCGTCGCCCAGGACCTCGGCGACGCTGCCGATGTTGTCGGCGACCTTCTGCATCGAGCCCAGCATGGCGCCGGCATCCGGCTCGAACCCCGGCAGCACCGAGGCGTCGATCTCGGCCAGCACGGTCGGGCAAACACCGATCCGGAAGCCGGCCTCGGCCATCGCCTCGTCGAGCGTCCTGGCCAGCGCCTCGCGCGGCGCGCCGCTGCCCTGCGGCAGGCCGCTGAACACCGTGGCCTCGCGCACCGCCGGCTTGAAGATGAATGCCTTCTCGGCTCCGTCGTCGTCATAGCCGCCGCGCGCACGCTCGATCCACCAGGACTCGCTCGCGCCGCCCTCGGCCCCGAGGCCCGAGGCACCCGCCCGGGAGACCCCCTGCTTCACCGCGGTCTCGGTGAAATAGAACTCCGCCTGAAGCTGCGCGAGCGCCTCCATGGCGGCGGCATCGGTCGGCTGCGCGGTGATCGCGTCGAAACGGACCGCGAGTTCGGCGAGCCTTGCGCGCTGCAGCGCGTTTCCGGCGACCTTGTCGAGGGCGGTCAGCTCGGCGAGCTTCGCCTCGAGCCTGGCGATGCGGGAGGCGCTGCCGCGCGCCGCCGCCTCGTCCAGCTCGGCCGCGAGGGATCTGCGACGATCCGCAAGGTCCGATACCGCTGCCGACGCGGCCTCGGCGAGCGCGGCAATGCGCGCCGCATCGGGCTGCTTCAGGCAGGCCGCACCGCGCTCGACGACCTTGCGCAGAAGCTTCTCGCCGCGCAGCGCCCTGGCGATCTCCGGGCTCGCGGTTACCGCGCCCGCCGGGAAGGCCGCCTTCTTCACATAGGCCATCTGCGGCGCAAGCTCGGCCTTGATGGCCTCGTGCTGCTCCCGGCGCCGCGCCTCGCTGCCGGCGTGGCCGGCACGGCGGCGCAAGTCGAGGATTTCGGCCTCCATCGGGTCGATGCCCGCCGCGATCGCGTCGAGATCGCCGCTCGCCAGATGGCTGCGGAAGCCGCGATAGGATGTCAGCGTGGCAATGGTCTGCGGCTGGCGCGCGATCGCCGAGCCGACGATCTCCCGCACGGCGTTGTCGATCGCCGCCATGCGGGCGGCCAGCGCCGGATCCAGCGCCTCCATGCCGGGGCGGGCACGGTCGAGCGCATCGAGCGCCGTCTGGCACCGCGCCACCTCGGCCCTGATCATCGCGAGCAGGAACGCCCGCTCGTCCGGGGCCAGATCGGCATCATCGGCAATGCGCTGGACGAGGGCCCGCAGCGAGGCCTTCACCCGGTCGATCCGGGCCGAGCGCCGCTCCGGATCGAGCGAGAGCGCGCGGTCCACGAGCCGGCGCAGATCGGTCTGGCCCGGATAGGCGGCGAGGCGCGACCGCGATCCGGCGGCATCGGGAATCTGCTGCGCCTGCCCGGCGAGCCCGTCGAGCCGGAAGACGAGATCCTCCCGATCCTCGTCGCCGAGCCCCGGAGAGGTTTCGACGATCCGCCGGAGCTGTGCTGCGGCGCCGATGAGGCCGTCGAGCGCGCCCTCGATGCCTGAGGCTTCCCTGCCGGCGAGGTCCTCGAACCGGTCCTCGAGCGCCGTCACCCTGTCGTCCAGGTCGGCGAGCACCGCATGATCGGTGTCGGCCGGATCGGCGGCCTGATCGTCGAGATCGCCGGGCGCGGCGTCGAGCGCCGCATCGCCCCCGGCGATCTCCTCGAGGTCCTGCTCGTCATCGAACTCGACGCCGCCGCCGCGGATCGTGACCCTGAGGCTGAGACCGGCATGGAGCTTGATCGCCCGCTTGATCATCTTCGCAAGGCCGCCCGGCGGCTGCGCCTCGAGCTCGAACACCAGCCCGCCGTTGCCGCCATGGACCGCGCCGGTGAAATAGACGCCCTTCTTGCCCTTCATGGCATAGGCCTTCTTCACATCGGACGTCCTGACCCGGCGCCTGGTGAGCACCAGGCCGCTGACCGGGCGGCCGGGCGCGACAACGAAGTTCCAGGCGCTGTCCGGCGAGAGCTGGCGCACCTTGCGGACGAGCTTGGCCATCGCCTCCATGGCCGCGAGCCGATTGCCGTCCTGTGCGCCGCGGTCGAGCTGTGCCCTGGCCGCCTTCGCGCGTTCGGCGTCCACCTCGCGGGCCATCTTCTCGGCGGCCCTGATGGTCCTGGCGAGGAAATCCGTGACCGTGTCGTTGTCGCGGTGCCGGGCCCTGACGCCGTTCGCCTTGTCGATGATCTCGTCGAGCGCCATCGACTGCTTGTCGAGGTCGCGTTTCCTGACAGCACCGGCGAGCGCCTCGAAGACCTCCGACATGCCGGTCCGCTTGACCTTCTTCTCGTGCTTGATCGCGGCGCGCCAGTCTTTCTTGCTCAGATAGTCGGTCATCAATCTTCTCCTCGGCGATACGGCTTCAATCCGGCCGGTCGGGCTCGGGACACGGTGCCAATCTGGGGAGCGCCCGTCGGCCAGCCGTCGGCTGGTGCGTCGATTCCCGGACAAAAGAGGCCCGGGCCCGGAATTGACGCGCCGGTCGGTTCCCTTGACGCGGCCGCCCGCAGATCGGGCCGGAACACCGGCTGTGCCGCCCTCCGGGCCCATCGCGGTTGACGCAAGCGACAAGTTTCCGTCAAGTTCGGGGTGACCCTGGGAGAGGCAGATCCGATGCGGGACGCAGCGGAGAATGCGACGATTGGTTTGCTGGGCGAGGTCCATGTCCGGGACCGGGGCGGCCGAGAGATCAAGTTGCCGCGAAAGAACAAGGCGCTCCTGGCAGCGCTCGTGCTGGCGGGGCAGGCCGGGCTGTCCCGCGAGCGGCTCTCGGACCTTTTCTGGCAGGACCGGGATACCCAGCAGGCGCGCAAGAGCCTGCGCCAGGGCATCCTCGATCTTCGCAAGGGGCTTGGCGACCTTCAGGTTCTCGTTCAGGCCGATGCCGAGCGTGTGCGTTTCGATGGCCGCGGCTCGATCGTCGATGTCAGCATGTTCGAGGCGCTGGCCGCCGGTCCCGGCACCGGACAGATCGACCGCGCCCTCGATCTCTATCGGGGCGATCTGCTGTCGGGGCTGGAGATCAAGGAGGGCGAGTTCGAGTCCTGGCTCCTGCCCAGGCGCCAGCGGCTGCGGTTCCTCGCCATCGACCTGTTCGGTCGCTATCTCGCCGAGGCATCGGATATCCCGCGCGTTGCAGTCGTGGCCGAGCGCCTGCAGAAGCTCGACCCGCTGAGCGAGATCGCGCACCGGGCGCTGATGCGGATGTACTCGGCGCAGGGCCAGCACACGGCGGCGATGCGTCAGTTCGACGAGTGCCGCGCGCTGCTGGAGCGCGAGCTCGGCACCGCGCCGGGCGCCGAAACCGTCGCGCTCTACGACCGGATCCGGAAATCGCGCCGCGCGCCTTCCGGGCTCCCGTCAGCGGAGGCGCCGCCGCCGCCTGCCAACATCCCCGATGCGGCCGGTGCGGGCCCGGCCCCGGCATCGGACACGCGGCCCTCGATCGCCGTGCTGCCCTTCGAGAACCTCTCGCCCGGGGAGGAGGACCCCTACTTTGCCGACGGCATCACGGAGGAGGTCACCACGGCGCTGTCCTATGTCCAGTGGCTGTTCGTGATCGCGAGAAATTCCGCGTTCACCTTCCGGGGCCCCGATATCGAGGCCGGCGCGAAGCTGGACGTGCGGTATCTGCTGCTCGGCAGCGTGCGCCGGGCCGACGGCGTGGTCCGCGTCAATGTCCGGCTGGTCGATGTCGCCCAGAATGCGCAGATCTGGGCCGGGCGCTTCGAGAGCGACGTGGAGAACGTCTTCGCGCTGCAGGACGATCTGGCCACCGAAGTTGTCGGCGCGATCCAGCCCGGCCTCCGCGACGCCGAGATCGCGATCGCCCGGCGCAAGCCACCCGACGTGCTCAACGCCTACGACCTCTATCTGCGCTCGCTCCCGCATGTCTACCGGATGTCCGAGGCGGACACGACGCAGGCGCTCACGATGCTCGAGAGGGCGATCGCGATCGACGCGAACTTCAACCGGGCGCGGAGCCTCTGCGGCTGGATCTACACGCTCAGGCAGTCGCAGGGATGGAGCAAGCGCGGCACGGGCGAGGCCAGGCTCGCCATCGAGCACGCCCGGATCTGCCTCGCCCACGAGATGGAGAGCGATGCGGAGATCCTCTGGCAGGCGGGCTACACCCTCGGATATTTCGATGGCAACTATGAGGACAGCCTCGCCTTCATCGACCGTTCGCTGGCGCTCAACCGCAACTCCGCACAGGCGTGGATCATTCGGGGCATGATCAACGGCTTCATCGGCCGGCCGGAGCAGGCGATCGAGGACTGCCGAACCGCCATCCGCCTCAGCCCGCTCGATCCGCTGATCTATCGCGCCCACTACGGGCTGGCGCTGGCGCATGTCGTGCTCGGGGACTACCGGGCGGCCGTCAGATGGGCGCGGCAGGGCGTCGCCAGCGGGCCGAACTACATCCCCGGATACTACATGCTGATCGCAGGGCTGGCGAACACCGGCGAGGACGCGGAATGCGCGCGCGTCGGCGAGCGCGTCCTGCAGCTGCTGCCGGACATGACAGTGAACCGATGGAGGGAGAACACGCCGATCCGATGCGAGCCGGCCCGGCAGACGATCGCCGAAAGTCTCAGGAAGGCAGGCCTGCCGGCTTGATCCACTGGGCGGCGGCGTCGATGGCTGATCAGTGGAATCGGAACAAGCAAGTCCCGCGGCTGAGGGCCTTTTCGGGTGACGCAGCAGTGCCGATTGCCTCCGATCCCTGCCCTCCGATCAGGCGGCAGCGCGTGAACCGGCCCGGACGGACGAGGACGACGCGACGCATGGAGCGGCAGATTCTGCCGGCATGTGGTGGAGCAGTCGGCCGCGCGTCAGTCGGCTTCCGGGGCCAGGATGACATCGTGGTAGCAGAGTCTGGCTTCGACCCGATGATACCGGCGGGGCAAGGCAGTTCGCCCGGTTTCCTGGGCGACCTTGGCCCCGGTGGGCGACCTGTCACCCGGCATGACAGGTGTCCCTCGCGGCGTGCGCGCCAACCATCGGCTCGCCCCCTCGCCCGACGGAGCCAGCGGCCGCGGATACGGCGGCTTTCCAGAGGTTGTTTCGCGCGGAGCCCCCCTTGGAAATCCGATCCCGAGGTCCCGGCGACCGGCAGGCCGCGTGAGCGCCGTGATCCATGCCTTGCATTCCTGCGGCGTGCCGGAGGCTTTCTTCCCGGCATCGAGCGCGCGCCCCCTCGCGTCCCGTTCCACCGCCAGACGAGAGGCCGGCACAAAGCAGGCCTCCCGAACGGCGCCGGAGGGCCGCGCCGGCGCGGCAGTCTGCCTCGACCCGTAGGGCTCGAAGGCGGTGCGGCGGCGCCGAGGTCTGCGCATCGGCGCTCCTGCTCCGAAGGCCCGCGCTCTGGTGGCCATCCCGCCAGCGATCGGCCGCCTGGCGCGGGCGACCCACGCCGGTTCCGGCCAGCGAAAGCCGGTAGGCCGGAGCATTCGCGCCCGGACGGAACCGGCGACCCCGAGGGCTGCCGGGTCTGCCCGATCAGGCGGGATGCTCCAGCATCTTCAGCTGAAGGCCCTTGCCGGTGTAGGGATTCGCCCGGGCGACCTCCTCGTCGAGCTCCACGCCGATCCCCGGCTGGTCGGAAAGGATGATGTGCCCGTCTTCCCAGCGCACCGGGGTCTTCAGGATATCGGCATGGAACCCGGTCCAGTCCTCGATGCCCTCGAGGATCAGGAAGTTGGGCGAGCAGGCGGAGAGCTGGATGTTGGCCGCGCCGACGATCGGCCCGCAGAAGAGATGCGGCGCGATCTGTGCATGATGCGCCTCGGCCATGCCCGCGATCTTCTTTGCCTCCAGCAGACCGCCGACGCGGCCGAGGTTCATCTGCAGGATCGAGGCCGCATCGCGGCGCAGCAGCTCGGCGAACTCGTACTTGGTGTTCAGGCGCTCGCCGGTCGCGACCGGAATGGTGGTCTTCTGCGCGACCTTCGCCATGCCGGGGATGTTGTCCGGCGGGGTCGGCTCCTCGAGCCAGAGCGGATCGAAGCGTTCGAGGCGCCGGGCGAAGCGGACCGCGCCGGCGGGGGTCATCTGCCCATGCGTGCCGATCAGCAGGTCGCAGCGGTCGCCGACCGCCTCGCGGATGCGCCCGACATAGGCCTCGGCCTTCGACAGCGTCTCGAGGGAGAGCTGGCGGGGATCGAACGACGTGTAGGGGCGCGCCGGATCGAACTTGATCGCGGTGAAGCCCATATCGGCGTATTGCAGCGCACGTTCGGCCGCCACATCCGGGTCGTTGCGCACGGCGATGTTGGAGTCCGCCGCCGAGGAGGGATAGAGGTAGGTGTAGCTGCGCAGGCGCTCGTGGACCCTCCCGCCGAGCAGCTCGCAGACCGGCTTGTCGTGCGCCTTGCCCATGATGTCCCAGCAGGCGATCTCGATGCCGCTGACGATGCCCATCACCGAGGGGTCCGGCCGCTGGGCAAAGCCGCTGGAATAGATGACGCGCCAGAGATGCTCGATCCGGAAGGGATCGCTGCCCGCGACATGGCGCTCGAAGACGTCCTCGATCATGCCGACCAGCGCCCTGGGGTGGAACGGAACGCCGTAGACCTCGCCATAGCCCACGATGCCGGTATCGGTGGTCAGCTTGACGAACACCCAGTAGGGGCCGCCGCGGCCCGGCGGCGGATTGGCCACGACGAAGGTTTCGAGGTCGGCGATCTTCATTGGGCAAGCTCCGGTTGCGGTGCGGATTGGGAACTGAGGATCAGATCGGCGCATTTCTCGCCGATCATGATGCAGGCGGCATTGGTGTTGCCGGAGACGACCGTCGGCATGATCGAGGCATCGGCGACGCGCAGCCCCTCCATGCCGCGGACCCGGAGCCTGTCGTCCACGACGGCCATCGCGTCATGGCCCATCTTGCAGGTCGAGCTCGGGTGGAAGATCGTCGAGCCGCTCTGCCGGACATAGTCGAGGACGCCCTCGTCGCTCTCGACATCGGTGCCGGGGGTGATCTCCTGCCCGAGAAAGGGGGCCATGGCCGGCTGGCCCACCACATCGCGGATCAGGCGGATGCCGGCAACCATGGTCTCGCGGTCGATCATCGCATCGAGATAGTTGGGCTGGATCACCGGCTTGGCTGCCGGGTCGGGGGAGTCGATGGCGATGGTCCCCCGGCTTTCGGGCCTGAGCTGGCAGACCGACACCGTGAAGCCGGAGAAGCGGTGCAGGCTCTTGCCGCGGCCTTCGGCGCTGTAGCGCAGGAAGTGGAACTGGATATCCGGCGAGGCGATCTCGGGCCGGGTGCGGGCAAAGACGCCGACCTGCCCGGCGCTGAGCGACAGCGGGCCCCGGCGCGTCAGCAGCCATTGCAGGCCGGTTCGCACCCGCCCGATCACCGTGCCGACCTCGTCGTTGAGCGTGACCGGCTGCTTGCAGGCAAAGACGCAGCGCGCGGTATAGTGGTCCTGCAGGTTTTGCCCGACGCCGGGAAGGGCATGGCGGGTCTCGATGCCCAGCGGGCCCAGATGTGCCGGATCGCCGATCCCGGAGAGCTGCAGGAGCTGCGGGGAATTGATCGCCCCGGCGCTCAGCACCACCTCGCGCGCGCAACGATACTCGACCGTTCGCCCGTCGATCTCCGCCTCGACACCGACCACGCGCCTGCCCTCGGTGAGAAGGCGGCGGACCAGGGCGCCGGTCTGGATACGCAGGTTGCTGCGGTGGCGCGCGGGGCGCAGATACGCCGTCGCCGCGCTGCATCGCAGGCCGTTCCGGGCGGTGGTCTGGAAATAGCCGGCGCCTTCCTGCTGCGCGCCGTTGTAGTCGCGGTTGCGGGGAATCCCGGCCTGCTCCGCGGCCTCGATGAAGGCATCGCAGAGCGGGTTCGGCTCGGCCTGCGAGATGCCGAGCGGCCCGCCCTTCGCGTGATAGGTCTCCGACATGCCCGGCAGCGCGTTGTCCTCGGCCATCCGGAAGAAGGGCAGGAGATCGTCGAAGCTCCACCCGACATTCCCGAGCTGGCGCCAGTGATCGAAATCCTCTCGCTGGCCGCGGGCATAGACCAGCCCGTTGATCGAGCTGCATCCGCCGAGCACCTTGCCCCGCGGCCAGGGGATGCGGCGGTTGGCGGCGCCCGGCACCGGCGCGGTCTCGTAGCCCCAGCTGATCCTCGGGTCGAACATCGTGCGATAGTAGCCGGCGGGCACGTGGATCCACGGATTGCGGTCGCGCGGCCCGGCCTCGATCAGCAGGACGCGGGTCGCGCTGTCCGCCGACAGCCTGTTTGCGACGACACAGCCGGCCGATCCCGCGCCAACCACGATGAAGTCATAGCTCTCAACCGTCATCTTTTCCCTGGCAGCTATAGGAGGATCCGCGCGGGGAAGCTCCCCGCGCCGAGATTTCCGGAAAGGATAGGAAGCGCGACCCGCCCATGTAAACTATATCAATTTCCCCGAGGGTGACGATCATCCATATGATCTTAAACATGAAATCGGTTCGCCGTGGCCGCCGCGCATCGAGACATATGGATGACTTTGCCCTAGAACAGCAAGCGATAATCCGTCGGCGGCAGGAAGTTCTGCTGGAAGATCACCGGCGTGTCGGAGAAATTGTAGATCCTGATCCACCACTCCATCCCGATGGCGCCCTGCGCGGTTCCGGTGAGCTCGGCGACCTGCGTCGGCATGATCGCCGACCTGATCGCGTGCTCCTCGTGGGTCGTGACGATCCCGTGCTCCTGATGGAAGAAGCGCCGGAACGACGTGCCATGCAGCGCATCCAGCGGAATTCTCGTCAGCTGCCGGGCAATCCTGGTCGAGACGAATATCCGGCTGAAGAATTCGTAGCAATCGTCGATCCGGACCACCCGTGAAATCCGCGTGAAGGTCTGGCCCTGGCCGAGGAAGTCCGACCAGGGGCCGTGCTTGCTCGTGGCGTCGACCGATATGATGCGGGACTTGGTGGAGGACACCGCACCGCCATCGGGCGGCTCGAAGCGGAAATACTTCACCTCCTCGACCGGCGTCGTGTTTCCCCGGTCTGCACCCGAGGCGGCCGCAACATAGGTTCCGGAGCCGTGGCGCCTGTCGACCAGCCCGCGCTCCGACAGGACGCCGAGGGCCTTCTGGATGGTGCCGAGGCTGACACCGTATTGCCTTGCCATGGCGGCCTCGCTCGGCAGGCGGCTGCCATAGGCCGTTTCGCCGCGCTCGATGCCGTTGAGGATTTCCCGGGCGATCGCCCGGTATTTCGGGACCTTCATTCGCGTTTCGTGCTCCCTCCAGTCCGGGCGCGCCATTCTAAGGGCGCACTCCAGAGTCATATATATGATCGAACGAGCGCGGCGACGCAACAATATTGTTTTCCCATGAAAAACATATTCTTACCGCAATGTGACAAGTCATATTCATCTAGTGGCATTATCGTTTCGGCTGTGATCTCGTTCAGAGGCTAGCTCGAGAAGGCGTCCGGTGAGCGCTGGATGCATCGGGAAATTGGCACGGTCCGATCCGCACGGCATCGCGGACAACGAGAACGGAAACACGGAGGAAACCATGAAACGCACTCTCGGAGCATTCCTGCTCGGCATATCGGCATGTCTCGGGGCGATCGCCCCGGCGCCGGCCCAGGCGGAGAGCTTCCCCGAAAAGCCGATCACGCTCTATGTCGCCTACCGCGCGGGCGGCGGCACCGACACGATGGGGCGCGTCGCGGCCAAGATCATGGGCGACCATCTCGGGCAGCAGGTCAACGTGGTCAACAAGCCGGGCGCTGGCGGCGGCCTGGCGGCGCTGACGCTGATGCGCGAACGCCCGGACGGCTACACCATCCTCCTCGACTCCTCCGAGCCGCTCACCCTGGGGCCGTTCCTGAACAAGGAACTGCGCTATGAACTCGACGATTTCGACTATATCGGCATGCTGGCATCCTATCAGCCGGGGCTGATCTCGCCGATCAACCGCGACTATGACACCCTCGAGGAATTCCTCGTCCATGCGAAGGAAGTCCCGGGCCAGAAATTCGCGTTCTTCAGCGCTGGCGCGAAGATGGTGATGCAGTACATCGCCCTGCAGGAGGGGCTGGAGTTCCGCTATGTGCCGACCAAGGGCGGCAGCGATGCGGTCAACCTGATCATCTCCGACCAGGTCGACGTCACCTGGAGCGGCGGGATCCATGCGCGCTACCCCGATCAGGTGAAGCTGATCGCCGCGGCGACCTCCGAGCGCCATGCCGGCAGCCCCGATGTCCCGACCTTCATCGAGAGCGGCGTGCCGCTGTCGACCAACACCTCGATGGTGTTCATGGCGCCCAAGGGCACGCCGCCGGAGATCCTGGCCATCCTCGAGGAGGCCGTGAAGGCGGCGACGGAGCATCCCGACCTGAAGAAGCTCTCGGCGAAGATCCAGGTCCCGATTTCCTACATGAGCGCCAGCGATACGCGGGAGGAGCTCGATCGCCAGCTCGCAAACTACCAGAAGATGATCGACGCGGTCGGCATCGAAACCCAGTGACAAGAGGCCGTGCCGCCCGCCCCGCTCCCGGCCGGGCAGGCGGCACGGCAAGCGATATCCGCGCCTGGAGAAGGCGAACGGACCGCCATGCCAATGCAATACGAGGTTGAGAAGAGACGAATGGACAGGATCGGCTGGATTGGACTGGGCAGCATCGGCCATGCGATGGCCGCCAACATCGACGCGGCGGGCGGCACCTATATCGTCGCGGATCCCGTCAACGCTGCCAGCGCCCCGGAGCATGCCACGGTCACGACCGACAATGCCGAGGTCGCCCGCGAGGCGGAGACGGTCTTCCTCAGCCTGCCCGACGGCAAGGTGAGCCTGGACGTGTGCCAGCAGATCATCGACGAGCCGCGGAGCATCGTGAAACGCGTCGCCAACACCTCGACCACCGGCATCGCCGAGGCCGAGGCGGCTGCCGAGCTGCTGGCGAAGGCGGGCATCGGCTATGTCGACTGCCCGGTCTCCGGCGGACTGGTCGGCGCCCGGGCGAAGACGCTCGCGATCATCGTCTCCGGGGCCGAGGCCGACGTGCAGGCGATGTCGCCGCTCCTCGGGATGCTGGGCAAGGTCATGGTCGTCGGCGACAGGCCGGGCCAGGCCCAGGCACTGAAGCTGCTCAACAATTTCCTGGCAGGAACCGCGCTCGTCGCCACCAGCGAAGCCGTCGCCTTCGGCGTGGCCTGCGGGCTGGACATGGCCACGATCATCGAGGTCGTGAACGCTGCGAGCGGGCGCAACACGGCGACGATGATCAAGTTCCCCAAGGACATCATCACCGGCAAGTTCCAGGGCGGCTTCGGCACCGACCTGTTCGCGAAGGACCTGCAGCTCTATGCCGAAAGCGTCAAGCGGATCGAGACGCCCAATGTCGTGGGGCAGGCGGTCACGGACATGTGGGTGACGATGCGACGCGACATGCCCGGCAGTGACTCCACCCGCATCTATCCGTATATCCAGAAGATGCGCCCCGAGAACTGATCCGGCCGCATCAACTCAAATCCGCGTCAAGAAAACGAGGCAGGACCATGCCGTTAGAAGATCGTGTGGCAAATGCAATATTGTTCATATTCGGCATTTCCTTCCTCGTGTATATCAACCCGACATTCACTTCGGACGGAGACGGCACGGTCGTGTCGCCGCGGCTGCTCCCCGAAGCCTGTGCGGTGGTGATCGTCGTCTGCACGGGCGGGCTGCTGGCCAGGGATCTGGTGGCGCGCATCGGCCGGTCGGTGGTTGCCAGGGCCGATGCCGAGAGCCAGGGGGAGATCTCGCGCATCGAGTTCGCCTCGCTCGCGGCGGTCACGGCGCTGCTCTGCGCGAGTGTCGCCCTCTTCCTCTGGGCGGGGCCCCTCTGGGGCAGCATCCTGCTGATCAGCGGCAGCCAGCTTCTGTCGGGCGAGCGCAGCCCCGTCGCGCTGATCCTGACGCCCGTCTGCCTGACCGCGGGTGCCTATGTGCTGTTCTACCACGTCCTCGGAACATCGGTGGCCTGAGCGATGGACACGCTTCTGTCAGGCTTCGAGATGGCGCTGCAGCCGGACACGGTCTTCTGGATCGTGGCCGGTGTGACCCTCGGCTATATCGTCGGTGTGCTGCCCGGGCTCGGCAAGGGTGCGGCGACCGCGATCGCGATCCCGCTGACCTTCTACATTCCGCCGCTCGCCGCCCTCGCCTTCCTGATCGGGATCGCCAAGGGCAGCACCGCGGGCTCGGCGGTCTCGGCAATCCTGCTGAACACGCCCGGCGAGCCCTCCTCCGCCCCGACAGCGCTGGACGGCTATCCGCTGGCCCGCCAGGGGAAGTCGCAGAAGGCGCTCAAGATGGGGCTGTTCGCCTCGGTGATCGGCGATTTCAGCACGACGATCCTGCTGATCTTCCTCGCCGCCCCGCTGGCGCGGTTCTCGACGCTGATCGGGCCGCTGGAGCTGACGAGCATCCTGCTGTTCTCGCTCACCTTCATCGCGGGCGTCTCCGGCGGGTCGCTGGCCAAGGGCATCATCTCGGGGGCGATCGGGATCATGGTCAGCTGCATCGGTTTCGAGATCGAGACCGCCACCCCGCGGCTGACATTCGGCTTTCTCGAGCTCTACGAGGGTATCTCGCTGGTGCCGGTGGCCATCGGCATGCTGGCGACCTCGGAGATGATGCTCCAGATCGCCAACCGGGCCGATATCGACCGGCAGACCAGGATGATCGTCCAGGAGGACGACCCGAAGGACCGCAAGCTCAGCTGGCGGGACTGGCGCGCCTGCCTGCCCGCCATCTTCCGCGGCACGGTGATCGGCGGCATCGTCGGCATCCTGCCCGGGCTGGGCTCGAGCGTGGCCTCCTTCCTGTCCTATGGCCTGACCCGGCGCGTGGCGAAGGATCCCTCACGCTTCGGCAAGGGCGCGCTCGAAGGCGTGGCGGCGGCCGAGAGCGCCGACAATGCGGTGGTACCGGCCAGCTTCATTCCGCTCTTTGCCATCGGCATTCCGGGCAGCGTGATCGCGGCGATCCTGATCGGCGCCTTCGTGATCCACGGGATCACCCCCGGGCCCCTGATCTTCCAGGACCATGGCGATCTGATGAACGGCATCTATGCCTCGATGATCGTGGCCAGCCTGGCGCTCCTGGTCATCGGCTATGTCGGCCAGCGCATCTTCTCGCAGATCGCCCGGGTGCCGCTCCGCTGGATCATCCCCACCGTCATGTTCCTCTGCGCGATCGGCGCCTACCTGCAGGGCGACGGCATCTTCGGCGTCCAGATCATGATCATCTTCGGCATTCTCGGGTTCTTCTCCAGGAAGCTCGACTATTCCTTCGTCACCTTCCTGATCGGCTTCGTGATCGGCCCGGCCTTCGAGCTTTCGCTCCGGCAGTCGATCGCGCTGACGGGCGGCGATGTCACCGCCCTCTTCACCCATCCGATCGCGCTCGTCTTCACGCTCGCGACGGTTGCCTTCGTTGCGCTGTTCGGCATTGCCACGGCGCGGAAATCCGCACTTCGGAAAACCCAGGAGATCACATGAAAAACGAATTGCTCAAGGCCGGCGACGAGGCTCGCCGTGCGGTTGTCGGCGATGAGCGCGTCGATGGCCTGCTGAAGAACACCACCGAGTTCGACCATGATTTCCAGGCCCTCGTGACGGAATACTGCTGGGGCAAGGTCTGGACCGAGGGGGTGCTCGACCGGAAGCAGCACAGCCTGAACAACATCTGCATCCTCGCGGCGCTCAACCGGTCGGCCGAGCTGACGCTGCACCTGCGCGGCGCGGTCCGCAACGGATGCACCGCCGAGGAGATCCGCGACACGCTGATCCAGGTCACGGTGTATTGCGGCGTGCCCGCCGGGGTCGAGGCGTTCCGCATCGCGCGCACGGTGCTCGCGGAAGAGGGCGTGGATCTGCCCGCGAAACCCCTCACCATTGCATGACCCCGCAAGACGGTTCCGCCATGCCTTCGCCCTTCACGGATGCGTTTCACGCGATCCACGACAGGTTCTTCATCGATGGCGCCTGGGTCTTGCCGGCGCGGGCCGGGACGCGCGATCTCGTCTCGGCCAGCGACGAGACCCGGCTCACGACCATCTCGATGGGCTCGGAGGTCGATGTGGACCGCGCGGTCGCGGCCGCAGGCAAGGCCCTTCCCGGCTGGTCGGGAAGGCCACTTGCCGAGCGGATCGGGCTGCTGGAGCGTCTGCTGGCGATCTATACCGAGCGCTACGAGGAACTGGCGCGGACCATCTCCCTCGAGATGGGCGCGCCGATCGACCTCGCCCGCAACGCGCAGGCGCGGACCGGGCTGACCCATCTGAAATCCTTCATCGACCTCCTCGGCCGGTTCGACTTCGCCGAGGAGATCGGCACCGAAGCGGCGCCCGAGACCGTCTTGCACGAGCCGATCGGCATCTGCGGGATCATCACGCCCTGGAACTGGCCGATGAACCAGATGATGGCGAAGGTGGTGCCCGCGCTGGGTGTCGGCTGCACGGTGGTGATGAAGCCCTCGGAGATGGCGCCGCTTTCGGCGATGCTGGTGGCGGAGATGATCCGGGAGGCCGGCTTCCCGGCGGGCGTGTTCAATCTGGTGAACGGCGACGGTGTCGGTGTCGGCGAGCCGATCTGCCGGCACGAGGACGTCGCGATGATCTCTTTCACCGGCTCGACCGGCGCAGGGGTCGCGGTTTCCCGAACCGCGGCGGCCACCGTCAAGCGAGTGGTTCTGGAGCTTGGCGGGAAATCGCCCAACATCATCTTCGCGGACACGGATCTGGAAGCCGTCGTGCGGACCGGGGCCGCCGCCTGTTTCCGGAATTCGGGGCAATCCTGCAATGCGCCGACGCGCATGCTGGTGGAGCGCGGCGCCTATGATGCCGCGGTCGGGATTGCGGCGGAGGAGGCACGGCGCACCGCGGTCGATCTCCCGGAGAAGCCCGGAGACCATATCGGCCCGCTCGTCTCGCGTGCCCAGTACGACCGCGTTCAGGCGCTGATCGAGACGGGGATTGCCGAGGGCGCACGGCTGGTCGCCGGAGGCACCGGCAAGCCGCCGGGCTTCGAGCGCGGCCATTTCGCACGGGCCACGGTGTTCGCCGATGTCGAGAGCACGATGGCGATCGCGCAGGAGGAGATTTTCGGCCCGGTCCTGGCGATCCAGCCCTTCGATACCGAGGAGGACGCGGTCCGGATCGCCAATGACACGCGCTACGGCCTCAACGCCCAGGTCCAGAGCGCCGACCGGGCTCGGGCGCTGCGGGTCGCCCGAAGGCTCGACTGCGGCATGGTCCAGATCAATGGCGCGAAGCGCGGGCCGATGGCCCCGTTTGGCGGCTACAAGCATTCCGGCAACGGCAGGGAGTCGGGGATCTGGGGCCTGCGCGAGTTTCTGGAAATCAAGGCGGTCAGCGGCTGACGGCCCCATGCCGGGCGATGTGACGGCGGATCCGGGCCTTTGCGGCGCCTGTGGCCCATCTCGTCGCCCGGCAGTTCCTGGCGCAACGGCGGTTTCTGAACCGGTTAGTCGGCCCCTCGGTCGGGCGGAGACGGCAGGCCGACGGATCGCGCCCGGCGCGACCCTGATCGGGGGAAAGCGCTGCGCCATCTGCTGTCCGGGGCTTGGCTCCCGCGGCCAGGCTGGCATTGTCGGAGGCGCTTGGCTGCGTGCCCCGGCCGGAGGGCCGCAGGTGGTGCGCCGCCCGCCGGGCATTGCGCGGCGGCGCGCAGCCTGCCAAGCAGGCAGGACCGACAGCGAGGGAACCCCGATGGCCATCCGGTTCGAGAAGTCCTTTACCCAGCAGGAGCCGATCCCCGAGGAGGCGATTGCCCGCGCGGCCGAGATCCTGCGCTCGGGCCGGCTGCATCGCTACAACACTGCTCCGGGCGAGACCGCCGAGGCGAGCCTTCTCGAGGAGGAATACGCAGCCTGGCAGGGCGCGCGCTTCTGCCTCGCCGTGACCTCGGGCGGGCAGGCAATGCAGATCGCGCTGCGGGCGACCGGAGTGAAGCCGGGGACGAAGGTCCTGGCCAATGCCTATACGCTCGCCCCGGTGCCCGGTGCCCTGCATGCCGCGGGGGCCGAGGTGGTGCTGGTGGAGATCGACCGCAACTGGCACACGGACATCGCCGACCTGTGCGCCAAGGCCGATGCGACCGGGGCCACCCACCTGATGCTCTCGCACATGCGCGGCCATATCTGCGACATGGATGCGATCATGCAGGCGGTGCGAGATTTCGACCTGACGCTGATCGAGGACTGCGCCCACACCATGGGCGCGCGCTGGAAGGGCATCCGCTCGGGCAATTTCGGCCATGTCGCCTGCTTCTCGACCCAGACCTACAAGCACATGAATTCCGGCGAGGGCGGCTTCCTCACCACCGATGACCCGGACATTGCCGCCCGGGCGGTGGTGACCTCGGGCTCCTACATGCTCTATGGCGCGCATGGCGCGATCCCCGAGGAGGCGGTGTTCCGCCGCCAGCGCCTCGAGGCCCCGAACAGCTCGGCACGGATCGACAATCTGCGCGCCGCGCTGCTCAGGGCGCAGCTCCCGGGGCTGGAGGACAATGTTCGCCGCTGGAACGAGCGCTACGACGTGCTCTCGCGGGGCTTCGCCGCGATCCCCGGCATTCGGGTGCCGGAGCGCGCGCAGCACGAGGCCTATGTCGGCTCGTCGTTCCAGTTCCAGGTGACGGGCCTCGCGCCGGAGCGGATCCCCGAGCTCGTGGCCGGCTGCGCCGCGCGCGGTGTCGAGATCAAGTGGTTCGGAGCCGACGAGCCCCAGGGCTTCACCAGCCGGTTCGACAGCTGGCGGTATCTGGGCGATGTACCGGACCTGCCGCAGACCCGCGCCGTGCTGGCCACCACCTGCGACATCAGGGTGCCGCTGACCTTCGCGCCCGAGGACTGCGCGGTGATCGTGCAGATCGCCGGCGAGGAACTGGCCGCCCTCGGCACCTGACGCGGGACGGCGCACCCGGCGCGGCGCCGCCCCGAAGTCCGGATATTCCGGCTTCGTTCCGCATCGGAGCCGGATAGGCCGCGGCTGGCCTAGGCACGGACCGGTCTGGCCTTGGCCGCCACGGATGTGGGTCCGGGCTCCGTCCGGCAGCCCCGAGCAGACCGGACCTGCCGGGCATCGCGCATCCGAAGCACCGATGGACCAGCTGCCGATGTGATCGAAGCACAGGGTCCCGCCTTTGTGCCCAGAAAGCGGGTGACCTTTCGTCAATATCTCTAGCCAGGGTCTCACTCGGCCACCGGGATGGGAGGGGCCCTTGGCGAGGCGGATGGGGCGGCGGCCTGTGCCCGAGTGTGCAGAGCGAGCGGTGGCGCGGTTGCCCGAGACTGGCATGGTCCGTGCCGGCCTGGCTGGGGGATCGGGCGTGGCGCCCGGAA
>NZ_BSYI01000054.1 GCF_030270585.1 Paralimibaculum aggregatum
TGCCCATTCCAAGTACTGGAGTTGTTCAGTTTTTCGGGGCAGCAACGGGCTGACGCCACCCTGCAAGCACAAGGCCATGCATGATTCTGGCGACGATCTCGTCCGTCGCGCCGTGTATCCGGTAGTTGGCAGCGGGATCAGCCGCGAAGGCCGACGAGGCGCTTTCCATTTGCATGAGTGCCGCGCGCGCCGCCGCCGGCTTGCCGAGATTTGCCGCCGCCACCGCCACCAAAGCGTACGCGACCGGTCCTCCGCCGACAGCCGACATCTGGGCGGTCGCCAGCATCTCGGCATATTCACCACGCATCATATGGTCGACGGCGATCAGATAGTAGTACCAGCCTGGCGGGCTGATCGTGCGCTGGAGGGCCCGGCGCAACAAGGGCGTGCCCTCCTCGAACCGGCCTCGGATGGCGAGGCGCCAGCCGAGTTGCGCGAGCGTGTCGGGATCATGCGGGTTCTTTTCAAGTGCCAGTCGGGCGAGCCGCCAGCCCTCCTCGTAGTTTCCCCTGTAGTGATTGATCGCCGAGAGTGCCTTGAGGGCCTGCACGTTGTCGGGTTCGAGGGCGGCGGCCTTCGATGCAGCGGTGAAGGCACGCTCGTAGGCGAACTCGGCCGCGTCCGGTGTCGCGGCCGGAAAGCGGGCCTCGTCGAGTTCGAGCCAGCTGAGCATTGCCCAAGCCTCTGCATAGGCCGGATCGTGCCGGGCGGTCGCCTCGAGGCAGATGCGCACGCCGCCACGCTCGCTCGTCTCAAGGGCCCGTCTTTGCTGGTAGGCTTTCAGCACGCAATAATAGCTCTCCAGTTGGGCGGGTACGTGCACGGCCCCACGGGCAAGTATGTCGTTGCGCACCACGCCATAAGGTTGCCCGAGTGCCGAGGCGACCTCGCCCGCGAGATCCGCCTGCAATTTGACAAGGCCCATGATCGTCAGGTCGCGCGCAAATGTCTCACTCCAGATCACGCGTCCGCTCGCGACATCGGAGAGATGCACATTGAGGCGGATGCGCCCGCTGTCCGCGACGATCTCGCCGGTCACGAGATACGCCACCTCCTCGGCCAGAAGACGATTGAGATTTGCCGCGTAGCGCTCGTCGTTAACCGGCGATGACAGGAAGAGCCGGAAACCCGGGAACCGAAGCAGATTGCTGACGAGCTCATTCGTGATTCCGTCAGCGAGGATATGGGAAGTCTCCGATCCATCCACCGAGTGGAAGGCCGCGATGAGGACGGAGGGTATTCTCACCTCGCCGGTGGCCTGGTCCTCGGACTGTCGTAGATGGTCGAGGCTGATGGCGATCGCGACAAGGAGGAGCAGTCCCACGAGGCCGATGGCCCCCCATCGAAGCGACGCGCTCAGTTTCCCGGATCGCGCAAACCTGTGAGGATCGGTTGCCAGCGACGGCAAAGGGGGGGTCGCTGGGGACCCGGCATCCTCGGCCACCTCCGGTCCGTCGTCCGCTGATCCGGCGCCCGATGGCTGGTTGCCCTCCTGCCACTCGAAACGCGGCACGTAGGACCCCTTCGGCATCGAGATCAGCACCGCGTCGTTGCGTCCGGCGGACACGTAGTAGCCGTCGAGGTCGCGCCGAAGCCGCCTCGCCTCGAGGCGCACGACGGGATCCGTCTGGGGGTCGAAGCTGTCGTCGCGGTCGAAGGCCTCGACGGCGATCGTGTAGCCCTTCAGCCGCGAGCCCCGCCCCGCAAGGGTTTCCTCGACAATGAATCGCAGGAAGTCGCGCCGCCGTTTGCTTGCCTGGAACTCCTCGCTTGACAGGGTCCTCTCAAGCTGCGCCACGACCTCCTCCGCCGATGGCTTGGCGTCGGCGGGTGGCTGGATGGTGGCGGCAGTGTCACTTTGTGTCATGCTATTGGTTGAATGCTCGTTCCCGGCGATAGTCGATATCCCAACAGGCGCTGCCAGGCACGCCCGCAGCGTTGGGCGAACTCTAGCATTGTCCGGCAACATTGTCGTGAAGCGTCCCCGCATGCGACGTTTTAGCCTGCGGGAGCCGCATTTTCCCCAGGTGCGGGCATGTCCGCACATGTTCGCACCTCCCGGGCGCGGGGCATTCGTCGCACGCTCGTCCCGAAGATTCGCCCATGCGTGACGCGCCCCCTGAAAGGGCGTGGCCTGCAGCGGCGAGAACGCCCTCGGGCCCCGGCCATGGATGCGATGCATGCGATCCTCGATCGTTTCCCGATGCGCGTTCTGGAGATCCTGCGGCGCGACCGTGCCCCAGGTCTTCGACCTTCTGGCCGATCCGCAGGAGCGCTGCGACATCTTCATGATCACGTTCACCGAGAGCACCTGGGCGGTGGTTCCGGCCAACGAGGCGGTGAAGGAGAAGATGAAGACCTACATCACGTATCCGCCTCGCAAGCTGCGGTCCGAAACCTACACGGGCCCGATCAGGCCGAGCCGCTACCGGCGGTTCAGCTGGGTCCGCGAGCAGCTTGAGAAGGACGGCGTGAACATCGGTATGCCCACGGGCAACTTAGCCAGAATTCATCACGGCCGGGCCCCTCCGCGGGCCCGGCCTTATCGCGAATGACCACGGCAGTTCTAGAGGGCCGAGGACGTTCGCGGCGGTCTGCGCAACTGCACTCATTCTGTCATGGAGACGAACATGTCGAACAAGAAGACGGTCGTGATCGGGGCCCTTCTGGCAGGGGTTATCTGGACCGGTACGGCCCAGGCGGACGACGCGGCGGTGAATGCTGCGCTCGATGCGTGTCGGAACAGCGACGATTATTCGAGCCAGTCGCAACGAAGCATGTGCGAAATGCATGTGCTGGCGATGCAGAGCTCGATTGATGCCGCTCAGAACCACACCGAGAGGACCCTTCATCTCGATTTCGATGACGCGAACGACTCTGCGGAGGTTGCCGCAGCAAAGAAGACGCTTGGTGACGCCGTCGACAACTGCGGTGGTCAGGGCCTCAAGGGCGGCGAGATGGAGGCCTGTCGGCTCCAGGCCTTCCACGCCTACCACGAGGCGATGGGGAACTGAGCGACTGGACGCCCCGGCGGCAGGCGGTCGGCACGCGGATCGGGATCGGCGGACGGTCTCGGAACTCTTCGAAAGGACTGGCGATGCGAGCTTTCAGACTAGGCATTCAAGCGCTGGCATTTGCTTTCGTGGCAATTGTTCCGCAAGCGGGCCTCTCCGCCGCCTCGGAAGATCCACTGCCCTCGTGGAACGATGGTGAGACCAAGGCTGCGATCGTCGACTTCGTCTCGGTCGTGGCTTCGGAGGGCGGCGCGGACTACGTGCCGCCCGATGATCGCATCGCGACCTTCGACAATGACGGCATGCTGTGGAGCGAGCAGCCGATGTATGTGCAGCTCGCCTTCGCGCTCGACTGTATCGAGGCGATGGCGCCGGCGCATCCGGAATGGAAGGCAACCGAGCCCCATAAGTCGGTCCTGTCGGGCAACATGAAAGCGCTCGCCGCCGTCGGGAAGAAGGGGCTTCTCCAGATCCATTCTTCCCGGACTGAAGGTTACACGGCGATGTGGACAGCGGAGTGAGAGCAATGACAACGAGATCGACAAGTGGCTGCCTGGCGGCGCTCCTTCTTCTCTTCACGGTCGAAGCGGCGCGCGCCGACGCTGACCTCGCCAAGCAACTTCAGAACCCGATCGCCAGCCTGATCAGCGTCCCGATCCAGAGCAACTTCGACTTCAATGTCGGTCCCGACGATGGATGGCGCAGCACGACCAACATCCAGCCGGTCATTCCCATCACGCTGGGCGATGAATGGAACATGATCAGCCGGACGATCGTGCCGGTGGTCTACCAGGACGATGTCGCGGGAAATTCCGGCTCGCAGTTCGGCCTCAGCGACACGTTGCAGAGCCTGTTCTTTTCGCCGCAGAAACCCGTGAAGACGCCGATAGGCAATCTCGTCTGGGGCGTCGGCCCCGCGGCGCAGATCCCGACATCGACCGACCGGCTCCTGGGCCTGGGAACGTTCGGGCTCGGCCCCACGGGTGTCGCGCTCTTCCAGGAAGGTCCGTGGACCTATGGTGCCCTGGCGAACCACGTCTGGGGCGTCGCCGAGACCAGGGACGACGTGTCCGATCTCAACAACACCTTCATGCAGCCCTTCGTCGTCTACACGACGCAGTCGGCATGGTCGTTCTCGGTCAATACCGAGCTCAACTACAACTGGGATGCGCAGAGCGGCGAGCACCTGGCCGGGCCGATCAATTTCGGTGTCGCGAAGCTCGTGAAGATCGGCGAGCAGCCGGTGCAGATCCAGGGCCGCCTGCGCTGGTGGGCCGCCGACACGTCCGCGAGCGCCGAGGGTCTCGGATTCACGGTCAATGTGACGCTTGTGTTCCCGAAATGAGCTGCCCATCCCTTGCGTTGGCAGTGCGAGCGCTTTGCGCGGGCATGTTCAAAGCACCGGCTTCCCAAGCCCCGGCGCCCCCAATCCGACCGGATTGGGTCGTGGCACCAGCGTTCCTCTTCCCCGCATTCCCAATCCAGAAGGAGACTGTCCGATGAATCGCCCCGGCCTCGCCATCCTCTCGCTTCTTGCAAGCCTTGCAGCTGCGCCCGCCGTCGCGCAATCCGGCGCCGATATCGGAGTCCTGACTTGCAAGCTCACGGACGTCGACAACGCCGTGGTCTACACAGAGGAGACCTTTGCCTGCGAGTTCAAGCCGGCGAAGGGCAAAGCGGAGACCTATGTCGGCCAGATCAAGCAGGTCGGCATCGATCTCTCGATCGACAAGAATGTCGAGCTGGTCTGGGCAGTCCTGGCACTAACGGAAGTCGCCTACCAGCCCGGTTCGCTCACGGGGACCTATGTTGGTACGGGCGCTGACGTCGCCCTGGGCGGCGGCGTCGGAGCGAAGGTCCTCGTCGGCGGCGGCGAGAACGCCTTCAGCCTCCAGCCGGTCAGCGTCGCGGGCATCGTCGGTGCGGGGGCATCGGTCGGGCTCCAGGAATTCGAACTGAAGTGAGCTTGTGGAGGGGCGTGAAAAAGTGCTCCGCGCACGCTTGGTACGCCCAATCGCAAGCCGATGTGTTGGAAAGGCGCATGACGCAGAGGTAGTCCCCATCCGCCTTTGATGCGCCGGGTGAGAGGTTGTTGCCATACCGCGGATCCGCGTCCCGATCATGAATCCCCGCTCGCAAGATTGTTGAGGCCTGCCATGAAATCGATACGGCTTCTTGCCCTCGTCATCATCCTGGGGGCATGCACCAGTCTTCCGAGGGAGCCGGTCCCCGTGGACCAGCAGAGCAACGCCACCATTCCAAACATTCCGGATGCGCGGTTCTGGGGCGATGTGCCACCGCCGAGCCTCGATGCCATGCTCCGCAAGATCGAGGAGCAGCGGCGTGCTTCGGGCATGGACGCGAGAGAAGTGACCGTGCTTGTGCTCTCGGGAGGGGGGGACGACGGCGCCTACGGCGCTGGACTTCTCAATGCATGGTCCGAACTCGGGACACGGCCGGAATTCGATATAGTCACCGGGGTGAGCACGGGGGCGCTTTCCGCGCCATTCGCGTTTCTTGGTCCCGAGTACGACGACAAGCTGCGTCTGGTCTATGGCGGCTTGCCGGCAAGATCGATCTTCCGGTTCCGGTCGTGGGTAAGCATCCTTCAGCAAGCGTCCGTGGTCGACGTGTCCCCCCTCGAGAAAATCATCGAGGAATTCATGGACGAGGCGATGGCGACGGCGATTGCCAGAGAACACGCCAAGGGGCGACGGATCCTCGTGCAAAGCACCAACCTCGATGCGCAGCGACCGATAATCTGGGATATCGGCGCCATCGCGTCCAGCGCGGCTCCGAACAGGCTCGACGTCATAAAGCAGGCGCTGCTGGCGTCGGCGTCGATCCCTGTTGCCTTCCCGCCGGTTCTCATCGAGGTGGATGTGAACGGCTCCAGCTACGATGAAATGCATGTCGATGGCGGCACGATCTCAGAGGACACGGTTCTCTTCGGCTGGCAGCAGGGCATTCAGAAGTTCATGCAGGATACAGCCCCGGGCAAAAAAGCCACCTACTATATCGTAAGAAACGGAAAGGTCGGTCCAGAGGCCGCGTCGGTCGACTATTCACTGATGGAGATCGCGAAACGTGCTCTCTCGACGCTCATCAAGTCCCAAGGCAACGACAATCTGATTACGTCAGCAGGCGTGGTGAAGAAGCGAGGCGCGGAATACAATGCTTCATGGATTGGCGATGATTTCAATCATCCCTACCCGGCCCCGTTCGACCCCGGCTACATGAAAGCGCTCTACCAGTATGGGTATGAAAAGATGCGGAACGGACAGGCCTGGATCAATGACGCGCCTTATGTTGCTTTGGAATCCGCAGAGGACAACTGAGCCATCCCGTGTGAATTCGGCGAGGTTTCTATGGATCCCGCATGATGTTGCCTTGGAAATTCTGTAATAAAAATATGAGATTGGAGATCACGTGCAGGGCGAGGATGCTTCACGTGTCCGCTTAATCTTCTTTCCGTGCTATTTTCGGGAAGGAGGAAGGGCCCATGGGAGGATCATCGACTGCCAAGAAGGCGGGGCCGCGCGATGCGGCGAGCAAGGTTGCACAGCAGCGCCTGAGTGTTCTGGAGCTGGCCAGGGAGTTCGGCAATGTCGCGGAGGCGTGCCGACAGCGCGGAATGGACCGCACGAGCTTCTATGAATGGAAACGCCGGTTCCAGACCCAGGGCTTCGACAGGCTGAAGGATCTGCCGCCGATCCACAGGAGCCATCCGCAGACCACGCCGCCGGAGACCGTGGAGAAGATCAAGGCGCTGGCGCTCGCGCACCCGGCCTATGGCTGCAACCGGCACGAGGCGATGCTGGCGCTCGAGGGCATGCCCGCCAGTCACCGGTGCTATGCCGGCTGGACGCGGGCTGGGCGCCGGGCGAGATCCGCCGCCAGGCAGCGCGGATCGGCCCAAGCACCGGCGCCCGCGTCGATCTGATCCTGCGAACCAAGACCCGCCCCGAGCAGGGCTTCCGTGCCTGCCTCGGCATCGTCCGGCTGGCCGGGCCCCATGGCCGCGATGCCCTCGAGGCCGCCTGCCGACGCGCCCTCGAGATCGGCGGCACCTCCTGCAGCTCGGTCAATGCCATTCTCGGGAACAACCTGCATCGCCACCGGCCCGAGACGCCCGCGGAGGGGCCGGCGATCACGCACCAGAACATCCGCGGGCCCGAGTGTTTCCACCGAGGAGGCATCGCGCAGCGATGGGCGCGCAGCGTCAAGATGCTCGACCATCCGACCCACGACCGACCGGGAGCCTTGAAGCCCGGCGGCATGGCAGACGCCTTTGCCGAGTTGCAGAGCCGCGACGATGCCACCGATCCCAGCCACGCCGAATGGCCGGGCTCCTGATCGACCGCGAGTCTGCGAGCCGCAGCACGAAGACGTTCCAGACCCGGATGCGTGCCGCCAGGCTGCGCCACGTCGGCGCCTGCATCGAGGACGTGGATGACCGGGCGCCCGAAAGCTCGACAGGGCGCTGTTCAGGGACCTTGCCACGGGCAAGTGGGTAGAGGAGAACCGCAACCTGCTGATCACCGGCCCGTGCGGGGTGGGCAAGACCTGGCTCGCCTGCGCGCTGGGGCACAAGGCCTGCAGGGATGGCAAGTCCGTCCTCTACCACCGCCTGCCGCGGTTCTTCGCCGAGCTCGAGCTTGCCCATGGCGAAGGTCGTTTCCCCCGGCTGTTCCGCCAGCTCGTGAAAGCCGATCTCCTGATCCTCGATGACTGGGGACCGGACAGGCTCACCGCGTCGCAGCGCCGGGACCTCATGGAGGTCGTCGAGGACCGCTATCAGGCTGGTTCCACGGTCATCACCAGCCAGCTCCCGGTCGATGCCTGGCACGCCGTCATCGATGAACCCACCTTCGCCGATGCCATCCCCGACCGCCTCATCCACAATGCGCACAGGCTCCCGCTCGACGGCCCGTCGATGCGCAAGACCCAAGATGCCGGCATCGAGGAGGCCCCCGAATGAGCGCTCACCACCAACCGCCATGCGCGGCGCAGCGTCAGCGTGATGGGGCGCACGCAGCGCCGCGCATGGCTCCCGTCGCGCTTGACGGCGCCGGCCTCCGATGGGAACAGGAAAACACGCTCAGACGCGCGCGCTCAGAGTGACCGGATATTCCGGAACGCCTGACCGGATGCCGTCGGAACGGCTGTCCGGATGCATCGGAATACGCAGTTGCGCGGACTGCCCATCGAGTCTGCTTTCGCATGAGCGGGATTGCCGCCAGATCGTCTGCGCATGTCGCAGGGGATGGCGGAGGCGTATCCGGACGTTGCCATGATCACGCGCTTCGCCGGTCCCGCAGAGCAGACGCACGCATCGAATGGCGTCCGTCGAGCATCTCAAGCTGCTGACAGGGCACTCCGCGACTGATCGGGGTGCGAACCGAATGCACGGGGCTGGAGATGGGTCGAATGGGAAGGCCGGACTAGAACGCCTGGCTTGGAAGGCTCCTCGCTGAGCCGATGCTCGACGTGGCGGCGCTGGGATAGGTTGCTGATACGGTTTCCGTAGCAAGTGCAACGGCTTGCGCAGGGCGTTTAGCTGGTCTCGCCTTCCGTTGGATGCCGTCTGGCAGTCACCCCGAGCCCAATGGAATGCGGAGTTCGCGGCGTTCAAAGGCGGGTGAAAAAATTAGTTGTACGTACGTCTAATATCTGGCAGCTTTCCCCAAACGCTTGAGGGAGAAGGCCGTGGGCAGAACATTCGCAATCGAGTGCATCGTGGATTGCGCGAACCACCTTGGCGAAAGCCCCGTCTGGGATGTCGAGACCGGCGCGCTCTACTGGGTGGACAGCACGGGCCAGCGGCAGGGCAAGGACGCTCTCTGGCGGTTCGATCCCGCCAGCGGCGCCGTGCGCTCATGGGCGCTTGCGAAGGACGTTGGCGCCATGGCGCTCCGCGCGAATGGCGGCGCCATCCTCGCGCTGAACGATGGCTTCTACACCTTCGACTTCGAGACCTCTTCCCTCGATCTCGTCGCTGCGGTGGATGACGATCCCACGCGCGCCCGTCTCAATGACGGAAAATGCGACAGGCGGGGCCGCTTCTTCGCCGGCGGGATGGACGACCAGGAAGAACTGGGTGTCTGCAGCCTGTGGCGGCTCGATCCGGACCACAGCCTCCACAAGATCGAAGATAATATAATATGCTCGAACGGCCCGTGCTGGAGCCCTGACGACCGCACGTTCTATTTTGCAGATACGTTCAGGAACGAGATCTGGGCCTACGACTACGATATTTCGACGGGAACGCCGAGCAACAAGCGGGTCTTCGCGTCGACGCATGACGATGCCGGCTTTGCGGATGGCTCGACGGTTGATGAGGAGGGCTTCCTCTGGAACGCCCAGGTCATCAGCGGCGATCTCATCCGCTATGCACCTGACGGGACCGTCGACCGGAAGATCTCCATGCCGGTCCGGAACATCACGTCCGTCATGTTCGGGGGCGCCAACCTCGACGAGATCTATGTGACCTCGATGGCGCGGGTCTCGCACCCGGCGACCCACGACAACTTCGCGGTCGAGGCCAGGCCGCAATTCGCCGCCGGTGCCCTGTTTCGCATCCGCGGCCTCGGTATCCGGGGCATCCCGGAAACTCGCTTCTCCAACTAAGTAAATAATAACGGAGGAAACAATGAAGCCTGCTGCATTCGACTATGAGCGGCCAAACGATCTGGCCGCTGCACTGGAGCTGCTGAGTTGCGAGGAGGACACGAGGATTCTGGCGGGTGGCCAAAGCCTCGTGCCGATGATGAATGCCCGCCTGGCGCGGCCGAAGCGCCTCGTGGACATCAATCGGCTTCCAGATCTCGACTACATTCGGGATGAGGGCACGCATGTCGCGATCGGGGCGCTCGCGCGCCATCGCGACGTGAAGTCCTCGCGGCTGGTCAGGGACCATCTGCCTGTCATACCTGCGGCCTACGAGTGGGTCGCCCATGCCGCGGTGCGCAATCGCGGGACGCTGTGCGGCAACCTCTGCCATGCCGATCCGGCATCCGAGATGCCGGCGCTCATGCTCCTGCTCGGCGCCGAGATGGTGCTGACGCAGGCCTCCGGGACACGCATCGTGGCTGCGTCGGACTTCTTCCTCGGGCTCTACGAGACGGCCGCAGGGCCGGGCGAGATGCTCACTGAGGTGCGCATTCCGAAGCCGGCGAGGGACACGGGCTGGGGTTTCGAGGAAGTGGGCATGCGCAAGGCCGATTTCGCCTGGGCCACCTGCGCCGCCACCATGCGGCTCGACGGTGGGCGGATCGCGGCCCCCGCCGCCGCGGTCGCCGGCGTCGGTGACCGTGCCACGCGGCTTGCCGAGCTCGAGGCGGCGATCGAGGGGCAGGCGCCGAGCGACAGCCTCTTCGCCGACGTCGCCCGCGAGGTTGCCGTTTCTCTCGATCCCCCGAGCTCCGTCGGCGTGGACGCCCAGTATCGTCGCGATCTCGTCGGGACTCTCCTGCCGCGCGCCCTGGCCGCCGCTGCACGGCGCGCAGAGGAGGCGAAACAATGAAGAAGACGGCTATCAATCTCACCGTGAACGGCCGCAGCCGGGATGCCGTTGTCCCGCCGCGCATGCTGCTGTCGGACCTGATCAGACATGAGCTCGCGCTTCCGGGCACGCATGTCGGGTGCGAACACGGCGTCTGCGGAGCCTGCAACGTCCTCGTCGACGGAAAGGCGGTGCGTTCCTGCCTCATGTTCGCCGTTCAGGCCGACGGCTGCGAGATCACGACTGTCGAGGGGTTCAGCGCCGGCGGGCTCGACCTGGTGCAGACCGCGTTCTGGGAAGAGCACGGGCTGCAATGCGGCTTCTGCACGCCCGGAATGCTGGCATCCGCGCACGAACTTCTGGCCGAGAACCCGGACCCGACGGATGACGAGATCCGCGAGGCGATCGCCGGCAATCTGTGCCGTTGCACCGGTTACGAATACATCATTGCCGCCATCCGCTCCGCCGCAAGGAAAATGCGCGACGCGGAAACCGCGGCCAAGCGTCAGCCGGCGTGAAGGAGACCATCATGGCTTCGCATCTCGACAGCAATGTCATCCCTCCGAGCCGGCAACGCGAGACGCCCCGTTCCGGGCTGACCTGGATCGGCCAGTCGATGAAGCGCGTGGAAGACCCGCGCATTCTCGCCGGCAAGGGCGGCTATATCGACGACGTGACGGTTCCCGGCATGGCACATGCCGCGATGGTCACCAGCCCCCATGCGCATGCGAGGATCGTTTCCATCGATACCTCGAAGGCACGTGCGCTGCCCGGCGTCATCGGTGTCTATACCGGGCAGGATCTCGCCCGGGTCGTTGACCCTTGCCCGAGCTTCGCCTCCCCGCCGGTGCCGCAGCACGCCATCGTTCTCGACAAGGTGCGCCATGTCGGCGAGGTCGTCGCCGCGGTGGTCGCCGAGGACCGCTATGTTGCGGAGGACGCGGCCGAGCTTGTCGAGGTGGAATGGGAGATCCTCCCGGCCAATGTCGACATCGAGGCGTCCCTCGAGGCGACCGGCGACGCGGTGATCCACCCAGACGATCGCGACAGCAACAGGGCGCTCGACGAGAGCTTCCAGTTCGGTCCCGTGGACGAGCATTTCGCTGCCGCCGCGCATGTCATCAAGCGACGGCTGAGATGGCACCGCTCGTCCGCGCAGGCCATCGAGACCTGCGGTGTCGTCGCGCAGTTCGACCCCATCAGCGGCAGCTACACGATCCACGCGAACACCAATTTCTACAACTTCATCCCGTTCGTGATCGGTGGCTCGCTGCGCGTGTCGCCGGGCGAGCTGAGGATCATCCCGGTCCTGGCCGGCGGCTCCTTCGGCTCGAAGGTGTTCAACCACAAGATCCTCATTCGCACGGCGGGCCTGTCCCGCCTCGCCGGGGTCCCGGTCAAGTATATCGAGGACCGTGTCGAGCACTTCACGAACTCCGACAGTCACGGTTCGGACCGGCTCTACGACGCCGAACTCGCGGTGATGGAAGACGGTACCTTCAAGTCGCTGCGGTTCACGGTGCTCGACGATTACGGCGCCTATCTGCAGTTCGGCGTCGGAACCCACGGCAACGCGATGGCCCAGGTCACCGGCCCCTACCGGATCGAAAGCTTCGGGATGCGGGTGATCGCCGTGCTCTCCAACAAGACGCAGCAGGGCCCCTATCGCGGCTTCGGCTCGGAAGTGACCAACTGGGTCATGGAGCGCATGGCGGATGCCGCCGCCAAGGAGCTCGGCCGGGATCCGGTGGAGCTTCGCGAGCAGAACATGATCGCCGCCGACGCGTTCCCCTACATGATCCCGACCGGGAACATCTACGATAGCGGCAATTTCCAGAAGGTGCTCGCGGAAGCGAAGGGCCTGTTCGATCTCGATGCGTGGCGCGAGCGGGCCAAGGCGCTGCGGGCAGGCGGCCGGTGCGTCGGCGTTGGCGTCGCCACCTGCATGGAGCGTTCGGTCTACGGGCCGACCGAGTGGTGGTCGCTCAACAATCGCGAGACGCCCGGTTTCACGCTGACGTCCACGCCGGAAGCGATCACGGCGCGCGTCGACCCCTCGGGGAAGCTGTTCGTGACGCTGCATTCGCCGATGGTGGGCAATTCGCCCGAAACGGTCGTGACCCAGGTTCTGGCCGAACGCCTGACCGTCGCGCCCGAGGACGTCGTCATCAACTATTCCGACAGCCAGTCCGGCTTCAACAGCGTCGGCCCGCAGGGCAGCCGCTTCACCGCGATGATCGCCGGCGCCTGCGTGTCGGCCTCGATCAAGCTCGAGGAGCGGTTGAAGCGGTTCGGCGCCTACATGCTCCAGCGCCGCCCCGAGGATGTCGAGCTGCGGGACGGCTGCGTCGCGGTCGTCGGATCCCAGGATCAGAAGAAGACCTTCGCCGAGATCGCGCTGACGTCGAGCTTCTTCCGCCTCAGCTTCCCGGAGGGGGAGGAGTACGACTCCGGCATCGACTGCACGGCGGTCTACGATCATCCGATCTCGACGGACCCGGACCCCGAGCGGAAGCATCTCGGCATCTTCTACCCCATCGTCGGGCATATCTGCCACATGGTGGCGGTCGAAGTGGATCCCGGAACCGGAAAGGTCGAGATCCTCGACTATGCCGCGGTGCACGACAACGGCACAATCGTCAATCCGCGGACCCTGGGCGGCCAGGTCTGGGGCGGCACCGCCAACGGGATCGGCACCGCCCTGTCGGAGCAGTTCCTGTATGATGCCGACGGGCAGTTCACGAATCCCAACTTCTCGGAGTTCGCGATGCCGACGGCGAACGAGATGCCGAGGAACTTCAAGCTGGGCCATGTCGAAACGCCGTCGCCCTACACGGAATACGGCGTGAAGGGCGGGGGCGAAGGCGGACGGCTGGGGGCGCCCTCTGCGCTGACGAGTGCGATCGAGGATGCGCTGTCCGATTTCGGCGTCACGATCTCGTCCCTGCCGGTCACGCCTCCGGTCCTGCGCGGCATGATCCGCGCCGCCCAGGCGTCAGGCTGAGGGCGCGCGGCGGATGACCGGCCATCGCCAATCCGTCAGTCGCGGCGTGGGTGCGCAACCGCTCCGGCGGCGGCGCATCCACGGAGCCGTCAGACCCGGCGGGGCGGTCGCTGCGAGGCCCGGCGCCGACCGCTCGCGCTGCCGGGGATCTTCCCCGCTCGCGCGGAGGGCGGATCGGCGCTGCGGCAGCGAAGCCCCGGCCGGGCTTCGGGCCGCGGCGCAGGAGCATGCGCGCATGGCCGGCTGGCGCTGCAAGAACCGGATCGCGGGATGAGCGAACCGCCGCGCTCCAAGATCGCCGGAACCCCCCGGTCGCCGCAGAAGCGCGGCGGCGCGCGCGGCCCCGGCCGCCCCCGCGGCCAGCGATCCGAGGCGACCCAGACCCGCATCCTGGATGCGGCCGAGCAGCTCTTCGCCGACCGCGGCTACGACGGCGCATCGATCCGCGACGTCGCCTCGGGTGCGGGGGTCCAGGTCCATGCCGTCGGCTATCACTTCGGCCCGAAGGAGGCGCTGTTCGATTCTGTCGTCGCCAGACGGGCCAGTTTCATGACCCAGCTGCGCCGGCAGGCACTGGAGGACCTGCGCGGCGCGTCGGGTGGCGCGCCCATCGCCATTGCCGACCTCGTCCGCGCCTATGTGACGCCGTTCATCGAGTCGGCGGGCCACGGCGAGCCGGGCTGGCGCAACTACGCCGTCCTGATGGGCCGTCTCGCCAATTCGCCCCTGGGCACGGAAATCATCGCCAAGCACTACGACGAGACCGCCCGGACCTATCTCGACGAGTTCTGCCGCGCATTGCCCGATGCCCGGCCCGCCGAGATCGCGGACGGGTTCCTCGATACCGTGGCGGCGATGCTGTCGATCTGCGCGCGCACGGGCCGTGCCGAACGATTGGTCGGCCGCACCTCCCCGCGCCACGCAGCACGGAACATCGAGAGACTGGTGCGTTTCCAGACCGCCGGTTTCCTGGCGCTCGCAGCGCCTGACAGGGAGAAACCCGAATGACTGCCACGCTCGAAACCGGTGCCACGACCACGCTTGACGGCGCGGTCACGCAGGAACGCACGGCCGCATCGCTTGGCCGGCCCGGCGATGCCCTGCCTCCCGTGTTCGGCACGCCGTTCATGATCGCGGACATGGAGCGGGCCTGTGCGGCCCTGCTTGCGCCGCTGCTCGGCCCCGGCGACGTCTCCGTCGGCGTGCGCATCGAGGTGGCACACAGCGCACCCACCCCCGAAGGCGCGCAGGTCCGCGCGAGCGCCCGTTTCACGGGGCGCGAGGGACCGCTCTACTGGTTCGATGTCTGGGCCGAAGACCAGGGCGGAAAGATCGGGGAAGGGCGCATCGCCCGGGCGGTCGTGCCCGAGGCGAAGATCCTGGCCCGGGCCGGGGCGCGGCTCTGATCGCGCGCGCGACATCCCGCCAGCCCCCAGCAACCGAGCGCGGCCCCAGAGCATGGGCCGCGTTCGCAACAAGAAGACTGCATGAACAAGGGCGCCATTACGGACAAGCCCCCGGAAAAAGGTGGAAACAATGAAATCGATCTTTCTGGCTGCCGCTGTAGCGATCGCGGCATCGGCATCGGTACCTGCGCAGGCGCAGATGCCGGGTCTGGTCGGGTCGCAGCACATCGGCCTGACGGTCCCTGACGTCGACGATGCGTCGGCGTTCTTCGTCGAGGTGCTCGGATGCAAGCGTTTCTTCGAGATCGGCCCGTTCGGCCCGTTCGAGGACGACTGGATGACCGAGAACCTCAACGTTCACCCGCGCGCGGTGGCGGAGCGGCTGGTCTTCATCCGCTGCGGCAACGGCCCCGCGATGGAGCTCTTCAAGTACGTATCGCCCGATCAGGAAACCGTGCAGCCGAAGAACAGCGACATCGGCGGATACCATGTCGCCTTCTATGTCGACGACATGGCTGCGGCGGTCGCATACCTGCGCGAGAACGGCGTGAAGGTCCTGGCCGACGCGCACCGGATCGACGAAGGCCCGCTCGGCGGCCTCGAATGGGTGTATTTCCTCGCCCCCTGGGGCATGCAGATGGAGCTGGTCAGCTCGCCCACCGGCCTCGGCTATGAATCGACCATGCCCGGCCGCTTGTGGGACCCGCGCTTCTAGAGCGGGTCGCGGCCGGTGTGAACCGGCAAGGGGGCGCCTGATCGGCCCGAGCATGGTTCGCCGGCCAGGACGAGCATGACCCCCGGCGCGTGCCCCCATCGAGCGGCCCGGTTCGGCCGCGATGGGGGCAACCCGCGCCGCGTGCCCGCCGGGCTGTGCGGTTCCGAGCTGGAAACCCGGGCATCCGTTTCCCGGTCGGCAAGGGAGCGGCGACGATGAAGGCGAGCGGGTTCCCGGGCGCTCGGAAGGGTCTATCCTGAGAGTCCGTCTCAAAGGATCCTGGAGCGAGCGAGGCGCCGCGGCATGAGATTGGTCATGGTCCGGACGGTCGCGGCGATGCGCGCGATGGCCCTGGCGAGGCGGCGTTCGATGGCGATCCACGCGAAGGAGCGCTCGACGATCCAGCGCCTTGCCTGAACGACGAAGCCCGGGTTGGAACGCCTCGCGATATCGAGGGGACGGGGCACAGCCCCGGCGACAGGCGGACCCAGGTATCCTGCATCTGCGAAGACGCGTTCGACGAGGGGGAAGCGGGCGGCGATCTCCGCGCCTGCGGGACCGGCTCCGGGGCGCGCGCCGGCATCGCCGGATGGATCGCCTCCGACACCGCCGGGCGGCCCCGTTCGGCCCTCGGTGGCCCCCCATTCGAGGCCCACACCGGCCCCGCGGGCCCCGGACTGGCGGCACCAGGGAACTCGGATCCGGGAATGGAAAGGCCGCCGGTCTGGCCGCGAAACGGGGAACCCCTCTGTCAGCCAGGATGATCGGGAGCCATCCTAGATGATCTTCGACAGGAACGCCTGGGCGAGCATTGTTTGCGGGTTGTCGAAGAAGGCGGCGGGGGGCGCTTTCTCGATCACGCTGCCATGGGCCATGAAGACGATCTGATCGGCGACGTTGCGCGCGAAGCCCATCTCGTGGGTGACGCAGAGCATCGTGCGCCCTTCCCGCGCGAGGTCTTCCATCAGGCTCAGGACCTCGGCGATCATCTCGGGGTCGAGCGCCGATGTCGGTTCGTCGAAGAGCAGGACGTCCGGGTCCAGCATCAGGGTGCGTGCGATTGCGACGCGCTGCTGCTGCCCGCCGGACAGCTGGCCGGGGTACTTCTGCGCCTGATCGGCCAGGCCCACGCGGTCCAGCAGCTGCATGGCCCTGGCCTCTGCGGCAGCTTGATCCAGCCCGGCGACATGCTCGGCGGCGAGGGTCAGGTTGTCGAGAACCTTGAAATGCGTGAAGAGGTTGAAGGATTGAAAGACCATGCCCACGCGCCTTCGCAGCGAACGGCGGTCCATCATCTGCACGGGCGTTCCGGCGATGGCGATCTGCCCCGTGTCGATCGGCTCGAGCGCGTTGACCGTCCTGATGAGGGTGGATTTGCCCGACCCGGAGGGGCCGCAGATGACCACGGTTTCTCCGGTGTTCACCGAGAGATTGATATCGCGAAGTGCGTGCAGGCCGTTGTCATACCACTTGTTGACATCGGTGAATTCGACTGCGGTCATTCGCCCCGTCTCTTGCTGATGTCGAGACGCCTTTCCACCCAGGACGCATAGCGGGACATGGTCCAGCAGAAGGCGAAGTATACGGCTATCAGGAAAAGATAGGCCTCGAGCGAGTAGCGGACCCAGAGCGGGTCCTCCAGCGCGGCCTTGGTCGCTCCGAGGAAGTCGAAGAGCCCGATGACCGCCACGAAGCTCGTGTTCTTGAAGGCCCGGATGATGTCGTTGACCAGAGCGGGCACGACGATGCGCAGGGCCTGCGGCAGGATGACGGTGATCATCATCGGCCAGTAGGTCAGGCCGAGCGCCCGGGCGCTCTCGTACTGCCCCCTTGGCAAGGCCTGGAGGCCGCCGCGGATGATCTCCGACGCGTAGGCGCCGAAGAACAACACCATGCCGACGAGCGCGCGCACGAACTTGTCGATCGTCATGCCGTCGCCGAGAAACAGCGGTATCAGCAGCGATGCCAGGAACAGGACGACGAGCAGCGGCAGGCCGCGGAACAGCTCGATCATGCCGATGCAGATCCAGCGGAAGGCCGGCAATTGCGATTCGCGGCCGAGGGCCAGGAACAGCGAGAGCGGCATGCCGAAGGTGACGGTCCCGGCGAACAGGATCAGCGTCAGCGGCAGCCCGCCCCAGTCGCTCGTCGACAGCGGGCGCAGGCCGAAGCCGCCCAGCATCAACCACAGCACCAGTGCCAGCAGCCCGAGCCAGATCGCCGCAAGCCGGGCGCGCCAGTGCCGCGGAAAGGCCGAGTAGACGAACCCGGCGACGATCAGCAGCATGGCCAGCAGTGCGCGCCAGTGTTCGCTGTATGGAAACGCGCCGAACAGCATCACCCGGTATTTCTCGGAGACCACCGCCCAGCAGGCGCCCGCGCCCGGCTCGGTGCAGGCCGCAGGATCCGAGGGCAGCCAGACAGCATCGATCAGCGCCCACTCGACGAGGCCCGGCGCAAAACCTGCCAGCAGGAGCGCCAGGACCAGCGTTATCGCCCCCTGCATGGGCGTGCGGAACAGGGCATTGCGCAGGCGTGTCCAGACCGTTGCATCGCGCCTGGGCGCGGCGCGGGGCGGGACCACGGTGCCGCACCAGTGGATTGCCTTGCTCATCGCTCGGTAACCTGAACGAAGCGGTTGAACGCGTTTGCCGCAGCGCTCATCGCAAGTGCGGTCGACAAGTAGAGCAGGCCCATGATGGTCATGCACTCGATCGCCTGCCCGGACAGCGTGGAGATCGAGTTCGAGACGTTGAACAGTTCGGGATAGCCGATCGCGACGCCGAGGGAGGAATTCTTGACGAGCGAGATGTATTGCGCGGTCGCGGGCGGCACGATGATGCGCAGCGCCTGCGGGATCCGCACGGAGGTGAGCACCCTGCCTTGCGAGAGGCCCAGCGCCTCCGCCGCCTCGATCTGCCCGCGATCCACGCCCGCCAGCCCTGCACGCACGATCTCGGCGATGAACGCCGCGATATAGAGGCTGAGGCCGAGGAACAGGGCAATGAACTCCGGCGAGAGGACCGCGCCGCCGGAGAAGCTGAAGCCCTTCAGGGCAGGGGTGGAGACGCCGCCGAACAGGAAGCAGCCGATCAGCGCGGCGATGCTGGACAGGGCGATCGCCGCCATCGCGCGCCCGCGCCATCTCTTCCGTCCCGGCAGGCAGAGGACGATGACGATGGCAAAGAAGCCGATCCCGATCACGGCGCTTGCGACCCCTCCGGGTATCGGCTGCGCGATCCAGGGAAAGTTCAGCCCGCGGTTCGACAGAAAGAACCCGCCGCCCAGATCAAGCGCGTTGCGAACCCGCGGCAAGGCGATCAGCAGGGCATACCAGAAGATGATCTGGACCAGCTGGGGCGTGTTGCGAAACAGTTCGACATAGCCCCGGGCGAGGCGGGCCAGCAGCAGATTGGGCGACAGCCGCGCAAGGCCGACCAGAACGCCAAGCGTCGTTGCGAGAACGATCGCCGCGACCGACACGGCTATGGTGTTGGCCAGCCCCGCCAGGAAGGCCCGCAGGAAGCTGTTCTGCGGGCCGTAGGGGATGATGCTTTCGGACAGGTCGAAGCCGGCACGCTCGGACAGGAAGCCCAGCCCGGTGGCGATCCCGCGAGCGTCGAGTGCCGTCAGGGCGTTATGGATCGCTGTTCCGACCGCCAGGGCCAGGCCGCAGATCAGGAACGCCTGGAAAATCCAGGCCCTGATACGCGCGTCGCGGAACAGCCGAGCCATAACGCTTGCCCCTTGCCCGGCTTACTTCAGCGGCGGGGCGTAGATCAGGCCGCCGTCTTTCCAGAGCGCGTTCTGCCCCCGGGCCAGGTTCATCGGCGAGCCCGAGCCGAGATTGCGATCGTAAACCTCGCCATAGTTCCCGACCTGGCTGACGATCTGGTAGATCCAGTCGGCATTCAGCCCGAGAGGCGCACCGATATCCGTGTCGCCGGCACCGAGCAGCCGCTTGATCGTATCCGACCCGGTCTCCCGCATGTCGTCGACATTCCCGGACGTGATGCCCATTTCCTCGGCGGTCACCATGGCATGCACGGTCCAGGCGACGATGTCCTTCCAGCGCGCATCGTCCTGCCGCACGACCGGCCCCATCGGGTCCTTGTCGAAGATCTTCGGGAGGATGACATAGTCTTCCGGGTTCGGCGCGAGCGTGGCGCGGGTCGAGGCCAGCCCCGAGGATGACTGGATATGCGCGTCGCAGCGCCCGGCAAAGAACGCCGAAGACAGTTCCTTGGCATCCTGGAAGACAATCGGCGTGTAGTTCAGCCCGCGTTCGGAGAACACCGACTCGACGACCTGTTCCGCGGTCGTTCCCGGCAGGACGCAGATTGCGGCGCCGTCCAGCTCCTCGATGGAGGTAACGCCCAGGTCGGCGGGGACCATGAAGCCCTGTCCGTCATAGAAGGTGATCGCCGCGAAATCCACGCCCAGCTCGCCGTCACGGCTGTAGGTCATGGTGGTGTTCCGGGTCAGGACATCGATCTCGCCGGTCTGCAGGGCGGTAAACCGGGTCTGCGAGGTGGTCTTGACGAACTCGGTCGCTTCCGCGTCGCCCAGCGTGGCGGCGGCAATCGCACGGCAGGTGTCCACGTCGAGCCCCTGCCAGCGGCCCTGGCTGTCGATCGAGGAAAAGCCCGCGCGCGAGCCGTTGACGCCGCAGGTCACCTTCCCGGCGGCCTGGACGTTCTCCAGGGTGTCGGCAGCGGCAGGCTGGCCGAATGCCAGAAGCGCGCTGGCGGACAATATGATGGCGGTTCTCATCTCGTGGTCTCCTTGTTGATTTCTTGTGGTTTCTTTGGCTCGGTGTCGTCCCCGTATTTCAGAAGAAGATCTGGCGGCGTCATGAGCAGCCGTGTGCGGATCTCGTGGCCGGCCCGCAGGTGGCTCTGCATCTCGGCCTGGGCCGCGTCGGCATCGCCGGACATGATCGCGCGCGAGATGCGGTGGTGCTCGACGATGGAGGCCTTGGTGCGGCCGATCTCCTGTCCCTCGGTGAGGGATAGCGAAACCTCGATCATCAGGCGCACCTGGCTGTACTGGCGGATCAGCAGCCGGTTTCTGGCGGAGTTGACGATCTCGTTGTGAAATTCATGACCGATCTGGCGGTAGTGCTGCGCAGCGGCTTCGTTCAGCTCTTCGCCGTCATAGGCGGCAAATTCGGCATCGAGCTCGCGCAGGCGCTGGCTGGGCCCGCGCATGGCCGCAAGCGAGGCCGCCGCGGATTCCAGCGCGAAGCGGACCTCGAAGATCTCGCGGACCTCTTCCAGCCCCAGCCTGCGCACCACGCTGCCATGCTTCGGCACGATGGCGATCAGCCCGTCCCGGTGCAGGTCCTGAAGCGCCTCGCGGATGGGGGTGCGTCCGAGGCCGGTCCGCTGGGCCAGCGAACGCTCCGAGACCTGCGCGTCCGGTTCGATCGCACCGGAGGCGATCAGGCCGACGATCAGCTTCTTCGCTTCATCGCGATCGAGCGCCATCACGCCGCCCTTCGGACGGTCTGCATGACGTCGAGCGCGCGGTCGGCATCCTCGTCGATGTTGTAGGCATGGGTGCCAAAGCGCAGCTGACCCCGGCGCACGGTGTGGGCGATGCGCGCCTCGGCAAGCGCTGCCGAGAGATCGGTGACCCAGCGGGTGTCCGAGTATCCGTGCCCGCCGGCATCGAGCGGCCCTGCCGTCACCAGATGCGACACTTCGGCGGGGCCGGGCATGGCCACGTCGGGCAGGCCCAGCTCGACCATCCCCGTGCGCAGCCGCGCGGCAACATCCAGCGCCCGGGCCTCGACCGTTTCGGCGCCGAGCTGCGCCAGCAGGGCCATGGCGGCATCGGCGGCATAGGCCCCGGCGAGGTTGTAGCTTCCGACCTCGAAGCGCCGTGCATCCGGCTGGAGGCGGTATGCCTCGGAGCCCATGGCGGAATGATCCTCGTTGTCGGAGGCGACGGCCGGACGCGAGAGATAGGCCGGCCGCAATCGATCGAGGCATCGGGCGGAGACGAACTGGAAGCCGAAACCATAGAGCCCGAGCAGGCCCTTGCTTGTCGATGTCACGAAGACATCGACGTTTTCGGCATGCAGATCGTGCTGCAGGATCCCGGCCGTCTGCACGCCGTCCACCACGAGAAGCGCGTCCCTGCGGTGCGCAGCCTGGCCCAGCCTCTCCAGATCCGCGCGGAAACCGGGGGCGAAGCTGACGGAAGCGCAGGTGAGGACCCGGGTCCTGTCGTCCATCGCGCCGATCAGCGCCGCATAGTCGAGGCGGCCATCGCGTGCGGGAATGCTGCGCAGTTCGACGCCGCGCTCGCGCAGCCTCAGCCACGGATACGCGTTGTTGGGATGCTCGAGATCCAGCGACAGCACGACATTGTCGCCCTCTCTCCAGTCGACCGCCCAGATCGTCGCGTTGATCCCGTCCGAGACGTTCCGGCCGACCGCGATCTCTTCGGGGCGTGCGCCCACCAGGGCGGCGAAGCGTTCGCGGCAGGCGGTCACCCGCGTCTCGTGCTGTGTCCGCGACGCGGAGGCATCGGCAAGCGCGTCGAGGAAGGTTTCGACCTCGGCGCGCACCTGCCGGTGGAGGATCATCTTGTCGCAGATCGACAGGTAGGTCTGGTTCCGAAGCGCCGGAAACCCTTCGCGAAACGGGATGGTTGCATGTGTCATCACGGTCCTCTCCCCGATTTCGGTAGCAAGAGGTAACTGGCATGTCAATGGTGTGTCAGAGCCGGGCGGGCCTGGAATGGCGGCTGCCCGGGCGCCGCAGCATCAGCACCGGATCTCGAGCTGGACCGGTGCGTCCGGGGCCGGGGACGGCGCCTTCGCCTTCGGCGCTCCCTCGGCCGCAACCAGGGTCGCGCTCGCCGGCCTTGCCGGTCTCGACGTTCCGATGCCCGAGGCCAGCGAAGGGTTGCAGCGATGCCCCTCATGCCCGGCAGGAAGGCCGCGACCTTCCCCGGTGCCCTCCGCCCTTTCGCGGTCGGCGGCGCGACGAGGGCCGGTAGCAGCCCGCTCGCGGAGCTTTCGGCGGCCATCGCCGCTCCGGCAAATGCCGTGGCGGGCCGGCCGCTGGCGCCGGTCTCCCCTACGGGCGTTGCACGGCGCACCTTGCGGCGCGTCTCGCGACGCTACCGAGCTTGGGAATCCAGGTCATGCGAACATGCCAGGCGCGCCTTTGGACCCAGGCGCAACTGTCCTTCGAACTGCTAGCCCTCGAGGCTTCGGGTGCGCTGCGGGCGGCGCTCCCGACATGGCGTGGAGGGTGGGGCCGGGCAGGGAGGTTCAGTCCGGCGGGCCGGCCGTGCGCAGGTCGGCGATCCGGGCCTCGAGATCCGCGGGACCGGCGCATCTGCCATCGAAGTTCGACCCGAACTTCGCCGCGGAACTGGCCGGGTCCTGTTCGCGCAGGCTGCGGATCGCGGCCCGCGCCTCCTCCATGCGGCCAAGGCAGACGGAGATCGCCGCCAGCGTGCGGTTCGCAGATCCGGGCGGGCTCGGCATCCGGTGCAGCGCCGCCAGGGCCTCGCCGCACCGGCCCGACGAGTAGAGCGTCCGTCCGGGGTTCCAGTGGAACCGGTCGGGGTGGTGCGGGGCGAGGCGCATCGCGTTCAGCAGCCGGTCGGCGGCCTCCTCGAACCTGCCGAGATGGCCGCGCCGTTCGGCATGGGGGGCCATCACGTGGCTGGCATCGGGGTTGAGCGCCAGGGTCTTCCCGAACGCCGCCATCGCCCGGCCGCGCTCGCCGGCATGCATCAGGACATTGGCCAGGGCGAAATGCGCGTGCTCGCTCGGCGGCGCCAGGCGCAGCGCGGTCTCGGCCGCGTCCCGGGCGCGGGCCGGCGCCTCGGCGCGGCCGAGATCGGTCCGGCCCCGGCGGATTCCGTTGATGTGGACCCATGCGAGGCCGGAATGGGCAAAGGCCATGTCGGGGTCAGCCGCGAGCGCGGCCGCGTATTCCAGCCGTGCCCGGCAGGAGCCCTCCCGGGTCGGCGCGCGGAAGCTGCGGACCGCCGCGAGCGCGTGCTCGAACGCCTCGAGGCCGGCCGGGTCGGCCTTCATCGCGGCCTCGCCGTCGATCCTGTGCAGCGTCTCGCCGAGCGTCGCCGCGACCGAGGCCGCGATCCTGTCCCGGAACTGGAAGATGTCGGACATGTCGCCGCCGTCGCTGCGCGCCCAGAGATGGTTGCCGGCCCGCGCGTCGATGAGCCGGACCGTGGCCCGCAGCCGGTCGCCAGCCTTCTGCCGGCTGCCCTCGGGGACGCAGCGGACGCCGGGGTCCCCCGCGATGGCGCGCAGATCCGCCCGGGTGTCCCGATAGTGGAAGCCGGAATTGCGGGCGACGACGAACAGCCCGGAAAGGCGCGACGGCTCGGTGATGATCGCCTCCGCGATCGCGCCGCCGAGAAAGCCGCGGTCCTTGCCATAGCCGAGACCGTCGAGCGGAAGCATGGCGATCGGCGGCCGCGAGGGCAGGGCGCGCCGCGGCGCGGAAACCGGCCGTTCCGGCCCCTGCCACCAGGTCACCGCGCCGGCGAGGCCGGCGAGCGCGATGGCGACGGCGCCGGCCAGGCGGAGGCGCCGCCATGATCCGGGCGGGGGCGCGCCGCGCCCGCGGCCCGCCACCGGGTCCGGCGCGATCTGCCGCGAGAGGATGCGGGCCTGCAGGTCGCCGGTCCCGCCGGACGGGAGCGCGTCGAGGTCGTCCTCGAGCTGCTGGCGCAATGCCTCGAACGCCTCGGCGGCGGCGCCGACCTGCCCCCGCCTGGCATGGCGCAGCATCGGCCCGCGGCCCGCGGCCTCGTTGCAGGGATCGGGCGAGAGCGGCCGGCGCGCTGTCTGTGCATGGGTTGCCGAGGCGGGCCTGTCCGCGCCGGTCGCCAGCAGCTCGGAGAGACCGTTCGCGGCAAGCTGGTCGAGACGGCGCCGCTCCGCCTCCAGCCCGTCGCCGAACGCCGGCGTCGGCGCCGCACCGCCGTCGAGCAGGGGGCCGCGGTGGAGCCGCGCCGCCTCGGCGAGGCTGTGGGGGTCGCCGCTGGCCGCGAGCGCGGCGAAGGCGACGGCATCGACGCAGGTGTGCCCGGAATTGGGCCCGGCCGTCCCCCCTTAGGCCAGCAGGGCATCGCAGCCCGGTTCCGCGCGCGTTCTGCGGATGGAATGGAGCGCCCGGCTCGGCGACGCATCCGCGCGCCTGTCCGGCTTGTCGCCCCGGAGGAGGGCTGCCGCGCGGTCCCGGCCGGCGGCGTGGCCGCCGTTCAGCGCAAGCCAGGCCAGAAGCGCCTGCGCCTTCCGGTTGGTGAACGCCATGGGCCCCGGTTCACGCGACCGCGCCTCGAAACCTCCGGACAGGGCAAGCACCCGCTCTGCCATGACCGGATGGCCGCCGGTCTTCTCGCTTTCACATCTTACCTAGGGAAATCTGCCTGGGATGAGGGGTGCTCGATGCGCCGTTGAGCGGGCCATGAGAGCGGCGGGCCAAGCTTGCGGCTCCACCAGCCGAGCATTCAAGGGAGCATCCCATGCCGATCACCCGCATCGGGAACCCCGTCCCCGCCGCCTGTCCCGGCTCGCGGCTGCGGTTGTCCTTCCGGCCATGCCCGCCCGCGCCGGCGAGGCATCGGGCGAGATCACGATTGCTGCCGATCCGAAGGCGGTTGGGAGCCATATCGGGCCGTCCTGCGCGATCTCCGGGTGGTATCCGGGCATCGCGGGCGGCAAGCACGAGGAGATCTCCGGCGCGACGCATCGCCGGCTGGTCACCGCCGATGGCGCGGTGTTCCTCGAGACGCTGCTCGAGCACGACGACGAGGCGATGCGCTACAGCTGCACCATCGAGGAGGGGCCGCTGCCCGTCACCGACGACAGCGCGACGCGGCGGGTGGAGCCCTCCGGGGGCAAGGCCCGCGCCTCCCGGAGCGGGAACTTCGCGGCGAAGGGCACCGCCGGGGAAGCGGCGATCTCGCTGATGTCGGGCGTCCACGATGCCGGCCCCGCGGCGATCCGCGAGACGGTCCCCCACCAGCGGACGCTGGCTTCACCATCCGGACAGCAGCACCTGCCGCCCGGCCTCCGGCGCTGGCGCGGCGGGGCTCCGCGGCGGCCGCGCCCGGGGTGTGCCTGCCGGTTGTCGATCCGAGGACGGAGATCATGCGCCCGGGCCGGAGCGACGCTGCGCCAGGGTTCTGCCATCGCAGAGGTTCGCGGACCGCGCCTTCTTTGCGGCGATGCCCTTGGCAGGCGGCCATGGCCGGCCTGCGGAGAGGGCTGCCGCCTGCCGGATCGTCGGCATGATCCGGAGGCGCGCGGTCCGTGCTAGAATTCGGGCCCTGGCGGAAGGAGATGCACAGATGCGGCAGTTTGCAATGCGCGGCGCGATCGCGACCCTCTGCATGGCCATCATGCTCGGCGCTGCCGGGCCGGGGGGCCTGCGGGCTGCAGACGCCGTCTGCGGCGAGCCGGACGAGCCCTGCACCCTGGCCGGCGGTGAATACTACGTCGCCCTGCCCGAGGCAGCGGCGGCGCCGCCGGCGGTGATCTGGCTGCACGGCTTCGGCCGGTCCGGCAGGGCGATGATCCGGAAGCCCGACTATGTGGAGCCGTTCCGTCGCCGGGGCTATGCCGTGATCATGCCGAGCGGCCAGCCCGGGATCAGCGCGAAGAACCTCGACTGGGGCGTGGCCGACGGCTACGACCTGCCGCGCGACGACATCGCCTTTCTCGGCGCGGTGCGCGCCGACGCGGTGGCGCGCTTCGGCCTCGACCCGGCGCGGATACTGATCGCGGGCTTCTCCCGCGGCGGCTCAATGGTCTGGGACGTCGCCTGCCATGCGCCGGAGCTGGCGCGGGGCTTTGCCGCTGCGGCCGGGGCGTTCTGGGAGCCCATGACCGCCGGATGCGCCGCGCCGGTGCACCTGTTCCACGTCCACGGCTTCAAGGACCGGATGGTGCCGTTCGAGGGCCGCGCGCTGACATGGGAGGGCGTCGATTTCGCCCAGGGCAACGTCATGAAGGGGGTGGATGTCTGGCGCCGCGAGAACGCCTGCATGGGCAGCGCCGAGAACAGCTTCGGCGATGACGGGTCGATGCAGAAGGACTGGGCGAAATGCGCTGCCGGATCGATCCGGCTGAGGCTGACACGGGGCGGGCACGGCGTGCCGGAGGGATGGCGGGAGGCCGTGCTCGACTGGTTCGAGGCGCTGGACTGAGCCGCCCGGCCGCCTGCCGCCATCCGTCACCCCAGCCCGGCGGGGACGTGCAGGGCGTTGCTCCATTGCCGCGGCGACTGCCCGTACATGCGCTTGAACTCCCGGCTGAACTGGGACGGGCTGACATAGCCCACATGCATCGCGGCTTCGTTCACGGTCATGCCCGCGGCGATCTTCATTGCGGCATTGCCGAGGCGCATCGACTTCACGAACTGGATGGGGGACATCGCCGTCGCCTGCTTGAACTTGCGGTGGAACACCGCCCGGCTCATGCCCGCGCGCCGGGCCATGTCGTCGATCGAGATCGGCGCGTCCAGGTTGGACGACACATGCGCGATGGAGCGGGCGATGGCATTGCCCGCGCCAAAGGCGTGCCGCGCGAAGGCGCCCGCTTCGCCCTTCAGGATCGCGTAGTGGAGCTCGCGCAGCCGCGCGCCGCCAAGCACCGCCGTGTCCGCCCGGCTCCGTCCCAGTTGCAGCAGCCGTAGCAGCGCCTCCGAAAAGGCCGCGTCCCAGCTTGCGAACCTGATCCCGTGCGCGGGCAGGTTCCCCCTGGGCATCGGCGCGCCGGCCCCGGCGGTTTCCATCTCCACGGTCAGTTCGGTCATCGCGCGCTGATCGAGGGCAATGGAAACGCCGAGAAGCGGGTTGTCCGGCGATGCGGCAGGCGTGCCGGCCTGCACCGGCATCGACATCGGGCAGCACAGGTAGCGGCTGGCGTCGTAGACGCGCCTTTCGCCATCCAGCACGGCCTCCTTCGACCCGCTCACGATGGCGATGACGCTGGGCTCGTAGACCGCCGGGGCGCAGGGAACCGGGGTGCTGACCCGGAACAGCCGCACGCCCGTCACGCCGGTCTCGATCAGCCCGTCCTCCCGGAGGAGGTCTTCGATGAGGTGCCTGATCTGCTGTCTGCTCATGCGGGCACCCTAGTGCCGCCATCCCCGCCGGGGCAACCGTGCCGATACGATCAGGCAAGTATTCGCGACGATCTCGCCTGTTTCGGGGCGGGGGCGAGATTTATCTGCGTTCTCGGCAAGGCAGGCCCGCATCCCGCGGCGCAGCGACCGCCGCCGAAAGGAGCACGACCATGAGAGATACCCGGTTCGGACCGCAGGGCTGGACGCCGGAGCGGCTCGGCTCGCTGGCCGGCAGGACCTATGTCATCACCGGCGCCAATGCCGGCACCGGCTTCCAGGCCGCGCGCATCCTTCTGTCGAAGGGCGCCAGGGTGGTGATGCTGAACCGCAGCGCCGAGAAGTCGGCCGTCGCCATCCGTGCCCTGAAGGAGGAATTCGGCGCGGGCGCCGAGGTGAGCCTCGTGCGCACGGACCTTGCCGATCTTGCCAGCGTGCGCGCCGCGGCGGACGAGGTGCTCGGCACCGTTCCCCGGATCGACGCGCTGATCTGCAACGCCGCGATCGCCCAGGTGCCGACACGGAGGCTCACCGTCGACGGCTTCGAAAGCCAGCTCGGCACCAATCATTACGGCCATTTCGTGCTTTGCGGGATGCTGTTCGACCGCATCGAGGAGGCCAGGGGCCGGATCGTCGTCGTGGCCAGCCTCGGCTACAGGCTCGGAACCAGGGCAATCCAGTTCGACGACATGAACTGGGACAGGAAATACAGCGCCAATTCCGCCTACAGCCAGAGCAAGCTGGCGCAGATGATGTTTGCCTACGAGTTGCAGGACCGGATCAGGGCGGCGAACAGGCATGTCGAAGTTTATGTCTGCCATCCGGGCGCGTCCGCGACGTCGCTGATCAGCACCAGCGGCGGCCCTCTGACGCGGCTTGCCTGGTGGCTCATGACCAGGACGCCAATGGTCCAGACCGCCGAACGCGGCGCCTATCCCGAAGTGATGTGCGCGACGGAGAACGGCCTCGAACAGCGCGCCCTGCACGGCCCCACGGGCCGCATGGAAACCGTCGGGCCCGTCGGCAGGGGCACGCTGGAGCCCCATGCCCACGACAAGGCCGCGATGGAACGCTTGTGGGAGCGGTCGGAGCAGGACACCGGCTTCAGCTGGTGACTGTCTCCCCGGAAGAGTGCCGCGCCAAACCGGGGTTCGCCGCGTCGACGGTGTGGCGGAGCGTGGCCGCCTCGCCGGCGCCGAGATGGCCGAAGCCGGACCTGCCGCTGCCGAAGCTCCGGTCGAGCGCGCATGTCCCCGCCGAAGCGCGGCTCGCCGTCCTCTAGCGCGCCCGCATGGCGAGGAACCGGCGGCCGGACGACGCGACCCGGTTCCCGGTCGGGTCGGCAAGACCCCCGCCCGCCGCGAGGCTGCCGATGACGCTCTCCCGGCCGTCGAGGAAATCGGTGCCTTCGACCGCGGTGACGAAGGCGCTCGCCAGCGGCGCGTCGGTCCCGGTCAGGGGCTCCGGACGGATCTCGGTGCCGAAGCCGGTCGGATCGTCGGTGCCGGAGACGACGAGGCGGATCTCTGCGCTGTCGGTGCCGCCCTCGCCGAGATGGCCGGAGCCGTCGTCCGAGGTCGGGCTCCAGCCGACCGTGCTGGCGGTGTCTCCGGGCGCATCGGCCGGGTCCAGGCCGTCTGCGGGCGGCGGTGAAGGTGGCGGCATCGTCCGGGATCGGCCCGGAGAGCGTGCCGCCGACCGCGGAGAAGCCGACATGGGCCGCATCGAACGGGTCCGGGTCGCGGACCGGGAAGCCGCCGCCCGCGTCGATCGGATCGCCATCGCCTATGACGACGATCGGCGCCATATCACCAGGCGGCATCGCGATGCCGGGCGGATCGGTGCGGTTCCCGACAGCGCCGCCGAGGCCCTGGCTCCGGGTGCGGGCGCTGCCGTCGCCGAGCGTGACCGGATAGCGCAGGCTCACCGCCCCAGGCCGGCCGAGATGGTCGCAGCGCGCGCCCCTGCCCGCGAAGCGCCAGTCAAACCGGATCTCCTCCGCGATCGGGTCCGGGCGCAGGGTGGCGACGCCATCGGTGAGCCCGGGCAGGTCGGGGACGCGGATGTCTTCCAGCCTGTCCTCCGGGGGCAGGCCGTTCCTTGCCCCGGCGCCGTCGAGGAAATCGGCCGTCGCGGTTACGGTCACGGTCACGGTGTCGGGGCGGTCGATCTCGCGGACGAGACGCTCCCCGCCGACATCGAGGACACCGGCCGCGGGCCCGTCCGGCCCGCGTGCCGGCCTGCCCGCGTCCTCGCCCTCGTCGACGGTGACGGCCGGCATCGCAAGACCCGACCGGATCGGGGCCGGGTGTTCCGCGCGCCGGAGCGCGGGATCGAGACGGCCCCGGTCACGGTCGCACCGGCGCTGTCCCCGGCCATGATCGTGTCGTCGATCCGCTGGGCGGCTTCGGTGGTGACGCCGGCCATGCCCAGCGCGTCGTGAAACACCTCGTCGGTGCGGAACTCCCGTCCGGAGCGGCAGGGCCCGCCACCCGCATCGCCGATCGGGGCCGCGACATCATCGCGGCCGCCATCGCCGGTGCCAGCGAGACGAACACGTTGGCCCCGTCCTGCGTCAGCGCGCGATCCGTGCTGAAACGGTCGGCGGCGGCGACGGTCGTGGTCGTACCGAAGATCGGATCGACCACGGCGTCCCGGTCGACCGGCGAGCGCCCGCTTCCGGCCAGCAGCTCCGCCGCCGCGGCATCGTTGCCGAAGCAGGCGGCCGTCACCGTGTCGCGCGGCCCGGCGATGATCTGCGGCCCGTCATCGGTGCCGTTGATGGTGACGGGGATCCCGCGGGTGGCGAACGCCGAAGGCGTCCTGCGCCACCAGGCTATGGATCGGGTCGATGCGGTCGCCGAGCGCGAGGTCGCCGAACGCTTCCGGCGCCGGGTCGAACGGCCCGGGCAGCACACCCTCGGTGCCGGTGCCGGAGGGATCGCCGGTGAAGGCGGTCGGCCCGATGTCCACGGCGGTGCGCTCGATGCCGTCATGATCCCGGATCGCCAGCGCGCCGGGGCCGGCGGCGATCGGCAGGTCGGTCCCGCCGGTCTCCAGGCGCGCGGCGGTGACGATCTCCGGCGGCCGGTTGCCGACGATCGGCACCGCGATGTCGCGGGCGCCGGCGAGCCCCCGCGCATCGGTCGCCGGCAGGGTGAAGGTCGGCCCGTGTTCCGCGCCGCCGCCGAAATGGTCGAAGCTGCCGGCATCGGGGGTGAAGGACCGGCCGAAGGGTTCCGGCATGCCGGTGCCGCCGAGCAGCCGCGGCGATATCGGCACCGTGAGGACGGCGCGCGGCGCGGCGTCGCCGAGGCCAGCCGCCGGATTGCCGTCGGCGGCCACCCCGTCGCGGATCGCGAGCGGGCCGCTGTCGCCCGGCCCGGTCCCGGTTTCCTCGAGGGTGCCGAACGCGCTCTGGCCGGGGGCGAGACGATGACCGGCAGGGTGCGGGCGCCGACCGGGGCGATCGAACCGCGTGCACGCCAATGTCGTTCGGCGCGCCGCTACCGTCGGTCGCGCGGAGGATGGGGTCGAGCACCGGCTCGACGCTGCCGGACAGCAACGCCAAGTCGGCGGGATCGGCGTCGAAGATCCAGGCGAAGCCGCCACTCGCCCCCGCCAGCGCCGCGCCGTTTCAGCGGTGGCCGTTGTCCGGCGGGGGATGCCGGTCACCGTGGCGCCGACGCTGACGCCGAGATTCGGGTCCGACAGGCAGCGTGCCGCCGGCGTCGTGGCCGCCGGCGCCGGTCGGGATCGTGGTGGCGTCGCTGCCACCCGCGTCGGCGGCGACGTCGGGCGCGGTGTTCCTGCCGGGCGATCAGGGTGCCGAGCGCGCCCTCGCCGGCCGTGACGGTCTGGACCAGGCCGCGATCGACCCGCGCGACCGAGCGGTCCTCCGCCGCGTCGTTCGCGGGCAGGTCGGTCGAGGCGGTCTGGTTCTCCGCCGCGGTCAGGCGGTCGGCCGCGCTCTGGCCGAGATGCGTGGCGGTCCGGCTGCGGGCGCTGTCGCAGAAGGCTCCGTCCGAGGTGTCGTGCACCGCGATATCCGTCGTTGAGCGCAGGTCGCGGGAGAGCGATCTGCCGGTGCTGCGCCGCAGGAAGCCCGTCTGCCGTCGCCGGGACCGGTCACCGTGCCCGCGCGGAACGGGCTGCCGGTCGCCGCGTCATGCGCGGCGCCGGGCACGACCCGCGACGACGAAAGATCCGGCCGGCGCCGTTCCCGTCGGCGAGATCGAAGAACAGCCCGCCGAGATCGCCGATCTCGCCCGCCGCAAGCGCCATCAGGTCGAAACGCAGCTCTCCCGCATCGGTCCCGTTGACGGTTGCGCGTGGCCTGGCCTCCCCCTCGATCCGGAAGACCGGGTGCATTCAGGCGTGAGGCGCAACACCGCTGACGGATGCGGTATTCGTCCGTCGCGAAACAGAAAAGCGGTGCTGCCATGTCAGGATACGTGCATCTCTCTCCGTCCAAAAGGGACCGGATTGCCGATCTGAGGGCTTCGGGCCGGAGCTTGCGGGCGATTGCCGGAGCGCTCGGTCGGTCGTCGTCGACCATCAGCCATGAACTCCGGCGCACTGCGTGTGCGCGCGGCGCCTACCGGCCGCGCATCGCCGATGGCAGCTATCTGCTCCGCCGTCAGCGTGCGGCGGTGCTCGAGCCGGACGCCGTGCTCGCCGGCTACGTGACCGGTCGCTTGGCCGAGGGCTGGACGCCAGCACCGCCGGGGCGGAGATCGGCCGCCTCGCCGAAGGGGACGGGCAGGGGAGTTGCCGCCGGAGTGAAGACCCGCGGTGGCCGGACCGCTCGCGCGGCTCGCGCCGCCGTCTCCCGCGCCGAACCATCGCCGGACCGGGTGCGTTGGGCGACCTGCCCGCGTGCCGCCGGCGCGGGCCCCGGCGCGCCGGGTTCAAGGCGGGTTTCCGAGCTCCGGTGGCGGGCTGTGGCGGGCGCATTGGCGGGTGAAGGTCGGAGGGCCGTTCGTCGCGGCGTGATTGGCGGCAGGTTTCGAGGCGTCGGCTCGTCCATGCGGACGAGGATGAAGACCAAAAAGGGCTCGACGGTCGCGAGCGTTCCTTGGGCGTTGAAGCGTGGGAAGCCCGACGAAGGGTAAAGGACAGGGGCAGGGACGGGGCGGAAGGCGCGGGGCCGGGATCGCGGCGGATCTGGAGACGGGCGGGATGCCCGGGGCCGCCTGCGGGACGCCGGTTGCGGCGGGCAGGGCGAAGGTCGCGAGCGAGATCGCGGCGCGGGTGACGTCGCTGGTCGGCAGGCTGGCGCGGCCGGCGGCGCTGGCGTGACCGGGGCCGGGGCTGCGCTGCGCGGGCCTCGCGATTCCGGGAAGGGAGGTGCGGCGCCCGCCGGGCGGGGAGCATGGGCGGGCACCCGCGGCGGCGCCCGCCGGGCGGGGAGCATGGGCGGGCACCCGCGGCGGC